>NZ_LN852694.1:192171-906435 GCF_001244545.1 Candidatus Stoquefichus sp. SB1 | reverse complement strand
CTCCCGGATTGAACCGGCAGCCTGCTATTGTCGCACTTGCGCACTATCTTCGCCGCTGTGATGCTTAACTTCTGTGTTCGGTATGGGTACAGGTGTCTCCATCACCCTATCGCCACCGGATCTCTTTCCTTCTCCTGAATGCACGAGCACTCAAAACTGAACAGCTCTCTAGCTTCTTTCTCCTTGAACCCTTCTTCTAGGCTAAGCCCTCGACCGATTAGTATCATTCAGCTCAGCATATCGCTATGCTTGCACCTATGACCTATCTACCTCTTCGTCTTAGAGGGGTCTTACTTCGCTTTGAATGGGAAGTCTCATCTTGGAGGGGGCTTCACACTTAGATGCCTTCAGCGTTTATCCCTTCCAGACTTAGCTACCCAGCTGTGCCACTGGCGTGACAACTGGTGCACCATTGGTCTGTCCACCCCGGTCCTCTCGTACTGAGGGCAGCTCTCCTCAAACTTCCTACGCCCACGACAGATAGGGACCGAACTGTCTCACGACGTTCTGAACCCAGCTCGCGTACCGCTTTAATGGGCGAACAGCCCAACCCTTGGAACCGACTTCAGCTCCAGGATGCGATGAGCCGACATCGAGGTGCCAAACCTCCCCGTCGATGTGAACTCTTGGGGGAGATCAGCCTGTTATCCCCAGGGTAGCTTTTATCCGTTGAGCGACGGCCCTTCCATTCGGCACCGCCGGATCACTAAGCCCGACTTTCGTCCCTGCTCGACTTGTTGGTCTCGCAGTCAAACACCCTTTTGCCTTTGCACTCTGCGCATGGTTTCCATCCATGCTGAGGGTATCTTTGGGCGCCTCCGTTACTCTTTGGGAGGCGACCGCCCCAGTCAAACTGCCCACCTGACACTGTCCCGTCATCGGCTTCACGATGTCCGGTTAGAACCTCAATGCATCAAGGGTAGTATCCCAACGGCGACTCCTCGAATACTGGCGTATCCGTCTCTCAGTCTCCTACCTATCCTGTACATCATGCATCAAGATCCAATATCAAGCTACAGTAAAGCTCCATGGGGTCTTTCCGTCTAGTCGCGGGTAACCTGCATCTTCACAGGTACTAAGACTTCACCGAGTCTACAGCTGAGACAGCGCCCAAATCGTTACGCCTTTCGTGCGGGTCAGAACTTACCTGACAAGGAATTTCGCTACCTTAGGACCGTTATAGTTACGGCCGCCGTTTACTGGGGCTTCAATTCATTGCTTCTCCTTGCGGATGACAACTCCTCTTAACCTTCCAGCACCGGGCAGGCGTCACCCCCTATACTTCGACTTGCGTCTTGGCAGAGAGCTGTGTTTTTGGTAAACAGTCGCTTGGGCCGTTTTACTGCGGCTCAGCTTTCACTGAGCACTCCTTATCCCGAAGTTACGGAGTCATTTTGCAGAGTTCCTTAGCTATAGTTCTCTCGCTCACCTTAGGATTCTCTCCTCACCCATGTGTGTCCATTTTCGGTACGGGCTGACAAAGAGTTTATTGCTAGAAGCTTTTCTTGGAAGCTTGCTTTGGCGACTTCTGTACTTATCGTAATGTTCCATACGCTTCACGCCTTCGGGTTTCAACATCCGGATTTGCCTGGATGTCCCCTACCTCGCTTGCACCAGCTATTCCAGCAGCTGGATCGCCTAGCCTTCTCCGTCACTCCATTGCCTCTTCGCCAGGTACGGGAATCTCCACCCGTTATCCATCGACTACGCCTCTCGGCCTCGCCTTAGGCCCCGACTTACCCAGAGCGGACGAACCTTCCTCTGGAAACCTTGGGTTTTCGGTGCGTGGGATTCTCACCCACGTTCCGCTACTCACACCGGCATTCTCTCTTCCTGACGCTCCACATGTCCTTGCGATCATGCTTCCTCGCTGTCAGGAACGCTCCCCTACCACTTATACTTCGTATAAATCCATAGCTTCGGTATTATGCTTAGCCCCGGTAAATTTTCGGCGCAGAGTCATTCGACTAGTGAGCTGTTACGCACTCTTTAAAGGATGGCTGCTTCTGAGCCAACCTCCTAGTTGTCTGGACATCTCCACATCCTTTTCCACTTAGCATATATTTTGGGACCTTAGCTGATGGTCTGGGCTGTTTCCCTCTTGACTACGGACCTTATCACCCGCAGTCTGACTGCCGCATATGTCTTCATGACATTCGGAGTTTGATTATGCTCAGTACCTCGGGATGAGGCCATCACATATTCAGTGCTCTACCTTCATGACACTTCCTGCGACGCTAGCCCTAAAGCTATTTCGGGGAGAACCAGCTATCTCCGAGTTCGTTTGGAATTTCACCCCTAGCCACAATTCATCCGCCAACGTTTCAACGGGGGTCGGTTCGGTCCTCCATCGGGTTTTACCCCAACTTCAACCTGATCATGGCTAGATCACTCGGTTTCGGGTCTATGACATGCAACTTCCGCCCTTTTCAGACTCGCTTTCGCTTCGGCTCCGCATCTCCTGCTTAACCTCGCTCCATATCATAACTCGCCGGCTCATTCTACAAAAGGCACGCCATCACCCTTTAACGGGCTCTGACTTCTTGTAAGCATATGGTTTCAGGTTCTCTTTCACTCCCCTCCCGGGGTTCTTTTCACCTTTCCCTCACGGTACTGGTTCACTATCGGTCACTAGGGAGTATTTAGCCTTTCGAGATGGTCCTCGATAATTCCGTCAGGATTCCACGTGCCCCGACGTACTCAGGGTCTGTCTCGTCTCACTCCCACAATTTCGGATACGGGAGTTTCACCCTCTTCGCTGCGCCTTCCCCTGCGCTTCTCCTATCATGCTCGCTCAACTTTGCTGACACCCCTATAACCCCATCGCTATGATGGTTTGGGCTCCTCCGCTTTCGCTCGCCGCTACTTACGGAATCGTTCTTACTTTCTTCTCCTGCAGGTACTGAGATGTTTCAGTTCCCTGCGTCTTGCCTCATGCATCTATATATTCAATGCATGATGACACACCTCTCGATGTGCCGGGTTCCCCCATTCGGACATCAGCGGGTCTTAGCCTGCTTACTGCTCGCCGCCGCGTTTCGCCGTTTGCTGCGTCCTTCTTCGCCTCCTAGTGCCTAGGCATCCGCCATACGCTCTTTCTTGCTTAACCTAAAGTGTTCAAGTTCTTTTTCTTGTTTTCTCTTTTGTTTATCTTAGTTTTTTGCAACTAGATGAATCGACCTTCAATCTCTTTCCTGATCTCGTTTCTTCTTCATCTATCTTCTTTTCTGTTGTAAAAAGTTTTTGCTAGTTTGCTATTCAGTTTTCAATGTTCCTGCCTTGAATGCACGCAACGCACATTCAAAACTAAACAGATCTCCACGTCTTCTCTTCTCCCTAGAAAGGAGGTGATCCATCCCCACGTTCCCGTAGGGATACCTTGTTACGACTTCACCCCAATCATCAGTCCCACCTTAGACAGCTCCTTCCTTGCGGTTAGGCCACCGGCTTCGGGTGTTACCAACTCTCATGGTGTGACGGGCGGTGTGTACAAGGCCCGAGAACGTATTCACCGCGACATTCTGATTCGCGATTACTAGCGATTCCAGCTTCGTGCAGTCGAGTTGCAGACTGCAGTCCGAACTGAGAACGGGTTTATGGGTTTCGCTCCACCTCGCGGTCTCGCTTCCCTCTGATCCGTCCATTGTAGCACGTGTGTAGCCCAGGTCATAAGGGGCATGATGATTTGACGTCATCCCCGCCTTCCTCCTCCTTGCAGAGGCAGTCTCGCCAGAGTCCCCAACTTAATGATGGTAACTGGCAACAGGGGTTGCGCTCGTTGCGGGACTTAACCCAACATCTCACGACACGAGCTGACGACAACCATGCACCACCTGTATCCGATATAGCTATTTCCTCATCTCTGAGGCTTTTATCGGTATGTCAAGACCTGGTAAGGTTCTTCGCGTTGCTTCGAATTAAACCACATGCTCCACCGCTTGTGCGGGCCCCCGTCAATTCCTTTGAGTTTCATTCTTGCGAACGTACTACTCAGGCGGAGTACTTATTGCGTTAACTGCAGCACTGAGGTCTGACCCCCAACACTTAGTACTCATCGTTTACGGCGTGGACTACTAGGGTATCTAATCCTATTTGCTCCCCACGCTTTCGGGACTGAGCGTCAGTTGCAGCCCAGATCGTCGCCTTCGCCACTGGTGTTCCTCCATATATCTACGCATTTCACCGCTACACATGGAATTCCACGATCCTCTGCTGCTCTCTAGCTATTTGGTTTCCACGGCTTACCGAAGTTTAGCTTCGGGCTTTCACCGCAGACCTCTATTGCCGCCTGCTCCCTCTTTACGCCCAATGATTCCGGATAACGCTCGCCACCTACGTATTACCGCGGCTGCTGGCACGTAGTTAGCCGTGGCTTCCTCATAAAGTACCGTCACTCATATGTCATTCCCTACATATGCCGTTCTTCCTTTATAACAGAGGTTTACATACCGAAGTACTTCCTCCCTCACGCGGCGTTGCTCGGTCAGGCTTTCGCCCATTGCCGAAAATTCCCTACTGCTGCCTCCCGTAGGAGTCTGGGCCGTGTCTCAGTCCCAGTGTGGCCGTCCACCCTCTCAGGTCGGCTACGCATCGTCGCCTTGGTGAGCCTCTACCTCACCAACTAGCTAATGCGCCATAAGTCCATCCTTCTGCTATCCCGTGGGATATTTAACAGTGAGGTCATGCGACCCCTCTGCCTATGCGGTCTTAGCTGCCGTTTCCAGCAGTTATCCCCCTCACAAGGCCAGGTTACTTATGTATTACTCACCCGTTCGCCACTCACTGATTAATCAGTGCGTTCGACTTGCATGTATTAGGCACGCCGCCAGCGTTCATCCTGAGCCAGGATCAAACTCTCCATTGTCTATCTCCTAAACAATTTCTTGTTCTCTTGACTCTCTTTGTTTCCTGTTTCTCTTTTTGACGTGTTTCTGTTTAGTTTTCAATGTCCCTTGCCCTCTCTCTCGAGTGCTCATCTATAATATCATCTCCTTTACCCTTTTGCAAGCCTTTTTTTCAAAAAATGATATTTTTTTTAAATTTCTTTCTTTAACTATGAAATCATCAAAATGATGACAATAAATTTCACTGAAAATAATTGGTTGTTCTATCTATATTATATATAACATATCATTCACTTGCTATTCTTCGATTGATTTAAAAATATATTGTTTTTGATATAATGGTCCTTCTTCTTTTTTCTTCCCTTTACTATTGTATATACTTTCATCCCTATATTGTTTAGGAGTCATATTGGTATTCTTCTTAAAAATTTGTGAGAAATAAGATTGCGAAGAAAAGCCAACCGTTTCAGATATTTCAGCAATTGATAAACTGGTCGTTGTTAAAAGTGATTTACATTCCTTAATTCTTCGTTCAATCAAATAATTAATTGGTGAAACACCAATATTCTTTTTAAACTCATGAGCCATATAATATTTATTCATCTTCATAAATTCAGCAAGAGATTCTAATGACATATCTTCAGCATAATTTTGATCAATATATTGACAAATCATCCTAATTTCTCTCTTCATCGGTTTTTGGATTGGATTATCACTTAAATTCAATTTCATATATCGCATAACTTTCAATAAAAATAAGTCAAATAATTTTTGACAGACATTTTCATAACCCATCTGTTTTTCTTCACTCTCAGTCAAAAGATTTGTAATATAATATTGAATATCATCATTATTCTTTTCGAAACTCTGATATAAAAATTCATTATCTTCACCATTTAAACCAAAAGAAAGATTTTCCACCCCTAAAACAACATATTCCAATGGATGATCTCCATCACTATCCTCATGATGATAAACATTTGGATTCACAATAATCATATCATCTTGTTTGACATCAAAAGTATCATTTTCAACTGTAAATTTTCCTTTTCCTCCAACAACATAAAATATTTCTGAAAAAGGATGAAAATGCATTAAAGATGTCCAATCATTTTCAAATTTAGAATAGGTTATATAAATCAGCCTTGCTTCATAATCAAAAATATCATTTCTAGAAATATCTATTCTATTATTACTCATCAATATCACCATTCCTTTATTTCATTTCTATTTTATAATTTTTTTACGCAAAAAACAATATATATAAAACAATTAACAATTTTTAGGTAGATAAAGCGGTTACATTTAGATATATTGGTATTATAAGATATCATGAAGGAGGAAAACAAGAAAATGAAAACAAAAAAAGTGTTATCTTTAGGACTTTCTGTTTTGATGTTAGGTTCTTTACTTGTAGGTTGCGGAACCAAAGATAAAGACACTACTGATGGAAAAACATTAACAATCGCTGGTCTTGATGGTGGTTATGGTACTGAAGGCTGGAAAAAAGTCATTGAGAAATTCGAAGCTGATAATGGTGTGAAAATCAATGCAACTTTTGACAAAAAGATTAGTGATGTTGTCAGACCAAAAATCACTGCTGGGAAAGATGTGCCTGACATCATTTATTTAACTGTAGGTGGAGTTGGTGGTTTAACTGACACACTTATCAAAGAAAAACAAATCGCTGATATTTCTGCATTATTAGATACAGAAATCCCTGGTGAAAGCACAAAAGTTAAAGACAAAATTTTATCTTCATTTGTTCAAGGAGCAACTGCTGACCCTTATGGTGATGGGAAATTATATTTAGCACCATTAAATAATGCGCCTTGTGGATTATTCTATAATGCTGGTTTATTCAAAGAAAAGAAATGGGAAGTTCCAAAAGATTGGGATGGAATGTGGAAATTAGCTGAAGAAGCAAAGAAAGAAGGAATTTCATTATTTACTTATCCTACTGCTGGTTACTTTGATGCATTCTTCACTTCATTATTGAATGCAACTGCTGGTCCTGAAACTTATGCAAAATTAATTAGTTATGATGTAGATGCTTGGAAACTTCCAGAAGTGAAAGAAGCATTTGAAATCGTTGGTAAATTAGCAAAATATACTGCTCCTACTACAGTTGCAAATGCTAATGGTGATAACTTCACAAAAAATCAACAATTAATTATTGATGGTAAAGCATTATTCTGCCCTAACGGAACTTGGTTACCAGGTGAAATGGCCGCAACAACTCCTGATGGTTTTGAATGGGGAATCACTGGTATTCCTGCTGCTAAAGCTGGTGGAGATTCATATTCAACTAACTTCGTAGAACAAATGTATGTTCCTGAAAAAGCTGCAAATAAAGAATTAGCAATGAAATTCATGGCTTACTGCTATAGCGATGAAGCAGCTGATTTATTCTACAAATATGGTGCTTTAGATGAAGAAGCAATGAAAAAGAGCGAAGATCCTAAAAAAGAAATTTACAAAGCAGGTTTCTTAATTCCAATCAAAGGTTCTGAAAAGAGAGTTGCTGAATCTGATAGTTTCATGTTTACAATGGCTGATAAAGGTGTAAAAACAAACAGTTCAACATTTATGGCAGCGAATGCTGTTGAAGGTGTAACTTTAACTGGTGAAACTGGAATCTTATTTGGTTCTATTAACTCAGTTGTTTCTGGTGATAAAACAGTTGATGAATGGTATAACGCTTCTGTAGATGCAGTTCAAAAAATTGCAGATGCAAATAAATAGTTTCATAAAAAACACGAGGTAGGCGGTGGGAACACCGCCTATTCTTATAAGTAAGAAGGAGGATTACTATGAATAAGAAAAAAGAAAAAAGACGTTTTATCATTTTATGTCTTGCTCCTGCAGTTATTTTATTCACAGTCTTTATGGTTTATCCAACCATTAATGTCTTTCTCATGTCGACATTAAAATGGGGCGGATTTTCTGATGAAAAAACATTTGTTGGGCTCAATAACTTCTTGATTTTATTTAAAGATATGAACTTTATTAGAGCTTTCCAAAATACAATATTTGTCATTGTCATTGTGACAATATTTACACTTGCTCTTGCTATTATATTCGCATCAATATTAGTCAGAGAAAAGTTAAAAGGACAAAATTTCTTTAGAGTTATTTTTTACATTCCTAATATATTATCAATAGTTGTTATTGGAGCTATCTTCTCAGCCATTTATGACCCTTCAGCAAATGGATTGTTAAATAGTGTCTTGGGCATATTTATGGGCAAAGATTGGCAAGGTATCCCTTATTTAGGAAATCAGTCTATTGTCATGTATTCAATTGCCTTTGCATTGATTTGGCAAGCGATTGGATATTATATGGTTATGTATATGGCTAGTATGTCATCTATTCCTGCTCATTATTATGAAGCAGCTGAACTTGATGGCTGTGGAAAAATCAAACAATTCTTTACAATTACTCTTCCACTTGTCTGGAGCAATATTCGTACAACTTTAACTTTCTTTGTTATTAGTACAATTAACTTAAGTTTCTTATTGGTTCAAGTTATGACAACTGGTGGACCAGATGGTGCCAGCCGTGTTCTGCTCTTCTACCTCTATGATCAAGCTTATAACAATGCAAGTTATGGTTATGGTATGGCTATTGGTGCTGTTACATTTATTTTCTCATTCTTATTGAGTGCTGTTATTAATAAAGTAACAGAACGTGAAGAATATGAATTCTAAGGAGGGACACACATGAAAAAAGAAAAAATAAGTAGTGGTAAACTTTATAAAATATTTGTGTATGTTGCCTTAATTACACTTGCTATATCAATCATAGTTCCTGTTATATGGGTATTTATGTCTTCTTTAAAAACAAATGCTGAATTCCAGGGAAGTCCATGGTCATTACCTGCTAGTTTTTATATTCAAAACTTTATTGATGCTTTTGAAAAAGCCAATATGGCTGAATATTTCTTAAATTCAGTTATTGTAACTGCTTTAGGTTTATTTTTACTTGTTATCATTGCATTACCAGCATCTTATGTTTTAGCAAGATTTGACTTCAAAGGTAAGAAACTCATTAATACTGCTTTTATGGGTGGTTTGTTTATCAATGTGAATTACATTGTTGTCCCTATTTTCTTAATGTTAACATCTTGGGATGATGTTGTTTATGATATCATTGGAGATTTCTTCTTTTTAGATAATATTGTTGTTTTAGCCATTGTTTATGCGGCGACTGCTATTCCTTTTACAGTTTATCTGCTAAGCAGTTATTTTAGAACACTTCCAAAAGCTTACGAAGAAGCTGCATTTATAGATGGATGTGGATATTTTAAGACAATGATGAAAGTCATGGCCCCAATGGCAAAACCAAGTATTATTACAGTTATCTTATTTAACTTCTTAGCCTTTTGGAATGAATACATCATTGCATTGACATTAATGCCTGGTGCATCTAAGACTTTACCTGTTGGATTGGTCACTTTATCTAAAGGACAAATGGCAGCTGCAAATTATGGTCAATTATATGCTGGATTGGTTATTGTTATGTTGCCAACACTGATCTTGTATATCATGGTTCAAAAGAAATTAACCCAAGGGATGACTCTTGGTGGATTGAAAGATTAGAGGTGAACTGATATGAGTAATACAACAAAAAATATAATCGCTGCTATTTGCTTTGTCATTTCATTTGGACTGGTATGCTTTGGACAACAAAATGTTGGTTATGCTGGACTTGGCATGGAACTTGTAGGTTTGACTGGTTTATTGGTCTTACTATATTTATACAATAAGAAATATAAATAGGAGGAAATATAATGGCTACATTATCACTTAAAAATATAGATAAAATATATGACAATAATGTTCAAGCTGTCTTTGATTTTAACTTAGATATTGCTGATAAAGAATTTATTGTTTTTGTAGGTCCTTCCGGATGTGGAAAATCTACAACCCTAAGAATGATTGCTGGATTGGAGGATATTTCAGCAGGAGAACTTTACATTGATGATACACTGATGAATGATGTTGCTCCAAAAGATCGAGACATTGCTATGGTATTCCAATCATATGCACTCTATCCTCATATGACAGTTTACGATAACATGGCTTTCGGACTAAAGATTGCGAAAGTCTCTAAAGATGTGATTGATCAAAAAGTTCGTGCCGCTGCCAAAGCATTAGATATTGAACAATATTTGGATCGTAAACCTAAAGCGCTCTCTGGTGGGCAGAGACAACGTGTGGCTTTAGGAAGAGCGATTGTCCGTGAACCAAAAGTTTTCTTAATGGATGAACCACTTAGTAACTTAGACGCTAAGTTAAGAGTACAAATGCGTGTTGAAATTTTAAAAATTTATCAGCAACTTGGTACAACATTTATTTATGTCACTCACGATCAAACGGAAGCCATGACAATGGGAACAAGAATTGTTGTTATGAAAGATGGTCGTGTTCAGCAAGTTGCTGCTCCTACTTATCTTTATGAACATCCTATCAATAAATTCGTTGCTGGTTTTATTGGTAGTCCTCAAATGAACTTTAGAGATGGAAAAATCATTGAAAAAGAAGGAAAGTTATATATTGAATTATCTGATATTACATTAGAAATACCAGAATCTAAAGCAACAATACTTAAAGATAAAGGATACATTGGAAAAACTGTGACAATGGGAATTCGACCAGAAGATATTTCTACGCATCCTCAATACATCATGCATCATCCTGAAGCATCATTCCAAAACAAAGTTGATGTTGTTGAATTAATGGGTTCAGAAAGCTTTATTCATATGACAAAAGATGATGTGCCTTTTGTTGTTAAAGTTCCTGGTAGTACACCATTAAGAGCGAACGATGAAGGTGCCTTTGTTTATATCATGAATAAAACACATTTCTTTGATAAAGAAACTGAATTAAATATTTTGGAAAATCACGAGGGATAAATCATGAAAAATTATGGAAGATTAACTCTCCCTACTGATTTAGATGTAATTGATCAAACAATTGCATTGAAAGAGAAATTGGGAGCAGATGCTATTCGAGATTGTGATGGTACAGAAATGCCAGAAGAAATCTTGGGTTTAGATGCAAAAATTTATGCAACTTATTATACAACACGAAAAGATAATGATTGGGCACTCGCTCATCCTGAAGAAATTCAGCAAGAATATTTAATAACTGATCGCTATACTGCTAGAAACACTTCACTTACAATCAGTTTAATGAAAGGTTTTCATACTGAACAATTAAAGCCAAATTTTATTGATGATCCTTATGAATGGTGGGAAGTGATTGACCGCACTACCGGTGAAATCGTCCCAACATCACAATGGACTTATAGTGAGGAAAATTGCAGTGTAACCATTCAAACAATTCCCTACCATGTATACACTGTCAGTTTCTTAGCCTTTTTGATATGGGATCCTGTGCATATGTATAACTTCATTACAAACGACTGGAAAGATGCTCCTCATCAATTAACATTTGATGTGAGACAACCGAAAACACAAGTTTTTGTCAAAGAAAAACTCAGAAAATTCTGTGAGGATAATCCTCATATTGATGTCATTCGTTTTACAACTTTCTTTCATCAATTCACTTTAACATTTGATGATCAAAAGCGTGAGAAATTCGTTGAATGGTTTGGATATAGTGCAAGTGTATCTCCTTATATTCTTAAACAATTTGAAAAATGGGCTGGTTATAAATTTAGACCTGAATTTATTGTAGATCAAGGATACCACAATTCTTTATTTAGAGTTCCTTCTCGAGAATTTAAAGATTTTATTGATTTCCAGCAACAAGAAGTTTGCAAACTCGCTAAAGAATTAGTCGATATCGTGCATAGTTATGGCAAAGAAGCCATGATGTTCTTAGGTGACCATTGGATTGGTACAGAACCTTATGGACCATATTTTGAAACAATTGGATTAGATGCAGTTGTTGGTTCTGTTGGTGACGGTGTCACAATGCGTATGATTTCTGATATTAAAGGTGTCAAATATACTGAAGGTCGCCTCCTTCCTTACTTCTTCCCAGATGTTTTCACTGAAGGTGGTGACCCTATTGGCGAGGCCCATAGTAATTGGTTAAAAGCCAGACGTGCAATATTAAGAAGTCCTTTAGATCGTATTGGGTATGGTGGATATTTAAAATTAGCCTTACAGTGGCCTGGTTTTATTGATACAATTACTCATGTTGTTGATGAATTTAGAGATATTCATGATACAATTCAAGGAACAAGTGCCTATGTTTCTCCATTTAAAGTTGCAATTTTAAATTGCTGGGGTGCATCTCGCCGTTGGATGAATAACCAAGTTCATCATGCTATATGGTATCGTGAAATTTATTCTTATGTTGGAATTATTGAATGCTTAAGTGGGATGCCTATTGATATTGACTTTATTAATTTTGACGATATTAAAAATGGTCAACTTGATCAATATAAAGTTGTTATTAATGCAGGAAGTGCTTATACATCATGGTCAGGTGAAAAAAATTGGATTGATGAAACTGTTGTTACAAAAATCAGACAATGGGTAGATCAAGGTGGTGGATTTATTGGTGTTGGTGAACCAACTGCCTATCAGCACCAAGGACAATTCTTCCAACTAAGTGATGTTCTTGGTGTTGATAAAGAAGTTGGTTTTACGTTAAGTCATGATAAATATAATGAAGTGGATTCACATCACTTCTTATTAGAAGATATCGATGGACAAATTGACTTTGGTGAAGGTATGAATGGCATCTATGCTCATGGTGAGAATTATCAAATCTTAAATCAGCATCATGGATATGCACAGTTAGTAACAAATACCTATGGAAAAGGTCGTAGCATCTATTTTGCTGGATTGCCTTATTCTCCACAAAACTGTCGTCTTCTTTTAAGAGCTATTTATTGGGCAGCAGGCAAAGAAGATGAAATGAAGAAATATTATGTCAGCAATGTCAATACAGAAGTGGCTGCATTTGAAAAGGTTGGTAAGATTGCTGTCATTAACAATACTACAGAAGCATTATCAAGTGATCTTTATATTTCTGGACAAAAAGTTGAAACCCTCAACTTATTGCCAATGGAGCTTCGCTGGATAACTATAAAGGAGTGAAGATTATGAAAAAACCCGTACTTGTTATTATGGCAGCTGGAATGGGGAGTCGTTATGGTGGATTAAAGCAAATAGATCCAATTGATAGTGATGGACACATTATTATTGACTTTTCTATTTTCGATGCCAAACGTGCTGGCTTTGAAGAAGTGATTTTTATTATCAAACGTGAAACTGAAAAAGATTTTAAAGAAATCATTGGAAATCGCATGTCTAAAATAATGAAAGTTCATTATGCATATCAAGAAATTAATGATATTCCTTTAGGAAACATCGTCCCTCAAGGGCGACAAAAGCCATGGGGAACTGCCCATGCAATATATTGTTGTCGTGATATTATTGATGGTCCTTTTGCAGTCATTAATGCTGATGATTATTATGGAGTAGAAGCTTTTCAATTGATTTATGATTATTTATTGCAGCATACTGATGATACGCAATATCGTTATGCTATGGTAGGTTATCAAATCGAAAAAACGCTAACAGAAAATGGAACAGTAGCTAGAGGCGTATGTGAAGTTAATGAAGAACATCAATTAATCAACATTATTGAAAGAACGAAAATCAAAAAGACAGATCATGGTGCGGCTTATAGTGAAGATGATAACAAATGGTATGATTTGCCATCTCAAGCAACTGTTTCAATGAATCTATGGGGCTTTTCAAAAAGTATTATCAAAGAAATCAGTGATGGATTACAACCTTTCTTAGATGATGGATTGATATCCAATCCATTAAAATGTGAATATTTTATTCCTAGTGTTGTCAGCCATCTATTAAATAAAAAAAAGGCAACAGTTGAAGTTTTAACAACAGCCAATCAATGGTATGGGGTCACTTATAAAGAAGACAAACCAATAATCGTAGAAGCCATTGAAAAGATGAAAAAAGATGGTATATATCCTACAATGTTATGGGGTGAGAAACAATGATTAATGAACCAATCCTTAACGAAGTTATTTCACATTTTGATTTTGTTGGTGAAATCATTAACGCTTGCCCCTATGGTAGTGGCCATATTAATGACACATATTTATTGGAATATAAAATAAAACATATGGGTATAGTACCTATTATTTTGCAGCGAATGAATACAAATGTCTTTAAAAAACCTGTTGAACTCATGGAAAATATAATGAATGTGACTGATTTTTTAAGAAAAAAAATCATTCAAAATGGTGGAGATCCAGAAAGAGAAACACTAACTGTCATTCTCAATAAATCTGGAAAACCCTATTATCAAGATAGTCAAGGTGAATACTGGCGTGCATATCATTTTATCACTTGTGCAACTGGATATGATGAAGTCGAAAGTGAAGAAGATTTTTATCAAAGTGCACTAGCTTTTGGAAAGTTCCAAAGTTTATTAGCAGATTATCCTGCTCATACACTCCATGAAACAATTCCTGATTTTCATAATACTGCTGCACGTTTCCAAGTTTTTCAAAAAGCTGTCAAAGAAGACATCTGTCAGCGTGCAAAAGATGTCCAAAAAGAAATTGATTTTGTTTATAAACATGTAGAAGATACACATATTTTAAGTGATATGCAAAAAAATGGTGAACTGCCTCTACGTGTTACACATAACGACACAAAATTAAATAATGTTTTAATTGATGATAAAACACATCAAGGGATATGCGTGATTGATTTAGATACAGTTATGCCAGGTTTATCTATTAATGATTTTGGTGATTCTATTCGTTTTGGTGCCAGTACTGGAGCTGAAGATGAGAAAGATTTATCATTAATTGAATGTGATATGCATTTATTTGAAGTCTATACCAAAGGATTTATTGAGGGATGTAATGGTCGTCTTAGTCAAGCCGAGATAAAAGCTTTACCACTTGGTGCAAAAGTAATGACACTTGAATGTGGTATCCGTTTTTTAACCGATTATCTGCAAGGTGATACTTATTTTAAAACAAAATATGCTACACACAATTTGGATCGCTGTAGAACACAATTTAAATTGGTTGAAGATATGGAGAAAAAATGGGATATCATGAATGCTATTGTTGACAAATATAGCAGCTAAAATAAAAACAATTATGTAAAAAGGTAATCTAAAATAACTTGGGATTTCGTGAATCTCATCTATCAAATAAAGTGGGGCTTAACTGACCCCACTTTTTTGTATAGACTTTTTTAATTAGAATCGTTCATTGGATTTTTCTAAAATCTTATCTACTTTTGAAGATATTATCATGATTCTTCTATACATATTACTTATGTCTTCCAGTATTTCTTCCAGAACTTCATCTTCTTCAAGAATCCTATTCTCATCGTCCTCCAGAATAAGCTTGTATGTCTTTATCATTATTATTTGTCCTCCTTTTTTATAATATTGAGATAATAGGTTGTATCACTGTTAAGTGAAAATAAGATTTTGTTTCTGAAACGTTCCCAGTTCAGGTATCCATTTGATGCATGTTTGATCAGCTTGATGCTTTTATTGCGGTTCTCTACAATCGCAGTATTCATCTTTCTGTTTTTCTCCCTGTCTACAATCATAAAGGAATTGATGATTTCCTGCTTCCATCTTGTCAGAGTGTTGGCGAACTGGCTCATCTCTTCTATAGGACAGCACCTGAAGTCGATAATGATTTCTTCCAGTTTTTTCTTTGCGTCTTCATAATGACACTGTCTGTAGAAACGGGTAACACTGTCCTTAAGGTCATAGGCGATATCAAGTTCTCTGTCATACTTCACCATATAATCAAACAGATCATAATAGTTGTAGTATCCTTCCAGTCTTCTGTTGTATCTCTTTTCCTCATTGGGATCAAATATTCTGTTGTCAGTTGAGATGAACATCCAGTTAAATTTTTTAAGCACATAGTAGTGTCTGGATGCTTCCTCGTATATATATTCCTCTTCTTTTGTAAGGCCGATATTCTTCTTTTTTTGTTGAAGTTCCCTGATCTGTGTCATGTACTTTTTCTGAGCTGATATTCTGACTTTATCCATTCTTCGCCCCAGTTCCTGAACAACATGAAACTTGTCGATACAGCAGCTTGCATTGGGAAAGACGTGTCTGGCAACAATCCTGTAGGTTTCCCACATGTCAAACGAACAGTACAGCACCTTTTCACGCTCTTCTCTGGGAATAAGCATAAAGTAGCTGATCAGGTCATCCTTTTTACGTGTTGGCAGGACATCAACAATCTTCTGGTCAGTACAGTCAACCAGCACACAGACAAATTTGCTTTTATAAGTCTTGAATGCATAAACCTCATCAATACCCAGACATGCAGGAAGAGGTCTCCTGGAAATACGGACATGATCATCAAAGATATTGATGACGGAGGTTACTGAAACATGATAACGCCTGGCAACAGATGTGAATGTTTCATTGGGAAGCTTAAGATCTCTGAGGATATTGGATACAGTCGCTACAGAGATTCTGGAACTTCCAAATACAAAGGGATTGTGTTCAAAGAATGTTTTGTGACAGTGAGGACAGCGATATCTTCTGGCTTCGTATATGATAAAGCACTGGGAATAATTAAGAACGGAATGAATAATCTTTTTTTGAGAATAATCCTTAATTTTATCAGTCATCTGACCACATACAGGACACTGATGATATTTGACATTCAGTCTGATGCAGATGTAAATTCCATCTGACTGATGGGTGATTCTGAATTCCTGAATATCATCTTTTTCAAGATTGAAGAACTTGAGAATATCATTTTCGGAAATAATAGGCATAATGGTAGTATTGAGCAGTTCACCATCTTCCAAAAGAGGTGGTGCATCGATAGCCTTCATATAAAAATCTCCTTTCATCTTGTTTCTAAGACAAAAGTAACATAGAAAAAGGGAAAGGCATACAAAAGTCATGTGGGAAAATAGAAAAGACAAGGATGATTTCTGCGGTTCATCCAGCATAAGGTTATGTATCTAAGGGGGATATCGTGATATTTATGGATGAGAAAAAAGCGATGAGAGGAATAAGTGAACTGAGAATAATTGACAGATGAACAGATAACAGAGAAATCGGCAATTGAATAGGGAATCATTTCCTGAATAAGAACTGCATGAGTCACACCGCAATCAGTGCATTGAACTCTCAGTATTCTGATAACAATATCTCTATTGAAGAAATCAGTATGACGATCATAGTAGGCATGAAAAGTCCAGCTGTGGGAATGACAACTGGAGCACTCAATTTTATTGAAGTTGATGCTTCTAATCAATCTGTCATAAACAAACTGATTGAAAGGCTTGATTTTTTTGTGAGTTTGAATTATTATCATAGTGTTCTTCAATAGGACAGGATAAATAATCAAACTTTGGTCGGGGCGATTGTTTATCCATTTTCTTTCTGTAAATTTTATAAAATAATCATATAATGATTTAGAGAAAATATAAAGAGAAAGAACCCCATAGAAATGAAAAGAAGAAACAATATAAAAAGAAAAGGCACCCCAATAAATTTGAGTGCCAGTAAAAACCCCAGAGATATTTAATTACTCTGTAAAAAAGTATCTTATAAAAAGATACTTTTTTCAATCAAAAAGAAAAGTCTATCTTTTATGATAAACTTTTCCCTTTAAATAAGATCATTTCATTGTTCTTTTCAATAAGAACATAGACATTACAAACCGCAAATATTATTCTCATATATTATATGAGTTATTTTAAAGTTTGCATAGAGTCTTTATGACAACAACTCAAATTTATTTACATATATCACGACTATCTAAAATAATTGTCACTGGTCCATCATTAATAAGCGCAACTTTCATATCAGCTCCAAAAACACCTGTTTCAATATGTATCCCTGCTTCTTTTATTTTTTGATTAAAGTCCTCATAAAGTGGAATGGCTATATCTGGTTTTGCTGCATCGGTGAAACCAGGACGACGTCCTTTACGACAATCAGCATACAATGTGAACTGCGAAATAGATAAAATACTTCCATTTATATCAGATAAAGATAAATTCATTTTCCCCTGCTCATCTTCAAATACACGCAAATGAATGATTTTATCAATCATTTTATCAATAATACTTGTATTATCATCATTACTAAAGCCAACCAATAACATAAAACCTTTTCCAATTTGACCTTTGACTTCTCCATCAATTGTTACAGAACTTTCTTTTACTCTTTGTACAACAACTTTCATAACTCGCTCCTATCATTATTCATTTAAAAATGCTATACTTATTATAAACAAATTTATAAGAAAAGGAAAGATTTTATGGCTACAACTTTAGCACATCGTATGCGTCCTAAATCATTAAAAGATGTTTTAGGACAAAAGCATCTTATTGGAGAAAAAGCATTATTTACACAGTTTGTTAAAAAAAAGCATCCTATGTCAACAATTTTATATGGTCCACCTGGCTGTGGAAAAACAACATTAGCAAGTGCACTTGCTAATGATTTAGATATTCCTTATCGTCTTTTTAATGCTTCAACTGGAAACAAAAAAGAAATGGATATAATTATAGAGGAAGCTAAAATGAGTGGTGAATTATTTGTCATTATTGATGAAGTTCATCGTTTAAATAAAGATAAACAAGATCACTTATTACCACACATTGAAAACGGTTTATTGATTATTGCCGGTTGTACAACTGCCAATCCTTATCATTCCATTAACCCAGCTATTCGTTCTCGTTGTCAAATTGTTGAAGTCAAACCATTATCACAAGAAGATATTATTGAAGGACTTAATCGTTCTTTAATGAGTGAAAATGGATTGAATAATATCTATCATGTTGAGGATGGTGTCTTAGAAGCAATTGCTAAATTAAGTAGTGGAGATATTCGCTTTGCATATAATTGTCTAGAAGTTGCAAGTATCTTAAGTGAAGATAATCTGATTACTTTGGAAATGATTAAGAATGCTCTTGGGAAAGCAAATGCTCAGTTTGATAAAGATGAAGATCAATATTATGATACCCTCAGTGGTTTACAGAAATCAATTCGTGGAAGTGATCCTAATGGAGCTATGTATTATTTAGGTAAATTAATTGAAGCAAATGACCTTGAATCACTAGAAAGACGAGTTATTACTACTGCTTATGAAGATATTGGTTTAGCCAATCCAAATGCTTGTATGAGGACAGTTTTAGCTTTTCAGGCCGCAAAGGTTATTGGTTTCCCTGAAGCACGCATTCCCATCGCAAGTGCAATTATTGATCTTTGTTTATCACCTAAATCAAAGTCCTCAGAAGCAGCGATAGATGCCGCTCTATCTTCATTAGCGACACATCCTTATCCTGCACCAAAATATTTACGTCTCACTCCTGTAGGCTTAGCAGAAGACGAAAAATATGATTACAATCGTCCCGAACTATGGGAATACATTCAATATCTGCCTGAACAGCTTAAAAATGAACAATTCTATATTCCTTGGATGACGAGTCATTATGAAAAAGCTTTAGCTGAAAATTATCGTCGTATTTTAAAACATGGACGAACACATAAAATCAAAGATTTAAATCATAAAAAATAGGACCTCAAATCTTTAAAAGTCCTATTTTTTTATTAATTCTTCTAAGTAAGAGTATTAAGTGTATTGTAATATTATACTATCTCAATACATTTTTTAATTCCCATAAATAATGTACTGCCTTTATAACATACATTCTCAAAACTATTTATTACAACAACATTTTTATCCCTATAACATAACAGATAAATATCATAACTATAGTGAGCAAAAGGACAACTTGTTATTTCTCATTGTATCATATACTCACCTTCATCTCCCTAGCATAATGGAATTTATCAAATTGCTTTGATAAGAAACATTTCCATAGGCTGTGCATAACCAGGAACATCAATCACTAAACTGCCACAATCCTTATAACCCAATTTACGATAAAAATTCTGTGATGTTTCATTAACTTGTGTAGATATTAACAACATACCATATCCCTTTGCTTTCATATCATGTTCCCAATATTCTATTAATTGTTTCCCATAACCTTTTCCACGATAATTTTCATCAATCATAAGCATTGTACAAAATGGAGTATTATCCCAAAATAGATTATATCTTAACAACCCTATTGGTTTATCATTCATTAAAATAACATAGCCTCTTTTAGAATGTACCTTATTTATAAATTCTGCTTCTGCTAAATGTTTATCAAGACTATACCAAAATTGTTTATCAGAGCTTTTCAAATATCTAATTTCTATCATATACGTTCCTCACAATTTTTGATTTTTACCACTCTGCCATAATATACAAAATAGCCATTGGTTCTCACTTTTACTCATTATTTCTCTTGTCTTGATTATAACATGTTGTTATTAATATCACCACAATATAATATAAAGAACATTACTCAATGAAAATGATGAACAGATAGTTAAAAATCACACACAACAAGCTGTTTTTCTAAAAAAAGTATACTCCTTCTATACTTATTATGAAATTTATGACTACATTACCTGCAACACAAGGAATATAACGATAAATATCATATCATTGACAGTAAAAGAACATATATTTTTGTAATCATTGATGTCACATCCTATATATTATATAATGGAATCACAAAAAATTGGGAGGTTATGAGATGAAGCAATATGAAACAGCGTTAATTGTGATAGATATGCAAGCTGACTATATTGGAGAAAAGAGTAAAAATAAATTTTATTCCCAAACACTGATTGATAAAATCAACGAACGTATAGCAACTGCTTCAAGACATGGTGATACAGTTATCTATATAAAAAATGTAGGCAGACGTAACAAAAAGATATACGTTTCTGAGTTTGTCGAAGGCTTGACAATTGTATCAAACTATATTGTAGAAAAAGATAAATCCAGCATTTTCAGTAATCCTACCCTATTAGAAATATTAAAAGAGAACAAAATCCATAATATAGAATGTATTGGAATTGACGGAAACTGTTGTGTTGCTTCCTCGGCAATAGATGCTTCAAAATTAGGATACTCTGTGATTTTTCCGTTGACTTATATTGGTATAAAAAGTATGGAACGTTTCTCCAAAAAAAGAGAACAGCTAACAAAAGCAAATGTACAAATCATTGAAATGCAGGAAGAAAATATTTAAAAGAGGAGATTTAATAGTGCAGAAATTACAATCGTACTAAATAGAGATAATAGCCTCATTGTCAATCAACTTGATAAAAACACGAGGATATATCATTAACAATACAAATGGAATAAGAAAAATCGAGGGAAATTAAACTCACAAAAAAACTAGCAAGAATGTAAAAAGCCACAAAAACAAAGCATTTATGTGGCTTTTAGTCTACCTTTGATATTGATAGATTATTCTAATTTTTACTGTTAAAAAAATATTTTTATCCATTGAGGAATATTATCAGGTAATGACTGCAAAAAATGTGTTATTTCTTGACTTGAGAAATTTGTTCCTTGTAGACAATAATCACCATGAACACTTGCTCCAATAGCAATATGTCCTATTGCTTTACCACCAAATGCCATTTGACTAGCAATGGCATATCCTCCACATGCATAAATTCCAACTGCCAGTCCTCCTAGTGCAACATATCCTAAAGCAACACCACCTAGTGCCATTATCCCAATAGCAACACCTCCAAATGCCAGAGCGCCTAAAGCAAAACCGCCCAAACTTAATAACCCAATTGCAATACCACCAATACTAATCACACCAATTGATATATTACCTAATGCTATTATACCTTTGGCTACTTTTTTACCATATCCAACATTAACATGCACAAGTGGAATATTTCCAATCATAAGACGACTTTTATATTCAAATTCTCTTGATTTTCTAATGACACGATGAAGTTGCTCATCAGTCATGATTATCCCTTGTTTTTTTGTCTGTTCTCCTTTCACAAGTTCATCTAGAGTCACTTCAAATAAATCAGCAATTTCAATTAATCGTTCCAATTCTGGAACTGAAATACCTGATTCCCATTTACTCACTGATTGTCTTGAAACACCTAATTGATATGCCAAATCTTCTTGCGAAAAACCTTTTTGTTTTCTTAACACTGTTAAGTTTTCTTGTAACTTCATAATTCCCCTCCTATTTGCTTCTATTATACAAAATTCAACCAGAAAAACTACCAACTCACTCTTTGAAATCTGACAACCAACAGTTGCATGTTATTAAATAGGAGCAGATGACCTTATCAAATAGATTGACTTGATAAAAAAAGACAAAACAAAGATACATTTATCATGTCTATTCATTTCGTCTTTGAAATATTTTTTATAAAATAATTTAAATCAATAACAAAGAATATCATTAAAAATATTATTCTTGAATATCTTGTAAAACAGCTTGGACTGTATTTGAAAACTTTTGAAGATCAACATTATACCAGTGCACGTCAAACTGATTTTTAAACCATGTATATTGTCTTTTGGCATATTGGCGCGAATGTTTTTTGATCAGTTCATAAACTTCATCCTTTGATATGTTTCCTTCAAAGTAATCAAACCACTCTTTATAACCAATTGCTTTCATACTTTGATGTGTTCTCTTTAATCCCTGATTATAAAGTTGTCTTATTTCTCTTTCCAAACCAGCAGCTTTCATCAAATCAACTCTCTGATTAATTCTTTCATACAAAAGATCTCGTTGTAATGTTAACCCAACAAAATAAGCATCATATAAACAGATATGCTGTTGTTCATCAACAATTTCACTTTTCTTACGCCCAGTCTGTTCATAGATTTCAATAGCTCTTAAGACTCTTTGACGATTATTAGGATGTAATTCTTTAGCACTCATTTCATCAATAGAGAAAAGATAATTGTAGAGTTGTTCATTATCATAATCCTTATACTTTTTTCTAAACATATCATGATTATCTTCTGTCTCACTGAACTTGTAATCATAAAGTGCGGCTTTAATATACAATCCAGTTCCTCCGACAATAATTGGAGTCTTTCCACGCGCTGTTATATCATCTATCCAAAAACGTACAGCATCCTGAAAATCTTTAACACTATATGCACAAGTTGGTTCTAAAATATCAATACAATGATGTGGAATTCCTTCCATCTCTGATGTTGTGACCTTAGCAGTTCCTATATTCATATCTTTATAAATTTGCATAGAATCACCACTAATAATTTCACCATTCAGCGCTTTAGCTAATTCAACACCCATTTTCGTTTTACCAACACTCGTTGGCCCAACAACAACAATTACTCTAGTCATCGAGTTTCCCAATCCCTAACAAACTATACAAAATAGATATACAAATTGATGCAACAATTGTTAATCCAAATGATGCAATTTGAAAATCAGGTGCTAATATATCCGTTGCAAGTGTTAAAATAAAACCATTAATAATCAACTGAAAGATTCCTAATGATAAAATGGTAATCGGTAATGCAATAATTGTCAAAATAGGTTTAATAAAAGTATTTAATAAAGCTAAAACAAGTGCTACTAAAAAAGCAACTGAAAAATCTTTCACATAGACACCATCAAACCAATACCCCATTAACATAATCACCCCTGCACCTAAAACAAGTTCAAAGATAATATTTGTTATTCCTTTTTTCATTTAAATCACCCTCTTAAATAATTTTTCTAATTCATAATCACTATAAAACAATATTGTTGGTCTTCCATGAGGACAAACATATGGATTCTCACATCGCATTAAATTATCAAATATAGTTTGCATATCACTTAAAGAAAGATATGTATTGGCTTTTAATGATGCTTTACAACTTAATGTTGCAATAGCATGTTCTTGTAAAGAGACAACATCTAAGTAATTTTTATGTAAAATTTCCTGAATCATTTCATCTACAAATATGTTCTCATCTATTTTTTTCATCCATAAAGGTAAACTTCTTAAGATGTAACCATGTTCACCAAAAACTTCCAGATGAATTCCTACTTTTTCTAAAACACTTTTTCTTTCTTCTAAAATGAGAAATTCACTCATTGGGTATTCCAATTGCAAAGGTACTAATAATGGCTGCATAGTTAAATCAAGATGTGAAAACTGTTCCTTATAATACTCATAGTTAATTCTTTCTTGAGCAGCATGCTGATCAACCATATACATTCCTTTTTCATTTTCACCAATTAAATAAGTTCCATGAATTTGTGCTTTTGCATAAATTTTTTCTTGAATTGGTCTTTGTTGGATTGTTGATATAGGTGTATGACTGCTTTCTTCAATTGTCTCATCTCTTTGTTGAACATGAGTATATGCTGTTTGGGGTTCTTTAAGTAAATTCTTTTGCTGTGCCAAATCTTCTTTTTGTACAATTGCCTCTTCTTTATGAAAAACAGGAGTTTCTTCAGGCAAATCAAAAGTCACTTGATCTAATTGTGGTTTAAATGTTTCACGTTCTGTTTGTTTATTTTTGACTTGATATGTTAAATTAACCTGTTGAAGAGCATTTGATACACCATTATATATCAGCTCACGTAATTCGTATTCTTTAGAAAATCTGACCTCTAATTTAGATGGATGAACATTAACATCTACTAAATAAGGATCAACCTCTATATTGACAACAGCAATAGGATAACGATTATCAGCCAAATATGCTCGATAAGCATTGTTAATTGCATCAATACTCATTGCATTTTTTACATAACGATGATTCACCAAAGTGATAATATTTGTCTTTGATGCTCGCGAAGTATCAATTTTGCTAACATATCCTTGAATTTGAAATTCATCATTTTCAAATTCAACAGGAATCATATTTTTAGCTGTTGCAATACCATACATACTGGCAATGACTTCCAACAAATTGCCTTTTCCATTTGTCTGAAAAATCAATTTTTCGTTATGATATAATCGTATTGCAATATGAGGATATGCTAAGGCAATTCTTTCAACATACTGGTGTATAGCAGCAAACTCACTATTAACTGATTTTAAATACTTTAAACGGGCGGGAACATTCTGAAAGATTTTAGTGATCGTAATCTGTGTGCCTTTTGGTAAATCACATATACCTTCTTGAAGAGACTTCCCAAATTCATATATCATAAAATAACCTGCTTC
This sequence comes from Candidatus Stoquefichus sp. SB1, assembly GCF_001244545.1. NCBI lineage: Bacteria > Bacillati > Bacillota > Erysipelotrichia > Erysipelotrichales > Erysipelotrichaceae > Candidatus Stoquefichus > Candidatus Stoquefichus sp. SB1. The sequence goes on along the minus strand of NZ_LN852694.1, from coordinate 881,522 downwards.
ACCAGTTGATGTTCTTAAATCAAAATGACTGACTGAAGCAATAGAAGGTATAGCTTCTCCTCGAAAACCTAAAGTCATAATATTAAACAAATCCTGGTCATCTTTTATTTTACTTGTCGCATGACGTGAAAAACAAAGACGGGCATCTTCTTTTGACATACCTTCACCATTATCAACCACTTTAATCATTTGAAGTCCACCATCTTCAATATATATATCGATACGATGAGCAAGTGCATCAATACTATTTTCAACTAGTTCCTTTACAACACTAGCCGGTCTTTCAACAACTTCTCCAGCTGCAATTTTATTAGATAAAATATCATCTAACTGTCTAATTTTTGCCATTTAACCACCTCACTTATAATAATTTTTTTAATTCAATCAATGTACTTAAAGCATCTAATGGTGATAAAGACATTGGATCTATTCTTTCTAATGCTTTTTCAACTAAGCTTTCTTGAACTATCATCTCGGGTTGTTCTTGTGTTTCACTGATAACAGTTTCAATATTATTATCTTCTAAAGATTTTAAAATAATTTTAGAACGAGCAATCACTTCATCAGGTAATTTAGCTAACTGAGCAACATTAATTCCATAAGAGCGATGAGAACGTCCTGGTTTGATTTGATATAAGAAAACAATACGGTCTCCCTCTACTGATGCACTTGCATGAACATTTTGGATATGGAAACTTTCATCCATCATAGTCAATTCATGATAATGAGTTGAAAAAAGAGTAATACACTTGATATGAGTTGCAATGTATTCAATCATAGATTGTGCTATCGCCATTCCATCAAATGTTGCTGTTCCACGACCAATTTCATCAAAAATAATGAGAGAATCACGAGTTGCATAACGTAAGGCATTATTAGCTTCTAGCATCTCAACCATAAAAGTTGATTGTCCAGATATCAAGTCATCACTTGCCCCAATACGTGTGAAAATCTGATCAAAAACTGGTAAATTCGCACTATCACATGGCACAAAAGAGCCAATTTGAGCCATAATAACACACAAGGCAATTTGTCTCATATAAGTTGATTTTCCACCCATATTAGGTCCTGTAATTAATAAAATAGGTGCATCCTCATGGATATGTAAATCATTAGGTACATACTTTTGTCTTGAAATCACTTGTTCAATAACACCATGTCTTCCATTTTCGATATCTATAATATGCTGATCATTAAAAACAGGTCGAACATAAGCATTATGACTTGCTTTAGAAGCTAATGACTGATAAACATCAATTTGTGCAACAATACTTGCTACATCCTGAATCAAATGAACATCTTTTTTGATATATTCACGCAATTGAACAAAAATTTCATATTCTAAAGCAACAATTTTATCATTAGCACTGAGAATTTTTGCTTCCATCTCCTTTAATTCTGGTGTTACAAAACGTTCAGCATTAGAAATACTCTGTTTTCTTGTATATTCAAATTCATCTTTAACCATAGATAAATAACTTTTTGTAACTTCAATATAATAACCAAAAACTCTATTATAGCCAATCTTAAGCCCTTTGATTCCTGTTTTTTCTCTTTCTCTTTGTTCAAATTCACTTAACCATTGTTTTCCATTTTCACGAATATATCTTAATTCATCTAACTCTTGATTATAGCCTTGTTGAATCAACCCACCTTCTTTAACTGTTAAAGGCGGATTATCAACAATCGCCTGATCAATAACATCCGTCATATATGATAAATCTATTAATTGTTCAGCTAAGGCATTGGTATATGGATGTCCTAAAGAAAGTAACTGATGTTTTAATTCAGGAATAACTTTTAATGAAGCACCAATCCATTTGATATCTCTCGCATTCACATTTCCAAAAGCAATTCTCGCTGCCAACTTCTCCAAATCATAAATATCATTAATAATATCTTTAATCGTTTCACGTTCAATAAAATTATCAATAAGAATTTCAATAATATCCATTCTTTTTTCAATTTTCTCTTTATTTACTAATGGTCTTTCAATCCATTGTCGTAATAATCGACCACCCATTGCTGATTTTGTATCATCTAATAGCCATTGCAATGTCCCATAATTTTCATTATCTGCATTTTTAACAAGCTCTAAAGATTTTTTTGTATAAGAATCCATATAAATATAATCTTCTGTTTTCACTTCTTGTATTACTTGAATATGACCCAATTCACGTTTTTGTGTCTCAACCATATAATTCAATAATAAAGAACAAATCTTAATTTCCTTTAAATCACTAATATTTTCAAAAATCTTTTTATATTGTTCATTAAACTTATCATTGTTATATTTTGAAACAAAAACACCTTCAAAAACAAAATCATCCATAACAACTATTTCTTTTAATCCCAAAGCATCAATATGATTCTTCAATAAATGATTTTCTTTATCAAAATTAACAACAAAAAATTCTCCAGTTGAAATATCACAATATGCTAAAGTATAATGGAAATCAAAAACACCTAAAGCTCCTATATAATTATTTCTTTTCTCATTTAAAGAATGATCCATAATTGTTCCAGGAGTAATAATTTGTACAACTCCACGTTCAACTATTCCTTTTTTACCAGGATCAGTTAATTGTTCAACAATAGCAACTTTATGTCCCAAATCAATTAATTTTTGGATATAACCACTCACTGAATGAAAAGGGACGCCACACATAGGAACACGTTCTTTAGCACCAGCATTTTTTCCTGTTAAAGCAAGATCTAAGGCTTTAGAAGCCACAATTGCATCATCAAAAAACATTTCATAAAAATCGCCTAAGCGAAACATAACAATAGAATCTTGATTATCTTCTTTTATTTTTAAATATTGCATCATCATTGGTGAATATTTTTGTTTCATTTTATCACTCCTTAATAACTACAATATTATAGCATAATTTGACAAATAAAGAAAAGAATTCCTCTTGAAAACATAGGAATTCTTTAAACATTATTTAATAAAATCCGGATTAATTTCAATATCATCAAATTCATCCCAAACCTCTTCTTCATTCTTGACCTCAACCTTAATACAAGTTTCACCACTGATTTCAATCTGCATTTCTTTTTCAATTTCAATTGTCACATTTTGCTGACTATAACTCGCAGATAAACATTTAGGCTTTTCAAAACAACGTGCTTTGACCTGATCACTTGGTTCAAATTCACGGTTTTCTTTTTTACTCACCTGCATATCATCAATATATGTCACTTGATGCTTTTCAACTTGTGAGTCCATTTCATCATGACAGCTGTACCATATGTGAACATCGAAAGTCCCTATAATTTTAGGAACTCTATTTTTAATTGCAGCTTCATAATGATGATTAGAAATCCAACATCCTAATATGTCATTTGGCAATGTTGTTAAAGTAAAATTATACGTATTCTTGGATAATTTTTTGCCTTTCGCTACGATTGCCTTCGTATAAATCTCTCTTATGTTATTGCTCATAATTCCACCTCCATATACTATATGACAAAAAACATGATATAACACAATTTTTTATAATTATTGTGTGATATCATGCTATATTTTAAAATTCTTATTTATGTCTGTTACATTATTCATATGTTCAATAATCAAGTTATCATTTTTTACTTTTCTATATGAATTTTAGCCCATAATTCTATATAACAGTTTTTAGAAAATGGCTGAAAATATTTTTGAACCAATAAAGGCTCAGGAATAAACTGATGTTGAGGTAACCATATTTCGTATAAATACTGACTTGCCTTATACAATGCATCATTGACCAAAGCATTAAAATCCTCCGCTTCATAGCGGCATACAACATACTGACCTTTAGGCATAATCCTCGTTTCTAAATGAAAGGGATTATTCTTAGACTCTAGGCCAACAAAATAATGAAAATAATTTGGGTCTTCACAAGCAGTCAAAATATCTACACCTACTTGATTTTGATTCACTTCAAATTCATCCCAAAGTGATTTTAACTGATTGATTTTTGCTTCACCTATCTTTGATACAGGTGAAATAACACTTTTCCCAATAAATTGAATATCTTCTTCATTTTCAAATTTATTTATTTCAATAACCATATCATCAACAATATAAGTTTTTCCTTCTTCTATTAAAGAATAATTGAAAGCAAGATTGGGTTGAATAAAAAAATCTAAATGAATATTTGAATTTCTATAATCAGATGGTGTGATTGTATAAACATTTTTAAATACCTTTGTAAAATGACTATGACTTTGAAATCCACACGCTATTGCGATATCTAAAATATTATCGTCAGACTCCTTTAAAAGGTTAGCCGCTTTTGCTAATCTCCTTAATTGAATATATTCAGCAACATTTTTCTTAACCAAACGGCTGAAAAGACGTTGAAAATAATAAGGTGATAAATAGACTTTTTGTGCAAGTGTTTCAACATCTAAGTCATTTGATAAATTGTCTTCAATATATAAAATTATTTCCTGAATTGCCTCCCACGCAACCATTATTAACTCCTCCTTTTCTTAAATCTAGTCTATCATTTATTTTTACTTCACGCTTGTCTATAAATGCTTTATAAAGCAAAAAAGTATCTGCTAAATACAGATACTTTGATATATTTTATTGATTATGTGATGGAGTTGAGTCTTTTAAAACAACATCATGAGCTCCACCTTCAACAATACTTGTAGAAGAAACAAGTGTAATTTTTGCTTTTCTTTGTAATTCAGGAATTGATAATGCTCCACAATTACACATTGTAGATTTAATTTTTGCAAGTGATAATCCTACATTATCTTTTAATGATCCAGCATAAGGAACATAAGAATCGACACCTTCTTCAAATGACAATTTTTTATCTCCACCTAAATCATATCTTTGCCAGTTTCTTGCACGAGCACTTCCTTCTCCCCAATACTCTTTCATATATTGACCATTGATATTAACCTTATTTGTAGGTGATTCATCAAAACGTGAAAAATATCTACCTAACATAATAAAATCAGATCCCATTGCCAAAGCTAAAGTCATATGATAATCATGAACAATCCCACCATCGCTACAAATTGGGATATAAACACCAGTTCTTTCATAATATTCATCTCTAGCCTTTGCAACTTCAATAGTTGCTGTTGCCTGTCCACGACCAATACCTTTTTGTTCACGAGTGATACAGATAGATCCCCCACCGATACCAATTTTAACAAAATCAGCACCAGCTTCTGCCAAGAATAAGAAACCTTCTTCATCAACAACATTACCAGCCCCAACTTTGACTTGATCACCATAATGTTCTCTGATCCAATCAATTGTGAGTTTTTGCCATTCACTAAATCCTTCACTTGAATCAATACATAACACATCTGCACCAGCCTCAACTAATGCTGGAACACGCTCAGCGTAATCTCTTGTATTAATCCCAGCTCCAACAACATATCTTTTAGATGAATCTAATAATTCATTTGGATTAGATTTTCTTGATTCATAATCTTTTCTAAATACAAAATATTCTAATTTTTGATTTTCATCAATAATTGGTAATGCATTTAATTTGTTTTCCCAAATAATATCATTTGCTTCTTTCAATGAAACACCACTATGAGCAGTAATTAATTTATCAAATGGTGTCATGAATTCAGAAACCTTTGTTTCTTCATCCATACGTGAAACACGGTAATCTCTTCCCGTAACAATTCCTACTAATTTTCCATTCGCTGTTCCATCGATAGTAACAGCCATTGTTGAATGTCCTGTTTTTTCTTTTAATTCAATAACATCTTTTAATGTTTGATCAGGTGCAATATTGGAATCACTAGGAACAAATCCAGCCTTATATGCTTTTACCTTTCTCACCATTTCTGCCTGACTCTCAATTGATTGAGAACCATATATAAATGAAACTCCACCTTCTCTTGCTAAAGCAACAGCCATTGTATCATTAGATACTGATTGCATGATTGCTGAAACAAGAGGAATATTTAATGACAAAGCAGGTTCTTCACCTTTTTTAAATTTTACCAAAGGTGTTTTTAAATTGACATTCTTAGGCTGACATTCAGCACTAGAGTATCCAGGTACTAATAAATATTCATTAAATGTATGTGATGGTTCATCAAAAAAATATGCCATGTTTTCTCTCCTTTATCTCTTTTATATTCTATTTTATTGAAAAATTATATAGATTTTTGTCGTTTTCGTCAACCTTTTTCTTCAATTGTTGATTAATATCATTTTGAATTTGATGTAACAGTATGTTGACATCTTGTTTTAATGCTAAATAATTGTAAATAACAGGATTTTCATCAAAAGCTTTTTTCTTTCTTTCATACTCATTAATGAGTTCTTCACAATCAATCTGACTATGTTTACATTGAACGATTTCCTGTTGCATTTTTTTTAATTCATTTTCCCATTGAGCATATTGCTGATTCTCTTTAATTAATGATGCATACTTTTGATATTCCTGCACAACTTCTTGACTTAGAATCCATTGATTTAAGAGATTAGCTTTTTCTTCAATATCTTTATTCAACTTCTTCACCTTTAAGTGCCCATGTTTTGGCTTCTGTAATTTTTACTGGAACAATTTGACCAATATGATCTTTATTTCCTTTAAAGTTAACCAATTTTTGATGTGCTGTATAACCAGTTAACATCTCTTCATCTTTTTTAGAAAGACCTTCCACCAAAACTTCAACAACCTGATCCAAATATTTTTGATTTTGCATATGGGCTTTTTCATTCACAAGATCGTTTAAACGATATAAACGTTGTTCCTTTGTATGAATATCAATATCATCTTCCATTTTAGCGGCTGGTGTGCCTTCACGTGGAGAGTATATAAAAGTATATGCCAAATCATATTCACAATGTTCATATAAGCTGATTGTGTCCTCAAATTGTTCATCAGTTTCACCTGGGAAACCAACGATAATATCCGTTGTAATTGTACAGTCAGGAATTTTCTTTTTAATTCTATCAAACAAATCTAAATATTGTTCACGGCTGTAACGGCGTCCCATACGTTTTAAAACTTCACTATTGCCTGATTGTACAGGTAAATGAATAGCAGGCATGATGTTATCATACTTAGCAATAACATCAATCATATCATCAGAAAAATCCCATGGATGGCTAGTTGTAAAACGAATTCTTGGAATGCCTGTTTGAGCAACGTCTGCTAACAATGAAGCGAAATCATATCCATTATCAAAATCTTTTCCATATGAATTAACATTTTGTCCCAATAAAGTAATTTCCTGATATCCTTTATTTTTGAGATCATTTATCTCATCAAGAATTTCATTTTGTAAACGTGATCTCTCTTTACCTCGTGTATATGGAACAATACAATATGTACAAAATTTATTACATCCATACATAATATTAACCCATGCTTTATAAGGATGAGCACGATGACTTGGTAAATTTTCAATCACATCCCCTTCTTTTGACCAAACTTCTAAAATCATTTCTTTTTCAAGCATTGCCTGTTTAAGTAAAACAGGTAAACGATGAATATTATGTGTTCCAAAAATCATATCAACTTGGTGATGTTTCTCTAGAATTCTATTAATCACGACTTCTTCTTGTGCCATACAACCACAAATACCAAAGATAATGTTTGGATTTGTACGTTTCAACTTTTTAAGATATCCTATTTTCCCAAAAACCTTTTCTTCAGCATTTTCTCGAATTGCACAAGTATTCAATAAAACAACTTGAGCATCTTTAATTTCATCAGTTGCTTCATACCCTAAACTTTCTAAGATTCCTGCCAATGTTTCACTATCGCGTTCATTTGCCTGACAACCGTATGTCTGAATAAAATATTTTTGTCCTTTTCCTATTCCAATCATATCTGCTGGAACTTCATAAGCATCATCTATATGATGAATTTCATCTTTTCCTCTATGTTTTGCATCTTTTAAAGATGGACCTTTAAAATATTCACTATAATCTTTCATTCTTTCACCACTTTCTGACTCATTATATCAATTTATTATAAAATAAGAAAGAAAAAAATAAGGACAAAGTCCTTATTTTTAAATTTTTAACCAAAGAATCCGTCAGGTTGAATTGAAAAGTATAAAACTGCACCTTCAGGTGTTTTTTTGAAAAGTCCTTTACAATATGAAGCAGCTTCTTCAGGTGTTAAATCTGTTTCACACTCAATTTCAGCCTTAATTCCTGTCTTCTTTATAAATTTACATTTCACTTTATCATCTTCTAATCCATCGAAGAAGTCAATTAACTTTTGAGTTTGTGCAGTTGACATTAATAATTTACATTTTGCCATAATATTTCCTCCTTATTATCTTCTTATATTATACCCACTTTCACATAAAAAAGAAAGTCTTTTTAATGCATTTCTACATTTAAACGTAAAGACGTCACAATTTGATCATCGATAGTTAAATCATAGAAAGAAGGTATGCAATAAATCTCATAACCACCTGGAGCAATATATCCTCGTGCAATCGCAATAGCTTTCATTGCCTGATTAAGTGCAGCAGCACCAATCACTTGAATTTGAACATTTTGATTTTCACGCAAGAGACTTGTTAATGCTCCCGCCACCTTACTTGGTTTCGATGATGAAGATACTCTAATCATTTCCATAAAAATTCCTCCTTGCCCCAATATATGAAAGAACAAGGATAAATATGCTTAAAAAGAATGATCAGGATCAATACAAATGCGTTCAATTTGAATACATTGATTTTGATCATTAAATGTAAGTAATGTTGCACGTAATTGTCCGACACTTTCAGCTACTAAAAATGGTGTCATAACACCTGTTTTCATTCTTTTGATAATGCTATCCTTATCACATCCAATGACACTTTCATAAGGTCCTGTCATACCAACATCGCTCTGATAAGCAGTTCCTTGAGGAAGAATTTTTTCATCAGCCGTTGTGACATGCGTATGCGTCCCTAAAACTGCTGATACTTTTCCATCTAAATAATATCCCAAAGCTATCTTTTCACTTGTTGCTTCAGCATGAAAATCAACAATATGAATATCACTTGTATCTTCTTTTAAAACATCATCAATGGCTTCAAAAGGATTTTGGGATTTCCCATCCATAAAAGTAATTCCCAATAAATTTGTTACACGGATCTTCTTGCCTAAAATTGTTATTTCTCTACTTCCCATACCTGGTAATGCGCGTGGCTGATTGTAAGGAACAATCAAACGGTCTGCTTCATCAATGTAATCAAATAACTCTTTTTTAGCAAATGTATGATTTCCCATTGTCATCAATGAAATTCCCTGAAATAAAAACTCCTCATAATGTCTTTTATTAAGTCCTTTTCCATGTGTTGCATTTTCAACATTTGCAATCACAACATCAATTTGATATTGCTGTTTTAATTGTGGCAAATAGGTTTCAATCATTTCTCGTCCAATAGCCGCAAAAACATCTCCAATAAAAAGAATTTTCATAATCTCTTCTCCTTTAAAAAAAGATAGGTTATGCCTATCTTTTACTTTGCAATTTCATTTGCGCGCACTTCACGAATAACAGTGACCTTAATATGTCCAGGGTATGTTAATTCATTTTCAATCTTATCCCTAATATTTCTTGCTAACTGATGACTTGCTAAATCATCAACTTTATCAGGTTTAACAATTACACGCACTTCACGGCCAGCCTGAATCGCAAATACTTTATCAACTCCATCAAAACTTTTTGAAATTTCTTCTAATTTCTCAAGTCTTTGAATATAGTTTTCAATTGTCTCACTACGACTTCCTGGACGAGCGGCAGATAATGTATCAGCAGCAGCAACAATAATAGAAATAACACTTGTTGGTTCTACATCTCCATGATGTGACTCAATTGCGTTAATAACAGTTGCATTCTCACCATACTTCTTAGCAAACTTTGCTCCTAATTCAACATGGCTTCCTTCCATTTCATGATCAACTGCTTTTCCTAAGTCATGCAATAATCCAGCACGACGTGCCAACTGCTGGTTTAATCCTAATTCAGCAGCCATCATACCAGCAAAATGTGCCACTTCTAAAGAATGCTGTAAAGCATTTTGACCATAACTTGTACGATATTTAAGTTTTCCCAGCATCATGACAATTTCTTTATTAACACGTGATAATCCTAATTCAAAAATTGCATCTTCACCTGTTTTTTGAATGACTTCATTTAATTCATTTTTCGTTTTTTGAACAACTTCTTCAATTCTACCTGGTTGAATTCTTCCATCACGAATCAAAGTTTCTAATGATAATCTGGCAATTTCTCTTCTTACTGGATCAAAGCAAGAAATTGTAATAGCTTCAGGTGTATCATCAATGATCAATTCAACACCAGTCGCATTTTCAATAGCCTTAATATTTCTACCTTCTCTACCAATAATACGGCCTTTCATTTCTTCGCTTGGTAAAGCGACAACATTCACTGTACGTTCAATCGTTTCTTCTTGTGAATAACGATTAATAGCAGCAGCGATAATATCTTTTGCATATAAAGATGCTTTAGATTTAGCCTCATCTTCTTGTTCTTTAATATAAGCAGTGACTTCTGTAGCCATCTTTTGTTCTACTTGCTTAAAGAGTTCCTGTTTGGCTTCATTTGCACTCATAGCCGCTATTTTTTCTAATTCAACAATTTTTGCATCAATTTGTTCTTTTAATTGTGCCTCCAATTTACCTAGTTCTTCACTTTTTTTCTCTAATTGCTTTGCTTTATCGTCCAAAACATCTTCTTTACCTTGTAAAGCAATATCTCTACGATCGATATTCTGTTCCCTTTGCAATAGTTTATTTTCAAATTTAGTAACTTCTAAGCGCTGTTCCTTGATGTCTTTTTCAGCATCCAGCTTATATTCATAAGCTTGTGTCTTTGCATCAAGAATGGCTTCCTTTACTATATTATCAGCTTTGGCAGTTGCTTCTTCTATAATTTTTGTAGCATCAACATTGGCTTTTGATACTTTTAATTTTGTCAATACAAAATACAATACAAACCCTACAGCAACTGCTAGAACATAGGTTAAAATAGTGAGAGGTCCATTCATTTCTGGCATAATCATCCTCCTATTTCCTATGATAAATTTCATTGAGTGCGTTTTACGCACAAATTTATTATACCGTATTTTTGTGAAATTGACAATAAAATATCGAAATTATGGAATGGCTTCCACCAATGAAGACTAAAAACAGAAATTCTCTTACCTCTTCTTTACTCCTGCATAGAGTTAAAAAGGCTTCGTTTAAAACTTTTTTCTATATCTTGAATATATTGTTTTTGAATATCTATTTCTGATAATTCACTTGCAATACCCTCTAAACAAATACCTGTTATTCCATATTTATAAAACTTAATAATAAACTTTTTACGTTCATCACTGATATGCACATCAGCAAAATGAATATCGATATATTTCTTCAGAATATTTTCAATCACTTGTCCTAAAAAGTACTCTAAGGTTTCTCTATTCATTGATTGATATAAATGATAGACCGCTGTCTTATTAAAAAAAACAAATGAAAAACCAATTTCAAAGCATTCTAACCAAGTCAAATCATTATCTAAAGCATCTTCAACTTTTTGACACTCTTGTTGCAATAAACATTCCAACAACATATAAATATCTTGAAAATGGTAGTAAAAGGTATTTCGATTAACCCCACAATCATCAACAATATCCTGAACTGTAATTTTATCAAAAGGTTTTTCATTTAATAATTTAGAAAATGAAGCCATCAATGCTTTTTTTGTGAAATTTGCCATATCTTCTTACCTCCACTTTTTCCATTATATCAGTGCATATTTTGAAGTCAAAAGAAAAGCCTCCTATGAGGCTTTTTCGAGTAATTAAATATCTCTGGGGTTTTTACTGGCACTCAAATTTATTGGGGTGCCTTTTCTTTTTATATTGTTTCTTCTTTTCATTTCTATGGGGTTCTTTCTCTTTATATTTTCTCTAAATCATTATATGATTATTTTATAAAATTTACAGAAAGAAAATGGATAAACAATCGCCCCGACCAAAGTTTGATTATTTATCCTGTCCTATTGAAGAACACTATGATAATAATTCAAACTCACAAAAAAATCAAGCCTTTCAATCAGTTTGTTTATGACAGATTGATTAGAAGCATCAACTTCAATAAAATTGAGTGCTCCAGTTGTCATTCCCACAGCTGGACTTTTCATGCCTACTATGATCGTCATACTGATTTCTTCAATAGAGATATTGTTATCAGAATACTGAGAGTTCAATGCACTGATTGCGGTGTGACTCATGCAGTTCTTATTCAGGAAATGATTCCCTATTCAATTGCCGATTTCTCTGTTATCTGTTCATCTGTCAATTATTCTCAGTTCACTTATTCCTCTCATCGCTTTTTTCTCATCCATAAATATCACGATATCCCCCTTAGATACATAACCTTATGCTGGATGAACCGCAGAAATCATCCTTGTCTTTTCTATTTTCCCACATGACTTTTGTATGCCTTTCCCTTTTTCTATGTTACTTTTGTCTTAGAAACAAGATGAAAGGAGATTTTTATATGAAGGCTATCGATGCACCACCTCTTTTGGAAGATGGTGAACTGCTCAATACTACCATTATGCCTATTATTTCCGAAAATGATATTCTCAAGTTCTTCAATCTTGAAAAAGATGATATTCAGGAATTCAGAATCACCCATCAGTCAGATGGAATTTACATCTGCATCAGACTGAATGTCAAATATCATCAGTGTCCTGTATGTGGTCAGATGACTGATAAAATTAAGGATTATTCTCAAAAAAAGATTATTCATTCCGTTCTTAATTATTCCCAGTGCTTTATCATATACGAAGCCAGAAGATATCGCTGTCCTCACTGTCACAAAACATTCTTTGAACACAATCCCTTTGTATTTGGAAGTTCCAGAATCTCTGTAGCGACTGTATCCAATATCCTCAGAGATCTTAAGCTTCCCAATGAAACATTCACATCTGTTGCCAGGCGTTATCATGTTTCAGTAACCTCCGTCATCAATATCTTTGATGATCATGTCCGTATTTCCAGGAGACCTCTTCCTGCATGTCTGGGTATTGATGAGGTTTATGCATTCAAGACTTATAAAAGCAAATTTGTCTGTGTGCTGGTTGACTGTACTGACCAGAAGATTGTTGATGTCCTGCCAACACGTAAAAAGGATGACCTGATCAGCTACTTTATGCTTATTCCCAGAGAAGAGCGTGAAAAGGTGCTGTACTGTTCGTTTGACATGTGGGAAACCTACAGGATTGTTGCCAGACACGTCTTTCCCAATGCAAGCTGCTGTATCGACAAGTTTCATGTTGTTCAGGAACTGGGGCGAAGAATGGATAAAGTCAGAATATCAGCTCAGAAAAAGTACATGACACAGATCAGGGAACTTCAACAAAAAAAGAAGAATATCGGCCTTACAAAAGAAGAGGAATATATATACGAGGAAGCATCCAGACACTACTATGTGCTTAAAAAATTTAACTGGATGTTCATCTCAACTGACAACAGAATATTTGATCCCAATGAGGAAAAGAGATACAACAGAAGACTGGAAGGATACTACAACTATTATGATCTGTTTGATTATATGGTGAAGTATGACAGAGAACTTGATATCGCCTATGACCTTAAGGACAGTGTTACCCGTTTCTACAGACAGTGTCATTATGAAGACGCAAAGAAAAAACTGGAAGAAATCATTATCGACTTCAGGTGCTGTCCTATAGAAGAGATGAGCCAGTTCGCCAACACTCTGACAAGATGGAAGCAGGAAATCATCAATTCCTTTATGATTGTAGACAGGGAGAAAAACAGAAAGATGAATACTGCGATTGTAGAGAACCGCAATAAAAGCATCAAGCTGATCAAACATGCATCAAATGGATACCTGAACTGGGAACGTTTCAGAAACAAAATCTTATTTTCACTTAACAGTGATACAACCTATTATCTCAATATTATAAAAAAGGAGGACAAATAATAATGATAAAGACATACAAGCTTATTCTGGAGGACGATGAGAATAGGATTCTTGAAGAAGATGAAGTTCTGGAAGAAATACTGGAAGACATAAGTAATATGTATAGAAGAATCATGATAATATCTTCAAAAGTAGATAAGATTTTAGAAAAATCCAATGAACGATTCTAATTAAAAAAGTCTATACAAAAAAGTGGGGTCAGTTAAGCCCCACTTTATTTGATAGATGAGATTCACGAAATCCCAAGTTATTTTAGATTACCGCTTTTTCATCTTCCACTGATTCATGTGCAAAAATAATCTCTTTAAGCTTATTTTCAACTTCTTCCATAACTTCAGGATGTTCAGCCATGAAAATCTTTACATTTTCACGTCCTTGTCCAATTTTTTCACCCTGATAAGCATACCATGCTCCAGATTTATCGATAATATTATTTTCAACTGCTAAATCAATAACTTCACCATCTCTAGCAATCCCTTTACCATAAATAATATCGACAGAAGTGGTCTTAAATGGTGGTGCAACTTTATTTTTAACCACTTTAATATTGACTTTATTTCCAACAATTTCAGAACCATTTTTAATGGCCTCACTACGTCTAATTTCAATACGAACTGATGAATAGAATTTTAAAGCACGTCCACCTGTTGTTGTTTCCGGATTTCCATACATAACACCTATTTTTTCTCTTAACTGATTGATAAAAATAATTGTACATGATGTTTTATTCATAAGTCCTGATAAACGACGCATCGCTTTAGACATCATTCTTGCCTGCAATCCCACTGAATTATCACTAATTTCACCATCAAGTTCAACTTGAGGTACAAGTGCCGCTACTGAATCCACAACAACCAAATCAATAGCATCACTCTTTACCAGTGTCTCAGCAATTGCTAAGCCCTGTTCTCCACTATCAGGTTGTGATAAAATCAATTCATCTACATTAACACCTAAATTTTTTGCATACACAGGATCAATTGCATGCTCAGCATCAATAAAAGCAGCACGTCCACCTTGTTTTTGTACCTCTGCAATTGCATGCAATGTCAAAGTTGTTTTCCCACTTGATTCAGGTCCATAAATTTCAATAATACGGCCTTTAGGATATCCACCAATTCCTAACGCTGCATCAAGTGTTAATGAACCTGTTGGAATAACATCAATATCCACCGCAACACGTTCACCCAATTTCATAACTGACCCTTTACCAAATTGCTTTTCAATCTGACTAATTGCATCAGCAAGTGCTTTTTCCTTTTTTTCAGCCGGATCATCTGTTTTCTTTACTTTTTTTTCTGCCATAATATTTCCCTCCTTACTACATATATACACATTTATTCTTCATTTTTCTTTAAAATATTTAATATTTTTTCTATTCCTAATAAAATTGCCTGTTTTTTGATCTCTTCTCGACTTCCAGACAATTCAAAACAAAACGTGTGAATCTTTTGAGCATATGCAATCGCTATGTAGATAAGTCCCACTGGTTTACCTTCCATCGCAGATGGCCCAGCATTTCCAGTAAAAGAAATACACAAATCACTAGCAAACATTTTTTGACCTTGAATAGCCATAAATCCAGCAACTTCATTGGAAACAACACCAAACTGATCAATGATTTTTTCATCAATCTTTAATACATCTCGTTTAATGCATGTCTGATAACTCACCAAACTGCCACGATACACTGCTGAAATACCACTGATACTACCAATCATATTAGCAAATCCACCGACGGTAAAACTCTCAACACTACTGATTGAAATACCTTGTTCTATTAATAGTTGTGCTAATTCTTCCATTTTACATACTCTCCATAATATATTGACTATTCTTAACAAAATAATCAATACCACTTATAACTGAAATACCTGTTGCCAGCCAAATCATAATCTGATCCATTGGAATACCAACAGCTGCAAAAACAACATTATGCAATAATAAAATACAAATTGCAATCATCTGTGTCATAGTCTTGGCTTTGCCTAAATAACTGGCTGCCAAAACAACATTCTTTTGACTTGCTACCAAACGAATCGCATCAACAATTGTATCTCTAGAAATCATAATAATAGGAATCACAATTGTAATATCCTGTGATGAAGCCAATAATAATAAAGCAGTATTCACAATTAACTTATCAGCAATTGGATCAATAAATTTTCCAAATGTTGTGACAAGATTATTTTTTCTGGCTAAGTAACCATCCAAATAATCAGTAAAAGCAGATAATACAAAGATAATAAATAAAATAATATCTAAAAGTGATAGTTCTGTAGATAAAATATCAAAAGTAGGCATCGAAATGCCTAACATTTGATAAGGTATTAAATAAATAATAACAAATAATGGGACACTAATTAAGCGGATTGTTGTTAATTTATTAGGTAAATTCATACTATTCCTTCTCTAAAGTTAATTTCAAATTAGCAGGTCCTGTTACACTATCTTCCTCAATCAAAGGAACTTCCTGATTATTGATGTAAAAATGATGTCCCACATTATTTCCATTACGTAATCGTAAATTTTCAAAATCAGCAACCTTAAATGTTAATTCAACAGTATCTGGTTTATTTTCATCAGTATAATCATGATAAACCTTTGAAACAAATTCATCATATGATTTCCCATTAACACTCATTTGTGCCCAGCAGGCACGATTATATTCTATCTTTAAGGTAAACTCTTCAGTTCCTTCAGGTAATTTAAAATTAAAATCTAATCGTCCATTACGTGTAAAATCAACATTTGTTGTTGTATTGTTATTTGTATTTGTATCATTATTTTGATTTTGCTGATCATCAGTATTTACATCACCTTCAACAGTTGGTTGATTTTGTGGTACAAATTCAGGATCTTTTGTTTGTGAGCGCGTCGCATAAAAACCATACCATATAACAACGATAACCAAGCATACAAGAATTAAAATAATAGCACCTCGAATAATCGTTACATGAGATTTATCTTCATAAACTGATGGCTTTCTAGCAAGTTGTGGTGCTTCAAAAGAAAATTTTCTGCCTTTTTTAACAACTTCATCATTGTGCTGTTCTTTTTCTTCTTTTTCCTTGACATCTTCTAAAGCAATTTCTCGCGTTAACTCCACATACTGCTGAGTGACCATTTCAGTATCCATATTTAAAATATTTGTAATCTTTTTTAAATACATTTTCACATACGCTTCATCGCCTTTATAACGGTCAAACTTTCCGTTTTCAATATCTCTTAAAATAGCTACAGAAATCTTCGTCTGAGCTGAAAGTTCTTCAATCGTTAGATTTTTTGCTTCTCTTTGACGACGTATATATTCACCTAAATTATCCACAAAAGTACCTCCTTTATGTTAATGAACATAAAAATCCAATCATAGTAATATTAAAACATAAATTGCCTTTTTTGACAACACTATCACTATTATTTTATGAATTTATGTCCTCGTTATGAATTTTTAACAAAAAAAAGAAAAAAAGTCGATGAATCATCGACAAAATAATGCTCACTCTGATAAGCCGAGTTCTGTTTTTCAACCGATTATTTATCTATGCATAGCATTTTCAATCCAGTTTGTTTCCCTTCATGAAATTCCCCTACCAAAATTTGGGTTTCATCCTTGCAGAGTTTACCTCTTTTCACTCTCCTTTTTCAAAGAGACATTGTTTCTGTGGCACTTTATGACTTATCAGCCATGCATTATGTTTAGGCCTTAGGTCTGTCGTTAGCGAACGCTACCTGCATTTCTTAGACGCAGTACAAACACTACAATCATCACAGATTGTGGATGCCCGGACTTTCCTCTACTTTCGTAGCAATCGGTTCTCGTGAGCACGCTTTATTTTACTACAATTTTAAAAAAAAGCAATCAAAAAAAGGATAAGAATTAATCTTTATCCTTATAAACTTCTTTTTCCAAGCTTGAAATTCTTTTTAACAAATCAACATTCGATGACAAATTTTCTTCCATCGAACGAATATTATCTTGTTGTAATAACTTTTCTTTCTCCAAATGTGAAACTTTTGCTTTTAAAGCCTCATTATCTTTTTGAAGACGCTCAATTTGTTCATATGAATCATTAAGCATATTAGCAAAGGTTTCATAATCTTCTACAATTGTATCAAGAAAATAATCAACTTCTGTCGCACTATAACCTTTAAAATCTATCTGAAATTGTTTATTTAATATTTTTTTAGGACTTAATTGAATTTTATTAGCCATAAACATCCACCTTTCTTCTTTCATATTTTCACAAAAATATCATATAAATGCAAGATATTTTTAAAAAAAGATGAAAATACACACAATTTAGACAAGATGTGAAAAATATATGTTATAATATATAAGACAATGAATGAAAGGATGAGGTTATGGTCAATTATCCCAACATGAAAAAAAAGACAGGATTACATGAAAGTTTATCAACTTCTCAAAAACATTATACGGCACATCGTGGCATGTCTTTGGAAGAAGATATCTCATTATCTAATCAATATTATCTTGAAATAGATAAAGCGGTTATATACAAAAAACCTACACCTGTACAAATTGTCAAGGTTGATTATCCACGTAGAGAAGCAGCAAGGATTGTAGAAGCTTATTACAAAACACCTTCTACAACCGATTATAACGGTCTTTATCGAGGACGTTATGTTGATTTTGAGGCCAAAGAAACAAAAGTAAAGACTTTTCCCTTTGGGAATATCTCAAAACATCAAATTGAACATCTACAAAAAATTATTGATCATGGTGGTATTGCATTTGTTATTATTGCATTCACTAGTCTAAATGAGGTATACTTAATTGATGCAAGTTATGTTATTTGCGATTATTATCATTCTCAAAGAAAATCAATGACTTATGAAAGAATCAAATCAAAGGGACATTTGATAGCCCAAAGTTATCAACCACGCCTGGATTATTTAAAAGTTGTAGATAGGGTGTATTTTAAGGAGGACGAATGATGAAAAAGATGAAACTCAAAAAGAAAAAACGAACTCCCCAGGAGGAATTAGCTAAAAAGAAACGAAATCGAAAGATTATTAAGATTAGTCTTTTGGTTGTTGTTTTGCTCGTTGCTTCAGTGGGGATTTATTTAGGAATAGGAATTTTTGATCAGGTAAAGGATTTTTCTAAAGAAAAATTAATGAACAATGAATCATCAATTCAAGTTTCTACTAATGGATCTGAATATTATTCTTATGGACAAGATGGTGTTCGAAAGAATGTCTCTTATGATGATATTCCTCAGGTTATGATTGATGCTGTTGTTGCGGCGGAAGATTCACGTTTCTTTGAGCATAATGGATTTGACTTACCACGTATTGTGAAAGCATTATTAGGAAATATTGCTGCTGGTGGAATTACAAGTGGTGGTTCTACAATTACACAACAGGTTATTAAAAAATCTTATTATCCTAAAGAAGAACAAACGATTGAAAGAAAAGCTGGCGAAGTTATTTTAGCAATTGAAGCAACTTCTCAGACAACTAAAGAAGAAATATTGGAACTTTATTTAAACAAAATTTATTTTGGATATGGAAATAAAGCAATTGGGATTTATGCTGCTTCTAAATATTATTTTGATAAAGCTGTTCAGAATTTAACATTGCCAGAAGCTGCATTGTTAGCTGGAACATTAAACTCTCCAAACAGTTTTGACCCATTTAAAAATTTAGCCTTAGCACAAAAACGTCGTGATACGATTTTATATTTGATGTTTGATCATGGCTATATTACGAAAGATGAATACGAAGCAACCAAAGCGATTCCGGTGGAAAATACATTGAAATCAAATCCTATTTCTTCTGGTGGACATTATCAGGCTTATGCTGATATGGTTACACGTGAAGTTTATGAAAAAACAGGTTATGACCCAAATTCAACACCAATGAAAATTACTACATATCTTAATACTGATTTACAAGAAAAATTAGATGATATTGCAAGTGGTGAAAGCTTTAAGTTTCCTGATAAATATATGCAAACTGGTGCTAGTGTTCAAGAATCAACGACTGGTCGTGTCATTGGTGTCATTTCTGCAAGAGACTATGCTCCAATGGGAACAACATATGCTTATGCTGCAAGTAAAGAAAATGCTGAAAAAGATAGTTCATTTAGATATGGACAAAGAAATCAACCAGGATCTTCTTTAAAACCTATTATTTCCTATGCATCTGCATTTGAATATCTCAATTATTCAACTGCTCATTATGTTCATGATATTCCTTACAGTAGTGGTGGCTGGACACCAGGTAACTGGGATGGAAAATATCATGGTGATGTGTCTATCAGTGAAGCTTTGTCAAGTTCATGGAACTTAGCTGCAATTCAAACATTTAAAGAAGTTATCGACAAAGTCGGTACTGAAAAAATGACAAATTATTTATCAGACTTTGGTTTTGATATGTATAAAGAAAATTTAAGTTTAGGTTATGCAATTGGTGCTTGGGCAACTGGTATTTCACCTGAAGAACAAGCAGCTGCATATGCAGTTATCGCAAACGGTGGAACATATATTGAACCACACACTGTTGCCTCTATCGAAATTCTTTCAACTGGTGAAGTGATTAATTTAGATGAAACTGCTCAAAAAGAAAAGAAACAGGCATTATCTGCAGAATCCGCATTTATGATTCGTCAAGTTATGACTGACTATGTAAAAACTACAAATTCATATTCTCGTTTAAATATTGGATTACAAATTGGAGCAAAAACCGGAACTTCTAACCATGATAAAAATGCTCCTAATAAAAAATTAGTAGGGAAAAATAAAGATTTGTGGATGGCAGCCTACTCACCGGATTACTCTTGGAGTGTTTGGGTTGGTTATACTTCCGAAGCACAAAAGAAGGGATACTTCCCAAGTGGTACAATCAATACCCAAATTTCTGCTTTAATTGCTAAATATGTTCATGGTGGTAAATTAAAGAATAGCTATCCAAGCCAACCTTCTGGTGTTGTTAAGGCAAGCTGTATTTCAGGAATTTATCCTTATGTATCACCAGGTGAAGGTGTTCCAAGTAATCGAATTGTTTCTGGATGGTTTAAAAAAGGAAACACCCCTAGTGGTACTGCTAGTGGTGCAGCGCTTAATAGTTTAAGTGCATTTACTGCCACTTTAGAAAATGGCAAAATTAATGTTAACTTTGCGGAATATGATCCAAAGAGTATGACTGAAGATGGAACTCCAACGAAAAATTATGGTGGTCAAAATCTTCCATATTTGGGTGATATTAAACAAATTTATGGTAAGGTTGTCTATGTTGTAGAAATTGCTGATTCAACTGGAAAAGTCATCCATAGTGAAAAATTAAGTACCAATGCAGCAACGTTAAATTATACATTATCTACTCCGGGTTCTTATACAGTTACAGGATATTACGCATTTGAAAGTGGTAATGGTGCTTCCAATAAAATATCTCAAACAGTCACAGTTGAAGGCGTTGTGACTCCAGCAAGTTATACAGCTGGAACACCAACAACTTCACAAATCAGTTATCAAGTTGTTGTTCCTACAGGCAGCAAAGTAACAGCTGTTCTTAATGGTGTCACACGTGAATTAACTGCTAATGGGACAATATCTTTTGATGGTTTAGCCCCAAGTACGAATTATACAACAACGTTTACGGAAACAAGAAGCGATGGTTCTACCCATCAATTAACTGCTCATTCATTTAAAACAGCAGAAGCTACACAAGTTCCTACAACGAACCCATAATGATTAAAACCTATCATTGATAGGTTTTTTTGTATACAAAAAAAGAATGATGGTCATCATTCTTATATCTTAGTTATTTTTATTTATAGATATTTCTTTCTTTTAGGTTCTTTACAAATATCAATCAAAGAACAATTCTGACATTCAGGATTCATAGCTTTACAATGATATCTTCCAAAAAAGATCATTTGATGATGTGTTTTGATCCAACGTTCTTTAGGAACAGCTTTTTGTAGTTTCTTTTCTACCGTCAGAACTGAATCCTTCTTCTGAGCGATTCCTAGCCTTTTTGAGATACGTTCAACATGTGTATCAACTGCAATAGCCGGAACCTGAAAACCCTCTGAAATAACAACATTGGCTGTTTTACGCCCTACTCCTGGTAATGTCTGTAAAGCATCATGATCACAAGGGACATCACCATCAAAATCACTGATTAATTTTTGTGCCATCGCTTTGACATTTTTCGCTTTATTACGATAAAGACCTATTGTATGTAAATCTTTTTCTAACTGTTCTAAAGGTGCATTTGCATAATCTTCCACACTTTGATATTTTTGAAATAAATTTTGAGTCAGTTTATTAACACTTGCATCTGTAGTTTGCGCAGAAAGCATAACAGCAATCAATAATTGTAATTCATTTTGATGAACCAATTCACACTTTGCATCAGGATACATTTCATCAAAAACATCTAATATACGTTGCATTTTCTCTTTATTCATGTTCTTCCCACCATTTATAATCCTTTATATTTTGTTCCACCTGATTTTTTTCTACCTTAGGTGCCATCGGTGCATAACGTCTCTTCACTCCATATTTAGCCCAATTATCAAGAATTTTTTCAATATATCTAAAAGTAATAACCCCTGATTTCACTGATTCATTTAATGCATCAACAATCATTTCATCACTATGTCCCTGACATTTCAATGAATTAATCAATTGAACTTCTCTTTGACTTAAACTTCTTCCAAAAGCATCCTCAAAAATATGAATCAAATCAATTTCCTGAGTATCCTCAACTTCCTCATGATCTAACAATCGTTTTTCTAATGGACGTAAATCAAGTGTTCCATTTTTTCTTGAAATAAAATGTTTATCTACCAAAGATATTAAAGTTTCATCTATCTTAGATAAAGGCAATTGACATAATTTACTAATTTGTGAAGGTGTGATAGGTCTTACTCCAATCTCATTTAATGTCATAATTAACAATAAAAGATAACATTCCTGATCAGTTAATTGAATCGACTTTGCCTTTAAAATTAATAACTTTTTAAAATCAACACATCGATAATCCAATAATTCATCCATATTCTACTCTCCAAGCTTAACTGCTTTCATAAATTCTCCACTCGCCAAATCATAATAAACATATAATAACATATCATCGTTTTGTTGACGACCATAATAAACAAACCTTTGATTCTCATAAGCAATGTCCAATTGAGAAATATCTGTTTTATATTTATTCTCAATTTCTTTTTTGACATCTTCCTCATTTGCAACATCACCCTGATAAGTATCTACCAGTTTTAAATCCTGATCATAAGCCACATAAGATAAAACACCATTAATTTTCACCTTTAGCATATAATACGTATCTTTACCTCTATATTCGCTAAAGTAATCCATATATTCATAATTGTTTTCTTCACATATTTGATTCCTTATTGTATTTAACTGATGATGATAATTATAATAAGGTACGTGGACATAAAGCATATAAAAAGAAACAACTGCTAATATCACAACTAATATAACCACACTTATTCGAAATACATGTTTCTTCATTGAATGCACCTCCAGTGTATTTATTATATAACAAAAGAAACAAATTGCAAAACAAAAATGAAAAGACCTCACGGTCTTTAATCATCTCTTGAATTTCCTAAAATAATCAGAAAAATTCTAAGCATACTCATTAGTGTTGAAATCATTGCAGCAACATAAGTCATTGCAGCGGCTGATAACATACTACGTGCTCCACTATATTCATCTTCATTTAAATAACGTGTTTTCAAAATAGCCAGTGCACGACTTGATGCATTAAACTCAACTGGCAGTGTCACAACCTGGAAAGCCAAGATACCGCACATTGCAAAGAAACCAAACCATGCAACATTTGTACGACTAAATATCAAACCAATGAAGATGGCTATCCATCCTAAATACTGACCAATATTAGCAATAGGTAAAATTGCATTTCTAAGCGAAATAGGAATATACTTTTCTTTATATTGAATAGCATGTCCACATTCATGTGCAGCAACTGCAAGTGATGCAATTGATGTCCCCTGATAAATATCCTTAGATAAATTAATCGTTTTCTTTCCAGGATTATAATGATCACTTAATTGACCATTGACTTCAAAAATCTGAATATCATGCAATCCCTCACTATCAAGAATCTCACGTGCCAATTGGGCTCCCGTCATACCACGAGAATTGGGAATCTTTTTATAGCGAGAATATGTTGATTGCACTTTAAACTGTGCCCACATTGCTAATAATGCAGCAATAATAACCAAAATTGTTCCAATCATATAATATCTATTTGAAAACATACCGTAATAATAAAATGGCATTGAAATCACCTCGCAACTATATTATACAACATTTATGAACAGAATATGTCACCTTTTTTCAAATTTATAAAAAAAGATGTATGAATTAATTCATCGCATCTTTTAATCTGTTGCTAGGTTTAAATGAAACTGTCTTGCTTGCTGGAATAATCATAACTTCTTTTGTTTTAGGGCTAACACCCTTACGTTCTTTACGATTATTGACTTTAAAAGTACCAAACCCTGAAATCAAGACTTTATCTCCATCTAAAATACTTTCAATCATTGTATCAAAAACTGTATCTACTAACGCTTCAGCATCTTTTTTTGTTAAATCTTTCTTTTGTGAAACGATATCAATAAGTTCTTTTTTATTCATTTTAAATTGCCTCCTACCTAAATCTAAGTAGTAGTATAACATTTCAATTTCAGCAAAGCAACAACAAATTTATAAAACTATTGCAATCACATTTGTCTTTCCTTTATTCACTATTTTACTTAAAATATCATGCACACGAATACAAGCGGTTTCATTCATTGAAGCCAATTTAACACGCATACCTTCATTAATTAAATCACCTAATTTTCGACCAAAAACATCGCAATCAAAAATAGCTTCTTTGTTATTTTCTCCATGACTTTGTAAATATTGAATAAAGGCTTCTGCTTGTTCTTTTGAACCTATAATTGGCTCAAATGTTGATTCAATATCAACTTTAATCATATGAATTGTAGAAGCAGTTGAAACAAGTTTCATTCCATATCTTGGCCCTTGCTTAATAACTTCTGGTTCACTCAATTCAATATCATCCATAATCGGCAATGCATATCCATAGCCAGTTTGTTTAACCATTTTAATAGCACTCTGATATGCCTGATATTCTTTTTGCATCTGCATCAGCTCTTGCATTTGTTTTAAAAACATTGCTGAATCAAATTTATCCTGTCCTAAGATTTCATTTAATATTTCATTATAAAGCCCTTTTCTTTCCTGAATACGCAAAGTGGCAGATGAAGAAGATGTATCAATTGATGAGAGATATGCCTTTTTTATAAAGTCAAATTCACTCATATGCGTCGCAATACTTTCCACATCTCTAAAACGCTTAATTTCCTGCAAAGATTGTTCTAAAGCCTCATCTAACGTTTGTTTAAGCCAGTGTGATGAATCCATTAAAGCAATCCAGCGTGGAACCTCAATTTTCACTTCATGAATTGGAAATTCATATAAAGCTTCTTTAAGTAAATGAGCAATATCTTCTTCACTCATTTCATTAACTTTTAAAGGAATAACTGGTACATCATGTTTTTGTTTTAAATCTTCAACCAATTCACTACATTGTATACTTCTTGGATCTTTAGAATTAACAACAATAACAAATGGTTTTCCTATTTCTTTTAACTCTTGAATAACTTCATCAGTTGCTCCTACATAATCATGTGCTGGTATTTCACAAATAGACCCATCACATGTCATCACAATTCCAATTGTCGAATGATCCTGGATCACTTTTTGAGTTCCAATCTTAGCCGCTTCATCAAATGGTATAGCTTCCAAATACCATGGTGTCTTCACATAACGGATACCCTGTTCATCCTTATATCCTTTGGCCCCATCTATGACATAACCCACACAATCTACCAATCGAATATTAACACCTAAATTTTCTTCAACATAAATACGAGCAGCTTGATTAGGAACAAATTTAGGTTCAACTGTCATAATCATTTTTCCTTCACCTGATTGAGGCAGTTCATCAGTTGCACGAATTTTCGCATCAGGATCATCAATATATGGAATAACAGCCATTTCCATAAAACGTTTAATAAATGAAGATTTCCCAACTCTCACTGGTCCAACAATACCTAAATAAATATCTCCATCACATCTTTTTCCTATGTCTTTAAGTATATCTATTGTTTGCATATACTTCCTCCTTCTTACACATCAATATATGAATTTTTTCGTCAAATAGAACATCCGTGAAGAGACAAACGTATTTTGTTTGTCCTTAGTATTAAATATGTAAAGAAAAGAAAAAATATGATAAAATAATAGAGGAAAGAAGGTATTAGATGAAATACAAAAATACATTACTTGTTGTTAATGACATAAGTCGTTCAAAAAATTTTTATCGTCGCATACTTGGTTTAAAAGTGATATTTGATTTTCATGGTCGTGTTACATTAACTTCTGGGATTGTTTTACAATCATATGAATTATGGAAAGATTTAATTCATCGTAGTGATGATGAAATTGTCTTAGAAAACTATGCAAGTGAACTTTATTTTGAAACTGATGACATTGATGAATTGATATGTACCCTTGATAAAGCCAATGTTACTCTTGTCCATCCTTTAAAAGAACAAACTTGGGGTCAACGTACTGTTCGTTTTTATGATCCTGACGGTCATATCATTGAAGTTGGTGAAACTTTAAAAAAAGTGGCCAAAAGACTCCTCTCTCAAGGTTTTTCTTATGAAGAAACAGCCAATCAAATGCAAGTGCCTGTCGACTATATAAAGAATATCAAATTTTAAACCATATGATATGCTATACTTATTCTCTTTTCATAATATACAAAAAAATGCAAGTTAACTTGCATTTTTAGCTTTTTCTTTATGTTTTTTACGTATTTCTTTATTCCAATACTTATTAGCAGTTTTCATAAATATTTTATCAGTCAGCATCGTTACCTTACTATGTGTTTCTTCATGTTTTAAAATAGCTGATGCAAAACTTTTTATGTAATTAGAAACAACAAATTTAGAAGCACTTTTCATAATAAAGAGAACGGAACCAATTTTTAAAGAGCCTTTAAATTGAAGATTTTCTTTTTCACACCATTTTTTTATAATTTTTTCAGAAAGATTGCATTTTTCAGGTTCATATTCATCACATGCAATTAATGCATAAACTTCTGTATTATTTTTTAATTGATTTTCTAATTTTTCAAATATTTCTAAAGTCGATGAAGGAATTGAATCTAAAGCAATTGTCAAAAGAAAGACAACTTGATCATACTCAAAGAAAACACGCTCATCAAAATTAGCAGCATTTCTCACATCAATAACACAATCATCATGACCTGATAAATACACTTCTAAACGTTTTAAAAAGGGTTCAACAAATTCCTGTGCATGCTTTAAGCCAGAACTAACCAATAGAATTTTAGCCATGATCAACACCTCCAAATGTATGAAGGGTATCTTCTAATTCATATTCTTCACAAAAGTAAGCATCAACAGATGAATAAGAAAATCCTAATGTTGATTCATCTAATAAATCTTTAAACATCCTTTTCTCTTCCTCACTTACATCATCACCATAGCCAATAACTAATAATTTTTTTCGCAATTGACTCACACCCAGATGACATGTTTCACCATCAACCATTGAATAATAAGGTTCATGATTAACAACAAGTCTTTCTAGCATCTTTTTAAATGGGATATCAAAACAGCCATATTTTATTTTAGTGATATAAACAATAAGTTGACACTCATTCATCCATTTTGAAATAATACTCATATCATCATGAAAATAGCAGGCACCTTCACATTTCAAACATTCTAAACCTCCAGTACATGCTGAATAATGGATATTATTTAAGTTCACTATAACTGAATTTTTGAATAATTGTGTTGAAATATCTTTATCTGTAACAACTAAGTTTTTCATATTTCATCCCCTCATAAATGTTTCTTACTTTATTGTAAAGGTTACATTTTCTTTTGTCAAATAAGTTCATCAAAATCAATCACTTTCGTCGCAATTTTTTCTTGAAAAAATTGATCATGTTCGACTAATAAAAGTGTAGGTGTATATTCTAAAATCAATTTTTCAATTTGCATTCTTGAAAAAATATCGATATAGTTTAAAGGTTCATCCCAAATATATAAATGGGCTGAAGTCGCAAGCGAAAGTGCTAACATCACTTTCTTTTTTTGACCCTCGCTCAATTGTTCTAATCTTTTTTCAAAATGAAGACGAGAAAACCCTAATTTTTTTAAAATAGTAAGTACCAACGTTTTATCAACTTGCTGCTGTGTAATCATTTCATCATATGTACCACAAATTTGTGAGCAGTCTTGTGGTACATAGCTTATCTTTAACTGAGAACCTTTCATATACTGTCCAGAATATTGGATATCTTGTCCAAGGATAAATGCTAGAACGCTTGATTTCCCACATCCATTTCGTCCTTTTAAAAGAACTCGCTCTTTATTCTCAATTGTAAAAGATAAATCATGAAACAAACATTTTTGATCATAGCTTAATGAAAAGTGAGAAAAAGATAACAAATTTTTTTGAAAATAATTGAATGGATACATTTTCAAATCATCAAATATCTCTATATCTTTAAAAAGTGTTTTTTTCTTTTCAATCTGTTCATTTTTTCTTTTTTCAATATTTTTAGATCTTTTCATCATTTTAGCAGCCATATGACCAACATAACCTTTGTCTGGTTTGACACCAGCTTCACGATGACCATGTCCATTTTTTGTTTTTTCTACCTTTTCTGACCATGATGCACTCTTACGACATGATGATTCTAAACGATCAATATCTTTTTTAAGATGTGCATTTTGTAACATCTCGTTTTCATCTCGCTTTTGTTTTTCAAAATACCAAGTTGAAAAATTCCCATTCATAACTTCGATTGTTGTAGGGTTAATCGCAATAATATGATCACAACACATATCAATAAAATGACGATCATGACTTACCAAGAGAAATCCTGTTTGACGTTTTAAATAACGTGCAACAATTTCTCGAGAATATTGATCCAAATGATTGGTAGGTTCATCAATCAATAAAAAAGTATGC
Source organism: Candidatus Stoquefichus sp. SB1 (assembly GCF_001244545.1). NCBI lineage: Bacteria > Bacillati > Bacillota > Erysipelotrichia > Erysipelotrichales > Erysipelotrichaceae > Candidatus Stoquefichus > Candidatus Stoquefichus sp. SB1. The sequence goes on along the minus strand of NZ_LN852694.1, from coordinate 852,452 downwards.
TTTTTTAAAAAGAGCAATGCCAATAATATCTTTGTTTGTTCACCTTGAGATAATGTATCAAATGGACGATAAAAAACATCTTCACTATCAATGCCTAGTAATCTCAATTCTTTGTTAAATTGCCATTGTTCATGATCTGGTGCTATCTCATAACATAAATCCAATGTGTAAATATGTTTATCTTTGACATGATATGGAAAATACTCACAAGCCTCATTCAATAGAATTGTCCCTTGATACTCATATTCTCCCATTAACAATTTTAAAAACGTTGTTTTTCCTCTTGCATTACGCCCTATTAAGGCAGTTTTAAAGCTAGTATCAAATTGAAAAGATACATCTTCAAAAATAAAATCATAACTTCCTTCATAACAAAAACTTAAATGTTCAATTTGTATAAGTGCCATCTTACCCCTCCTTTGTATAATAAAAGCGACAAGAAAATAGACTTGTCGCTTAAAAAGAATATACAAAAAAGTATAAATGGTTTAAAGGATGTCTATCTTCTTGCAAGCATAACAAAAAAGGCTGTTTTCTTCTTTATTATGCATTTGTTTTAGCAAGAAAATGTATACATCCTTCCACCTCATTTCTATCCATATTATACATGAGTCTTTATAAAATGCAAGAAAAAGAGTCCTGATGGACTCTAAACAAATTTATCAATATCAGCAGGAATTTGATTATTCTTAATAACATTAATAATTTTATTCATTTGTTCTGGTTTCACTTGCTTATTTGTCATCTTTGAAATCTTGTAAACAAATTCTTTAATGTTTTCATCATTGTTCAAATCTTTTGTTTGCAGATCACTCGCAAGTGATAAAATATCCTGTTTTGAGACATGGGTCTTACTTGAGACTTTGTCTAATAACTTATCTTGTTTATCCAATTTGATCACCTAAAATAATATATGCGATTATTTTATAATTGTTCAGCTTTTAAATCTCTCATCATTAAAGATGCTACAGTTTCTTCTGGTGAAGCATTTTCATAAAGTACACTGTATACAGCATCAACAATTGGTGTCTCTATTCCATAATCATGTGACACAACATCATCATGAATAATTTTACATGTTCTTACCCCTTCACATGTTTTGGTATTATGAGCCATAAAATCGATGGCACGATTACTTTGTCCAATTTCAAATCCAGCCTGAAAATTACGTGAATGAACTGATGAGCATGTTACAACCAAGTCACCAATACCTGTCAATCCAAAATAGGTTTCTCTTTTTGCTCCTTTAATCATTCCATATAATGACATTTCATGTAATCCACGCGTAATTAGGGCAGCTCTGGTATTATCGCCATAACCTAATCCAGCCACAATTCCTGATGCCACAGCAATAACATTTTTATAGGCTGCACCATATTCAGCCCCAATTTCATCAGTTGTTGTATAAACTCTAAAATAATGATTAGAAAATAATTGCTGAACATCTTTAGCAAATGTTTCATCTAATGATACAGCACAAACAGCTGTTAAAATTCTTTCAACAACTTCTTCTGCATGGGAAGGTCCAATTAATGAAACAACTGGATTGATTTCCTGATTTGAGAAAACACTTCTAATCGTTTCTGAAATACGCATATTGGTATTCATATCAAAACCTTTTGATGCATTGACAACTGTGACTTTATTTTTTAATAAAGGCTTAACTTTTTCTAAAGTACTTCGTACAAATTGCGTTGGAATAGTAATTAAAATATATTGAGCGTCTTGGATTGCTTCTTGTAAAGATAAAGTCGCAACAATACTTTCTTCTAATTGAACCTCTTTAAAATATTTATAATTACAATGTCTAATATTAATATCATCTATCTCATTTTGATCAATTCCATACATCATGACAGCATGACCATTATCATTAAGAACACGTGCCAAGCCTGTTGCCCAGCTTCCGGTTCCTAAGATTGCTATTTTACTCATTTTTAATCCCTCTTTCTTGCTATGATATGGATTGGTGTACCTTCAAATCCAAAAGCTTCGCGTAATCTGTTTTCAAGATAACGTTTATAACTAAAATGCAAATACATTGGATCATTCGTAAATAAAACAAATGTTGGTGGACAAATACTCACCTGATTAGCATAATATATTTTTAATCGTCCGCCATTAAATGTTGTGGTTGGGTTCATCGCTTGTGCATCAATTAAAACATCATTAAGGACACTTGTTGTTACACGTTTACGATTATTTTCATAAACTTCCTGAATGAGCGGAAACAATTGGCCAATTCGTTTATGCTCTTTAGCAGACACAAAAACAATGGGTGCATAATCCAAATACTTAAATTGCTCTCGCAATTCTTTTTCCATCTTTTGCATTGTTTTCTCATCTTTTTCAACCAAATCCCACTTATTGACAATCAAAATGACCGCCTTACCTGCTTCATGAGCATTTCCTGCAACATGTTTATCTTGTTCGATAATCCCTTGAGCCCCATCAACAACAACCAAAACAACATCACTTTTTTCAACGGCTGATAAAGCACGTAAAATCGAATATTTCTCTATATTTTCATAAATTTTTCCTTTTTTACGCATACCAGCAGTATCTATAACACGATACTTTTGACCATCTTTTTCAAAAGCCGTATCAATCGCATCACGTGTTGTTCCTTCAATATCAGAAACAATAACACGTTCTTCACCTAATAAGGCATTTGTTAGAGATGATTTTCCTACATTTGGTCTACCAATAATTGAAAAACGAATTTCATCTTCATCATGTTCATCTTCAGTTTCAGGCATTAATTTAATAATTTCATCTAAAATATCACCAATTCCAATTCCATGACTTCCTGAAACTGCAATCGGTTCACCTACACCTAAACTATAAAAATCATATATATTATCTTTAAAAGCCTGATCGTCAATTTTATTAACAGCTAATACAATTGGTTTTCTTGATTTTTGTAACATTCTTGCAACAAACACATCTTCTTTCGTAATACCTTCACGACCATTTACAACAAACAAAATAACATCTGCCTCTTCAATTGCAATTTCTGCCTGCATACGAATTTGTTCAGTAAAAGAGGCATCCTCAATTTCAATACCACCTGTATCAATAATTCGAAAATCACGTGTTAGCCAAGAGGCATTGGCATAAATACGATCACGTGTCACTCCTGGTACATCTTCAACAATTGAAACCCTTTCTCCGACAATACGATTAAAAATAGTTGATTTCCCAACATTCGCTCGTCCAACAATCGCTAATACTCCTTTAATCATTCTTCCACTTCCTTTCACTATACTCTTTGTGCAACCAAATCCATGACATGTGCCACAACTTCATCTAAAGACATATCTGATGTGTCAATTTCAACTGCATCATCAGCCTTTTTAAGTGGAGATATTGCACGATTCATATCCTGCTCATCACGCTGAGCAATTTCGGCTTTGATAGCCTCTAAATCAGAATCTAATCCTCTTTCTATATTCTCTTTATGTCTACGCATTGCACGACATTCAATACTTGCTATTTGATAAATCTTTAATTCTGCATCCTTTAAAACAACTGTTCCAATATCACGCCCATCTAAAATCACACCGCCACCTTGAGCCATTTGACGTTGCTTATCGACCAAGAAAGTTCTAACTGCAGCGTATTTTGAGACAATACTTGCTCCCATAGAAACTTCATTTTCTCGTATATAAGTTGTAACATCTTCATGATTTAAATGAACTGTTCCATCTGGTAACATTTGAATATCCATGTTCTTTAATAATTCTCCAATGCCAGTCTCATCTTCAAAATCAATATGATTTTTCATAGCATAATAAGCCACGCATCGATACATCGCACCGGTATCAATATAAGTATAATTTAAATTTTTTGCAACCATTTTAGCAATTGTTGATTTACCTGCTGCAGCTGGTCCATCAATTGCAATTGAAATTTTTTTCATTATGTATCCTCCTTAAAAAACTAAGGTTACCCCTTAGTTTTAAAACAATAATTGTTTAACAATAAAAAACGCCAACACGATAAAAATAACAATAAACACAATAATAACATAATTTAAAATTGTGACTACTTTGCTTTCTTCTTCCACGTCTTCCTCTTCAATATCTGGTTCAGGTTCTTTTGGATGAACAACTTCTTTTGAACGTGTTTTTTGTTTTTTATGTTTCTTCTGTTCATGCATTAAATCAGCAACCGTTAAATCTTCTTCAAATTTTTTGAGTTCTTCAGCATCTTCTTCTGGAGACATTGCTGCTAATTTTTCTAACAAAGACATCTTCTTATGTGGTTCTTCATGCAATGTATATTCTTCTGTCTCATCATAAGAATGAGTTGGAATATGGTCTTCTTCCTGTTTAATTTTATTAAGAATATCTAAACGAGTATTGTATTGTTCTTTACCTACATTCACTTTTGCTTGATTTAAAGCCATCTTCACTTCTTCATTATCTTTTTTAAGTGTTTCATAAGAAAGTGGTTCAATCAATGTATCATCAATACTTGGCTTTTCATCCTTTGGTAAAAATGCTAAAAAATCATCATCACTTTCATCTGTTGACTTCACAACATGATGATCAATAGCCACTTCTTCTTTCATTTCATCTCTTAATTCTTTATATTTATTAATTCTTGTTTGCTTTTCCACCTTTTCATCACCGTTCTCATTATAACATAACTACAAAAATTATAAAATAATCTTTAAAAATAATTATATTTAGTTTATAATAGAGGTATATTGAATAGGAGGAATAAAAAAATGTATAAAGTTAATGAAAATTGTATTGGATGCGGTGCTTGTACAGCTGTATGTCCAGAAGTTTTTGATTTAAATGGTGATGGATTAGCAGAAAACATTATTGGTGAAGTCCCTGCTGAATTAGAAGATTCTGCTAAAGAAGCTATGGAATCTTGTCCAGTTGCTGCTATCGTTAATGAATAGTCAAAAAGATCTCGCGATGAGATCTTTTTTTATTTTGAACTTGATTTATAAAAATTCATTTCATTTTCAATCATTCTTTTTTTATCATCACTTTGAGGTTGTCTAAAAAAAGTAATGGTGTGACATTTATTGCACCAAATAAAGTGAACGTCTTCTAACTCTTTATATTCTATAAATGGCTCCTGAGCACCACAAATCCCACACATATTTGCTTTTTCCTGATCTAAAACTACACTTCGCATATTTTTTTACCTCCTTGTTTACAATTATAACCACTTCTTATTTCTCTTCAATAAACTTCATCATACAAATTCCTACAAAAAAGGAATATTCCTATCATGATATTCCTTTTTGAAACAATTATTTTTTATGATAGTTCTGTTTTTTAGCCAATGCCATATTCTTAAGTTCTTTGACTTCTTGTGGTTTTAATCTTCGGTATTCTCCTGGTCTCAATCCTTTTAATTGAATATTTCCAACAGAAATACGGTGTAATCTTTTAACACGATGTCCCATTGATTCAAACATTTTCTTGACCTGACGATTTTTACCTTCTACTAATTTTATCATTAACATTGTTGTTTTATGTTCAACATCTTTTCCAACAACTCTAATTTTACATGGTAATGTTTTGACACCTTCCAAATAAATACCTTTTTCTAACTTATTTAATGTTTCACCAGTTACCAGTCCAGTGATTGTCACTTCATAAACCTTTTCTAAATGTGATGAAGGATGCATCATTAAATTAGCAAACTCCCCATCATTACTCATTAGTAAAACACCTGTTGTATCATAATCTAAACGTCCAACTGGATAAATACGTTCTGATACATCATTAAAATAATCAATAACTGTTGGCCGACCCAACTCATCACTGAGTGTACAAATGCATCCTTGAGGTTTATAAAATAAATAATAAACTTTATTTTCTCCTTCTAATGCTTTGTCATCCACCATAATAAGATCACCTTGTTTCACCTTAAACCCTAGCTCACTTACGACTTCACCATTGACTTTGACTCTCCCTTGACGAATAAGATCTTCCGCTTTTCTGCGTGATGTATATCCACTCGCTGCTATTGCTTTTTGTAGTCTTTCCATAGTCTCACGTCCTTTCTTCATTCATTATACACATATTTAAAAATTACACAAACATTTTTAAATATATTGTGATTGCAAAAAGAACGGATAAAAAATCCATTAATAAGCCTACCCATAAAGCATAACTTGTTTTTTTCATTTGAATAGAAGAAAAATATAAAGCGACAACATACATTGTTGTATCACTTCCACTTTGAATCAATGTTGCTAATAAACTTAAAGGATGATCAACCCCAAAAACTTCATAAAAAGAATATAAAAAAGAAAGCGAAGCATTTGCACTAATTGGACGCAATAGTCCTAAAACAAAAATATCTATAGGAATTTGAAGGGTTTGAATAATCGGTTGAAATAATGCACTTAAAACATCAATACATCCACTACTTCTTAATAATTGTACAAATAACATAAAGGCCATCAAAGTTGTAAAAATTGGTTTAATCAATGTAAGAGCATCTTTGACTCCGTCAATAAACAATTCAAAAAGATGACATTTTTTGATAAGTCCATCAATAAAGACTATAAGCAAAAATATAATAATAACCTTATTCATGATCAATCACCCTTTGTACAATAAGACCTATTATAATAATTGTCACAGCAATCAATAACATATAAGGATAAAATGCATAAATATCAGTTGAACCCATTTGCTTTCTTAACATAATCAGTGAAGATGGAAACAAACATAAACCAGCTGTATTAACAATCACTAATGTTAACATTTCTCGACTAGGACGATTGGATAGTCTATTGAGTTCATTTAATCTTTGAAACGCCTTGATTCCACTCAAAGTTGCTAAAGAACCTAGACCTAGTAAATTAGCAACGACATTAGAAGATAAATAGGCATATACATTTTCTTGGTCTAAAATGGGACCATAAATCAAACGTAATAGAGGTTTTAATAAAAACGATAAATAATTCATAAATCCTGTTTTTTCAATAATATTTAAAAAGCCACCCCACAGACATGCTGATAAAATCACTGTTGTCACTAAATCAAATACCAAATAAGGTGTCTCCATCATAGCATTCATCATATCTTCTTCATGATGCAACAATAAACCCGTCAACAAAAAAATAACAACGCTCCATTTCCATACTTTAGCCATTGACAAATTCTCCTAATAAAATCATCCAATATCTTAAGATTGTCTGTAACCCTGCTTCTTTTTTTACCTCATAGATTTGCTGTTTTGATACATATACTTTTAATGAATCCTGATTGCCAATCATTGAAGCTTTCACAGCTTCATTACCACAATAATACAAATCTTGATCAATTAAAAATGAATGTCCATGATACTGATAGATTCCTTTAGGTAATACCAGAATGTTTTGATATTTTTCAAAACATTCTTCATATTTATCTTTATGAAATTCAAAATCATTACCACAATTAAATGTCACAATAATCAATGAAATATCATTTTTAACTGCTCGTGTTACTAATGTTCGCTTGGCTTTTTTGGTAAAACCCGTTTTACCACCCACGCAATATTCGTATTCATTCAATAAACGATTCTTATTATGCCAAGTCCCTCCCCCATCTTCACGCAAATACGTTTCTTTCATGACAATATCATTAAAAATAGGATTTTGTGAACAATAAGACATTAATAATGCCATATCATAAACAGTTGATTGATTACCATCATCTTCTTCATCTAATCCTGTTGGATTAGAAAAATGAGATTGTGTCATTTTTAATTCCTGAGCTTTTTCATTCATCATTTTCACAAAAGTTTCAATATCCCCACCAATATTCTTGGCAATGACATTAGCAGCATCATTGCCACTTCTTAATAGCAATCCATGTAAAAGATCTCTTAAATTAATGCGGTCTCCAATATGTATATAGACCCCACTTCCCCAAGCCTCATTCACTTCTTCACCAATTTCATATTCATCATCAAGTTGTCCATTTTCAATAGCAACAATGGCTGTCATAATTTTAGATATTGATGCTACACTTTGAACCGCATTTTGATTTTGTCCCTCTAAAACAGTTTGATTATAAGAATCCATCACGATATATGCTTTTCCTTGAAAATTGACTGCTTTAACGGGTGTTAAACATAATAAAAAACAAAGTACACTTAACCATTTTTTCATAATATCACCTAACGCATTATATGAAAGAAATGAAATCTTATGATTGCTTATTTTTTTAGTAAATATTGATTTTAATTTTACTAAATGATAGAATGAATCAAAAGGAAGTGATGATATGGCAACACTCAAAGATATTGCTAAACTGGCAGGTGTCTCAAGTGCTAGTGTTTCAAGAATCTTAAACAATGACCCTACGCTCAATGTCCCACTTGAAACAAAACAGCGTGTTTTTCATGCCGCACAAGAACTAGGTTATCAAAAGAAAAAAAAGAAATTCGATGACAATGTCATGAGCGTTGGAATTATCCAATGGTTTTCACCTATTCAGGAAACTGAGGATCCTTATTATTTATCGATTAGACAAGGGGTTGAAGAATTCTGTTTTCAAAATAAAATTGCTATTAAAAGAGCATTTCAAACTGATATAGATTATCTTGCTTCTTTAGAAGGGGTTGAAGGTTTAATCTGTATTGGTAAATATAGTCATGAGGATATGGATACTTTTCGAAATTTATGTCCAAATTTAATTTATTTAGATATGAATATTGATCCTATTCATGAATGTAGTATTGTCTTAGATTTTAAAAATGCAATGAAATCAGTGATTCAATATCTTTCTCAATTACAGCATCGAACAATCGGCTATTTAGGAGGACTCGAATATACTGGTCAAGAACTGTATCCTGATGTTCGTAAAAAATATTTTATACGTTTTTGTGAAGAAGAACATATTGATTTTCAAGATTATATTATAGAAGATGCTTTTTCAATAGAATCAGGCTTTAACATGATGAGTGAGCTGATTCAGAAAAATAAGATTCCTTCTGCTCTTTTTGCAGCAAGTGATCCCATTGCGATTGGTGCAATGCGTGCCTTAAATCAAAATGGTATACGGATTCCAGAAGATATTTCAATTATTGGTTTTGATAATATCAATACAGCAAATTATACCTCACCACCATTAACAACAATCTTTGCTCCAACTTTTGATATGGGATATATGGGGGCAAGAATGATATATGATGCATTTCAACGAAACGAAAATATTTCACCAGTACGTATTCAAATGCCTTGCTTCTTAATTGAACGTGAATCATGTCAAAAAAGAGACCTTTGATTAGGTCTCATTTTTGAATATAAGTATTAATATAATCGATTGTAGCATCTAATCCATTATCATGAAGATGGATCAATAAATCTTCTAACAATGCTCGTGACTGCGGATGCATAATATATGTATGCTTTCCTCTTTCATAATAGGCAAGTGGAAAAGTATCTTGATAACGTTTCCCTTGATAAGTCATGCTGGCTGCAATGCGATCACAAAACATTTCTAGGACATAACGAGTTGGCATTTTAGCAGGCGCTAATCCTTGTCGTGTAAAATCAACCCAAAATTCCCAATGATGTTTATTGCGGCCTTTATGATGAAGCCAGGCAATCGAATAGCCTTCTTCCTCACGTTGTGCTGAATTTGGAGATTTATCTCCCTGATAGTAGTGAACACCTGTTAAAAATTCACAAGGTGAATATTTTGACATATCATGTAATAAGCCTTGTTTATAAAGCCCTATGCGAAAACATAGTTGCATCACTTTTATTTTATGTTTTGTTATTGTTTTAAAATGTTGTATAGCTTTCATAATCTCACCACAAAATAGTATACACCTAATTATATTTATAGTAAATCTCTTTCTTTTTTTGAAAAGCGTGATATAATAGGTGCGGATATGCATAAGGAGGTGCGAAAATGCCTATTAAAGTTGATGTCCATACGAATATTAATGATTATGAATTGACCATTGAAAAATGTTCAGAAATCATATCCGCTTTACAAGAGACATACCAAAACTTAAGAAAAGAAATGTATAATCTTTTCTTGGGAAAAAGAAACTTAAAGAAATCTATCATTTTTGCAGTGATTTTGTTAATCTTATTTTATTTAACGAAAGATATGTTCTTTGTGTATTTAATGCCAGTTTCTGTCCTACTTGCAATGATTACATCCATTATTAGTGCAGAATATATTACTTCACAAACACGCAAACAAATTCTAGGACAATTACAGCATTACAAAGAAAAAAGAGATAGATTATTACATGACCAAAAAATCAAGGTTTAATACAACCTTGATTTTTATTTTAACAATTCTTCTAATACTTTTCTGACATTATGAGCTGCATCTTCTTGTATTTCAATAATTCTTGCCCCTCGACTCTTTGCAACTTCCCTTAAATCAACAGCAATCGCGGTGTGAAACGAACATCCAATCACCAGCAAAACATCTCCTGGCTGTAATCCATATACCATTGCATAAGCTCTTTGATAATTTGGTGCAGGATCACCATATAATACTGGCTTATTATATAAAGAATAAGCCATGTCCATTTCATCATCTTCAGGAAGTCCACCATGTAACTCTAATGCATCTGTTCCTGCTAATTGATGTAAACCATCAATATTCATCGTAATAACTGGAATATTGTATTCAGCCAAAGCAATATGTGCATCATTTGGTTTTGCACCATTCATATTGGCTTTGAGTTGTTTAATGACTTCATTATATTCTTCATGATGTGTATTAGCATAATCCCTAAATAGTTTTTCTCTGACATCTGGTCGTTCCATAAAGGTTGGAATATGAGATTGCTTAGATATTCCAGCTCCTGTAAAAGCTATTACTTTCATCTTGTCACTCTCCTATATTTATATATTATACTATAAACAGTCTTTAAAAACATATTTTTTTATAATGAATACAAAAGAAATTATCAGTATTTGTGATTTAATGATTTCTATTTTGAAAAAGTTTTTCCAATTTGGTAAAAAAAGTAGATTTTCATAATAATCATCTTATAATGAAAACAAAGAGGTGGAAATTATGGATGAGTTTTTAAGAGATATCAATACACTTATATTTAAAGAATGGATTCTTATTCAAGATCAAAAAGATTACCAGATTCATCTTGATGAACAGCAGGATAATGTTATCGTTATTCATACTGACTACAGTTATAGCCAAATCACTTTCAATCCTTTAAATATTATCGAACTCTGTGTCACAAATACAACCAATCAAGAAGTTGAATTTTACCTTCATTTTCAAATGAAAACTATGAAACATGCTATTGAATTGTTTCATGAAATGATAGAAAGTATTCTGCAATTGGTTGAAAAACCAAAGGTAAGAATATTATTAAGTTGTAGTGGTGGATTAACAACATCCTACTTTGCATCTAAATTAAATGAAGCGAGTGAACTTTTATATTTGAATTATGAAGTGAGAGCCGTTGGATACAATCAAGTATTTGATATTGGACATGATTATGATGTTATTATTCTTGCTCCACAAATTTCATACATGCATGCAAAAGCTCAGGAAATCTTTAAAAATCAAATTGTCATCAAAATTCCACCTCATATTTTTGCTAAATATGATGTTGCTCAAACATTAAATTTAATTGAAGAGGCCTTAAATAATAAACAACAAAAAGTTGAACCGGAATCTAAACCTTTGTCTTTACAAACAACAATTCATAACGATACCAAAATATTAGTCTTATCTATTTTTAGAAATAGTTTAAGAGTGCATATCGCTTATCGTATTTATGATGAAAAAAATCATATTCTATTAGATAATGAAATCATTAAACCAAAAATCACAATTCAAGATATTTATGATATTATTGATACTGCTATTCTCCACCATCCTGATATTAAAATCATTGGTGTTTCAACTCCAGGTATTATCAATGATGGTTATGTTGTTTCGGCTAATGTAGAAGGTTTAGAAGATATGGATTTCATGAATGTATTATCTTCTCGTTATAGTCAGATTCGATTTATTTTAAGCAATGATGTCAATACGGCAGCAGTAGGTTATTATGCCTCTCAAAAAGAATATCATTCACTTTCTTTCTTGTTTCAACCAACCAATCACCTTGCTGGTGCAGGAATGATTATTAAAGGACAATTGATTCGTGGAAGAGCCCATCTTGCTGGTGAGGTTCAATATCTTCCTATGTCCCTTTCAGATGATCGTCTCGCACTTGCCCGAACACCTGAAGGTGCTTTAGAATTGGTGACCATGACAATACTTTCTATTATTAGTATTATTAGTCCTCAAGTTATCGTCTTATGTTGTGTTCTTATTCCTGATGTTGAAGAACTCAAAAAAGAATTAGGACGTTATCTTCCAAAACATTATATTCCAGATATTATCAAAGTTGATATTCTACAAGAATATACATTGTTAGGGCAATTGATACTCTGTATTCAAGGACAAGATTAATGTAGCTTTCATGCTACATTTTTATTTTAAAAAATTTTATATGAATAGGGATAGAAAACGCTTACAATTGATGATATAATATATACATAAATACACATAAAGGAGATTATAATAATGAACATAAGTCAAAGAATAGAGGAGTTAAGTGATGCTAAACATAAGTTGCTACTGATTATTGGACAGCCTGGTAGCGGTAAATCAAAAATGATACGTCATTATAGTGAAGAAACAGGAATTCCAATTGTTGATCTTGATAAAATATTTATCAATACCCCAAGCGAACAACTCATGCATGAAATGAAAAATTTCCTATCAACATATCATCAAAAAGTTTTATTGCTTGATAATAAAAAAATTCTTTATGCTAAAAACAGTCAAATTGATTTGCTTGCTTTCTTAAAAGAACTCAGTGAAGATATTATTGTTGTTGCAACTTGGAATGGAAAAATTGAAGATGGTCAACTTTTCCACTTCTGTAAAGATGCACCTGAAGATTTAATCTACTCTGTAGAAAAAGAAGATTTTAAATATACATTATGCTAAAACAGGGATTCTCCCTGTTTTATTTTTTTGGTCTTTGATTTTTCAATTGCATTTCACCTAATGTTACTAATTGCTTTGTTATTTCGCCACCAATAGAACCAGCAACATCTGCTAAACATCTTCCCTGATGATCGACTCCATTAGCTATTTCATACTTCATTTCATCAATACCATCTTTAGCTTGAGGTACTAACAAACGTTTTGAATGAGAACTCACATTTTCACCTCTTTCAAGATTATTTTGCAACAACCTTGCTCTCTTTATTCAAATGAAAATTATTTTTTCTTCTCAATCTCAATCACATATGGAGCACAATTTTTATTAAGCATGCGATACGATGATACATGATACTGATGAGCATCTAAATGCTGAACATATTCATCAATGAATAAACTTTCTTTTTTCCCTTCATCATGTCCTGGATAAACAACAATAAATAAAACATACTGAACTTTTTCAATTGCTTCCTTAATAGCTGGTATTGTTGTCTCTAATGACGTTGTCACTTGATGATCACCTAAAGGTAAATATCCCAAATTAAAAATACCAATATCAAAAGACGACAAATATAAAGACATATGTTCATGTCCATCACATATAAGATGAACAGGCTTTACAAATTTTAATCTTTTCTTTGTATTGTCAATGGCAACTTGTTGGATATCAAAAGCATAAACTTCTCGACAATGTTCTTGTAAAAATGCAGTATCATGTCCATTTCCCATCGTAAAATCAACACCTATCAAATTTGATGGATAAGTTAAAATTCGCTGATGAACATATTCAACCATCGATAGCATTTTTTTCAACTCCTTTATGAATATTTATCTTATTATTTTCTATAATATAAATATGAAAAAACTATATAAAATTTTATTAACAATCTATATAACAACTTTACTTTTCACTCTTTGGTTTCATTTTCAGTATAACCTATTGGTTTCCATTATCCTTTTAGTTCCACTTTATTTTATCAAAGAAACACTATATCGCAATGAATATATTTTATATATTTATTTGACTCAAGTTCTTGGTTCAACCTGTGGTTTTTATAATCTACCCTACTATGATAAAATCATGCATTTTCTATCAGGATGTATTTTTGTCATTATTGCTTACATTCTTTTAAAACCATTGACTCAACTTCCAAAACTTTTATATGTAATGTTAAATTGTGTAGAAACAGCCATTGCTTTTTTATGGGAAGTTTTTGAATATTCTGGTTTACTATTGTTTAATTATGATGCTTCTCGTCATTATACAACAGGTGTTCATGATACCATGCAGGATATGATTTTTTCTTTTCTGGCAGGTCTGCTGATGACCTACATTATTTATAAATATCCATCGTACATTGATAGTCTTTATAAATCACAACCAGATAACCTTGCTGAAGTTTCTCAACAAGAGCATATCTAAAGAGTGTTTCTTGTGAAAGATGATATTGATCAACTAAATATCTGATAACAAGTTTTCTTTGTTGAGGAGATAGGGTTGGCTGATACCATCTTTTTGGTTTGACTTTAAATTGACATAAATAATCCTGAATTAAAAGATCATGATATTTTGTACCTAAATAAGAATCTAAATACATAAATAATTCATCTAATTGATAGCCTATTTTTTTATAATGCTGTTGTTGATAAAAACAAGCTAACTGATAGAAAAAATCAAATGCTGAGGATTGATGGTCCATAATAGCATTCATAGTTCTCACAAATCGACCACTATTCCAATATTTTTCAAGCATATCCTCAGCCATATGAATTTTCATGACATCAGTTTGTGATAACCAATGATTTTCAATCATTTCATAAGGTGGTTCATTTTGATATTGATAACCATACTCTAAAGCATCATTTCTTAAAGATGTACCACGTAATAGTTTTAAAAAACCAAGTTGTAATTCTTTTGCTCGAAATGCAAAAACATCATCAAACGACTTTGCAAAACGTTCAAAAGATTCATAAGGAAGTCCAGCAATTAAATCTAAGTGTAAATCACATTTTCCATCTGCCATGAGCTGTTGAACCACTTCACTTAATCGTTCAAAGTTTTGAATACGTTTAACCGCTTGATTGGTTGGTTCATAAGTTGATTGAATGCCGACTTCAAATCTGAGTAAACCTTCAGGTGCATGCATTTTAATAAAATCAATAATATTCTGGTTAAGCACATCAGCATTAATTTCAAATTGAAACTGTTGCCCAGGCTGATGATTCTTAAAAATATAATCTAATATCATGATTGCATGTTTTGCATTTGCATTAAAACTACGATCTAAGAATTTAATTGTTTTCGCTCCACTATGACAAATGATATCAAGTTGCTTTTTTAAATAATCTTCACTAAAAAATCTCAGTCCCTGTTCCAATGATGATAAGCAATACTGACACTGAAAAGGACATCCTCGACTTGATTCAAAATACAAAATACGTTTTGACATATTCTTTTGATCTTGTTGAAGATTATAGGGTGAATCTAAACTTTCCACATATGCTAAATCAACAGTTGCAATGATTGATGAAATATGCTGATGATAACTCACACCTGGAATATCCACTGTTTCATGATTTTCAATTGCCTTTAACAGCATTGGAAAAACCTTTTCCCCTTCTCCACTAATTACATAGTCAATATCTGTCGTTTCTAAAAAATATTGTGGTTCATAAGTGACTTCTGGACCACCTAAAATAATAATCATTTCAGGTTTTTGTTTTTTTATCATTTGACATAATTTTTGGATATATTCAATATTCCAAATATAACAGGAAAAAGCCAAAATCTGAATATTCATAGAAAGAATATCTGAAACAATATGTTCTAAAGAATCTTTAATAGTATATTCTTTAAAATCAATATCAAAATCTTTATAGCTTGCTACATATAATAATCGTAATGATAAAGATGTATGAATAAATTTTGAATTTAAAGTCGTAATCAGTGTTTTCATACTTTCCTCCTAAAAATAATCTAGGGATATCCCTAGATTATTTATTTTCTTTAATATTTGGAATAACGCCTTCATATAAGCAATATTCTTCTAACAACCAATGATTGTCATGAATCTTTTGGGCAGCCTCTTTTCCAACATATCGAAAATGCCATGGTTCATTACCAATTCCTGTAATAGCTGATTGAGCTAATGGAAAACGCAAGATAAAGCCAAAACGATAAGCATTTTTTTCGACCCATTTTCCTTCTTCACTATCACCAAAGACAGCAACATCACCTTTCGCCTTTTTTTGAATGACACTCGTACTTGTTAAATCAACACTTAATCCTGTCTGATGTTCACTTGCTCCAGGTAATGCAACTAAACTTGCTGCTGTCACTTCATCATATCTTTTAAAATAATCATCATAAGTTTTCTTTTGATCTGCGTATGAACGATAAGCACTATTGATAACTAAATTATATCCTAATCCCTTAGCCTCATTATACATTTCTTCTAATGCTTCAGCTGCTTCTTTTCGCATCATTGAATTGTCACAGTCAGGTGCAACAGGAATATTTGGCTTCACAAGATCAGACGGAACATATGAATCTGCTAACTGAAAACCTTTTTTCACCAAAGTTAAAATATCATCTGGATTTTGAATAGTATATGTTTGAGTTGCTTTGTTCTCTGAAATAATAAATGGATATGTTGTAATTAAAACAGCATAATTATAATTTTTCTTCTCAGCATAAACCTGCATATACTTTTCCATATCTGTTAATACATATCCTTTAACTTGCATATATGGTTGAATTTGACTATATGTATATTGTTTGTCTAATAAATATTTTAAATCACTAGCACTTGCTGTTTTTAAAAGTTGCCAGATTTGATCATTGGTATAACCTAATCCCGTTAATTGAGGAACATAATTATTAAAAATATCATCAACTGTTGTCACAACAACTTTCACTTTTAAATCTTTATGAATAGAAAAGTATTTTTCATATTCGTCATAGTATTCTACATTTTGACTCGTAGCAATCCAATCTTCAATGTGGCTCATTTTGTCATGTGATAAAATTTCATCTATCTGTTTTCCATCTAAAGCTAAAATTTCATTTTGTTGTGAAAAAGAATAGCCTTTAAATAATAACTTTAAGCGACTCAAATTAAACCAAACCAGCGCTCCTATAATCAAAGCGACCACTACACCAATAATCGCAATTCTATCCCAACGTATTCTCTTTCTTCGTGAAGATGAATACGAACTATAATATGTATATCTTCTACCTTTATTAAATCTCATACCCTACCTCTTTTCTTTGCCCTTATAGTTTATCATATTCATTTCTATAATTCTACATTTTACACAAAAATTAAATGATTATTATCAAGTTGCTATCATTATTTTATTGCATTATTTTACTAATTATGTTATTTTAAATGATGTATATAAAGGAGGTCTCTCTATGCATTTTGTCATATGTGCTTTTATTGCACTGATTTGTTTAATCACTGCAATTTTATTTACAGAAGTTTTCCCTAAATGGTTTAAAGTCATTTTAGGACTTATTGGTGGTGCCACTTCTGGATATGCAATTGCTATTTTGATTAGAAAAATAGCTGAGTGGACAAAAGCGTTCGCTAAACCAGAATTATGGACAACAACTGGTATCTGTATAGCTGTAATGCTTGTGATCATTGTTGTTGTCGTTATGATAATCAAGAAAAAGAAAAAAGCTTAGATCAAGAGGAAGATATAAATTGTACCCTGTTAACAGGGTCTTTTCTTTTATTTTTAAAAAAATTAAATCAATTTCAATACTTCTTTTCTTTTTAGAAGATATTGATTAAAATAAATATAAAGAAGGTGATAATATATGCAATTAGAAAGTCTTATCAATCAAAATTATTCTCAATTAAATGAAAATGATAAACTTGTCGCAAAACAAATCATTATTCATCAACAAGAATATGCTTATCTAACATGTGAAAAAATAGCAGAAGAATGCCATATTTCTAGAGCAACTCTCCTTCGTCTATGTCGTAAAATTGGCTTGAGTTCTTTCTCAGATTTAAAATATTTATTAAAAACAGAATCCAAAAAACAGATAGATAATCACTATGATTTTCATGATATTTGTATGAATTATCAAATGCTGATTAATGAATTACAAAAGTTATCATTTGATTCGGTTTGTAAAACAATCCATCAGGCATCAACCATTTATATATATGGAACTGGCAATGAACAAAAAAGTATTGCTCAAGAAATGAAAAGAATTTTTTTATCAGTCAACAAATGTGTCATCGATTTATTTGATGCAGGAGAAGTGGAATTTTTGAAACATGTCTTTAATAAAACGGATCTCTTTATTATCATTTCACTTTCAGGTGAGACGCCAGAAGGAATAGACATTATTAATAATATCCATCCTTACATTCATACTCTCTCTATGACAAGATTAGATAATAATACGATTGCTACACTTTGTGAACAAAATTTATATGTTGCAACTCAAAAGTTAAATTCACATCATTTTGCGGCATATGAAGTTGTAGGGGCATTTTATGCATTATTAGATTTATTATTTGTCAATTACATTGAGTACCAAAGGAGACTATCATGAAATTAGAAGAACTGATGAATCAATATTATGAAACTCTTAGTGCCAATGAAAAATATATTTGTGAATCAATACTTAATCATAAAAATGATTGTATAAAGCTTTCAATAGATGAATTTGCCTGTAAATACCATGTCTCAACAAGTGCCCTTTCACGATTTGCCCAAAAATTAAAATTGCCTGGCTATAGTGAATTAAGAACAATGCTAAGATTAAATGACTCTCTTTCAATCAATGATTCTCAAAATGTTGAACATATGATGAATTGTTATAAAGGAGTTATTGATTATATCGATCAAAAAGATTGTATGAGTCTGTTTGAAAAAATGTCTCAGGTCAACCGGATTATTGTTTTTGGCGAAGGCTATACACAAGGTCGCGCCGCAAAGGAAATGAAAAGAATATTCTTACCTTTAGGTATACAAATATATGATATTTATGGATATGATATGATTGAGTCATTAAAAACATTTGTACAACCAGATGATATGATCTTCTTTATTTCTTTTCATGGCAATGCACAAGAAGTCATTGATTTAGCAATATTTATGAAAATGAAAGGAATTTATACTGTTTCTATGACAAAGATGGTCAGTAATAAGCTTTCTCAAATATGTGATGAAAATCTTTATATCCAGTCATTATCATTGCCTATTGATCATAATCGAAATTATGAAATTACAACGCCTTATTTTATTCTTATAGAATTGTTATTTATTAAATATAAAATGTATAATGAAATGTGAACATTTTCCCATAAATTGAAAATTCGTGCGATATATGCACATCATTTTTAAAAGGCTTCGATATATTGAAGTCTTTTTTTGTGCATGTTATGATGACTTTGCTAGCAAGGAAGGAAGATGGAATTGTATAAATTACTATTATTAGATATAGATGGAACAATTCGTGATGAAAGTTATGGAATTCCTGATTCACTTAAAGAAGCTGTTCATTTATGTCAACAAAATAAATGCCAGGTTGTGATATGTACAGGAAGAAGTATGGGAACGATTCAAGATGATGTATTATCTTTAAAGTGTGATGGATACATTGCTGGAGGTGGAAATTATATCCAGTATCAAGATCACATACTCTTTCAACAGACTTTTGACTTGAATATGACAAAGAACGTCGTTTCCTTTTTAAAAGAACAGCCCGTAGCCTTTGCAATTGAAAGTCAGGAAAAAGTCTATATGAACCAATTAGCTAAAGACATATTAGAATCTATGAATCAAAAGAAAATCAATCATCAAAATATCAACAAACAATTTATTCAAGAAAAAATTATCTATGAAAATAATATTGATTTGTTTGACCAACAAATGATTCATAAAATATGCCTTTGGTCTCATCCTAAAATTTATCAGGAAGTCAAATCCTTATTAAAGGATGAATTAGAATTAGCACAAAGTGATCAATATATGGATATGTATTATTAT
The DNA here is from genome assembly GCF_001244545.1 of Candidatus Stoquefichus sp. SB1. NCBI lineage: Bacteria > Bacillati > Bacillota > Erysipelotrichia > Erysipelotrichales > Erysipelotrichaceae > Candidatus Stoquefichus > Candidatus Stoquefichus sp. SB1. The sequence continues at coordinate 832,464 of NZ_LN852694.1, read as the reverse complement.
GAAATCATACCTCAAGGGTGTCATAAAGGAAATGCTGTTATCAAATTACAACATTATTTAGGAATCTCAAAAGAAGAAACAATCTGTTTTGGTGATGGACTCAATGATATTAAGATGTTTGAAGAGTCAGGTTTAGCAGTTGCAATGAAGAAAAGTCATTCATCTTTAAAAGCAGTATCAGATGCAGTTTGTGAAGATATTTTTGATGATGGAATATATAAAGAACTGAAAAGAAGAAAGGTTATATAGGTGAAATATAATGAAAAAATGGTGGCAAAAAGAAGTTGTTTATCAGATTTATCCCAAAAGTTTTCAGGATAGCAATCATGATGGTATAGGTGATTTACAGGGAATCATTTCACGCTTGGATTATTTACAAAATTTAGGTGTGACAATGTTATGGCTATGTCCAATTTTTCAATCTCCAATGGATGATAATGGATATGACATTAGTGATTATTTAAGTGTTGCTAAAGAGTTTGGAACTATGGAAGATTTAAAAGAACTGATTGATGAAAGCAAAAAAAGAAATATGAAGATTATTCTAGACTTAGTACTAAATCATACAAGTGATGAGCATCGTTGGTTTCAAGAAGCATTAAAAAATCCAGATAGTCCATATCATGATTATTATATCTTTAAAACAGGACAAGAGATTCCTAATAATTGGCGTTCAGTTTTTGGTGGAAGTGTTTGGGAAAAAGTTGAAAATCGTGATGAATATTATTTCCATTCCTTTGGGAAGAAACAACCTGATTTAAATTGGGAAAATCCACAATTACGAAAAGAACTTTATCAAATGATTAACCAATGGACACAAATGGGAATTGCTGGTTTTAGAGTTGATGCAATCACATTTATAAAAAAAGATCTAAGTTTTCAAAGTCAAGAAAGTGATGGTGTTGATGGTCTTGTCAAATGTACAAAAACAGTGAGAAATCAACCTGGAATTGAAGTTTTATTAAAAGAATTAAAGGAACAGACTTTTCAAAAAAGTGACTGTATGACAGTTGCTGAAGCAGCTGGATTGCATTATGATCAGCTTGATGATTTTATTGGTGAAAATGGTTTCTTTTCAATGATTTTTGATTTTAAACATGCTGATTTAGATATTGCCTCAGGAAGCGAATGGTTCAAAAGAATACCATGGACCATTGAAGATTTAAAAAATCGTATATTAGATAGTCAAATGTATGTTCAAAAAAGTGGTTGGGCTGCTAACTTTATAGAAAATCATGATCAACCTAGAGCAACCACAAAATATCTTGGGCAATATGATAGACATTCAGATGCTGTCAAAATGTTAGGAGCGATGTATTTCTTTTTAAGAGGAACACCATTTATATATCAGGGACAAGAACTTGGTATGACAAATTTTAAACGAACTGATATTTCTGATTTTAATGATTTATCAAGCATTGATCAATATCATCGTTCGATTGAAGAAGGCTATAGTGCAGCTGAAGCTTTAGAATTTGTAAACTTAAGAAGCCGTGATAATGCAAGAACCCCTTTTCCATGGACTCATGAAAAATATGCAGGTTTTTCAGATCATTTGCCTTGGTTAAAACTGATTGATAATTATCAGGATATTAATGCTCAAAATCAAGTTGAAAATGCCGATAGTGTTTATTGTTTTTATCAAAAAATGATTAAACTCCGTCAAAAGAGTCAGTATTCTGATTGTTTGATTTATGGAAAAATTGAACCGATTGAAACACAAAATAAAGATATTATTGCTTATCGAAGAAGCTATAATGATGAGATTATTGATTGTTATTATAATTTTACAAATCTGTATCGAAAAGAACCTAAAAAACATAATTATGATGTGATATTGAATAATTTAAATCAGATTGAATGGGATGATGAAATTCATTTGGCACCATTTCAAGCAATTTTATTAAAAGTAAGGGGAGAATAAAATGGATAAATATACACAAATAGCAAAACAAATTATAGAAGTCATTGGAAAAGAAAATATATTGTCAGTGACACATTGTGCAACAAGATTAAGAGTGATGGTTAAAGATAGAGATGCCATCGATGATAAGCAAGTGGAAAACATTGATGAAGTGAAAGGTGTTTTCTTTACCTCTGGTCAATATCAGATTATTTTAGGAACTGGGATTGTCAATAAAGTCTATGCTGAAGTTGAAAAGATGGGGTTAAAGACTTTATCTAAAAAAGAACAAGATGAAATTGTCAAAGACAATGAAAAAGGAATGAAAAAAATCATGCGTATTTTAGCTGATATCTTTGTTCCAATTATCCCTGTCATTGCTGCAACCGGATTATTTTTAGGATTAAAAGGATGTTTGTTTAATGACAGTGTGCTCTCTTTGTTTGGCATGTCTGCAGCAGATATTCCAGTCTATGTGACAACACTTGTCTCTGTTTTAACGGAAACGGCGTTTGCCTTTTTACCTGCTATTATTGTTTGGTCAGCCTTTAAGGTGTTTGGGGGAACACCTGTCATTGGATTGGTCATTGGATTAATGCTTGTTTCACCCATTTTACCAAACGCTTATTCTGTCGCTGATCCTAATAGTGGTGTTGATGCAATTATGGCATTTGGTTTTATTCCGATTGTTGGCTGTCAAGGAAGTGTTTTAACGGCTATTGTGACTGCACTTATTGGTGCAAACATTGAAAAATGGTTTCGTCAGCACATGCCTAATGTTTTAGATTTAATCTTTACACCTTTCTTTGTTATGTTAATCACAATGCTTGTTATTTTATTAGGTGTTGGTCCAATAATGCATACTATAGAATTAAAGATGGTTGATATTATCCGTTTATTAATCGATTTACCATTTGGATTAGGTGGCTTCTTAATCGGTTTTACTTATCCATTAACCGTTATTACAGGATTACATCATACTTATGTGATGATTGAAACGTCTTTACTAGCAAATACTGGATTTAATGCTTTGATAACACTATGTGCTATGTATGGTTTTGCAAACTTAGGAACATGCTTGGCATTTATCAAAAAATCTAAAATTCAAAAAGTCAAACAAACAGCGATTGGCGCTATGTTATCACAATTATTTGGAATTAGTGAACCTGTTTTATTTGGGATTCAATTACGATATAACTTAAAACCACTCATTATTATGTGTTTATCTTCTGGTTTAGGTGCTGCCCTTTTATCTATTTTTCATATTCAATCTAACTCATATGGTTTAGCAGTTTTACCATCATATCTGATGTATATTTATGAAGGATACCAATTACTTATTTATTTCTTTGTTTCTATTTTTGTTGTTGCATTTTGCTTTATTGTGACTTACTTATTTGGGATTCCAAAAGAAGCTATTGTTGAAAACATGAACGAAATAAATGTTTCCAATGAAAAATTCATTTCACCTGCACAAGGACAGATTATCGCTTTAGAAGATGTCCCTGATGAAACTTTCGCAAAAAAACTATTAGGTGATGGTTTTGCAATTGATATTACAGATGGAAAAATTGTAGCACCCATATCAGGTTATTTAGAAACTGTATTCCCTAGTGGTCATGCATTTGGTATTCATAATGAAAAAGGTGAAGTTCTTATTCATGTTGGCATTGATACTGTAGCATTAAATGGTGAAGGATTTGATGTCATGGTGAAACAAGGTGATATGGTCAAGCAAGGAGATGTCTTGGTTTATGTTGATCTAGAGAAAATACATGCTCAAGGAAAATCAACAATGACTATGGTTCTCTTTACTGATGGGCAAGCCGTTCATCTTTTAGATAATGGAAAACATATCAATACTGGAGAATTGTTAAATTTCCAATAACTCTCCTTACTTATCATAAAACTATATCTCATTTTCTCCTTAACAGAATAATCTGTAGAAGAATTTGATTTATAGTTTTTTTAGAATAAATTCAAATATTGTTTCATTAAAACATGTAAAAATTTTATCGATGTTAAGTGACTGTTTATATTTTAAATAACAAAAAAAGATGATTTATAGAAATCATCTTTAAATAATCTTCGTTGAACATTCTTCTAAATTAATGACCTTATCAACAATTGGCAGATAAAAATCCGGTTCATGGCTGACAAGAATAACAGCCCCTTTGAATGCTTTTAAAGCGTCTTGTAATGATTCTTTAGCATCAACATCTAAATGATTCGTAGGCTCATCAAGTACCAAAACATTTGCTTCACGATTCATAATCTTACATAGCCTTGCCTTGGCATTTTCTCCACCTGATAAGACCATCATCAGCGATTCAATATGATCTGTTGTTAAACCACATTTTGCTAACATACCACGAATCTCACCATTTGTACGATCAGGAAACTCATCCCAGATATAATCAAGAGCTGTTTTTTTCAATGCTGCTTCTTCTTGTTTGAAAAAGCCAATTTCTACAAACTGATCTTTAATAACTGTCCCACTATAGGGTTTAAGCATTCCAATGAGCGTTTTTAATAAAGTCGTTTTCCCTAATCCATTGACCCCTTTAATTGCCACTTTTTGAGAACGCTCAAAAATGATATTCATAGGTTGAGTTAAAGGTGAATCATAACCAATCACGAGATCCTGACATTCAAATAAAACTTTACCTGGTGTTCTGGCTTCTAAGAAAGAAAAAGTAGGTTTGATTTTTTCTTTTGGTTTGTTGATAATATCCATTTTATCTAATTTCTTCTGTCTTGAATGAGCCATATTACGCGTTGCAACTCGAGCTTTATTTCTCGCAATAAAATCTTCTAATTCAGCAATTTCTTTTTGTTGTTTCTGATATGCATTTTCCTGTTGTTTTTTCTTTAATTCAGATTGTTGTAAATAATAATCATAATCCCCTTTGTATCTTGTTAGTTCTCCATTATCCAAATGATAAATGACATTAATGACTTGATTTAAAAAGGTTGTATCATGACTGACTAATATAAAAGCATTTTCATATTGAATTAAGAAATTTGTTAACCATTGAATATGATGTTCATCTAAATAGTTGGTTGGTTCATCTAAAATAAGAATCATAGGATTTTCTAATAATAATTTTGTTAATAAAACTTTAGAACGTTGACCACCTGATAATTCATCAACTTTTTTATCCAGTCCTATTTCATTTAATCCTAAACCACCAGCAATCTCTTTGATCTTAACATCAATTGTGTAAAAACCACCATGTTCCAATATATCTTGTATTTCTCCCACATCTTCCATAAGTTGTGTCATTTTCTTGGCATCAGCAGTTGACATCTCTTCATATAGTGACAACATTTCTTGTTCTAAATCAAAATAATGTTGAAAAGCATTTTGTAAGACTTCATAGATTGTTTGTCCAGGCTGTAAGGTTGTATGTTGATCTAAATAGCCTGTTGTAATTCTTTTACACCATTCAATTTTCCCTTCATCAGGTGTTAATTTCCCTGTAATTATATTTAAAAAAGTCGTTTTTCCTTCTCCATTGGCCCCTACAAGCCCAATATGTTCACCATTAAGTAAACGAAAACTTGCATCTTCTAATATTGTTCTTCCACCAAAATCATGACTCACATGTTCAACATTTAGTATACTCATAAAATCCCTCTTTTCTCATAAGAAAAGGAAGTCATTTCTTCCTTTAAAGTACTTCTATTATACAATAATGATTCTTAATTTCAATCATTTCTTTATGAATCATAAATCACTATTTTATTGATAAGAAAACATAAGGAACTAATGTCCCCTATGCTTTTCTTTTTTCTTTTGTTGTTTCAAAACAAACTTCATTTGTTTTTCTTTTTCTAAACGTTTTTTTCGTTCAACAAGATGTTCTTGTTTAGAAACTTCATACTGCATTTTTAATGCAATCTGAGATTTTGTTCCTACACCTTGTTGCTGAAGTTGTTTTTTAACATCTCGTTGCAAACGTTTATAAGAAATATGTTTTGGTTTGTTTTTGACTTCAACAGCTGGACTTAATTTCAATTGACAAAATTGATTATAGATTGCTTGAAGAATGTCTTCATTCATAGGTTCTTTGCCAAATATAATACGGCTGACCTGTAGTTGAGATTGATCAACCAACTCAAACATTCCCATCCAAAATGGATTTTCAAAATATACAGTCAATTGCAATGATATTTTATCCATAATATTCCCTCCTTTGTACTAGTATTTCACAAAGAACGGACGACCAAGGAGGAAGGTTACTGACTGCAAGCAGTGATCCGACTACCAACGGATTCTCAATGTGTTTTTATCTTTGCTTTTTTATTATACACAGGAAAGGAAATGGTTTTCAATCATTTTCAACATTTCAATTCAACTATTTATATACAATATTATATCTTCGTTAAGTTATATGAAGACTTTAGATATTGAAATCATCATTGACAATCATAAATTTGAATATCCTTTTTATTTTATAAAGCAAAAATAATAGATATAACTATCTTTCAAAAAAGACGGTTCAACAAGAACCGTCAATCTAAAATTCTTTTTTTCTCATAATTTGTAAACTTATCCTATAAGAAATAGCTAAACAAATAATAACAAACACAATAATAATTCCCAGTAATCCAACTGAACCAATTGTACTTAAAGAACCAATCAGTTTAAAAACATCTATTCCCATCCATTCAGCAAGTTTTAATCCAACAAAGCCAATCACAGCAATTGATGCCATACTCAAAATCATTGCGACATTCCCTTTTGTTTGTCCAAACTTTAATTGAACAGGAATAACAACAGACATAAATAACAAAGCAATAACTAACATTGTGAGACAACTTGCTAGCCAATCAACCAATTGAAAATCTTGAATATAAATATAAGAATAAACAGTTGAAAGCATAGTAGATAATATCCATGCAATGATACCAATCAAGAATCCAAAGACATATTTTTCAATAGTATATTCCTTTCTAGTTACTGGTAAAGTCAACAAAAAGGCATTGGAATTGTTATATTCATCATAACTAATACTGCTGACAACAAATAGACAGCTTATAAATGTAACATAGCTGACAACAAAAATAGGATTGTTATTGATAAATAAGAAGAAAAAAGCAAATATAATCAACATCATAAAGAAAGTTTTTTGATTTTTTAATAATTTAATATCTTTTATAAGAAGTCCTATCATTATTTTTCACCTCTAATCATCATCATAATTAATTCATCAATATTTCCCTTTTCAATAACGATTGTTGGATAATTATCCATATAATATTGTTTTTGATTTGTTAAACAACGATATCCAAAATTTTCTTTCTTATATCTTAAAATATATTGTTTATCTAATTCTAAATACTGTTTCTCATCAACTTTCAAAATAGCATATTCACCTAATAGAACATCAGTTTCTTCATGTAAAATAATTGAACCATTATGGATCATATAAAGATCATCACACAATCCTTCTAAATCACTTGAAATATGTGAACTAATTAAAATAGCACAGTCTTCATTTTGTTCCATATAATTTCTTAACATATCTAAAAGTTCATCTCTGGCAATCACATCTAATCCAGCTGTTGGTTCATCTAAAATTAATAGTTTTGCCTGATGAGATAAAGCTACTAAGACTTTCAATTTGGCTTTCATACCTGTTGAAAAATCTTTAATCTGTTTATTAAGTGGTAGTTGAAATAAATGACACTTTTCTTTAAAGTCATGTACACTAAAGGTTTCATAAAGATGTGACAATACAGGAATCACATCTTGAATTGTCAAATAATCACTAAATCCAGCATCTGATAAAACCACACCTAATAGTTGTTTATCTTTCTGGTTTAACTCTTGACTATTTTTTCCCAAAACTTCGATATTTCCACCATCTATCGAAATCAAATCTAAAATAGCTTTAAAGGTTGTACTCTTCCCAGCACCATTTTGTCCAATTAATCCAGTTATACATCCAGGTTGAATTTCTAAAGAGCAGTTGAGTGTAAACTGATTATATTCTTTTTTCACATCATTAAGTTTTAACATAAATTAGTCCTCCATAATCAGATCAAATAATTCCCTTATTTCATCATTATTCATGCCACATCTTCTGCCTTTTTGGATGGCCATTTCCAAATCGGTTTCGACTTCTTTTCTTTGTTCTTCTTTTAAAAGTTCCTGATTAGCTCCTTTAACATAAGTTCCTTTTCCATGAACTGTTGTTGTAAAACCATCACTTTCAAGATTATCGTACGCTTTCTTGACAGTGAGAGCACTGATCTTTAAGTCTTTTGCCAAAGAACGAACAGATGGTAAGATATCATTTTCGTTGAGTTCGCCATTGATAATCATATTTTTGATTTGTTCTATAAGTTGTTCATATATTGGCTGCATAGATGAATTATTAATAATAATTTTCATAATTCTCCTCCTCTGTTCACAAACAGTATATAACAGTATATAACTGTTGTCAACTGTTTTATACTGTTTATCGCTACTTTATATAATCTTAACATAATGTTAAGATGATTTTGATAGTGAGAAATATCCATTTTGTTATAATACAAGTGAAGAAGGTGAACATATGGAATATCATAAACCACTCAATGAATTTACGATTGCAGCATTCTCAATCGCTATCCTATCTCTCATAGGTTCTCTTTTAAGCCTTTTCAATGCTATTCCACTCATGATTGGATATCAGCTTCTTCAAGAAGCAAAAAATCGTGGTATTTCTAAGAAACAAGAACAAATTGTTTCGACACTATTAGAGGCAGCTATGTTACTTACATTATGTATCACTGTTCTCTATATCACATTACAAATATAATAAAAACTCGGTTAATCCGAGTTTTTATATTGCATGAAATAATAAATATTTAACGTTGAAAACGATATTTCCACTTACCTTTTAAAAATCTTTGTGATAATAACACACATCTGGCTATATTATCACAGACCATCATTAACCAGACAAATTCAAGACTGAAATGGAAAATATTAATCATAATCCATGTCCCTAAAACACGAATTCCCCACATTGTTGTTAATGAGTATACAAAAGGTGCTTTTGTATCCCCCATCCCATTAAACGTCCCTTCAAGAATAACCAAAACACCATATATAGGTTCAGAAACAGAAACAATTCTTAAAACCAAAGCACCTATGGCAACCACTTGTCTATCAGGTGTAAACAAGCTCATTAATTCCTCAGCAAAAATAAATAAAACTATACCTGCCACTAACATCAACATAAAAGTGATAAAACAAATCAAATATGTGACTTGTTTCACTTTTTTTTCATTTTGCTCGCCAACAGCATTACCTACCATTGTCGCTGCTGCTGATTGAAAACCATACCCTGGAATATAAAAAGCTTGTTCTGCTTGAATAGCAATTGTATGAGCAGCAAATTGAATAACTCCTAATCGGGCAATGAGTGATGAAAAGGCAACTTGACCTAAACATATTACGCTACGTTCTAAAACAACCGGTATTCCAACACGTAAACAATCACGGAAAACAGCAGCATGATAATGAAAGCCAGTATGTATAAAATCAAAAATAGGATTATGATAATATCGTACAAACATCATGATGCCTCCAGCAGTAAATGAAATTGCTGTTGCTGTTGCCGCACCTACAACCCCTAATCCTGCACCTGGAATCGTAATTCCAAATACTTCTCGGCTTGGATAAATTAACAAAAAATTAAAAACAATATTAATACAGTTCATATATAGATTAATCAGCATAGGTGTTTTCATATCACTTACCCCTCTTAAAGCAGATGATAAAATCAAAACTGATGTTCTCAATAAAAGTGGTATAGATATAATCATAAAATAAGCAGAAGCATTTTGACGAATAGCAGGATCACCATTCAACCAGATTGGTAAATATGGCGAAATAACCAAACATATTATTGTCAGAGCAATCCCAACAATAAGTGTCATAAAAAAAGCTTGTTGTCCAGCTAATTTTAATCTTTTATGATCATTGGCACCATCTGCTTGTGCACACACTGACAAAACACCAATACCAAATGCAACTGCAATGCTAGATACTAACCACCCTACTGTACTTGTTAAACCAACAGCAGCAGAAGCACTTGCTCCTAAAGCACCAACCATCGCTGTATCAACATATGTAACAACCACATTAAGTGCTTCTTGTACAACTGCGGGCCATGCCAAATGACAAATTGATTTCATTTGATTTTTCACTCTTTCACCTCCAACGAATCATTATGTAATGTTCCAACAATAACAGCCAATAAAATAAAAACAGTTCCTATTATTTCCTGATAAGCCAATCTTTCATGTAAGAAAAGAATGGCTAAAAAAATACTATAAACAGGTTCTAAAACAGATATGATACTTGCTGTTTGTGCCTTGATATCTTTTAATCCATGAATATACAAAGAATGCGCAAGGGCTGTAAAAATCACACCATAAATCACCAAAGCAAAAAAATCACCAAAACTTCCTTCACCTAAAGGTGGATTGATAATTGAAATAAGTATTGTCATCACACCAGCAGCAACTGCCTGTTCATATAAAGTAATGACAACACTATCATAAGATGATGCTAAACGTCTATTAATAATAGAAAGCATTGCAAAATGGAAACTACTTATTAATCCATAAATAATTCCTAAAGTTATTGCATTTGTCATTTGAAAAGCAGGAATTAAAAAAGCAATTCCAATAGCGATCATCAAAACACTCATTAAATTTTTATATTGAAATTTTTCTTTAAACACATAAGGTTCTATAAAAACAACAAATAATGGATAAGTAGCAAAAGTGATTGTTCCAATTGCAACAGTAGAAACTTGGATGGACATGATAAAGAAAAACCAGTGAATAGCCAAAACCAGACCCGCTAATAAATTCCAGAAATAATCTTGTATACGATGCAAACGTAAAGAATAATGACGAAAATGAACAAATAAATAAAGTGCTAATGCTGAAAATAACGCTCTTCCTAATGTCATTAACAAGGCTGACATCGGAATCATTTTAACAAATAAGCCAGATGCTCCAAACAATAAGACAGCAATATGAACACTTAACAAACTACGCTTTTTCATCAGCCGATCCTTTTAAAATATAAACACTCACACTTCCATCATTCACAACGAACTCTCCATATCCATTTTCATCAATCATAATTTCTTGCTGGCAATTTTCTAGATAATCATAAAAAATTTGACCCTGATATTGCTTTCCTACAAACATTCTCTTATGACCACCAACGCTATCAGTCATAAGACAAGCTAAAGCATTTTGATTTTCTTCGCTCCTTGTCCAACCAATGAGACTTGCATCATCAAAATAGTCATACTGTTGACCAACTGCATAATTTTTTCTTAAAAACAATAAACGATCTAACATTACTTTTTGACCTTGAATATGACTATATTCAATTCCATAATAATCACCATAAAAAAGACATGGATAACCATCTTTTCTAAGTAAAATAAGTGCATACGCTAATGGTTTAAACCAATCAGCTACCCATGACTGGAGTCCTTGACAAGGTTGAGTATCATGATTATCCACAAAAGTCACTGCTTTATTGCCTGCTAGTTGTACTAATGTTCCCTCAAAAATCTTGGACATATCATATTGCCCATTCCCATGTGATGCTTCATAAAAATGATAATGCAATGGAACATCAAATAGCGATATTTGTCCTTCCACCTCATTTAAATAATTCAATAATCTTGAAACATCACCATGCCAATATTCACCAACTGCAAAAAGTTCCTTTTGATAATGGATTCTCAGTTCTCGAATCCAATCTTTATAAAAATAAGAATCAATATGTTTCACAGCATCTAAGCGAAAACCATCTAAATGTGTCATTTCTAAATACCATTGTGCCCAATTTTCTAATTCTGCCACAACATGAGAATTAGAAAAATCTAAATCAGCTCCCATCAGATAATCAAAATTTCCATTTTCATTATCAACATGTGAATCCCATTTTTTATCCTTAAATAAAAAAGTAGCATGTCGTTTTGATAGAACATCATAATCAACCCCATTAAAACATTTCCAGTTCCATGTAAAATCACTATACATTCCCTGTCGTCCTGGAAAAGTAAAAACAGTCGGAACTTCTATTGTTTCTTCATCACTGATAATTTGATTTTTATTATTTTGACTAACTTCATACGCTTTTATCATTTCAGTCGCATCAGCACCCATTTTGTGATTCAAAACAATATCTCCATAAACTTGTATACCTAATTCATGAAGATGATGAATCGCCTCTAAGTACTCATCTTTTGTTCCGTATTTTGTACGCACAGTTCCTTTTTGATCAAATTCACCTAAATCATATATATCATAAACACCATAACCAACATCATTAACTCCACCAATTCCTTTAAAAGCTGGAGGCATCCAAACTGCTGTTATTCCAATTTCTTTGAGATGTAAAGCATCATTTTTTAACAAAGTCCATAAATGTGGTTTGGGACTTAAATACCATTCAAAATATTGCATCAATACACCATTTTCCATTTTTACACCCCCATTGCTTTTTATTATACACTTATTCTTAGCAAATTCAAAGCACTTATATATTGCTTAAAGCAACTTATTGTGTTATGATATTTGCGAGGTGAAAATAATGCTGACAATTACATTAGAGGGTATTCAAGAAGAAAAAATAAAAGCAATCTGTAAAGAAAAAAAACAAGATGTCTCACGATTTATTCATGAATTGATTTGGGATACAATAGAAGATGAAGAACTCATTAAAAAAGCTGATCGTGCTTATGCTGAATTTCTAAAAGATCCTGTCACATACTCACTTGAAGAAGTTATGAGAGAGTTGGATATTGATGAAAATATATGAAGTTGAATTGTCAAAAGATTCTAGAAAAGAACTAAAAAAGATTGATAAATATCAACAAAAAGTTATTAATCAATGGATATGTAGATATCTTAGAGATTGTCAAAACCCACGTAGTTATGGTAAAGCTTTATCTGGTTCTCTTCAAAAGTATTGGGTATATCGCATAGGACATTATAGAGTGATTTGTGAAATAGATGATAAACACCAAATTATTCAAATCATCACAATTGGACATCGCAGTGATATTTATGTAAAAATGGTACGTGAAGAAGAGAATTTATATGAAATAGAGGTTGAGTATTAAGCTCAGCCTCTATTTCATTAATTGATCGATAACACCAATCATTTCTTCAATTTTTTTATCTGCATCATTTGAGTCTATTGCATCATGAACACAATGTTTCATATGAGCCCCAATGATTTCTTTATTGGCACGTTTTAAGATAGCCTGAGTTGCCATAATCTGATTGGAAACATCAACACAATAACGATCATCCTCAATCATTTTTAAAATGCCATCAATTTGTCCTCTTGCGGTTTTTAACAAACGTGTGACTTGAGATTTATCTGCTTTCATTATTCAAATCCTACCACTTTATATCCTGCATCTTCAACAGCTTTTGTTAAAACTGTTTCATCTACATCATGATCCAATTCAATATTTGCACAATTGTTTTTTAAATCAACAGTTGCTTTGACACCTTCAATACTATTTAATGCTTTTTCAACATGAGCCTGACAATGTGCACACATCATTCCTTCAATATTCATTTTTTTCATCATCACTTTTTCCTCTTCTTTCTTTATTTGTTTTGGTTTAAAAAATCTTAATCTTAAGGCATTGCTGACAACAAAGACTGAACTTAAACTCATAGCAGCTGCTCCAAACATTGGATCAAGTAACCAGCCATTGAATGGATAAAATAATCCAGCAGCAATTGGTATTCCAATCACATTATAGAAAAATGCCCAGAAAAGATTTTCTTTAATATTTTTAATCACTGCATGACTCAATTCAATTGAACTAACAACATCCTGCAAATCGTTTTTCATCAAAACAAGATCTGCTGAATCTATTGCAATATCAGTCCCAGATGTCATGGCAATTCCAACATCTGCACGCATCAAAGCGGGTGCATCATTAATACCATCACCAACCATAATAACGCGATGTCCTTCTGCCTGTAAATCTCTGATATGTTTTTCTTTATCTTGTGGTAAAACTTCAGCAATGACTTCTACTCCTAATGTATCACCTATGGCTTTGGCTGTCAAAGCATTATCACCTGTTAACATATAGACAGATAAATTCATATCTTTCAATGATTGAATGGCTTGCTGACTGGTTTCTTTTAAAACATCACTGACAACAATCATCCCAATCAATTGTCCATCTAATGCATAATAGAGTGGTGTTTTTCCAAGACTTGCTAATGATTGAGAAGTTTCATAAACTTCAGATAAATCAATCTGATGCTCATTCATCATACGTTTATTCCCAGACAAGAGCATTTTACCATGAAGTTTCCCAATTAATCCCTGTCCTTGAATCATTTCAAATGATTCAACTGTTTCAAATGTTAAATTCTTTTGTTGAGTGTAGTCAACAATAGCTTTTGCAAGTGGATGTTGCGACGCACTTTCAATAGCGGCTGCTATTTTTAACAATTCTGATTCACTGATATGTTGTGGATAGATATCTGTAACTTGTGGTTTTCCTTTTGTAATTGTCCCAGTTTTATCCAAGACGATACTATCAGCTTTAGAAAGAATTTCTAATTTTTCAGCCGATTTCATTAAGATTCCTAACTGTGCGCCTTTCCCAGTTCCAACCATAATAGCCGTTGGTGTCGCAAGCCCTAAAGCACAAGGACAAGAAATAACCAATACAGCAATTGCACATGTTAATGCAAAATGGAATGTTTGAGCACCTAGAGTCATCCACCCTATAAATGTGAATAATGAAATCACCATAACAATAGGCACAAATACTCCACTTATTTGGTCAGCTAATTTGGCAATAGGTGCCTTTGATGAACTCGCATCTTCAACTAACTGGATAATTTGTGAAAGCGTTGTATCACCACTTGTATGTGTAACTTTGACTTGAATATAACCTTCTACATTCATCGTTGCGCCAATTACTTTATCATCAACAGATTTATCAACAGGTAAACTTTCACCTGTAATCATTGATTCATCAATTGAAGACTGCCCTTTGATAATGACACCATCAACTGGAATACTTTGACCTGATTTGACAATTACAATATCACCAACATCAACATCTTCGATAGCGACAACGACTTCCTGTCCATCGACCAAAACAGTCGCAGTTGAAGGCATTAAATTCATTAATTTTTCAATAGCTTCTGATGTTTTCTTTTTAGAACGTGATTCTAAATATTTTCCTAATGATATTAATGTTAAAATCATCCCAGCTGATTCAAAATAGAGTTGCATCATATATGTATGAGCCTCACTCATATTTCCATGACCTAAATGATATCCCATCATAAAAATTGCATAAATACTATAAATCGCTGCTGCAGCTGAACCCATAGCTATTAACGTGTCCATATTAGGACTCTTGTGCCATAATGACTTAAAGCCTCTTTGGAAGTAACCACGATTGATATACATAATAGGTAATGTCAAAAATAATTGTGTCAAAGCAAAAACCATCATATTCTCATGTCCAAGCAATATATCTGGAAGTGGTGCTCCCATCATATGTCCCATTGAAATATAAAACAAGGGGATAAGAAATACAAATGATAAAATCAATGATTTCTTTTTTTCATCAAGACTATCATTTTGTGAAGTTGTTGATTGGACTGCAGTTTTTTCTAGCATAGCCTTATAACCAGCATCTTCTACAGTTTTCATAATCAGTGCATCATTAACTTTCTTTTCATCAAATTCAACAACCATAGAATTGCTTAAAAGATTGACATTGACACTTTCAACGCCATCAATATGTTTAACTGCTTTATCAATATGAGCACTACATGCACTACAACTCATACCAATAATATCATATTTTTGTTTCATTATAACACCTCCCACCCCTAAGGGGTATACTATCATTATATTCTTTCTTTATGATTTGTCAAATCATATGAAAAAAGAAGTTACCTTTATGATAACCTCTTCATCCTTATTTATACGTAATCACTTTACGATATCCTGTTACAAAATCAACTTCATTTTCTAATTCCTCATGATTTTTGAAATGATGAAGATTACGAATGACAAGTTCAGTAAAATAATCTCTTGCACTTTTCCATACATACCCTCCTGATGCATGAGGTGTTATCAAAAGATTATCAATATCCCAAAGTTCATTATCTTGAGTTAACGGTTCTTCTTCTACAACATCGATTGCTGCACCATAAAGATGTCCACTCTTTAAAACATCTTTTAAATCGCTACTCACGATAGCACTTCCTCTACCAATATTGACAAGCATAGCATCTTTTTTCATAATCAGCATTCTTCTTTTATCAAACATATGAATTGTTTCTTTAGTTTGAGGCAATGCTAAAATCACAAAATCAGCACGTGACAAAACTTCATCAATATGACTTGTTGTATATATTTCATCAATATAAGGTGGTAACGGTGATATTGTTCTTTTGACAGCAATAATATGACATTCAAAAGCTTTCAGGCGTTTTGCTAATTCATATCCTAAATCTCCTAATCCCACAATCACAACAGTGCTCTGATAGAGTTCTTTCCCAGTGGAAACACCCTGCCATAAGTGCTGATCCATATGATGAACATAAGTTTTTATATTTTTATTCAATGTTAAAATCATGCCAATCGTATGTTCAGCGATTGCTTTTCCATAAGTTCCACTGGCATTTGTCAATCTTGTTTTTGGATATAAAATTCCATCTTTGACATAGCTATCACTACCTGCACTATGCAACATCATCAGTTGAATATTTTCTCTATTTATATTCACTTGAGTTCCTGTATTGCCAATAATAATATCACAGTTATCAATCATCTCCTGAGTCACACTATGGCCATCACTGTAAATAAATTCATCATCTAAAAATTGACTTTCAATCTTTTTAAAATTATCTTCTTGTAAAGGTGCTAGATTTAATATTCTCATCAAATAATCCTCCTTAAAAACATTATAACATCTTTTTTATTATCAGATTATAAATTTTAGAATATGAAAACAATCACTTCATTTGTGATTGTTCATTGCTTTTTCTAAAAGCATAGTCATACTATATTCTCGATACAAATCAAAACCAATTGATAGTGATACATAAACACTCATTCCTAAATACATTCCCCATCCAAGCCAGTAATAAATTCCGGCACATATCAAAATCATTGTGAAAACCATATAAGGCGAGTATTTAATTTTATATCTTAGTAAACTATATAATGATTCAATAAGTAATGACAGCATGATAGCATAAAACAGCAACATCATAAATGTATAAAAATCAACATAAACTTTAACAAAACTCATTTGTACAATATACCATAAAACAATGAAAGTCGTTACTATACGGATACTTAGTTTTTCTAACATCTTCACTCACCTCATTTTCAAATAATTTTTAAATGAACGAACATATGAACGTGAGAGTTCTACATATTCTCCATTTTTTAGATAAATGCGATATTTCATATTCATAAGAGGTTCTAAAGAATCAATCATATAACAATTAATAATTAATGATTTGCTAATACGAACAAAACCATATTCTGATAAAATATTTTCTAATTCATAAAGTTTTTCTTTAATTTCATATTGTTCTTCTCGGGTATGAATATAGGCTTCTTTTGAAAATCCTTCTATATAAACAATTGTATGAACATCAATTTTATAAATACGTTCATTTTTCTTACCAAAAAGAACTTGTGAGGACATCTCTAAAGAATAAAGATAATCTTGTAATTCTTGTAAATGTTGTAAATCAAATACATATGCCAATCCTTGAAAATCAATTCCTTTTTCAACCAAAATAACATCTAAATACTGATAATCTTTTAATTTGTCTTCTAATAACTGTCGATGTTGATCAAGGCAAATGAGTTTCATAATATGTTAATGGGTACTCCTTCTTAATAATGTTATTTTGGTCATGATATTGAATGACAATGTAGTAAGGAGCTTGACTGATTTTTGTTTTTTCATGAATAGGCATTTCATGATATAAAGTCACACCATCTCGGTACTTTCTTTTGTAATATTCTTGTGTATTATAAACGAGGGCATGACCATCTTTATCTAATATTTGAATATTGTCAATAACAAGATTTTGATGAAAGACTTCAATTCTTGGTAGCATAAATATAATTCCATTTTCAATGAGACAATGACTTATTCGGATATCTTTATCTGCATATCTATATTCATCTAAATGCATTTCTTTCACATTGGCAGGATATGATATGCCATCAATAATGATTTCACATTTTGGGGATGTTTCAACTTTATTTGCCCAACCAGATGAATATTGCTGATAATACTGATGTGAACCGTCATTGCCATACTCCATGTAACCTTTACTAATTATTTCTTCATTCAATTTGATTCCAATTTCATTAGGTCTATTTTCATTCTTTAATTCAATGTCTGTCACAAATCCTCCACTTGACATGGCACCATGAGGATATTCAACACAGAAGTCTGTAACATACTTGATATTTAATTGACTATTAGAAATTTGATATATTTTATATTGAATAGCCGAGTCATAAGCGTGTTCAACCATTGTATATTGTGTAAGAACAATTGCAGCAATCGTCATTAATATAATGAAAACATGGATATAAAATGGTTTTTTAACTGCAATTGGTTGTGGTCGCATTTCGACATGAATTAATTTTTTTATTGATAATAAATGAATAAGTGTAACAATAACACATATACAAACAATAAGAGATGCTATTTGATTAATATAAATATTATAAATTGTAGAGGTAGGTCCACCTGGAATTGTCAAAGTTTTGACAATAGCAGATATCACATAAATCAATATCCAAATATGATATGATTTTTGTTTTGAATATTGAGGAAATTCTTTTTGAACAAACACTAAAAAAGTGGAATATAAGATTGTCTGTAAAAGTAAATATTCAAAACGAGTATATTGAATAAAAGAAATACCAACCATTAAACAAGCCAATCCAATAAAATAGAAATATTCTTTTCGATGTCTTCTTTGATATTCATAGAGAAAACCAAGTATAAGAATGATCAAACTAATACTTACAGAAAAGACTTGAACATTATAAACATGAACATCAAGAAATTGAAAATGTAAACACATAAATCCAAAGATAATAATTCCTAATCCCATGATATCCACCTCCTATCTTTAGTATATCTTTTTTAGTAAAAAAAGAAAGTTTTTCTACTTCACTTACACTCTTTTCGTTTAACTTACATATCAAAAATAGTACCAAAAAGAAAAATCACCCTAAGAGTGATTAATCAATAAATTCATTATAAATAGCTTTAATAGCTGGTTCAAAATAACAATTTCTTACACCTATGATAATATTTAACTCACTTGAGCCCTGGTCTATCATCTTGATATTAATATTTTCTTTAGCAAGTGCATTGAAGACTCTTGCAGCTGTTCCTCGACTTGCTTTCATCCCACGACCAACAACTGCAATCAATGCTAAATCAGATTCAAGTTCAATTGAGTCTGGTTGCACAGCACGATGAATTCCAGCCAAAACATCTTGCTCTTTATCAATAAATTCATTAGTATTCACAATAATTGTCATTGTATCAATACCAGAAGGCATATGTTCAAAAGACAGATCATGTTCTTCAAAAACTTCTAGTACTTTACGCCCAAACCCTATTTCAGAGTTCATCATATCTTTTTCAATCATAACTGTTGCAAAACCTTTTGTTCCAGCAATACCAGTAATAACATGTGCGGGCTTATGACAAGTACTTTCAACAATTAATGTCCCTGGATCTTCAGGATGATTCGTATTTTTTATATTAATCGGAATTCCTTCACTACGTACTGGAAAGACAGAATTTTCATGTAGTACAGAAGCTCCCATATAAGATAACTCTCTTAATTCTTTATATGTAATGGTTTCAATAACATCCGGATCTTTCACAATACGCGGATCAGCAATTAGGAAACCTGAAACATCTGTCCAGTTTTCATATAAATCAACTTTACCATTTTTAGCAACAATTGAGCCAGTTACATCAGATCCACCTCGTGAAAAAGCCTTAATTGTTCCAGAACCATCATTTAACGAACCATAAAACCCAGGTATAACAGCATTATCTACATTTGCTAAAGTGGCAGATAAAATAGGATCTGTTTTTTCAATATCATAGTTTCCATGTTCATCGATAAAAATCACATCTTTAGCATCAATAAATTGAAACCCAAGATAATTGGCTAATAATTTTCCATTTAAAAATTCCCCACGACTTGCAGCATAATCTTCACCAATATGATTTTCAAAATCTTTTTGTATTTGTTTAAAATCATCTTCTAATGAAATATCTAATTTCAATCCATCAATAATATCTTGATATCTTTCTTTAATTTCTTCAAATGTTGCTGTAAACTCTACCGTTGTTTGGGCATTATATGCCTTATATAATAAATCAGTCACCTTCGTATCATCTTTAAAACGTTTTCCTGGTGCACTTGGAACCACAAAACGTCTTTGTTCATCGGCTTTAATAATATCATATACTTTTTGAAACTGTTTGGCATCTGCTAAAGATGAACCACCAAATTTAACAACTTTACTCATAAACTCTCCCCTTTTCACTCATATATGTATACATAAGAATACAATAATCTTATGATTTTATCAATATTTTTTACAGATCATTAAAAAGAAGTTATCACTTCTATTTCAACAATTGATCATCCCCATCTCTATAAATTGTTCCACTGAGCAGTAAAATACCTTCTACAAATCCCCATAAAGAAGCAACTAAACTTGTCAATCCAAATGTTAAAAATCCACC
This sequence comes from Candidatus Stoquefichus sp. SB1, assembly GCF_001244545.1. Classification (NCBI taxonomy): domain Bacteria; kingdom Bacillati; phylum Bacillota; class Erysipelotrichia; order Erysipelotrichales; family Erysipelotrichaceae; genus Candidatus Stoquefichus; species Candidatus Stoquefichus sp. SB1. The sequence continues at coordinate 811,701 of NZ_LN852694.1, read as the reverse complement.
TAAAAATAAACATACCTGAATAAATCCTTTTGAAGAATAGCCAAGATAGAAATTATGAACTCCTAACCCACCTAGAAAAATCCCCAAAATTCCTGCTATCATTCTTGATTTTTGAATAATTGGTTTCTTTATGTTAATAGGTAATTGATAACCACAATGTGAACATATTTGATTTGGATATTCAACAAAAGCGCCACAATTCGGACAAATTTGTCCAGATTGCATTACCTTTTCTCCACAATGTCCACAAAACTGATCATTCTCATTTAATTTTCTTCCACAATTTGAACAATACATTTTATTCCTCTTTACTTTCTAAATGTGATTTCACAAGTTTGATCATTCATACTTTCAATAATTGCTAATGATTCAAGATGATAGCCAAGTTTTCTAATCTTTGATCCACCTTCCTGATAACCTTTTTCAATCACAATTCCAATTCCTTCAACCGTTGCACCAGCTTGTTGCACTAAATCAATCAATCCAATAATGGCACATCCATTGGCTAAAAAATCATCAACGATTAAAACATGATCATCTTGATTTAAATATTGTTTAGATACAACAACATCATTTGTCTTTTGATGTGTATAAGAATCTATACGAGTATGATAAAGTTCATCTGCTATATTAGATGTTTTGGCTTTTTTTGCAAAAACAACTGGAACATCATTAAAATGTTTTGATGTCATGACTGCAACACCTATGCCACTCGCTTCAATTGTTAAAATCTTAGTAATTTTCTTTTCGCTAAATAATCTTTTAAACTCTGCACCCATTTTATCTAAGAATGCAACATCAATTTGATGATTTAAGAAATTATCAACTTTTAAGACATTTCCTTCCTTGACAATTCCTTCTTTTAATATTTTTTCTTCTAACGCTTTCATAATACTCCTTATATTCCTTGATGATAAACAACTCTAAAGATTTGTTTTTTAATTTGATCAAAAGTATAAACATCTATCGCTGTTGGATAACTCATCAACATTAATTCTACTTTTGATACATTTTCTCTTAGTGCAGGTTGTATAAAATGATATGGATTTAATATATAATGATTTCTTTCATAAAAAGCAACGCGTCTTTTGGTAATTGAATTCATTGGCTCTTCAACTTCTAAAACAATTAATTTGTTTGAATAAAGTTTTTGAGCTTCTTCTAAGAAATAACTTCCAATTCCTTGACCTCTTAATGATTCATCAACTGCAAAATTTTCTAAATAAACAAAATCACTTAATTCCCAAACAATCAATGCACCTACAATTTGATTCTCACGTTGATATGAATAAATGACAAATTCGTTATTTTCAAACAATTCTTTCATAGATTCATATGGTCTTAATTCAGCCAAAGGAAATGCTTTTTCAAATAATGCATAAACTTCATCAAAATCTTTGATTGTTATTTTTTCCATATTTTCTCACCTACCTGTGTCTATTTTAACATATTAAAAAGAACATACAAGTGAAAGTATGTTCTAAATAATCTCTTTCCATAACCCATGTAAGTTACAATAACCATAAACTTCTAATGGTTCATCATCTTCAGTTAATTCAAAGGAAACAATAGGCGTCTCTGTATATGATAATAATTTATATTGACCACCTTGTTTTGTTTTTAAGAAAATCATAGAAATATGATGTTCTTCTGTCATAGGGTGCATAATATTCCCTATTTTCACTTTAATCACTTTGCCCTCTTGGGTAATAATAGGTTGATGTTTTGTTTCATCACCCTCATGTTTTTCAATTAATACTCGCATTAATTCTTGACTATCTTGGGCTTCATCATCTAATTGAACAAAGAAATTATCCTTTTCATTTTTATAAAAATGCATTTTATCATCTCCCATATAAGTATGGTTGATTTGTACTGATTTTATTCATTACTTTTCTATATCATATGGCCAATCAAGGATTCCACCAAAATCATATATATGTTCATAACCCAAATTCACTAATTTTTTAGCAGCTTTTGCACTTCTATTCCCACTACGACAATAAACTAATATTGTTTGCTGTTTACTAGGAAGATGAGTATTTCCTTCTTTGATTGTAGATAAAGGAATAAGAAGAGAGTCTTTAATATGGCCTTGCTGATACTCACTTTCTTCTCTAACATCTAAAATAGTCACTTCTTGTGTGTCCATCATTTCTTTAGCTTTTTTTGCCGATATTGTCTCATAGCTTCCTGAATTGGTTGTACAACCAACTAAAAACAAACCTGTTAATAATGTCTTTAAACTTTTCATTCACTCACTCCATTCTTTTTTATTATAACCATTCTTTGCTTTTATATGAAAAAAGGACAAATCTGTCCTTCTTTTTATCAATTAAGCCTCAATCTCTGCTTTCCATAATCCGTGTAAGTTACAATATTCATAAACTTCAATAGTTCCTTTGTAACCACCTATTGCAAAAGTTGCAACTGGTTCATCAGCAGCAGTTAAATCAACTCGCATTACTTTATTTCCTAAAACTGCAAAGATAGCAGTAATGAAGTGTTCCTCAGTCATTGGATGAGCCACTTCTCCAACTTTAGCTGTTAATACATCTCCTTCAATTGATAATACAGGAACATGTTTTTCAGTTGCTGCATCAGTTGTATTGGCAACTAATTCTACCATTGGTTCACCACAACAAACAACAGGTACTCCTTTATCTAATACTTTTTCTACTACATTTCCACAATGCATACATTTGTATAATTTCATATCTTTCATTCCTCCTATTTATTTTACGTCCTTATTTTAACATCTCTATGTTAATGATGCTAATCATATGCACCTTATTTTTTTATTTTATATTTTTTTATGATAACTGCTTCATATATAGCCATCACAACAGCAATTCCTGGCATTATAGTAAGGATACCAATGATCATACATGCCATTGGCTCTGATCCTAAAAAGAAACCTTCAAGTATAAAAATACAACCATAGACAAACATCAGTTTAGCAGTTGCCTGATTATATTTTTTTACATGAGTGAGTTCTGTGGGGAGTGGTGGTTTCCCCTGATTATAAATCGTTATTGGCTTTGTTGATAAACCATAATATAAACCAACACCAAACATCATAATACCAATACTATAAACAACGCCTACTTCTACTGACATCCTAAGTCACCTTTTCCTTTGATAAGCTCTTCATAAACCTGATATGTATAGTCATCGAAACAAACAATTTCTACACATTTAATATATGTATTTTGTTTTTTATAATTTTGAATTGTTTGAATTGCAATCTGTGCTGCTTTGGATATTGGGTAACGATATGCTCCTGTACTTATAGATGGAAAAGCAATATGTTGACATTGATATTCATCAGCTAATGCTAAACATCTCTCATAACAAGATTTTAGTAATTTTGCTTCATCATGCTGTCCATCATAATAAACCGGCCCAACAGTATGAATAATATACTTTGCTGGTAATTGATAGCCTTTGGTTATCTTTGCATCGCCAGTTGCACATCCTCCTAGCAATCGACATTCTTTTAAAAGTTCTGATCCTGCCGCTCTATGAATAGCACCATCAACACCGCCACCTCCTAACAAACTATTATTGGCTGCATTCACAATAGCATCACATCTGATTTGAGTAATGTCTCCTTTTATGATTTTAATATTTATCATGCCATCACCTACTTTACATTAATATTATATTTTTGACTGTATCACCTAATTATTATCATATCTACTTTCTATTTGATTTCATTTTACATACTTTTTAATTTATCATCATCTTATTTCTACAAGCAAATTATACTATAATATTATGTCCAAAACAATGAATTATGGATATAAATAGAACATTAAGAAACAAATAAAAAATATTCCATTAATGCTTCAATAATGTTAAATATTCTAATTTAAAACGGATTATGAAATCAAAAAAGAATAGAATCATCATAAATAATATAAAACGCAAAAAGATACAAAATAGCGAACATCGTATCCGCTTTTTGTATCTAGAAAACTTATAATCAGTTTACTTGTTATGAAAATTTTTCTATATCATAAACACTATTTTAGCAACCTTATATTTTCTCGTGTTAATATAAGTATTGCATTCATTGAATATTCACTTAAAGAAACATACTGAAGGCTAGATTGATTTTGTGTTAAATGATAAAGATATGTATACCAGTCAAAAGCTTCATCATCCATGTAACCATCAATATGTTGATGAGGGGTTGCACATAGTGCAATCACAAATGGAATCTTCTTTTCCATGCATGCTCTTACAATATGTTCAGTTGCATCACACGGTTCTTGTGCAATCACACAATCAAATGAATTCAAATCAAATGTATGATAGTCAAAAACATCTTTTATGCCTTTCCATTTACAAATTTCTAAATTGAGTTTTGGATCAATAGATGTGACATTGTATCCCTCTTCATTCAACAAAGCAGAAAGTCGTGCCTGAGTTCCACAACCTACTTCCAGAATATGATCATTCTTTTGTAGAAATGATATATTCTTAAGATAGTTTAGAAATCCAGCTTGCCTCGAGAAGGCATATTCTCACACCAAAGTATAAAATCAAAATATTCATCTGACTTAGTAGCTTTTGTTGATTCCAAATCTCTTCTAATCAAGTCAAACTGTTGTGGTGAGAGTTGATTAGGATTTTTTTCTTCATACAATTTTAGTTTTTCGTCCATAGTTATCTCCTTTTTATGCCATCGTTATTATTTTATATTTATTATTCTCAATATTTCTTGGGATTGCTAAGTCAATTATAATGATATGAGTATCAATATAAAGAAAAACTAATAATTGCTTGGGAGATTCTTTATAGAGAATACACCTATTTCATTTCTGTAAGCAAATTATACTATATAAAATTGCTTAATGCAATATGGTACATGATTAAATTTTAATGATTTATCTCTATATTAGAATATGTTTCTATCTCATTATCATAAGAGAGGAAGGATTACACAATAAATAGGTAGATTACATAGATATATGATGATTAAAAATTGTTAAAGTTTATGATTGTGTTGATATGAATGTTAAAGTTTTTAAAAACATGTTTAATAAAAGATATAAAACAAAAAAATCAAAACACTGTCCAGATTGATCAATATAATTATATTGAATTTCTACACTTTTCAATGTATTTTGTACTAATTGCATTGTTATTTTCACTCAAGAATGTCTTGTAAATAGAGTAAAAAACTATTTTTATTTGTAACATCATTGTAATTATCTGGTATTCAAATTTATGTTTATCCTCATAATAAAAACACCTATAATCAAGATGTATATTACTACCTTGAAAAACTAGGTGCCCATATTAAACAATTGGATTTATCAGTAAATGTAATAATAATTAACAAAAAATTATGTGGATAAATTCTTCTAGTTACCTAGGTGTACAAAATAATGATTTATTCTATATAAAAACAGAAAATATAAATGTTATAGAATAACTTAAATTCATAGTCATTTAAATTCTCTAGAGCTCTCCTTTTCAAACAATTTTATATGTTATTTAAAAGTTCATGTTTTTTATCAATATTTTTATAAAAAATAATGTATTAAACACTTATTTATACATTTGATTTAATTCTTCTAAAGTAATATCAATTCCAACTGATTTCAGTAATTTTGCACGCATTTCATACAAATCTTTTATTAATCTAAATCTGTCTCGCCCATAATGTATTTCATTATGACAATGACTACATAGTGATATTATATTTTCTTCAATATCCAACGACACATCAAATTGATCAGAATATTCCATTGGAACTAAATGATGTGGTTCAGTATAAAAAATATTTGCATTTTTTCTAATAAATAGTTTATGATTTTTATCAACTTCGCACTTGTATTCTGCATGAGCTAATGCATTTAAAGCTACTTTTTTATCTCGATAATAGATAGTATAGGTATTTTGCTTTACTGCTTCCTTTTTTGCTTTTGGTGTTCCTTGATAACCAGAAAAAGGTTGAATATCAAACGAACCTTCATTTAACTCTTTGTCAATTAAAAGATTGTCTAATTCGATATTAATTTCATTTCTTTTACTATCATTTAATACACATACTCTCTTCTTTTCTAACTCTAAAGGAAAAATCCAAACACTTCTCATTTCTCCTTCAAAATTTTTTTGATTCTCCATAAATGGTTCTGCTGCTAAATGAGCAATACCTCTATAAGTATATTCTTTCTTTTTCAACACTTCAAATAAATGTATTTCAACCCCATTTTTATTTGATTCATAGAGAGTCAAATTCTGATTTCCCTTTAAAACTTGATCACCTTTTTTCCCCATTCCTGTGTAATATAAAATATTATCTTTCCAATTATCTTTATAGAACTTTTTCGTTTGATCAGAAATTAATACTAAAACACCATTTGCCTTAGACCTTCTCATACCACCCATATTTCCACATTTAAAAATTCTCATAATTTCATCATTAGATATAATTTTACCTATTTCAATATTTGGATTAAATATCATACATTCAGTTCTCCTTTAAATAATTTACATCAAAAAAATCAGATATAGAAACATTTAAAGCAATACATATCTTTCTAACATTCTCTATAGATATATTTCTTTTCCCATTTTCTACTTGAGTCATATAAGTCCTATCCACTCCAGCAATATTAGCAAGTTTCTCCTGACTTATTCCTTTTTGTAACCTTAATTCTTTGACTCTTTTTCCAAAAGCTATTTTTATATCTTCCATTTTTATCACCTATTATAAAGATACTTCTTTGTTGACTATAGAACAACGGACTATAAGTCACATACATATATTATTTGTCTTTTATAAATAATTATGTTATCCTAAAAAAGCGTGTTTAAAGGAGGAAATGTTATGTTAAAAGTATGGTTAAATGGATATAGTGGTCAAATCGGTAGTGCAATTGCTAAATTATTAGATCCACTACAATATGAAATATTTGAAACTGATAAAGATGAATTAGACATTACAGATATTGAAAATGTAATGAGCTTTGGTGAAATGAATAGACCAGATATTATTATTAATTGTGCTGGAATGACAGATGTAGAAAAATGTGAAAACAATAAAGAGGAAGCTTTTAGAGTTAATGCAATTGGTGCTAGAAATTTAAGTATTATTGCTGGAAAGATATCTGCAAAACTGGTTCATATTTCTACTGATGATGTTTTTAATGGAACAAAGGAAAAACCATTTGATGAATTTGATGAACCTAATCCAATAAGTGTTTATGGTAAATCAAAACTAGCAGGTGAAAGATATGTTAAAGAATTTACAAAAAAGCATTTTATTATTCGTAGTTCTTGGGTTTATGGTCATGGTGATAATTTTGTTAGCAAAATTATTCAAGCTGCTCAAAACGAAGACATTCTCAAAATAGCAAATGATCAATTTGGGACACCAACAAGTGCAGATGAACTCGCAAAATTTATCATTTATATTATGAATACAAATGAATATGGAACTTATCATATGACTTGTAATGGTGTATGCAGCCGTGAAGAATTTGCTAGAGAAATTCTTCAACAACTTAAAATCAATGCTCAAATTATTCCAGTTACAACAAATCAAGCTGATTTTACAAGTCGTCATCCATCATATACAGTCCTAGATCATTTAATTTTAAGCATATTAAATGATTATCAATTAATAACTTGGCAAGATGCCCTTTCTCATTATCTTAAAAAGGAGGGTCAGTAGTGAAAAAAAGTAAACTTGGTTTAACAACAAAAATATTTATTGGTCTTATTGCTGGTGCTATTTTTGGTATCCTATTAAATTACTTTGTGCCAAATGGATATATTAAAGATGATATTTTGATTAATGGTATTTTATATGTTATTGGACAAGGTTTTATTAGACTTATGCAAATGCTTGTTGTTCCTCTTGTTTTTTGTTCATTAGTATGTGGCAGTATGTCTATTGGTGATACAAAAAAGTTAGGGACAATTGGTGTCAAAACCTTGCTTTTCTATCTTGCAACAACAGCTATTGCAATTAGTGTAGCTTTAGTTATTGCCAATTTCATTAATCCTGGTATGGGATTAGATATGTCATCACTCACAACAACAGTTCAAAATGTAACAACTACAGAATCCACAAGTTTTGCAGATACATTATTAAACATTATTCCTACAAATATTTTTAATGGTTTAGCAAGTGGAACAATGTTACAAATAATATTCTTTGCTTTACTATTAGGTATTATTATTGCAAAATTAGGTGATCGTGTAGAGGTAGTGGGTAATTTCTTTAGTCAGTTTAATGATATTATGATGGAAATGACAATGATCGTTATGAAGGTTGCGCCTATTGGTGTTTTTTGTCTGATTGGAAAAACATTTGCAGGAATAGGTTTTGAAGCATTTATTCCAATGCTTAAATACATGATAGGTGTTTTCTTAGCTCTTGGTGTTCAATGCTTTATTGTTTATTTAGGACTTTTAAAATTATTTACAGGATTGAATCCAATTATCTTTATTAAAAATTTCTTTCCTGTTATGGCATTTGCTTTTTCTACAGCAACATCTAATGCAACTATCCCTCTTTCTATTGACACTCTTGCAAAAAAGATGGGCGTTTCAAAAAGAGTTTCTTCTTTTACAATCCCACTAGGTGCAACTATCAATATGGATGGTACTGCCATTATGCAAGGTGTTGCCGTTGTTTTCGCAGCACAAGCTTATGGTATTCTTTTAACACCAATGGACTATATTACAGTTATTGGAACAGCAACTTTAGCCTCTGTAGGAACAGCTGGTGTTCCAGGTGTTGGTTTGATTACTTTGACTATGGTTTTTAATTCAGTTGGCTTACCAGTTGAAGCAATTGCTCTCATTATGGGAATTGATCGTATCTTGGATATGACAAGAACAGCCGTTAATATCACTGGAGATGCAGTATGTACAACAATTGTTGCAAAACAAAATAATGCAATAAATAAAGATATTTATTATCAGATGACAGAATAGTTTCTCTCTATTATATTTCAAATAAAAAAGCAGCACAAATTAAGTGCTGTTTTCATATACAAATCATTAAATTTGAGGCCATTTTTTTATTTTTGTTTCTTTAGATTTTAGAAAATCAAAAAATTCTTCTGGTTTTATTTTTAAACAATCTTTTCTAATAACTGCAAACTGATTTTTCTTACCAAATAAAGTATATGTATTATTTGTTTCGATAATTCTTTTCATATGTTCATATGGCATTTTATTATCAGTTGCCATATCACAATTACGAATTGTTAAGGCATCATTTCCAAATACTAACGTGTAGACATTTTCATCTTTATTTGTCTCTTTTTGCATTGTTTCCAAAATATTTTTATATTTCTTTTTCGTTAACCAAAAGATTTCACCAAAACAAACAATACATAATGCTGCCAATATGATTCCCATTGGATAATCTTGATTAACAAGATTAAAAATTGATACAACAAGTGCAATGAAGCCTGTTATCATTAACATGTACTGTTGCCATGGAGCAACCATATATTTTTTAATTTCATTTAAAATATCCTGATCAACAATATTATGAGTAACTTGAATACGTTTCATTTCCCTTTTCCCCTTCCATTTCTAACAAAGAAACATTATCCTCTTTATTTATGACATTTATATTAACTTTTTTAAATAAAAGCTAAAACTTCGTTCATAATATAATAAAATGAGAGAATTAAAGGAGAAAAAATGAATATACAAATAAATAAAGTTGTTATTATTGGTGCTGGAAATGTTGGTGTAAGTACAGCATTTTGCTTAATTAATCAAGGAATTTGTGATGAAATCGCCTTAATTGATTTAAATCAAGATAAAGTTTTTGGAGAAGTTTTAGATTTATCTCAAAGTATGGAATATATGAATCGTAACACAACAGTTAAAGTTGGTACTTATGATGATTGTCACGATGCAAGTATTGTCATTATTACAGCAAGTGTTCCAGTGCATAACTCTGGAAATGATCGTTTAAAAATGCTAGAACCAACAAAAAAAGTCATGAAAACAATTGTTACTGAAATCATGAAAAATGGTTTTGATGGACATTTAATTATTGTTTCTAACCCTGTAGATGTAATGACATACTATGCATATAAAATTTCAGGTTTACCAGCCAGACAAGTGATTGGGTCTGGAACCACATTAGACACTGCTCGTTTAAAATATTTTATTGCTCAAAAAATTAATGTTGATCCTCGTAGTGTACATGCTCTTGTGATTGGTGAACATGGAGATAGTGAAATGATTCCTTGGTCAAGTGTTCGTATTGGTGGTAAAGATATTTACAGTGTTGTTAGAGATAATGAAGCACGTATTGGAAAAAATCCTTATGATGAAATGAAGACAGATACTATCAAAGCTGGTTGGGAAATATTCAATCGCAAGGGTAATACATGTTATGGCATAGCTTCAAGTACAGTTGGTATTGTTAAAACAATCTTGCATAATGAAAATAGAATTCTTCCTGTTTCAACTTTGTTACAAGGTGAATATGGTCATGAAGATCTTTATATCAGTGTTCCAACAATTATAGATAGAACTGGTGCTAGAGAAATTGTAGAATTAGATATGACTGATGAAGAACTCAATGAATTTCATCAATCTTGTGAGCATTTAAAATCATTTTATGAGTGTTTAGAGGTTTTTTAATAGCATTTACTTCAACATTTTTACAAACAACCTATACTGATATAAATATGACGGCAACTTGCCGTCTTTTATCATAATTGAAAATATCAAGTATTGATATTAACTTTCTATTCTTGATTTAAAAGTATTTTTAAATTATAAATCTCAAAACAACTCTGTTACTATTAAACTTTTTCACTAGAGTCTATGAAACTCATTGAAATTTAATTTCAAAACAACTCTATTACTATTAAACTCTTTTACTTTCTGTGGATTGTTAGTACATGGCAAAATTTCAAAACATTATATGTTGATATTAAACCATATATACGCCAGTGATTATTGGCTGTGTTGATAAATTTCAAAACATTATATGTTGATATTAAACAAATTAAACGATGGTAGAATTAGTATAATTAGTTGATTTCAAAACATTATATGTTGATATTAAACACAGCATTTTTTGTAATACCATTTTCATTAAAAATATTTCAAAACATTATATGTTGATATTAAACAATTACACGCTGCTTTAAGATCCTCTATCATATTTTATTTCAAAACATTATATGTTGATATTAAAAACCTTGAACAGATGCTACAGTTCCCGATGGGATCCCAATTTCAAAACATTATATGTTGATATTAAACTGGATACTTAGGATTTATTAGGGTTGTTCGTTACCGATTTCAAAACATTATATGTTGATATTAAACATGGGTATCAAGACTTATGGAAATCGAAGATACGGATTTCAAAACATTATATGTTGATATTAAACAAATGGCTCAGTGGTTAAAGTATATTGATCCTGATAAATTTCAAAACATTATATGTTGATATTAAACGGCTAAAGGTACAGGTCAGAGTAAGATGAACCATAATTTCAAAACATTATATGTTGATATTAAACGCCTTGATAAATTAGAACTTTTATATACATGTATTGATTTCAAAACATTATATGTTGATATTAAACACGTAGGACTTATGGCAGTATTTTTAAAAAGGGGAGATTTCAAAACATTATATGTTGATATTAAACACTTATTATCAGTCAATTTTAGAAAATTATGAAAATATTTCAAAACATTATATGTTGATATTAAACAAAAAAGATATTAAAAAGTAATAACTTAGTTAAGCCATTTCAAAACATTATATGTTGATATTAAACCGACGTTCCTTTAGACTATCCTTATGATAATGTTTAATTTCAAAACATTATATGTTGATATTAAACCTAGATAAAATGCGCATTTCCAAAACAATGAATTTGTAATTTAGTTGATGGATTCAATGTTTTTCCAATATTTTACCAGGTGATATTGCTATTTGTAAACAATTATAAAAAACGGAAATTATATTGATATAATCAATACTTTTTAGATTATATTTATTTTTTAGCTGGTAAAAATAATATATCTATAGGATAATTATATTATTTTTTATCATGTATGTAAACGTATTTAAAATAGTTCAAAATCAATTAAATATTAAAATAAAAGACTATAAGCTATAAAGAACATCCCATAATAATACATTATTAAATTCAATATCGTGAGCTTATCTTTAAAACGACAATCATAAAATTTTCCAAACAATAATATAATATCTGAAATAAAATAAAGAATAAATCCTATCATTGCTAGTAAAAACATAGGAGTTGATAATGCGAAATAGACAACAACACTTCTTACCATTGCTAAAGTAATCATAAATGAATAAGCCAAAATTGCTTTCTCATAAGTTTCATAATTCATATTTTGTAAATATGAAAAAGCAATGACAATTACAATAGAAACAACAGGTAAAATAAATTCAATAATAGATAAAGGATAAAAATTCATAAAATAAATAACATAGCAAAAATTTGCAATAAAGAAACATACTAACCCATATATAAAACTTTTTTTATATTGTGTCGCAAGCATAAAATCGCCAGCCAAACATCCCATCAACCCTGGGAAAATTCCTAACAACAAATGAACACGTTGAGTCGTCATTGCACAATAAACTGCAACACCAATAAAAGCCAAACTATTCAGTGTTTTAAAAACAATATAAGATTTCTTTTTGAGTGAAAACAATAACATGATAACAAATACACTGTAGATAACAAAAACCATGATCATCACCCTTTCTTTATCACTATTATATGCTATTTAAAACAAACTTGCTATAAGAGGGGCTAAAATCACTGTAAAAACACCTGCAATAACAATTGATAAACTACTCATTGCCCCTTCAATTTCACCAAATTCAATAGCTTTCGCTGTTCCAATCGCATGAGCACTATTCCCTAATGCTAAACCAATAGCAACTGGATGTTGAATATGAAATATACGAAGAACTGTTTTAGCTATCATCGCTCCAAAAATACCTGTAATAATAACAACTCCTACAGTGATTGTAGAATTACCACCAATTAATTCAGAAACTCCTATTGCAATTGCAGTTGTAATTGATTTTGGTAAAAGTGAAAATAATAATGTATGACTCGCATTTAACAAAAGACACAGAATTGTCACACTTAATATCCCAGCTAAACAGCCACTTAACAAACTCAATAAAATTGCATCTAAATGTTTCATCAAGATTTGACTCTGTTTATATAAAGGAACAGCCAAACAGACAGTTGATGGTGTTAATAAAAATGTAATCATTTGTGCACCTTTATTATATGTATCAAAATCAATATGAAATAAAGACAGTACTGCAATAGATATAATAGCGCTGATTAATAAAGGATTAAAAAGTGGATATGGAAATTTCTTACGAATTTGAACAGCAACCCAATACGATAATAAACTTAAAACAATTCCAAAATACATTGTTTCTATAAAAATCCTATCCATTCTTTTGCTCCTTTCTTTCAATTATCATTTGAGCAACTTTTCCAGTTGTCACCATGACAACAATTGTACTCACGATAAGAACAACACCTATTACAATAATATCCCCCAATAATTCATTGCCTACATTCATTAAACTGACAGCAGAAGGAACAAATAAAACTGGCATAATTAAAATAAGCCAATCAGCAACATCTTCAATATCCTTAAGCTTAATTATTCCAGTAAATAAACAGACTAATAAAATAAGTAAACCATATACACTTGCTGGAACTGGTAAAGGTAATAAACTTAACAATTCACCAAGAAATGATATGATCATAATAATTAAAAATTGATGTATATATTTCATCTTAATCCCCCTCATTACAATTTCAATATTATAGCATTATTCTGAACATATCTATAATGTTTTTATACATTTCTTTTATGTAATAGTTTACATTTTATCATATACAAATATTTGTATAATCCAATAATTAAAAAAGGACTATTTGTCCTTATTATCAACTACTTCGATTTTCATTTTATTTGATTCAAGACCTGTCTCACTTTCTTTAGCTTCTCCTACAAGTACGATATCTTCCGCACACTGTTTGATAAACCAGTCATCAAAAATATAACCAGATGAATAAGCAAAATAATCAATATTATATATTGTAGTATCTTCTTTAAACTGAAAAGTATAAATCTTATCAACCTTTAACTGACTTGCAATCGTTTTATGAACCCGCAACAAGAAAGGCGCACTTTGGAATAACGAAACAGTGAGCGTTCTATAATCATCATCACCTAATTCATAATCTTTACTAATATTATAAAGTTGTAAAGTCAAACGACCACTTATCTTTAAATCAATTTTCCCTGTTTGAATAGTCATTTTTTCAAGTTGTGTTTTCAGTGCATCATTTTGTTTTTTCAAATATTCAATCTCTTTGTTTTCTGAAGAACAGCCACTTAAACCTAAAGATAAGAAAAATATCAGACTTATAAAAATCATTTTTTTCATAAGATAACCCTCCTTATCTTCATTGTAACAAAAAAGCATATAAAATCTAATAAAAAATTGGAAATAAGTTGATTTTCATAACAATATTCGTTTTAATAGAATAAGAAGGAAGTTGATATTATGCAATCAAATGATAGAAGACCTAAAAATCGAGGAAAATATGTAAAAAAGATTGTTGATGATTATTGTGTTCTAGATTTAGAAACAACAGGTTTATCTTGGCAAAGAGATCAAATCATTGAAATAGGAATTATTAAAGTTAGAAATCAAAAAGTCATTGATAAATATGAACAACTTTTAGATCCTCAACGAGAAATTAGTCATTTTATCACACAATTAACCGGTATTGATAATAATATGGTTTTTGGTATGCCTACTTTATATGACATTATGGATGAAGTTATTAATTTTATAAGTGATGATATTATTATTGGTCATAATACAGCCTTTGATTTAAGTTTTATTGCTAATCACTTTGGCATGGATATTGAAAATGAATACATGGACACTTTACAGTTTTCTAGAAAAGTCTATCCCCAGCTCAAGCATCATCGCTTAACTGATATGGTTGAACTTTTAAACCTAACAAATAATGAACATAGATCCTTAGCAGATTGTACAGCGACTTATGAATTGTATGAACATTTAAAAAATATAATTATTCAAAATCACATAAAACTTTAAAACCTATGATTACAAAAAATCATAGGTCTTTTTTATGATGCACGCTTTTTTATAAAAAGAATAATGACTCCTAGAGAAAACAAACCACTTAAAAAAGTTAGCCAAACATTTTGCGTCAAGCCTGCAACAATATAACCAACAACACAGGCACTCCCAACAATCATAGCATAAGGAAGTTGAGTAGAGACATGACCAACATGATGACATTGGGCACCTGCTGATGCCATAATTGTCGTATCTGATATTGGAGAAATATGATCACCACAAACAGCCCCTGCTAAAATAGAAGATATACAAATCACTAGCATCGGATTTCCTTCTGTAAAAATAGCAGTTACAATGGGAATAAGAATCCCAAAAGTTCCCCAAGATGTTCCTGTTGCAAAAGCTAGCCCTGCTCCAATAACAAATAAACATGCTGGTAAAATAGCAACACTTATCTGATACTGTTCTAACATTGTCGAAACAAACAAGCCAGCCTGTAAATGAGTCGAAACAATATCACCTAATGTCCATGCCAATGCTAAGATTGTCATAGCAGGTACCATCATTTTAAATCCTGTTGGTAAACATTCGGCAAATTCATTATAAGAAAGAACATGACGTGGGAGATATAACAAGAAGGTAAAAACCAATGTCAAAAATGAGCCTAATACCAATCCTAAAGAAGCATTGCAATTGGTAAAAGCTTCAATAAAAGAAACGCCTTCAAAGAATCCACCTGTATAAATCATACATGTAATACAACTTACAATTAAGAATAGAACAGGTAAAATCAAATCTAAAACTCTACCCTTATCAGATGTCTCAATATAATTAACATCTTTATATTCTTCATGACCATGATGAACATCACCATTTTGGGCAGACAATTCATATTCTTTCATAGTTCCAATATTCAAATCAAAATGAATAACACATAAGACCATAACAATTGTCAAAAGTGCATAGAGATTAAAAGGAATTGTTTCTAAAAAAAGCGTAAATCCATCACCGCTCGTATAACCACTCACTGCGGCTGCCCAACTTGAAATTGGTGCAATAATACAAATTGGTGCAGCTGTTGAATCAATAATATAAGCCAGTTTTGCACGTGATATTTTCAATTCATCGCATATATTTCGCATGACGCTTCCAACAGTTAAACAATTAAAATAATCATCAACAAAGATCAAAACACCTAATCCAAAAGTTGAAAGCAATGCACCTTTTTTACTTTTGATTCTACGTGTTGCCCATTGACCATAAGCACGACTGCCACCTGCCCTTGTCATTAACGCAACAATTGTTCCCAAGAATACCAAAAATATCAATATTCCAATATTCCATGTATCAGATAAACTTGTAATCATTGTTTCAAAAACGGTTTCAATAGCTGCAAGAGGCTGAAATCCAGTCAATAATAATCCACCTACAAAAATACCAATAAACAATGATATATAGACTTCTTTTGTCTTTAATGCAATCACAATTGCGATAATCGCTGGGATCAAAGCCCAAAATGTTCCAATAAAATTCATATGTCCTCCTTCTTGTGATATAAACGGCAAAAGAAAAAAGCTTTGACTGGCAATCAATCAAAGCATTATAAAATACATTTGCATGAGATAGCCCTCCACATATTGTGACAGTTGATGATATATTCTATCATCCCCCAGCATTTTCACTATTGGTGTCATGAAAACACTTCGGCAAATCACCCTTTTCATAATCACTGTACCAAACATTATGATTATGGACTCTTGATCATTGCACCTCTACCATTTATTCAACTTGTTTTAGTGTACATACAATTTCTAATGATGTCAACATTTATGTTTATATTTTTCTCATTTTAATGTTTTGTGATTGGATTATCTTTTTCTCATCATCAATAAATATAAAATCTTTAAAATTTTCAAACACTAAAATGAAATAAGAACATATACATTCCCAATTTTCAAAATCATTAATAAAATTTTGAATATCTCCATACGGATATAATTCAAAGAGTTCTAAGGAACCACATAAAAAACATATCCAAACATGAAAATGAGTATCTATATCATCAAAAGATTTAACTTCATATTGAATGAGTTGAGAAAAATCTATATACGTACTTGTAAGTGCAGGTAAGTTCTTTAAAAATGTTTTTAATTTTATTATTTCTTCTTTATCAGCAAATTGATAATGTTGATCAAAACATGGTATTTCTCTTAAAATACGTTGCTTTTCATCATTTATTCTTGTTTCAAATAATTTTTGTTTTTGTTGTTCTTGTAATTGTTTCAATCTTTCTTTTCTATCTTCATTCATAACTTTTCTCCCTGCATACCATCATATAATTTCTATTATCTATACCTAAAATAAATAGAATGATCTTCTTCATAAAGAGCAGGAATTTCAATTCCAATAACCTTTCCATCATCACACAAAAACCAATTTTCTGCATTCAATAAATCATCATCAAATTGAGATTCATCAAATCCATCTTCACAAACAATAGCATCAAAAAAATCTCTATATTCACTTGCTATTGGATATTCTATATAGTCTCCACATACTTCAAACATTTCACTATGACAAATATGAATTTGTGCTAATTTATGAGTTTTATACATCAATTCTACCATACCTATCTTTCAATCTCCTATCATTCTTATTTCAAAAATTTTATTTCTCTTCCCAATTTATTGATTATCTTTTTTCACTTTTTCTAAAAATGAAAGACTTTCACTATATTTATGAACACGTTCACCTGTCTCTCCATCAATCCAAGTAAAAGAAGCCGGATAATAATATCTACACATTATTTCATTCAGTCCCATATCTATAAGCAACTGGTTTTCTTTCACAAGTTCAATACTTGCTTTGCCATGATCATTAGTAATGATATATCCGCATACTCCTTTATCTGAGCGAACTGCCCAAATCACATTATACATAGTCGGAACATAATCGATGATATATTCAAATAAATCTATCATTGTCATATCTTGGTTGACAGTTATACTTTTTTCATGAGACATACAATCATCTCCCATACATATACTATCACGATTGATAATCAATTTCTTCGTTTTCATAATTCAATTCCTCTTACAGCCTTTCTATAACAATATCCATTTTATTATTTCATTTTTCAAATGTTCTATAAAACCACATTTTTATAAAAATCACTTTGAAACTTTATGAACTTCTTCAGTTTCAGCAATAACATATACAATATTTAGTTGTTTTTTCAATTCCTATACCCATTATCTATCCCTATTATTTATAAATCAATATTTGATATAGAAATATTGATCAATCACTATCCCTAATAGTCACGAATTCTCATTTCTTATTTTAAATTTTATGATATGATTGTCTATATTTTATCATATTACAAAGAGAAACCAAAATTATTTTAGTATATTAAAGTATTATGACTAAAATAGAAATGACTCTAAAATTCATTAATGATATAATATATTTATCAATTCAAAATTTAAGGAGATTAATAGTATGTCAGATTTTAGTATCAATCAAATGCAGGAAATGCAAAGAAATCTTCAAAATAAGTATAAGGATAAATGGGAACCCATTAATCAAGAAACAGGAAAAAATAAGATGCTTTGGATGATTGGTGAAATAGGTGAAGTTATTGATATTGTCAAAAAACATGGAGATATAAATGCTTCTACTGATATTGAATTAAGAAAAGATCTTGTTGAAGAATTGGCTGATGTTCTTATGTATGATAATGATATATTGTTATGTTATAACATAACTGAAGATGAGTTAAAACAAGCTTATTGTGAGAAATTTCAAAAAAACATGAAATGTTGGTAAATGAGAAGTATAAACAAAAATAATGATAATGCAAAATGGAGCGTTGTCGTATATCCATTTACACAAGGAAAATATAAACTTATGATTGTAAGAAAATATTTATAGACAAAGATGTCTCATTCATAAATACGACATTTTCTCACTTTGTGTCGTGTCAATGAGAATACATAGAGTGTATGATATTAACGAAAGGAGGTATAACACTTGGAACAGAAAAAAATAGGTTTATTCTTGAAAAAACTACGTAAAGAAAATAACCTAACCCAAGAAGTTCTAGCTGAGAAACTCAGTGTATCTAGTAGAACAGTATCGAGATGGGAAACAGGCAATAATATGCCAGATATCAGTATGTTGGTTGAACTATCTGAATTCTATCAGGTGAGCATACCTGAAATTATTGATGGTGAAAGGAAAAGTGAGAAAATGAATCAAGAGACAAGAGATACAGCAGTAAAAATAGCAGAATATAGTGACCATAAGACAAAAATTGAGAAACGACGACTTATAACCTATCTACTAGGAATATTTGGAATCTTTATAATGATTTCTGCTTTTGCAATATTTCCAAATGACAGCAGCTGGGGAAGTATTTATGCAATCATTGGTGGATTGATTTTAGTTATTAGCGTTTATTTTGGAACTCAACATCTATTGATGAAAAGAAGATTACGTATTTTGACTATTATTGGATGTATAATTATACTATTTGGTCTATTTACTATTACAGATTATATTGCAGTTTCACAATTTCATCAGGTTCCTAGATTTAGTTATTGTAAATCTTATGGCGAAAATATCATTGAACACAAAACATTATTTTATACAGTCATTCAAAAAAATCCAGGCACTAAGAATGAACAAATTGAGATAGTAAAATAAATTTCATGTTTCATTCTCATATAATGGACACCTAGGAAGGTGTCTTTTTTATCATGTACGTATATGTTTTATATCATAAAAATAGATATTTAAAATCATAAATCATTTTGATAATGAGGATCATTTTCAAGCAACTGAGTTAGCTTTTCTATTTCTAAGATTGTTTTCTTATCCATAAAATGTTCTATCTTTTCAACTTGTTCCAATTCATCATCTGAATGATTAAGAACACATAAAAAACGATGAAGAATTTCATGACGATACAACAAATACTCCCCTTCTAATATACCTTTATCAGTTAAAGCAATATCCCCATATTTTTCAAAATCAACATATCCAAACTGTTTGAGTCTTTGAACAATCTTTGTAGTTGAAGAAGGTTGAACGTTTAAATGACGAGATAAATCGCCTATTCTAATTTTTTGTTGTTGATGATAAAGTCTGTAAATCATTTCTAAATAATCTTCCATTGCAGGAGTGAGTTCCTGTCTAGAAGTCATACGATAGCCCGTAAAAGTATGAAAATCACTAGGTTCTTTGCTCATTTTTTCAGTCCTTTCTCTATTTCAATCACCAATTGAAAGAAATAGTCATACATTGAATTAGGATAAAAAGTTTCCTTATCCTAAAATATGTTAAAAAGGATGATTTTATGAATTTAAATAATTTGCCTATAGGTGCAAAAGCAAAGGTTAAAACGCTAACTGCAACAGACAATATGCGTCGTCGCCTTCTTGATATTGGTCTCATTAATGGAACTGTTGTTGAATGTTTAGGACGTAGTCCACAAGGTGATCCCTCAGCGTACTTTATACGTGGAGCAGTTATTGCGATTAGAAGTGAAGATTGCCAAGATATCGTTATAGAAAATATAATGGAGGCTGATAAGGTTGAAGGAAGATATCCAATCAAATCAACTCAAAAATGTTGAATTAGAAATTATAAAACAATCTCCTGATGCAAAAGTGATTGCTTTAGCAGGAAATCCTAATGTTGGAAAAAGTACAGTTTTTAATAATTTAACAGGTATGAATCAGCATACTGGTAACTGGCCAGGAAAAACTGTTAGTAATGCTCAAGGATATTGCTCAACTGAAAAACATGCTTATGTTATGGTCGATATCCCTGGCACGTATTCTTTAATGGCACATTCTGCGGAAGAAGAAGTTGCTCGTAATTTCATTTGTTTTGGACATCCAGATTTAACGGTTGTTGTTTGTGATGCCACATGTTTAGAAAGAAATTTAAATCTTGTTTTACAGACGATTGAAATTTCTCCCCAAACTATTGTTTGCGTGAATTTAATGGATGAAGCCATTCGTAAAAATATTCATATCAATTTACCTTTGCTGTCTCAAAAATTAGGTGTCCCTGTGATAAGTACAGTAGCACGTCAGAAAAAATCTTTAGACCGTTTCTTGAAATGTCTTGATGATACTGTTGATTCAAAAGAGCATCATGAACACATTTCTATCACATACCCAAACCTTTTAGAAAAAGCTATTGCATTGATTCAACCACTTCTAGAAGAAAAATTACAGGGGCAATTAAACAGTCGTTGGTTAAGTTTAAAATTATTAGAACAAGACCCTTCTTTATTAATTGAAATAGATAAACATTTAGGCAGTGACTTCTTAAAACAAGATGATCTTGCTTTAGCAATAGAAAAAGCGCAGCTTCTCTTACAAAAACATCATATTGATACTACAGAAATTAAAGATCAAATTGTCTCATCACTTGTCCACGTCGCTGAAGATATATGTCAAGATGTTGTCACATATGAAGATGCCTCTTACAATCAAAAAGATCGCAAAATCGACCATATTCTAACCAGTCGCTTTACAGGTTATCCAATTATGCTTGCCTTACTTGCTATTATATTCTGGATTACCATGACTGGTGCCAATTATCCATCTCAATTCTTATCTGATATTCTCTTTTATATCCAAGATAGACTCACTGATTTCTTTATGTATATTCATGCACCTGCATGGTTACATGGTGTATTGGTGCTTGGAATTTATAGAGTACTTGCCTGGGTAGTTTCTGTCATGTTACCTCCAATGGCAATCTTCTTTCCACTCTTTACCCTTCTTGAAGATGTTGGTTATCTTCCACGTATTGCATATAATCTTGATAAACCATTTAAATGCTGTCATGCGTGTGGAAAACAAGCTCTCACAATGTGTATGGGATTTGGCTGTAATGCTGCGGGTGTCATAGGTTGTCGTATTATTGACTCACCTCGTGAAC
This sequence comes from Candidatus Stoquefichus sp. SB1, assembly GCF_001244545.1. Lineage (NCBI taxonomy): Bacteria > Bacillati > Bacillota > Erysipelotrichia > Erysipelotrichales > Erysipelotrichaceae > Candidatus Stoquefichus > Candidatus Stoquefichus sp. SB1. The sequence continues at coordinate 789,587 of NZ_LN852694.1, read as the reverse complement.
GATTACTTGCGATTATTACTAACAACTTTGTTCCATGTAATGGTCGTTTTCCAACTTTAATTGCAATTATTACTATGTTTTTTGTAAGTTCAGCAGGACTTTTCTCTTCTGTTTTATCAGCTATCTTTTTGACTGGAATTATTCTGCTTGGTATTGTCATGACTTTTATTGTTACAAAGTATCTTTCTAAAACATTACTCAAAGGGATTCCTTCTTCATTCACTTTAGAATTACCACCTTATCGTAAACCTCAAATTGGGAAAATCATTGTCAGATCAATCTTTGATCGTACGCTATTTGTTTTAGGAAGAGCAGTTGTCGTTGCAATTCCAGCTGGTCTTATTATCTGGCTGATGGCGAATATCATGATTGGTGATATGAGCTTACTGAATCACTGTGCGGAGTTCCTAGATCCTTTTGCTAAGTTATTAGGATTAGATGGGGTTATTTTGATTGCTTTCATTTTAGGTTTACCAGCTAATGAAATTGTACTCCCTATCATTATTATGGCTTATCTTTCTCAAGGAACAATTCTTGATATGAGTAATCTTTTTGAACTGAAATCTTTGCTTGTTCAAAATGGCTGGACATGGATTACTGCTATTAGTACGATGTTATTCTCATTAATACACTGGCCTTGTTCAACGACTTTAATAACTATCAAAAAAGAAACTGGTAGTTGGAAATGGTCAATCATTTCATTTCTTGTTCCGACAGTCATTGGTATAGTTGTTTGTTTCTTATTTGCTCAAATTGCTTATTTATTTGTATAAATAAGCACAATAAAAAAGATATATCTTTCAATATATCTTCATCAATTGCATTATAACAATTGTTATGATGCTTTTTATTTTATAAATCATCTTCTAATGCACTTGATTTTGCATATGCACTAGAACGTGCTTCAAAGAAATCTGTTTTGATATCATTCGCATTGCTGTAAATACTTACCCATTTCATAGATTCAGGTTCTTCCATATAACCTTCAAACAATGGCTCAAAGTGAATCGATTGTGCACGGAAATTACCTAGATAATGAATATAATCACTCACCATGTTCATTGTCAATCCCTCAATACGATCACCAATCACATACTTAGCCCAGGCAATTTCTTCTTCTACACCACGTTTCATCATACTTCTATACACTTCTATTTTATCAGGTGTAAAAAGATCGGGTTCTTCTTTTTGAAGTTCTAAAATCATATTTCTAAATAACCAAAGATGTGTATTTTCATCTCTATTAATATAGCGGATTTCTTGTGCAGATCCTGGCATCTTTCCCATTCTTCCTAAATTATAAAAGAACATAAATCCTGAATAAAAGTATATTCCTTCTAATATATAATTAGCAATAATTGTCTTCATAAAATGAAAACTGTCTCTATGTTCTAAAAAGGCATTATATTGTTCACCAATGAATTCATTTCTTTTTAATAAATGTTCATCATATTTCCATTGATATAAGATTTCATCTCTTTGAACTGGTGAACAAATCGAATCTAACATATAGCTATAACTTTGTGAATGAACAGCTTCTTGAAAGGCTTGAATCGTTAAACATAAATTAATTTCATTGGCAGTAATATATTCACCAACATTAGGGAGATTCGCTGTTTGCAGTGAATCTAAAAAGACAAGGAAAGAAAGAATCTTATCATAAGCTGTTTTTTCAGATTCATTCAATAAACGATAATCTTTAATATCCTGAGTCAGATTAATTTCTTCTGGAATCCAAAAGTTATTCATTGCCTGACGATACCAGTCACTTACCCAACTGTATTTCATATTATTAAAATCATTAAGATTTGTTGTATTTCCATTAATCATACGACGTTTTCTCACATCTGTATCACCAGATGCATTAAACAATGCTTTACGCTTTAATTCCATTTTCATTCCTCCTAAGCACTACAAGATTCACATTCTTCTACTTCTAAAGATTGACTACGCACATAATAAAGTGTTTTGACACCTTTTTCCCATGCTAAAATATACAAATCCAGAAGTTTTCTAAATGTAAATTCATTTGTTATATAAAGATTAACTGATTGTGATTGATCAATATGTCTTTGTCTGATTCCTGCTGCTTTGATAACCCACTTTTGATCAATATGATGAGCATTCTTATATAACCAAAATGTCTTCATATTTAAGTCAGGAGCAACTCTTGTAATCATGCTTCCCTTTTTTTCTTCCATAAAAAACTTCTTCATAATTGGATCAACAGCAGCAGTTGTTCCCGCAATAATAGATGTTGAACTGGTTGGAGCAATGGCTAATAAATAACCATTTCTTAAACCATGTTCATGAATATCCTTTTGTAATGATTGCCAAACATCACTTTGATAGTTTCTTTTTTGGAAATATGCTCCTGTATCAAAATCACTCTCTTGAAAGAATTCATAACTTCCTTTTTCTTTTGCTAACTCACATGAAGCTTCTAAAGCATAATAATTGATTTTTTCATATAATTGATCAACAAATTGTAAATGTTCATCACTTTCAAAAGTCATTCCTAACTTCACTAACATATGGTGATATCCACTTGTCCCTAGTCCTACTGGACGATATTTTTGATTGGTGATTTTTGCATAAGGAACAGGATAATAATTCAAATCAATAACATTATCCAATGCTCTCATCACAACATGAATAATATGTCTTAATTCTTCATCATTTGTCACATCAATATGTCCTAAAGTCAGTGATGCTAAATTACATACAACAAAATCTCCAGGTTTGGTTTTCTCAACAACAATTGTTTCACCATTCACTTTTAATTCTTCATGAGGCAAAATTTCCATAGCACTCATATTTTGAGCAATTTCACTACACAAATTACTACAATAAATCATTCCTTTATGCGCATTAGGATTCATACGATTGACATGATCACGATTAAATGCAAAAGGTGTTCCTGTTTCTACCAAAGATTTAATAATCAATCGCACAATATCTTTAACAGACATCACACGTTTAGAAATACGTTCATCTTCTACGCATTCATAATATTTTCTTTCCCATTCCTCACCATAACTGTCTTCAAGATAATAGCCTTTGATTTCATGAATTTCATGAGGACACATCATATACCATGATGCATCTAAATCACACTTTGCCAGTTTCCAAAATAAATCAGGGTAACAAACAGCTGGAAAGATGTCATGTGCTTTCATACGATCATCACCATTATTTGTACGAATCTGTAAAAATTCAGGTAAATCTCTATGCCACGCATCTAAATAAACAGCTGCAGCACCTTGACGGACACCTAACTGATCAACCGCTGTTGCTGTATCATTGACTAACCTTAACCAACGAATCACACCTCCAGCTGCCCCTTTAAATCCTCTAATACTGCTGCCATTTGCACGAACCTTTCCAAAATAAAGTCCCATTCCTCCACCATGTTTAGAAACTTGTGCAAAATTATCTAGGCTCTTATAAATACCAGCTAACGAATCGTCAACAGTATCAATAAAACATGAACTCATTTGATGGAATGGTTTTCTGGCATTAGACATTGTAGGGGTTGCCATAGTCACTTTTAATGTACTTAAAATATCATAAATCTCTTTTGCCCATTTCACATTATCTTCTTCCTGCATTGCTAAATGCATTGCTATCCCCATAAACATTTCTTGAGGTTTTTCTAAGATATCTCTATTTCTATCTTGAATTAAATAACGTTTCATAATTAACTCTAAACCACTGTATGTAAAGATTTCATTACGTTCATCTTTCATATATGCTTCTAATTCTTGAACTTGTGCAAATGAATAATGCTCTAAAATATAATCACCATAATAATTCTCTCTTGTTAAATAAACCAACTTCTCATAAAAAGAATGAATATCCATCATTATCATTTTTTCATCAATTCTTTGATGAATATCATAAGTTAAAAATCTTGCTGATATCTTTTCCCATTCAGGGGCATCTTTACTGATTAATTCAACACTTGCTTTCATTAACATCTTTAAAGCATCATGCTGATTCATACCCTCTTTATAAAATGTTTTTAACTTTACCAATAATAACTGTAAAGAATACTCTTCCTGCGGATAATCATGTTGAATCTTTGTCAAAATAGGTTCGATATTTTCATCATTTAACATCATAACAAGATTTTCAATAATAACTCTATGTTCATGATGTCTTTGTCGATAAAGAATATAAGCCTTAGCAACCTGTAAATAACCATGAACCATTAAAGCTTCTTCAACTTTATCTTGAATATATTCAACACTGGTTTTTTCCTGAATCTGACTTTCAACATCATTTAAAATATCCTCTAAATGAGATTGATCAATTGTTTCATCTAAATTCTTAAATGCCTTTAAGATAGCATTTTTGATTTTATGTCTATCATAGTCTTGATAAAGACCATTTCTTTTTTGTATTAACATTTCTTCCACATCCTTTATTGCATTCTAACATATCTTAAAAAGAGTCTTCCACTCATATGCTTGAAATAAACACAGATGTCTTAAAATGCACAAGCAATGGCTTTTTCAAGAAAATGGAATTGATGTTATAAAGAACAAGTTCCTAACTGTGATACTCTAAGTTATAAACTTCAAAAAATTAAGACATCATTATATATTTTATAAAAAATTATGAACAAAATAAAAACAACTCCCATTACAAGAGTTGTTTATCTATATCATCTTTCCAATCATAATCAAGAATTTCCTTTGCATCTGTAACAACAAATTCAAAACAAATATCTTGATGTTTTTTTATTATCTTACGTCCTCCCTCATCACCTCTTAACATCATCAATTCATCATAAAAACAACTATGAAACATTGTTGGATTCGCAAATTGTTGATGATATTTTAAAGTTGCTAGAGGAGCTTGAAGCTGCAGAACTTTATCAATCATAGATTCGATTGTTTTCGATTGAATATAAGGTTGATCAGCCACTAGAAATAGAAAATAACTATTCTCTTCATTTTTATATTTTTCTATTCCTGAATGAATTGTATAAGACAATCCTAACTGACTCTCTTTACTTCTTATAACGGACAAGCGAGGAAATGATAATGTTTGAATATCATTCACGATTTCATCATACTGTGTTACAACATCCAACGTATAATTATCATATTTTTTTAATAATTCCAATAACTGATTAAAACCATATTGATATAATGGCATACCATGAAAATCATAAAGCAATTTATTAGAACCAAAGCGACGGCTATTTCCTGCCGCTAAATAAATCATATGTATCTTCATTCGTCTTCTGGTAAGCTCATTAAGATTTTTTCAGCTGTCATTGGTAGATCTCTTTGCCAAACTCCAGTTGCATTATAAATGGCATGAGCAATAGCAGGTGATGGTGTATTAATCACAATTTCACCAATAGACTTTGCACCAAAAGGACCCGTTTCTTCATAACTGCTTTCAAATTCAACACGCAGTTTTCCGATATCTAAACGGCTAGGAATCTTATATTGCATCAATGAATTTTCAGCAATGACACCCTTATCACTATATTGAACATTTTCATAAAGAGCCATTCCAATCCCCTGAACAAGCCCACCTTCAGTTTGAACACGTGCTAAATTCGTATTGATAACTGTACCACAGTCAACCACAGCAACATAATCTAAAATCTCAACCTGTCCTGTTTCTTTATCAAGTTCAATTTCAACCATACCAACCATAAATGGTGGTGGTGATACAGGCGATGAATGAGAAACTGTGACTTGTGTAGATATATTGTTACCACACATAGATTTTGTTGCAATATCAGTCAAAGAAACAGATTTTTGATTATCCAATGTTTGAATTGCCTGACCAGTAAAATAAACATCATCTTGAGAACATTCTAATATCTCTGCCCCTATCTCACATAAATGCCCCTTTAATTCTAGGCACGCCTTTTCGACAGCTTTTCCAGTGACATAAGTGGTACTTGAAGCATATGAACCTGAATCATATGGTGAAGCATCAGAATCTGCCCCAAAGACAACAATATGATCAACATCACATTCTAAACATTCTGCTGCCATTTGCGCAAGAATTGTATCACAACCAGTTCCCATATCGGCTGCCCCAATTGTCAAAGCATAAAAACCATCATCATTTAATTTAATCGTAGCTGAACCAACATCTACGCCTGAAATACCTGAACCTTGCATCGCCATAGCAACGCCAGCACTCCTAATCTTCCCATCTGCCATAACTCTAGGCTTGGCTTTTTCCTGCCAGTGAAATAATTCCTGAGCACGATCCATACAACGATTTAAAGCACAACTTTTTGTCACTTCATGATAATAGGCAGACATTTCCTGTCCTTCTTTAACCATATTTTTTTCACGTATCACAACTGCATCTATTCCTAAACGTGCAGCCATTTCATTCACTGCTGATTCAACTGCAAAGATTCCTTGAGTCGCACCATAACCACGATAAGCTCCAGCAGCTTGACAATTTGTATAAACAACATCGTAAGCAAAACGAAATGCTTCTAAATGATTATTATATAATGGAATTGATTTATGACCTGATAATCCAACCGTTGTTGGACCATGTTCACCAAAAGCCCCTGTATTAGATAATGTATAAACATCAATAGCGCGAATTGTGCCATCTTTCATAGCACCAATTTTAACTGTGACTTCCATTTCATGACGTGGTGAGGCTGCTATTTGTGATTCTGTTCGTGAATAGATCATCTTAGATGGTTTCTTTGTCATCCAAGTCACAAAAGCTGGATAAACTTCTGCAACAACTGTTTGTTTTGCTCCAAAACCACCACCAATTCTTGGCTTTTCTACATGAATTTGTGATTTAGGGATATCTAATGCATGAGCAAGAATACGACGAACATGGAAAACAATTTGCGTAGAACTCATCACATGAAGACGACCAAAAGGATCAATTTCACAATACGTTCTAAATGTTTCCATCATTGCCTGCTGATTGGCACGTGTATGATAAGTTCTTTCTATGACCTCATCACATGATGCAAAAACCGCTTCTAACTCACCTTCCGTATGACAGTCACTCGCACAAAGGTTTCGTTGATTGTCAGCCCCTACTGGACATAATGCCTTCCAATTTTCTTCTGGATGAACCAAAACTTCATTATCTTTTGCAGTATGTATATCTAAAACAGCTTCTAAGACTTGGTATTTGACTTTAATCAGTTTCATAGCCTGATCAACAACTTTTTCGTTTACCCCCGCAATAATTGCCACCGCATCACCTACAAAACGAACCCTTTGATCTAAAATCAAACGATCATAAGGACTTGGTTCAGGATAAGTTTGTCCTGCCATCGTAAAACGTTTTTGTGGAACATCATGATAAGTGTAAATAGCCTCAATTCCATTAACATGTTTAGCATTTTCTACATCAATATCTTCAATCAAAGCATGCGCATGTGGTGAACGCAAAACTTTCACAACTAAACAATCAGTGGGTGTCACATCATCAACATAAGCAGGCTTCCCTAATAATAAATTCATTGCATCTTTTTTACGTACAGGTTTATTCACCTGCTGGAAAGTTTTCTTCATTATGATGTCTCCTTTCCTTGTTTTTCTAAATAAGCAATATACGCTTTCATACCACGCAACTGTCCTTCATATCCTGAACAGCGACATAAGTTTCCAGCCAAATAATTTAATATCTCTTCATCAGTAGGATGAGGATTTTCTCTTAATAATGCAATAGCATTCATCATCATTCCAGGATTACAGAAGCCACATTGTTCAGCTCCCTGGTCAGCAATAAACTCAGCTAAGCCTTTGGCTTCTTCTTGCAGTCCTTCTAATGTCACAATCTCATGTCCTGCGACTCTCGCAGTTAAAACACTACATGACAAAATAGGTTTGCCATCTTCTAAAACTGTACATAGCCCACAATTACTCGTATCACATCCACGTTTCACACTCAAACATCCTTGTGAGCGTAAGAAATCAATCAATAACATATCTGGCTCAATCATTGCTTCAATATCTTTTCCATTTAAATTCATTTTAATAAGCATTTTGATTCTCCTCTCTCAACGCTACAAAAGCACGTTTGATTAAGACTTTTGCAATACGGCGACGATAATCAGCACTCCCTCGAATATTTGAACCCAATACAACCTTTTTAGCTATATCATTCGCAAACGCTTTTATACTTTCATCACTTAAAGAGGAGTCTAATAAATGATTTTCATCTTCAAATGTCATCGCCTTTAAAGGGCGTGCACCAATTGTACAAGTGTAACGAGAATTGATTTGACTGATTGCGCATGTTAAAACTGGAAAATCTGTTTTGGTTTGACGTTGAGACATATAAACCACACGTAGTGGTGATTTTTTAACAATGACTTTTACCAAGATATCTGGGATAGGTCGCATAGACGCAAATTCCTGGATAGAAACAATACCTCCATGATAAAGTTCAACATAAGCATCTAGTGCCATAAACATTGTCAAAACATCTGAAAAACCATAACGTCCAAATAAGCTTCCTCCAACAGTTGCTAAATTTCTAAATTGCACACCAACAATATGTCGAACACTTTCTTTGATTGCATTATTGGTATATTGATTCAATAAAGGATGAAGTTCTAACTGACGTAATGTTACCATTGCCCCTATATGAATTTCATCACCTTTATCTTCTATACAATCAAGTCCTAAATCACAAAGATCTATAGCAGTATCAATACTTCTATTTTGCATTTTTAACCAAAGCATTCCACCAATAATCACATTGTTGCGATTTTGACATAACACATAGGCTTCTGCTAAACTTTGTGGTCTCACATAGTTTTTAATTTCTAACAAAACAACCCCTCCTCACTTAGACTTCTGAAACATCCTTTTCTTCTGGTAAACAAATATTTAAGATGATTGCGACCAAAGCAGCAGGAACAATTCCTGAACCACCAAAAATCATTTGAACTGCTTCTGGTAAGCCAGCTAAAACAGCACTATTCGCACCTAATCCATAACCTAATCCTAATGCCACAGATACAATTGTCATACGACGTGCATTTAATGGCTCTTTAGTAATTAACTGAATCCCACTCATCACAATAGATGAGAACATAATAACAGCGGCCCCACCTAAAACACTTTGTGGCATAATTGAAATAAGGGCTGCTAATTTAGGGAACAATCCACATAAAATCAAGAAGATAGCACCACATGCTAAAGCAAAACGATTGACAATCTTTGTCATAGTTACTAAACCAACATTTTGACTAAATGAAGTATTTGGTAAAACACCAAACACAGCAGCTAAACTTGAGCCAAGTCCATCACAAATCACTCCACCTGACAATTCCTCATCTGTTGCTTCACGACCCATACCACCTTCAATCACACCTGAAATATCACCAACTGTTTCTACTGCAGTCACAATAAACATAATGATAACAGGTAAAATAGCTCTTAAATCAAAGACTGGTGTCACTGGCATAAATTCAGGAATCGCAAACCATTTTGCATTCGCTACAGCATCCCAGTTAATCACCCATGATTTGACAAACTCTACACCTTCGCCATTGACTCCTGTAGTCGATAAGAACATAGCCATAACACTACAAATGACATAACCACAAATAATTCCAATTAAGATACATGAAGAACTCATCATCCCTTTTGTTGCATGTTTTAACACCAAAATAATCACCAACACTGTCAATGCAACACATAAATTTTCAATAGAACCATAATCTTGTGCATTACTTCCACCACCAAAAGAACCAACACCAACACTTATTAATGATAATCCGATTGATAAAACAACAGTTCCTGTCACAACAGCTGGAAAGAAACGACGAAGTGGTTTTAATAAGAAACCTAGAACACCTTCAAATAAACCACCAATAATAGAAGCTCCCATAATAGCGGCATATCCTAAAATTCCGCCACCCATGACTTTCGCAACACTTTGAAAAACGCCAATAAAACCAGAACTTGTTCCCATAATAATTGGAACCTTTCCACCTACTGGTCCAATCGCAAATAATTGAATAAGCGTAACGACACCAGCAATCAGCATTGCATTTTGCAATAATGAAACTTGAATGGCTGCAAACTGCTCAGCATCGCTCATCGCAGCACAAGCACTGGTAATAATTAAAATCGGTGTTAAATTCCCTACAAACATTGCAAGGACATGTTGTAAACCTAATGGTATTGCCTGTTTTAAAGGAAGTTTTCCTTCAAAATCATAAGGCGTTGAATTGTTTTGATTTGTATTCATTTTCATATGTATAATTCCCTTCTTATTTTGTTAAACAATAAAATTGTTGATACTCTTGATCTTTTTGAATGATCATATGAGGATAAAGTTTTTGCATCTTTTGTGTCATGATTTGACATGTTTCATGTTGTGGTATGATTTCATCAATGATTCTCCCATCTTTCATTAATAAAATCCGATCACAATACATAAAAGCATAAAGTGGATCATGTAAAACCAAAAGCCCTGTTTTGTCTTGCGTTTTTATCATCTTTTGAATCAATTGGAAGATCCGATGACGATTCTCAAAATCTAATGCACTATCTGGTTCATCTAATAAGAGAACAGGTGTATTTTGTCTTGTTAATCTTGCAAGTTGAACCAGTTGTTTTTGACCTTCACTTAACTTTGTATAATCTTTTTCTAATAAATCAACAATTTGAAACTCTTCTGCAATTTGTAAAATACGTTCATAATCCATATGATAATCAAAGAAATGAGAAGTCGCATAACCCCCTAATTCAATCATTTCACTCACTGTTAAGCCTTCCATAACATCATATCTTTGACTCATCATCGCAATATATTGAGCACGTTCTTTAATTTTCATCGTAAAATAATCTTGTGCTCTAACAAAGACTTGTCCGACAGTTGAAACTGGACCACCAATAATTCCCTTCAGCAAGGTTGATTTACCACAACCATTTTGTCCAATCAGTCCAACAATTTCTTGTGAATGCAAAGTCATTGAGACTTGCTCAACAACTTTTTGTTCATAAGAAACAGACAAGTTTTTAACTTCTAATAATATCTTCATAAAATCTGACCTCGTTGTTTCCACATCCAAAAAATGAGAACAGGTGCCGAGAAAATAATCGTTAAAATACTAAGTGGCAATTCAGCCCCTGTGACAAGACTCCTTGCGAGCATATCTCCAACCATAATAATCAATGCACCTATACAGCCACTCAGTAATAAAAAATGATCTGTACGTTTTTTTAAAATGAGATATGCAATATGTGGTGCAATCAATCCTACAAAAGAAATCACTCCTGTAATAGAAACAATTGAAGCAACCATCCATGTTGTTAATATAAGGATAATCATTCTTAAAAGACTCGCATTCAATCCTAAATACTTAGCATTTTCATCACCTAATGACAACATTACAATTTGGCGTCGACATAACAGAACAAGTAACAGTGGCACGATGACACTGCTTAGTGAAATCAGCATCTTATGAAAAGTTATAGATGCTAAACTTCCCATTGTCCAAAATTCTATAGCTGCTAATTCACTGACTGGATCAGCCATATATTTAAAAATCATGATCCCAGCATCTGCTAACGCCGAGATAACAATACCTGCTAAAATATAAGTTGTTGCCCGCTGAACACCCGTTATCTTCACTAGAAATATGACTAACAGAAGAGATGCGATGCCCATCACAAAGGCACCAAACATCATTTCAATAGCACTGGTTGCTCCTATGACAATCATCAATGCAGCACCAAAACTTGCACCAGATGCAACCCCAGTCAAATCCGGTGATGCTAATGGATTTCTAAAAATTAACTGATAGACTCCCCCAGCAATTCCTAAAACACTTCCTGCTAATAATCCCATAACAACACGAGGAACACGCAGCTGAAAGAAAACCTGTTGAGCCATCTCATCACTCATGCCACCACATAACAAATGTCCAATTTCAGATAATGATAAAGAATAACTGCCAACTGTTAAAGATATCCCAAACACAATGACTAATAAGACAATCATCACAAATAATAAAGATCTTTTTTTCATTATTTCTTTAATAAACTTTCATCAATATCAAAGCCATAAAATGTTTTATAAAAATCTTTAACATCTTTAACAAATGCATCATGAGAATAAATATCATTATGCAATAAACTATATAACCACATTGTCCCTAGAATTCCTGAAGGAATTGGGGAATCCCATTCTTCAATTCCTTTTGGCATTTGATAAATGGTTTGATGTTGAACAGCCTTTAAAGATTTTAATTGTTGATCATTCCTTATATCTTCAACTGAATAACTTGCGCCTGAAGGAATAATGATCATATCTGGATTCATTTTTAATAATGTTTCATATGAGACTTTTGTCCAATAGTTTCCCTCTAGTTTTGCTGCTACATTTTCACCACCAGCAGTTTCAATCAATGTACTTTGATACATTGTTTGTGGAGCTGTTTCTAAATAAGAAGAATTACTTCCTATATAAACACTTTGTTTCTCTTGATGAGATGTCTTTGCCATTTTATCCATTTGCATTTGATAATAACTTGTTAATTCTTTGGCTTTATCTTCCACTCCACATGCTTTTCCAATTAACGTTAACATCTCTACCAATTGTTCATGAGTTTCAGGATTGACAACCAAGACTTGAATTCCTAAATCGGTTAATAGCTGCGCTTTATCTTTGAGTTTCATTGGCATCAAAACAAGATCAGGTTTCAATTCTGCAATTGCCTCAATATTTAACTCTTTTAAGCTTCCTACTTGTTTTAACTCCAATAACTTTTTATTTGCCATTTGATAAATAGGTCTTGTTTCGGCCTTCTTTTCAATCCCTATTAGACGATCACTTATTCCTAAAGCCAAAGTTGCATAAGTTGTAATATAATAACAACTCACAATCTTGCAAGCAGGCTCTTTGAGCGTGACTGTTCTCCCTGCCTGATCAGTTAATTCAATCTGTGTTTGTGGTGGTGTTTGCTGAGATGTACATCCCAACAAAGAGAAAACCATTGCCAAACACGCTATGACACTTACGATTTTTTTGCATACGCCCTTATTCATCATAGTCTCCCTTCATATGTATTTTTGAAATAATCATTTGTTTTGCCTCTTTGAAAGAAAGAATATTTAAATCATATAACTGGCAATCTTTTCGCTGTTTGATTTGTTCAAGATAAGCTATGGGTTCATTTTTAATAATCGCAAACACCCATTTTTCACTATCTAATAAATCATGAACTGCTTGAATAAAGGCTTGATTGTTTTGTTCAAAACGTCCCAATTCATCAAGAACAACAATCTCACTTGAACACACTAAAGCATGTTTTAAACATCTGACACCCAAGTCAGAAAACGTATCATCAATCCCAATCATTTTCTTTCCATCATAAAAAGAGATAGGCATTGTTTCTTGTGTTGTTATATCTTGCATCACATATGTATAGCCAATGGATACAGCAATATGAGGAAAGGTGCGATATCCAACATACTCTTTTTGACACTCAGTTAAAATGTGATTTAATAATGTTGATTTGCCAACTTGACGATTTCCAGTTATCAAAATATTTCTTATCATTTCCATACATAAAAAATTTTTTCAATAATGATTCAATTGAAAAAACATCCTTTCTTTGCATAAAAAAACAAATTCCCTTTTATTTCCATTGTGCTTAAAAGCGACATTATTATATCATAAGCAACATTATTCTACAATGTTATTGTATCAACACCTAAACACTTGAGAAAACAAAAAACCTAGCTATAAGACTAGGTTATTGAGAAATATATGGAATTTCCTGTAAAGCTTTGTCATTTTTATAAATATAGAAATAAAATAATCTTTCGATAATCAATCCTATCAGACTTACACCAGCAGCATAAACACCTATACGTAGTGTTATTTGCACCAAATGAAGCCATGTCGTTGCGAATAGAATAGCACTGCCAAAGCCTAAAATCATAAAAGTACAAACAATCACTCTTAAATTTGTAAAAGGAACGCAAGTACGCATCACTGCAACCATACTGATGACGCCTAAAACAATATACATGATTGTCATGGCTTCTTGATAATCAAATGAAAATTTTGGATAAAAGATCATAATCAGCATAAAACAAATAATAATACTCATTCCATTTGGAATTGCTTTTGAAAAGACTTGTGGTAAAAATGAACCTTTGATTTTGCTTGTATCTGATTCAAACATTGTTAAAAAGGATGGCATTGCTTCAATGAATAAATCAATAAGGGTGATTTGTAATGGGATAAAAGGGAATGGTGTATTTGTTAAAACACAAATTATTGATAATAAAATAGTATAAATGGTTTTGATAAAGAAAACACCTGCAACACGTGTGACATTATTAACAACCTTTCGACCTTCTAAAAGGACATCTGGTAAACATGTAAAATCATTATTCAATAAAACCACTTGAGAGATTTGTTTAGATGCATCACTTCCATCAGCAAGCGCAATAGAGCAATCTGCTTTCTTTAATGCCAGTAAATCATTGACTCCATCACCTGTCATCGCAACATGATGTCCAGCTTTTTGGAGTTCTTCAACAATTCGTTTCTTTTGATCAGGTGTGACTCTTCCAAACACTGTATTCTCTTGAACTGACACAGCAATCTGTTCATCTGGAACCATTGACATATCAATCCATTTGTCATAATTTTTGACACCAGCTTTTTTAGCAATGGCAGCGACTGTTTCAACATGATCTCCAGAAATAATCTTTGTTTCAATCCCCTCTTTATAAAAGTAATCCAATGTTTCCTTTGTATTTTTTCTTAAATTATCTGATAAAATCAAAATCATTAAAATATCAAGTTCTGGTAAAAGCTGATTATCATCAACATTTTCCTTTGTAAAGCCAACTGCAATTGCACGCATTCCTTGATGAATATAATCTTTGACTTCACTCGGTAAATCTTCTTTCATCAGTTTTTCAGCTGCTCCCACAACAACAGTTCCAAAACTTTCAAATTCAATAGCGCTCCATTTTCGCAATGAGGAAAAAGGAATTTTCTGGATAGGATTTAAAATGTTATTGGGTTTAAAATAAGCATTCATAGCTTGAAATGTGACATTGTTGTCATCACAGGCATGTAAGTATGAACCCATTATCTCTTTATTAGGCAAATGGCAAACAATCCCATATGTGAGCATATGTTCAACTTTCATCTGTCCATCCGTTATCGTTCCTGTTTTATCTAAGCACAAAACATCAATATGGGATAGTGTTTCTAATGAATACAAGTCTTGAACAAGAACTTCTCGTTTGGCTAAACGGATAACTCCATTTGCTAAAGAAACACTCATTAATAAAACCAAACCTTTAGGTAACATCCCTAATAATCCAGCCGATGTACTGACAACTGATAAAAACATTGTATCATGACGCATCCATAATGCTTCTATAAAAAGCAAAATTCCTAAAGGAATGATCATAAAAGTTGTCACACGTGTCACCTTATTCATAGACTCTAACAGTTCTGATTTTTGTTTCTTGGCCACTTGAGCCTGCTGAATCAGGGCCGTTGCATAATTCTCTTTTCCAACTTTTACAACTCTTGCATAACATTTCCCGGCGATAATACTACTGCCAGATAAAAGTGATGCATCTCGTTGTTTATAGACAGGATCTGATTCACCAGTAAGTAAAGATTCATTGGCTTCAATACTTCCTGTCACAACAATCGCATCATTACAGACTTGATCACCACTCTCCAATATCAATAAGTCGTCCAAAACAATGTCTTGAATATCAACAATTTGTGGTTTTCCATCACGCATGACATGTAAAGTTGGTTTGGTTAAAATTGAAAGTTTGTCAACCAAACGTTTAGCATTGATTTCCTGCAGAATCCCAATCCCTGCATTAACAAGAATAATAGCCATAAAAATAAGATTTGACCATGCTTTAACAAAAACCAAAGCAAGAAATATCAAAAAGTTCAAGAGATTAAAAAGTGTCAAGATATTCTTTTTGATAATCTGTGAATAACTTTGACTGGCTGGCTGACTCAAACCATTTTGTTGACCAGCTGCTTTTCGTTCTTGAACTTCTTGTGATGTTAAACCATATTCATTATATTTAGGTGTATCTTTCATGATCTCGAGTCCTCCAAATTTTCCATATTATAGTACACTCTGATTTTGAAGTATATACACTTAACATATTCTTAACATCGTTTTTACATAAACTTTATATTTAATCATTTTTAAAATTTTTGATATCTTCTAAAAGATAGTTGCGACTGGTTGCTTGTTGATGATTGTGATGCTCCTTATTCAATCTCTCTAAATCTAATTTCAGTTCTCGAGATGACATACGATAAGCACCTGCACCAGTGACAATCAATTGTTCTAACGCATCAGATGTCACAACTGTTATATGATACTGATTAGCCATTTCATGCGTTACTCTTTCTATGTACATATCGGCTGTTTGTGATTCTTTGGTATAAACAACATGGATATTATGATATTGTTCACTTGATCCTAAATTCTGTTTGACTTGATAAGCATCAAAAACAACAATTAATAAACACTTTTTATACCCCTGATAATTACACATCATATCGAGTAAGCGAAATCTTGCGCCATCTAAGTTATCTTTTGCGAGATCTTTTAATTCAGGCCATGCATGAATAACATTATATCCATCGACTAATATACACTCTGCTTTTGGTTGTGAGGTCATTGAAGGAACGTGTTCTTTTAAAGCAGGTTGAAAATCATGAAAAGTCCGACGTTTGATTTCACCATACGTGCGTTTGAAAATCTCCTCCAATTCTTCATCTCCATGCAGTGAGGAAGCATAAGATTCTTTCTGATATTCTTGAGTAAGTTTTGGTGAATATTGAAAATCAATATGCATATAATCTTTGACTTCATCCCATTTGACATAAAAGCCTGCACCATGTGAACAAAAGACAGACCCAGTAGGATTATTGATATCTTTTTCACTATCATATTGGATACTTTGAATAACATCATCTTGATGAAGACATGGTTCATACCCTTTCAAAGAACAATACATTCGCCCTTTGCCTTTGGTATAATGTGTCACCTCTAATTGATAATGACGCATTTTCGCAACTGGGGCTTTTCCTTCAATCACAACATTTTGATCCATTGTTTCTGGCAAAATAAATTCACCATCCATTGATTCTATATCATAGATTGCTTTACTTAAATATTCAGCAGGAATATCAAGATAAAATTGATAATAAGGTTCTAAGAGTTGACATTGAGTTGATTTTAATCCCTGTCTTAAAGCACGATAAGTGGCCTGTCTAAAATCTCCACCTTCGGTATGTTTTTGATGAGCCTTCCCAGCCAATATTGTGATTTTCATATCGGTAATCGGAAAACCAGCTAAAACACCAATATGTTCTTTCTCTTCAAGATGTGTCAAAATTAATCTTTGCCAATGTTTATCTAGCATATTTTCAGAGCAATTGGTTGAAAATTGTAATCCACTTCCTAAAGGTGCAGGTTCTAATAAAAGATGGACTTCAGCATAATGACGCAATGGTTCAAAATGCCCAACACCTTCAACTGTTTCTAATATTGTTTCTTTATAAATAATCTGTCCTTGATCAAAATCAACATCAAGATGAAAACGTTCTGCAATCATTTTCTTTAAAACATCTATTTGAATTTCCCCCATCAATTGAACAGTCATATCTTGCGTTTCTTCATGATATGTCATATGCAATTCTGGATCTTCTTCAGATAATTGACGTAACTGAGACATGGCTTGAAAACGATCACAATCTGATGGCAAAACAATCCGATAATTCATATAAGGTGTAAGATGTGGCTGAAAAGCATGTTCTTCAAATCCCAACCCACTTCCAGCCTGAATTGCTTTTAAACCTTTGACTGCACATATGTCACCAGCATAAACTTCATTCACAACAGTATATTTATGACCAGAATATTTTCTAATTTGATCAACTTTCTCATCACCAAACTGTGTCTTGACATGCAATGACCCACCCATTATTTTCAAATGGGTTAAACGTTGTCCTTGTTCATCTCTTGTAATTTTATAAACTTTTGCACCAAAATCAGCAGGATAATTTTTTTCTTTTGTATAAAGTGATAAAGATTCTAAAAAAGAATCTACTTCTTGCATTTTTAATGCTGAACCAAAGAAACAAGGAAAAACTTGTCTTTGTATAATAGCATCTTGAATCATTATCTCTGTAAGACTTTGATGTTCTAAATAATAATCTAATAATGTTTCATCACATAAGGCTATTTCCTCATAAAAGTCATTTTGTGAAGTCAAATCAACACATCGCTCATCTAATTTCTCTTTTAATTCTTTCATTAAATCACTTTTCTGATAATGAGAAATATCCATTTTATTAATAAATAAGAAAGTAGGAATATGATATGTCTTTAAAAGATTCCAAATTGTTTGAGTATGTGCCTGTACTCCATCTAATCCACTAATAACCAGAATTGCATAATCTAAAACCTGTAATGTTCTTTCCATTTCAGCTGAAAAATCAACATGACCTGGTGTATCTATTAAAGTGATCTCAACATCCTGATATTGTAAAAGAGACTGTTTAGAAAAAATTGTAATTCCTCTTTCTCTTTCCTGATGATCATAATCTAAAAATGCATCTCCATGATCAACTCTCCCTAACTTACGAATACTTCCTGTAAGATACAAAAGGCTCTCTGTTAAAGTTGTTTTCCCAGCATCAACATGAGCTAATGTTCCAATGACACACTTTTTCATATGCCACCTCCTTTTTTATCAATTTATGAATGCATTTCAACACATTCATTTTTTTGATTCATCATTAATTTTAATTCTTTACGTTTATATAGCCAGCCACCAATAAAGACAACGTCTGCAAAAACCCAAGCCATTGGATTTGCAAAACAGATAGCGCTAAAACCAAACATTCCCACAAAACAGAATGCAACAATACAACGTGCAATCATTTCAGCAACGCCACCAAACATAGCCAAGAAACTATAACCTAAACCTTGTAATAGATTTCTTAAAATAAATAAAATACTTAAAATATAATAACAAGATGAATTATATAAAAGATATTGTTTAATATCTGCTATAATGGCAGTTTCACTCGCATCTATAAATAATAAGGACAAATAATCAGATGTCAAATACACAAAGATAAACGCAAATGCACAGTAAATAGCACCAATAATGCAACTGACTTTCAACCCCTGGAAAATACGTTCAACCTGATTGGCACCAAGATTTTGTCCCCCATATGTTGCCATGGTTAAACCTAATGTTTCAAGTGGTTGTGTTAACATCACAGAAATCTTGATGGCTGCTGTCACTGCTGCAACAACATCTGAACCTAAAGTATTCACAGCAGATTGAATAACCACACTTCCAATCGCAGTAATTGAAAACTGCAGAGCCATTGGTAATCCTAATTGTAATAATTTGAAGCAATGTGCCTTTTGAAATCTTTTTTCATCATGTTCAAATGTTAAGATATCTGTTTTCTTTTTCATATATACAAAGCAGGCAATACCTGAAATAAATTGAGCAATAACAGTTGCATAAGCAGCCCCAGCTGCTCCCATATTCAACTGAGTAATAAAAAACAAATCTAGTGCAATATTAATCACAGATGATAAAATCAAAAAATAAAGTGGAGTTCTCGAGTCACCAATAGCCCGTAAAATACTTGCTAACATATTATAAATCATCGTTGCAAATAAACCTATAAAAATCACAACAATATAACTATAAGCCTGATCATAAATATTTGCTGGTGTTTGCATCCAGGTTAATATTGTTGGTAATGCAATAACTGTGATCACTGTCATAATAATCGTAATTATCGTACAGAGATAAAAAGAATTGATAATATACTCTTTCATTTGCTTGATTTTCTTACCACCAAAGCTTTGCGCTATTGGAATCCCAAATCCACTACAGATTCCAATCCCAAAACCAATAATCATAAAATTCAATGATCCAGTTGACCCAACTGCTGCCAATGCGACCTTTCCAACATATTTTCCAACAATAATACTATCTACCATGTTATAAAACTGTTGAAAAATATTTCCAATCACTAACGGAATTCCAAATGCAATAATAAGTTTCCATGGACTTCCACTTGTCATATCCTTCTTCATCCATTTCCCTCCCCTATAAATACTTGAATATTATACAGAACTTCATCTTTATTATAAATACATTTATTTTATTTTTTCACAAATTTCAATAAGTGAAAATAAATATGATAAAAAGATAAAATCAATTTCTTACTCAATCAGTAAAATCATAATTTATGAAATAACATATGATATAATGGTTATACTAAATTGTGAGGTGAGGAGAATGTTAAATATTACATTATGTTGCAGTGCTGCCATGTCAACAAGTTTACTTGTGAATAAGATGATGGAAGAAGCTCAAAGGCAAGGTATTCAAATGAATGTTTGGGCGAAGGCAGTTCGTGAAATCGAAGAGGAAACAAAAGATGTTGATGTGATTTTAATTGCTCCTCAAGTCAAATATGCAAAGAAACAAATAGAAAAAATGGTTTCACCTATTCCAGTTATTGAAATATCTATTAAGGATTATGGCTTAATGAATGGTAAAAATATTTTTAATAATATTTTAAATATTCTGCATCAATAAAGAAGAAAACGCATCTTAGAAATGATTTCAAAGATGCGTTTTTATATAATGAGTGACTGACTTATATCTTATTTTGATAATATTCTTCTTTAAGTGTTTTATGAAATCTTTTTTTCTTATGTTGACGACAAGCATCCAAATCACAATGTTCACAGGTTAAATTCGCATTACTCATTTTATAGAATCTTTCTGGATGTTTAGCATATGTCATTTCCCACTCAATAAGAGAAAGAAGTCCTAAGAGAAAAAGTATAACTGTCATGACATTAGGAATAAAGATAAGAAAACTATATTGAAAAAATGAATCCCAATTATAGATACGACATTCCATGCAACACTCTGGTTTGATAAAAATTGAATGAAATGGACACCATCCAAATATAGCAAAGAAAACTGAAAAATTTGACAATGCAAAAAATACAAATATCCATATTTTATCAATATATCCTAATAAATATAAACTACCTGGCACTGCCATAAATATCATCCAGAAAACAAAAGCCGAAATAGCTCGATAATCATAGCGACGTTTCATTTCTATAAACTCCTGCTGTTGAAGTTCATGATTAGGGATATAATGCTTTTTAAATTGCCTACCTTTATATAATGATGGATTGGCTATCGAAAGCATATCTTTCATTGGAAAAAAAGCAAAATAAATAAACGCAATGATATCAATTTCAATTGGTAATGAAAACGGTAATGTGGGATTGAAAAACAAACAATATAAAGCAAATAGAAATAACGTTCCAGAAGTCAAAACACGTATCCTATTCATATAATTTCCATGGACGTTTATGGTTTAACCATCCTTGTTCTTTCCAATAATCATAATCTTTCTGACAAGCTGACCATTTTTTAATTTGCATAAATCGCATCATCATAAACATTATTTTGATTTTGATTGTTATATGTGGTTGTTTTAAAGAATGGGCAATATGAATCAATTTCTTTTGAATATTTTGTTTATTCTTTTCATTCACTTCGTTCCAATGAATGGCTTGAGAACGAAAACCACATGTTTTTATATTTGAAATTCCCCAATGTGATAAACTCGTTTTGATATCTTTTATAGTGCTTTTCATCCCTGCTCCTGCACCAGATGAAATAATAATAGCTTGTTTCTTATACATGATTGCTTTAGGACGATGAGTATACCACCAAGTAAAGTAATGATCTAATAAAGCTTTCATAGATGCTGAAACATGGAGACAATAAACAGGTGTTGTAAAAATTAATAAATCTGATGATTCAATTGCTTTGGTTATTGGTTTTAAATATTGATAGTGTGGACAATGGTCTTCACCTTCATGCATACAACGATAACATCCCATGCAAAAGGCAGGTAAATCTTTTGGTAAGAAAAATTCATGAATATCTTCAACATCATTTAATTGTTCTATAAAAAATCGTCCAGCATGGTAAGAAGATTCCTTATGATTTTGTCCATGAATGATTGTCACTTTCATACTAGCACTTGCTTTCTAATCGATAAAGTTGATTAAACTGGCGAATATGACGTTCTAACATCACAAGTGCTTCTGCTTCTTTGGTTGGTTCGACATCACATAACTCTATCAAAAGACGTAATGGGGCATAAAAATGGAGTGCTGTAATTTGTGAATCTAAGGATTTAAAAAATTGGGTATGAACTAATTGTCCAAAGATAACTTCTTGATAAAGTAAAGGTTCAATCATATATTGTTGTTTAAGCATCTCTCCTAATTCAGGATTATGAAATTGTTCAATCGTTAAAAGTTTACGAAATTGCTTCGTATATTCATCATGTAAAAAGAAAAGAAACATGCCCTTCCCCATCTCAATTAAACGCTCTTCATCAATATTTAAAAAGAGAGGAACATCTTTTGAAGCATGGCTCCCATCCATTTGCATTGAAGATACATATTGATGATAACGATTATTCATCTCTTCAACAATGGCTTCCAAAATTTTTTGTTTACTTGCATAATGTTTGTATAATGATGGAGCTTTTATGCCAACAGCACTTGCAATTTCAGCTACACTGACACTTTCAAATCCCTTAGTTGAAAATAAATTCAAAGCTTGATCTCTAATTTTTTGTTTTGTTGTTAATTCTTCATTCATTTAACACCCCTCCTTAGGCTAATACTTGTTAGCTTTATTATAAGCTAATATTCATTAGCCGTCAATTATAATTAGCTCTTTATTTATATATTATTTGTTAAGTTAATAATATTTCTAATAATTAGATATAATAAATTTATATTTAGATTGGAAAATAGAGCTTATATAAAATGATTTTTAACATTTATAAATGTCTATGAAACTTATAAATAAGAATTTTCATACTAAAAAGAGACTATTCATGCAAACAAAGAGTTAAATTAATATTGAATTTTATAATTATTATATTTCACACTTTAAAAAGAAGATGTTATTCAATAACTATTTTGATATAATCTATTAGGAGGGAATTTAAAATGAACGATAAATTTTCTAATTATTTCAACCAGAATAATAAAATGAAGAAGAATATAATTTGTATTTTATGTGGTATAATAATGTTTCTTAGTGGAACATTTATTTTTAATAGAATTTATTCTCCAAAAGAAATAGAAACTTTATTTATGACATATTCATATTTATCAATTGTAAGTTATTTTGGTATTCTATTAATAGTTTTCTCGCTAAATCTCAAATTAATTCAATCAAAAATATTTTTTACGATAATTTGTATATTAATATTTATTACTGTAGTTTATAGTAATACACCTATGATGCAGTTATTATTTGCTATTTGCACAGTGATGGCGATTGTTTTTACAATTATATTAAAGAAAGGTTTTTTAATATTTGTATTAGCATGCATTTATACTTTAATGGCCTTAATAGTAACTATAAATCTATTTAATAGTACATTATTTAATGTACTATTAAATAATAATTTGTACATAGTTTTATATATAAACATTGTTCTTTTTATGGCAATATACTATTTAACTGGTGTGCAAGCATGTGATAAAATTAGTAAATATTTTTTTAGTTTAGATACAATATCAATGGAAAAAAAGATAGATAAAAATGATTTAAAAAATTATGTATATTTTCTTTATTTCTTACTATATTTTAGTTATTATGTATATATTTTTTGGACAAATGCATCTCTATCAGAAGAAAATTCAATACTAATTAACGCTTTATTAATAACCATTATTGCCATGTATCAAATAGAGTGGAATAACATATATAACGATATAAAAGATGGGTGCACCAATGTAAAAAGACTAACTAGAAATCAGACTATCATACAACACAAGAAAACGCCAAGTCTATATGAATTTAAACAAAACTATTTACTTACTAAATATTTTTTAATCATTATTATATCCCTCATTATTCTTTCTTTTATTTGTGCTTTTTTAGAACTTAAAAATCAAATTATAATGTCGATTTTTTTAAGTATAGCCAGTGGACTATTAACTGGTTTGATTATTTTAATTTATCAAATTTATAGTAATAAGAAAAAAGAAAATATGAAAAAATTATATAATTCAATATTAAATTTAAAAGAAATTTATCAAAAAAAATTAGATATATCTGACTATATAAATTTTGATATCCTTGAATATGATATGATTGAAAGAACTGAGTTGTACTATTGCCTTCCTAAAGCACCAGATATAATGTTATATGACTGTAACAATATTCTAAAAAAAAGTAAAAATGACTTAGAATTTTTAAAATCATATATCAATAATATATACAATTTAAAAATAGATTTAACTGATTTAGAAAACAAAATAAATAAAGCAATTAAAGCCTTAGAATATTATAGGATAGTTGATAATTATTATCCTATAATAGAAGATATTGATGAATTTGGACATCAAGTTCTTTCTGAAACTCAGTATACTAAAAGCGAGTTATATTATAAGGAGAAAAAAATAACAGACAAAATATTTGACAAATATCTAAGTCAAAAGTGGTTAAATCTGTTAAATGAAATATATGATGAGAGTTATAAAATTAATGCCTTAATAAAGTTACAAAAAGAACAGATAAAAGAATATTATAACAACACAAAACTATTTTAAATCCTATCTTAAAACCATGATAAATGCCATTCCATCTTCACACTTTTCAGCAAAAATAGCACCATCCATCTTTTGCATTAATTCTTTACAAATATATAACCCAAGTCCACTCCCTTTTATTCCTTGAGCATTTGAACCTCTAAAGAAACTTTCAAAAATATGATTAAATTCATTATCAGTAACGGTTGAACCAGAACTAAACAAGCGAATCAATTGACAATAATCTTCTTCGTAAAAAGATATTTCAATGCGACCTCCATCACCATACTTAAAAGCATTTTCAAATAGATTTTCTAAGACTTCTTGACATCTTTCAATATCACCTTTTAACAGACGATTTTCAAAATCACCAATCTTTAAATCAATATGTCTGAGTGCACATTGTTCAGCATACACATGAATCACTTTGTATAAAAGATCTTGAAGATAAAATTCAGAATTATGAACAGGTAAATCAAGAATGTCTTCTCGAGAAGATTGAATAATTTCTTCAACGTATTTTTCTATTTCATGACTCTTTTCACCTATTTGATGCATAGCGTTTCTTTTATCTTGTTCCTGAGTATAAATATCTTCTTCCAATGCTTTACTGTAAAGTTTTATAAGATTCAAAGGAGTCTTAATATCATGAGAAAGTGATAATAACATTGTCTTTTGTTCTTTCATAAGTTCAATCTGTCTTTGTCGAGAAGTGTCAAGCGAATCTTTTAACTGTCCCATTCCCCACATAAATTTTCCTAGATATCGGCTCTTTTCTTCTTTGACAGGACCTTTTAAATGCCCTTTAGCAAGTTGAACTGGTAATTCACTTAAACGTTGAAATGGCTCAACGACTTTTTTCTTCATATATATCAAAATAATCATAATAAAGATTTCTAAAACCAATAAACATATCTCTGAAAGCACAAATATATTTTGCACATTAAAACCTGGTATTTGATAGATAAACTTGATATATCCCTTTAAATCGTTATTGATATAAAAAGGTTGGATGTAAATGTTATTGGTATTGTCTTCTTGAAAAAAACTTTTGATAGTTTCCTGATTATGAACTTCTTTACTTAAAAAATCAAGTTTCCAAATTGTCTCGTATTCTGCAAGATTTATCTTATCAATTGATTCATCATTTTCTAGTTTTGTCAAAATACGATTTGCCTCTACACGATAAGAATGATCCTTTTGGTTTTCAGCATGAAAAAGAAAGCTCGCTAAACCAGCAGCAACCAAAAGATAAAGCAAAATTGAACAAAGAATGATACGATTATACTTCTTCATAACGATACCCTATACCCCAAACCGTTTGAATACGCTTGGGATGACGTGAATCTTCTTCAATTTTAGAACGTAACATTTTGATATGCACTGTCAAAGTTTGATTCTCACTCTCACTATGCATACCCCATATTTGGTTAAAAAGATAATCTTTATGCAATGTCTTTCCAGTATTTTCTATAAACAACATCAATAACTCATACTCTTTCACATTTAAATCAAGCAATTTATTTTTAAGAAAAACTTTATGCGCAGCGGCATCTATACAAAGAGAACCTGAACGAACGATGGAATCTTTTGTTTTCTCTTTTGCATGTCTTGAAAGGATAGCACGTATTTTTGCACATAAAATATCTGGATCAATTGGTTTTTCCATATAATCATCTGCCCCTAATTCAAAGCCCATTAATTTATCTGATTTCGCTGATTTCGCACTCATCATCAAAATTGGAACATCACTTGTTTGACGTACAGATTGACATAATGCATATCCATCTTGACCAGGCAACATAATATCTAAAACAATCACTTGAGGATGATGTGATTTCAACCAAACAAAGGCCTTTTCAGAGGATAATGCATGATAGTAGGAAAAGCCTTCCTTACGTAGAAAGGCTTGGATTAATTCTGCTAATTCTTGATTGTCTTCGACAAGTAAAATGTCTTTCATGTTTTACCACCCCAACTTAATTAACCAGTCATTGAGTTTTCTTTCTCTTGTACGCATATCATCAGTGACTTGATACTTTCCTAAAGAGATTTCATCTCTAATGTCTCCATCTTCAATATATAATACTCGCTCACACTGTGAAGCCACTTTCATATCATGGGTTACAAGCATAATACTTGTTCCTTCAGCATTAATATTTGTTAATTCACGCATCACATCAATTGAATTTTGTTTATTTAAAGCACCTGTTGGTTCATCAGCAAAGATAATTTTAGGTTGATTGATTAAACTTCTACAAATACAAGCACGTTGTAATTGACCACCAGAGACTTCGGTAACCGCATTATCCGCAACATCACTGATACCTAGTTTTTGCATTAACATTTTCGCACGCTCTTTGATTTCATGACGTGAAGATGTCTTATGATCATGAGACGCCTGATATGCTGGTAATATAATATTATCATAAACTGATAAATTTTTCAGCATATACATTTGCTGGAAAACAAATCCCATCTCTTGTAAACGCAAATCACTCATTTCATTGGCTTTTAAGTTGGTTAATTCTTTCCCAAAGAAATCGACTTTACCTGCACTTGCTTCATCCATTCCGCTCACTGTATATAATAATGTGGTTTTTCCAGAGCCTGATGGCCCCATGACCGCCACCATTTCACCACTTTTAATTTCTAAATTGACATTTCTTAAAACATTATTTTGACGTTTATTCACGATATATGTTTTACATAAGTTTGAAACTTTTAAACTTTCCATTCTGATTCTCTCCTATTCTAAATTATTCATTTCACGAATATTTATTTTTTTAACTCCAAAGGTTGCGATTGCAGTTGCAACCATAATACCAATCAATAAGATACCAGGATAAATCAAATAAGCTTGTAATGGATTCACTTGAATCGCAACATCGGCACCCATAATCGCAAAGATTGGCTTTAGTAAATACTGATTACTGATTAATGACAATGGAATAGATATAATCATTGAAACAAAAGCAACAAAGATCATACGCATCAACTGCCAATGACGAATTGTTGCTTGTCTAAAGCCAACACTTTTCATCATTGCAATCTCACCTTTTTCACGTGTGATAAACAATTTTTCCATCAATAATGTTATTAACATAATCACCGCACACAAAAGACCTGTCATTGGTAATAAGAATTGCGATAACATATCTTGAATACCACCAACATTTTGATTAACCATGTCTTGAACTGTACGCCATTCATAATTTGGAAATTCTGTTTGCATCATTTTGGCAACTTCACTTTGTGACTTATCTATATCAAGATCAACCATAATGGCCCAATAGTCAAACATCATTTCTTTTTCGCAATTCACTAATGGATTTAAACGAGCACTTTTCCCTAACTGCATATAGTCACTATATGCTCCTGTAATCACAAAATCTTTCTTTTCGCCATTAATTGTCGCACTCACATAGTCTCCAATAACCCATGAATTTTCTTTCATAATTGTTTGAGAAAAAGCAATTTCATTTTCCAGCATCGGTGCTTTTCCTTCACTATATTCAGCATATGAGCGTTCTTTTCCCAAAACCTGAATAGACATAATATTGTTTTTCGTTGTTGAATCCTTTGTTTCATAACTGATAAAGTAAATAGGTAAAGCTGTCATTTGAGCTTCATACCCTTTCTCTTTCATCTCATGTTGAAGTCTTTTGACACCTTCCATTAATGTTTTAGAATTATTATATTTTTCTGATTCTCCTTCTTCTATTTTACGAACACAGACTGATGTGTCAGGATCAAGTTGAAACTTCCTAACCATTTCAGAACTATTCATTGTATTAATTGTATTTAAAGGAATCGTAATTAAAATAAAACTGATACAGAAAGTAATAATTAAGACAATATAGCGTGTTACATGACTTGTGATATCATTCAAACCAAGATAGAGTGAAACTGGTAAATGAGAAAAACGTGATAAACTTATCCCTCTTCCATTATGGAATCGTTCGCCCGTATAACCTCCACGTATAGCTGTAATTGCTGAAACTTTATTTAGCTTTCTTGTACACAAATAACAAAATGCCAACACTAACCCAATAATAAATAAAGCACATAAGATATTGATACCAATATTCAATTCACTGCTTGCCATAATCATATTTTTATTAACACTCTCAATCATCATTTGACTGACAGGGACACTGATAAAAGCCCCTATTGTTGATCCCACAATAACAATTGCTAGATATTTAACCAAATATATTTTCTTAATCGCATAATTTCGTAAACCAATCGCCTTTAATATGCCTATTTCCTGATATTGTTCTTCTAATGAGAAGACAAGTGTAAATCTTAATACAAGTAAAGCAATTAAAATCAAACATACACCAATTAAGATAAGCAATCCTGCCATAATCATATCAAAAGAATAAACCAGTTTATACGTATCAATCGTAATCGTATTCATAATCCCTTGAAAACCTTCATTATTCATTTGATCAGCAATCTTTGAACCTAAATCAGAATTGATATAATATAGCCCAAGCTGAGATGAGACTTTTTCATAATCATTATAGTCTTCTTGACTTAACATAAATCGAATCATGCCAACCATATCACTACCATAAGCAGCATCTTTAACAATGGCTTTTATCATTAATTCTTTTTCAATACCATTTTGATGAATAATCAAATAATCACCAACTTGTAAATTGGTTTTATCTTGAATATTGACAGAAATTGCAATTTCTCCTTTTTGAAGATGAATATTTTTTCCCTCTGTATCAAACACCTTACAATAATCAACATTATCTGTTGATAGGAATAGACTCGCACCTTTATTATCAAAAGCAGAAGTTTTTCCATCTTTTTTCATAGTAACTGATTTATCTGATATTTCAAGAATCTTATTATATTGATAATCATCAATATCTCCTTTATCCTTTTTTTGATCTAGCCAATCATTAATCTTATGAATATCCTCTTTTGAATTCATAATGATATTAACATCTGGCACATGAGCATAATCCATATAATAATCAACTGCTGAACTGATGACCATAATATTATTGATACTGCTTGCTAAAAAAACTGTTGATAATGTGATAAAGAGAAATAGGATCATATTGACACCTTTTCTTTTCATCATATCTTTTTTGAGTATTTGTAATAACATAATCTCTCTCCTTTATCCAACTTCATTATAAAGAATCAATTATTAAAAAATCCTTAAATTAAAATCTTTTTAAAAGTTTATTTCAATTCATTATAACTGTAATTAATAAATTAAAAAATATTTTTATATACTTGTTTCTATTTATTAAAAATATCCTGTTGGTTTATTGCTCATTTATACTATCTATATTATGTTATTGCTGCTTATTCTAAATAACATATCTTTAAATGATTTATGTTATAATAATGATGAAAATAATATGGAGGATATTCTATGAAGAAAAGAATAGCAATTCTAGGTACTATTATTATATTTATTGTTTCTATTTGTTTACTTCTTTTACCAAAGACACATTCTGAGAACTCATCTCAAATATCAAACTATCCAGACTCATATATGATAAAGACAGACAATTATTTTGATTATCAACCTGGTTTAGAATGTGCAGCTTTTTCATCTGCATACCTTTTGCGTTACTACGGCCAGGAAGCAGAAGGATTAAAACTATTTGAAACTTTTCCTGGTAAACTCTCGAGTGGTGGAGTCCGACCAGCTGGTGTGACTGAATTCTTTAAAAGTCAAGGGTATCAAGCAGAATATGTTGTAAATGGTACGATTGATGGTCTTAAATCTGAAATTGCCAAAGGTGCACCAGTGATTGTTTTTATCCATGTCGAAGAACCTTATGATAATCCTCATGCTACGCATTATGTTCCTATTGTCGGTTATGATAAAGATTATTTCTATTTTGCTGAAAGTCTCGATTATTTAGCAAATTGTAAAGATCAATCAGGTTTAATATATAACCGTAAAACTGAAATAACAAAGTTTAAGAAACTTTGGAATCATATTGATAGTATCTGGGATTTTCCTTATTTTATAATTACACCGTAAAAATATCTTTTTATAAAAGTGATATTCATCTTACTTTTGATGATGAGTGTTAATGATTTAGAAATCAAAAAACATCCTAATGATATTGATCTTATTCATGAATATAAAAAGTAAGATGAAATTTTTTTAATTATCCAATTTATATGTTACTTATGTTAACACAATTAGTACAATAAAAAAGACTTATAAGTTTTCAATCTCATAAGTCAAATTTAATATTGATTAGTCTTGAAACATCTGCTCTTTATTGATAAGCCAATCAATAGCCTCTAAAACACCACCATCATTATTTGATGAAATCGTATACTTAGAAACAGCTTTGACTGAGTCTTTAGCATTAGCCATTGCAAAACTATATGTTGCATGTTCTAGCATCTCTATATCATTTCCGCTATCTCCAAAAGCCATAACATCTTCATCAGCAATATTCCACTTTTCCATTAACAGTTGAATACCATGCGCTTTATTAATTCCTGGGATAATCAAATCAATTCCAAAATGACCACAATCCACAGGTGTCATAATATGTCCAATTTTTTCTTTTAATTCATTTAAAATCATTTCAAAATTATCCTCATTACAACTCAAGAAAACTTTAAAAATAGAATCATTTAAATCTTTAAAATGAGCTACACGTTTCATTCTTGGATAATAGAAATTTAAACGATGAAAATAATCGTCATCTACTGACTCATTGATATATGCACTGTTTTTCCCACAAACAATTTTCTTGATTTCAGGATATTGTTCAATTGCATCTAGAACTTGTTCTAATTCTCCTGCTTTTAATTGAGCTACAAAGATATCTTCATCTTGATCAACGATATAACCCCCATTTTCAGCAATAAAAGTGATTTCTTTTTGAATTTCTGGAAAGAAAGAACGAAGCTGATAATATTGATTTCCACTTGCAACAACAAAATGTATATCATTTTCTTTCATATATGCATATTGTTGCATAAACTTTTCTTTATTATACTGGTTGTCACTTGTTAAGAAAGTTCCATCCATATCTACTGCAATGACTTTAACACTCATATTCTTGTCTCCTTATAATAAACCATTTTGTTTGAGTTGTTCTTCAATCAAAGACTGATCAATTGAACATTGTGACCCACCTAAGTGAATAGATGGCTTTGTTTTCCCATGATAATCACTCCCACAAGTCACTAAAAGATTATATTCTTTGCTTTTGTTATAGAAGTATTCAATTGCTTCTAGACTATGATAACTGCTAAATGCTTCCACTCCATCAAGCCCGATTTTCACCATTTCATCAAACAATTCATATTTATCTTTTAAGTTATTACCGGGATGAGCCAAAACAGCTTTTCCACCAAATTTATGAATCAGATCAATTGTTTCTTGAAGCGTTGGAAAAACAATTTCAGTATAACAAGGCTTTCCTTGAGCATAGAAATCCCAATAGAAATTAACAAATGGATTATCACTTCTTTCTCCACCTTCTCGATATGGTTTTAACAACTCATGGTCTTTATATTCTTCTTTTGCTAAAAGGACTTCTCCAAACATTTCTCCTGTCCAAACACCATTATCACTCACTGCATCTAAATCTTCTTTCTTTAAATCAAACCCTAAAGCATTTGTTAATTCTAATTTTTGATTTGAGCAACTTAATTCTTGTTTAAGAACATTTTCTTCTAATGCTTTGATCTCTTCTTGATGATAATCCATACCATATCCTACAACATGTAAATTAACACCTTGAAATGTACAATCAATTTCTACGGCTGGAATGCACTTGATACCTAATTCTTGACAACATTTAATTTCTTCATCAATGGCTTTTACACTATTGTGATCAGCAATAGCCATAATCTTAATTCCTGCTTCTACACATTGATGAACCAACTCTGATGGTGTAAACTGTCCATCATCTGAATATTTTGAATGCATGTGTAAATCGATATAATTTTTCATTTTCTTCTCTCCTTTTATTTTCTTTGATATCTTGAACTTTCTATACATAAAGATGATAATCCTTCAAAAACATAACTCTCCATTTCATTGATAAACTGAAACTCTGGAAGATGCTGAATAGGAATACATTTTTGAATAGCCTCTAAAAAAGCAGTCTTTTCTACACAAGGTGTATAGAGAATTAATAACGAAGGATTGATAATTGCAATAATACTTGCAACTTGTTTCACAAGTAATGATAATGGTTCATTTTTTAATAACTTTTCCTGTTCCTCTAATGTTCCATTAGGTAAATAAGCCAGTTCACCAGCAAAATGTGTTGCTCCATAGAGAATTGAATTATTGATATATAACCCACAGCCACTATGATGGTTATCAGGCTGATAAACAAAAGCGATTGACTGACTTTCTATAACATGGGTATGAATGTACCCAAGCATAACTGTATTGACATCATTTTCAATTCTTGTATGAATCCCACAAACTGATTCTATATGTTTTTGTAATTCTACACCATCAAGTGATTCTATATCAGATTTCTCAATTTTTCCATTGGCGACAATTGCTGGCAAAGACATTCCAAGATATTGAATATGATGCTTTTCATTAATCTCCTGAATCAAGTGTGTCAACATATTCAGATCTAAAGTATCAAACTGATATTTCAGTCTTTCTATGATGACAAAGTCTAAATCTACAATTTGACATTCAACATGGATCATTTGATTTTGTACTCTTAAATCAATAAGACCAAATGACATAAATGAACCACAGATTTTATATTGCTTTGCTTTTCTGCCACCCGTTGATTCACAATCTTCAACTCTCACAATAAATTGATTTTCTAAAAGTTCTTTAAGAATATTGGTAATTGTTGCATGTGACAGATGTGTTTCTTCAGCAATTTGATTTTTGGTAGCATATTTGTTTTCAATAAAATAATCTTTTACTTTTTGAATACTAATATTTTTTAATCCTTTTGACTTATACATAGTTCACCACCTTTCATCAACACTTGACGAATCTTTATATACATAGTATACATTGTTTATAAAAGAATGCATATATAATTTCATAAAATGAAAAAGATTATGATTTCATCTTCAGCATATTGAAGTATATATGATAAAAGGATAACAATGTCCCACTACAACTTCAAGTTGCGTCAATGCAATTTCAAGTTGGTAGATAGATTGTCTCTTTTCAGTTATAATGAGATATGAAAAAGGATGGAGGAATGAAATATGGCATTCGCAGATAATTTAAAAGAGATGAGAAAGAAAAAAGGTCTTTCTCAAGAAGAACTGGCTGATTTATTAAATGTAAGTCGTCAGGCAGTTTCTAAGTGGGAACAAGGTATTGGCTATCCAGAAGTAGAAAAATTATTAGTTTTATCAAGTCAATTGAATATTTCTTTGGACAGCTTAATGGCAGATGAGATTATCAATAATAGTCAGCATCAAGAGAATGATTGTTCAGGTAGGATTTTAATTTCTTCTTATGATGGAAAGTCTATTGTCAATTGTTATAAAATATTATCTTCACATATGTTTAAAACCAAAGACAATGAACCTAAATATGCTTTATTTGGTGTTGATGGCAATTCATTTTGGGGTGAACATACGACAGTTTTAGGCTGGTATGATAATGAAGAGAATATCAAAAAAGAAATCCAAGACATCATGACTGCTATGAAAAAAGGTGAGAGTTCATATGAACTCAAATATGCAGTGAAAACCAAAAGACGTTTATGGAAAATAAAGATAGATGAATAGTGATTTTATAGAAACATTCAGTTGATGGCATGATATATAATTGGATAATCATCGCTTTCATATTGTTTAATATCAACATATGATGTTTTGAAATCAGTTTGATTTTATGCGAATATGTTGCTTCTACTTTCTGATATTAGGATAAAGGTTGGTAATTGTATTTTAGAATAATATGTCCAATTTTTACAATAAATCAAAGAATTGATTACGTTATAATATTTCTATAAGCTAAAAAGAAAGAGAGATTATAGAGATGAAATTTAATGAAACAACTGTTCGTATTCTAGTTAGAAAAAATTATGGTGAGTGTTATGATTTTTATACTGAGAAAATGGGTTTGATACCTGTTTGGGGCGATAGAAATGGACCTTATACTTCATTTGCAGTGAGTCCTGATACACCACCATGTTTTGCTATATTTTTAGGTGATGCCATGCCGATGTTTCAAGGTTATCAGCAACCAGATGGTGATAGACCTACAGACACTCTTGTGGCAGTGATTCCATCACATGATTTAGATGGAGATTATTTGCGTTTAAAAGAAGCGGGTGTTCCATTTATAGGTGAACCTCAATATATTGAAGATTGGGGTATGCGTTGTACTTATTTTAGAGATCCTGAGGGGAATTTATTTGAATTAAATGATGCATCAGGAGTATAGTCAATTATCCTTATCATCATGAAAATGCAATTAATCAAAAAGGAGGCTATCTATGAATTGGGAACCATGGAGTGGATGTCATCAAATCAGTGATGGATGTACAAATTGTTATTACTATGGACCGCATGCTAAGCGTTATGGTCAAAATACTATAACAAAGACAGATAAATTTGATTGGCCTATAAGAATGAATGCAAAAGGTGAATATAATATTAAGGGAAATAAGATTCTTGCAACATGTTTTGCAACTGACTTTTTTCTTCCTGAAGCAGATGAATGGCGTAAAGAAGTTTGGCAAATCATTAAACAAAGACAAGATATAGAATTTTTAATTTTAACAAAAAGAATTGATCGTTTTCTTGTCTCACTGCCATCAGATTGGGGTGAAGGATATGATAATGTCAATATTGGATGTACTGTTGAAAATCAGGAAATTGCTGATTATAGACTGCCATTGTTTTTATCTTATCCTATAAAAAGACGTTTTATTGCCTGTGCACCACTTTTAGAAGCCATTGATTTAATACCCTATCTTGAAGGTGTAGAACATGTGACAGTTGGTGGTGAAACAGCAAAAGAAGCACGCATTTGTGATTATGATTGAATTCTTGATATTCGTGAACAATGTATCCAAGCAAATGTAACTTTTTGGTTTAAGAACACTGGTTCACTTTTTAAACAAAATGATATAATCAAAAAAATCAATCCATTTCAACAAACAACTGTTGCAAAAGAATTTGGTATCAATATTCTAAATGGAAAAAGATTATTTTAATGCTATAATGAATCAATGGAGGTTATAAACATGTACTATGAAAAAGCAAGAGATTTTATTTATAAAAATGCAAGACCTATTGATATAGCAAGATGGAAATATTTATTTGAAAATGGCTCAAAAGAAGCGGTTTTAGAAGCGTTGTCTACATATCAAAATGAGGATGGTGGGTTTGCTCATGCATTAGAACCTGATTGCTGGAATCCTCATTCTGCACCAGTTCAAACATGGGTAGCTACAGAAATCATTAAAGAAATTCAGTTAGAGGATAAAAATCACCCTATTGTTTTAGGCATTCTTAAATATCTGTCATCTGGGAAAGATTTTAATGGACATACTTGGGCTAATACTGTTGTGAGTAACAATGACTATCCTCATGCTCCATGGTGGGATTATGACTCGCAGCAAGAGCTTTCATATAATCCAACTGCATGTCTTATTGGATTTATTCTTAAATATGCAAATGAAGACAGTCAGATTTATATCTTGGCTTGCCAATTAGCTCAAGAAGCATTCAGTTATTTTAAAGACCATTTCCCATTAGAATCTATGCACACTGTTTCATGTTTCGTAGAATTATATGAATATCTGCAAGAGTGTCAACTTACTGAACTTTTAGACATGAAAGAATTGAAAACATTATTAACACAACAAATTCAACATATTATCACTTATGATACTTCAAAATGGGCAATTGAATATGTCTGTAAACCATCCCTATTTATAAGTTCTCAAACAAGTGATTTCTATGAATATAATCAAAAGATATGTCAGTTTGAATGTGAGTTTATTTTAGATACTCAAGAAGCTGATGGAACTTGGGCAATTACATGGTCATGGGATGATTATCCTGAACAATGGGCTATCACTAAGAACTGGTGGAAATCAGATTGGATAATTAAATATATGAAATTCTTAAAAGCGTTTTATCAATAAATTTCAATTGACAATAAGTATATATCTTGAGGTATATACTTTTATTTTGTCAAAAAAACTAACCCTTAAGTTAGTTCTTATTTCAATATATTATCAATGTTTTTATCTTGTACTGGTATCCATATTTCAATAACTGAATCATTTCTGTTCCAATGAAAACGATAATCATATTTTTCAAAGTGGATAAAATCATTTTTGATAGGTATATACTGACTTTCAGGCAGTATCTTTTCATATATTTTACCATATGTTTGATAAATTTGATTCATAGGACCAATATGTTCAACGATCATATATTGATGTGATTGTATGCGTCTTGATACAAATCCATGAGGAATATATGACGTTTGTGGAATTGCACAAAAATAGTATAATCTTCCTTGTCGTCTTTCCATTAATGCATACTTGATCCAATGCCCAGATTGTGACAAATGAAATGTCTTTAAATTTGTATTAAATCGTCTCCAAAATGAGGTGCTTATTTGTATGTTTTGTCTTTGTGAATTTGTCAATTCTATCTCTTGACCAATGATTAAAAACTCATCCAATGTTTGTATTCTATAATTCATTATTCTACTCACTTTCTTAAACTTCATCATGATTGCTTACTTAATATATCTTATGAGATTATAACACAATTCACTCTCCTATTTTCAAATGAATATTCAAACATATGGATTTTTACTAAATAA
Source organism: Candidatus Stoquefichus sp. SB1 (assembly GCF_001244545.1). Lineage (NCBI taxonomy): Bacteria > Bacillati > Bacillota > Erysipelotrichia > Erysipelotrichales > Erysipelotrichaceae > Candidatus Stoquefichus > Candidatus Stoquefichus sp. SB1. The sequence continues at coordinate 752,085 of NZ_LN852694.1, read as the reverse complement.
CTTATGATTGATGATATAAATGAGTACTTTATTGCAAAGATCTTCTAAGATATTTAGCAGTGATTGTTTGAGCAGTTTCAACCATTTCCTGTGGTGTTCCAGTGAAAACGACTTCTCCCCCTGCTGTTCCTCCATCTGGTCCTACATCAATAATATAATCTGCTAATTTCATAACATCAAGATTATGTTCAATCACAATGACTGTATTTCCTTGAACAACAAATTGATCTAAAAGTTTCATAATATTTTTAACGTCAGAAGCATGTAATCCTGTGGTTGGTTCATCTAACAAGTAAATATTTCCTTTTTGATTAAGATGTTTAGCTAACTTGATTCTTTGCAGTTCACCTCCAGAAAGCGTTGAAAGAGGTTGACCAAGAGAGAGATAAGATAATCCAACTTCCATCATGGCATTGATTTTCTTTGCAATCTTTTGATGTTCCAAGAAGAATTCTGCTGCTTCTTCGACTGTCATCTTTAAAATTTCCATAATATTTTTTCCATGATATTGGTATGACAAAGCTTCCTCACTATAACGATTTCCGTTGCATGCTTCACAAGTTGTTGTGACTGGATCCATATAAACAAGTTCAACAGTGATTTTACCTTTTCCTTTACACACTGGGCATGCTCCTTTACTATTAAACGAAAAGAGCGAAGCTGATACTTGATTCTCTTGTGCCATGAGTTTTCTAATATCATCAAAAAAGCCCATGAAAGAAACAGGTGTTGAACGATTGGTTGCTGTGACTGAAGATTGATCAACAATGATAACACGTTCTTCATATTCCTTAGCAAACACATTTCTAAACAGACTGGATTTACCAGAACCAGCAACGCCTGTTACAACACATAATACATTTTCAGGAATATCTACAGATACATTTTTAAGATTATGCAATTGAGCATTGCGGATAGGGAGATATGAGTGTACAGGTCTTGGATTTTCTTTAATACCGATATGTTCACGCATAGCATTTCCTGTTAATGTATTTGATTCTAAAAGTTGATGATAACTTCCCTGATATAAGATTTCTCCACCGTATCGACCAGCATGAGGTCCAACATCAATAATTTCATCTGCGATAGAAATCACATCTTTATCATGTTCTACAACCAGAACAGTATTTCCTTTGTTTCTTAAACTTTGCAGAAGTTTTGTCATGCGATATACATCACGTGGATGCATTCCAGTGCTAGGTTCATCAAATATATAAATAAGACCAGTTAATGAACTACCCATATATCTTACTAATTTTAATCGTTGTGCTTCACCACCTGAAAGGGTTGTTGTCTCACGATTAAGGCTTAAATAAGGTAATCCAATATCAATCATTCTTGTCAATGTTGCAATTAATGTTTGGATAATTGTTTCAGCACGTGGATCTGTTATATCTTTTAAAACATCTCGCAGTTTGGTAAATTCCATATCACACATATCCATGATATGATAACCTTGAATTTGACATGTAAGTGATAAGGAATTCAAACGTTTCCCATGACAATCTGGACATTCATATTCTTTGACAATTCTTTTTAATTTTAAGAGTGTTGTGTCACTAGAATGTGATAAATCTCTTTTGATTAATAAACGATTGAAATGATTATAGATTCCTTCTATCTTTTTATTTACACGCTCACCGTTTTTTTCATAAGAACCATAAAGGAGTAAGTTTTTTTCCTGTTGAGTATAATCTTTCCATTTTTTATCAAGATCAAATAAACCACTTTCAGCATATTGTTTCCAATACCAATTTCCAACATGATAAGCGGGTAAATCTAACATGTCTTCATTTAAACTCTTTTCTAAGTCAATGACTTCATTAATATCAATATCTAATACTTTTCCGATTCCCGAACATGTTGGACACATGCCATTAGGATTGTTAAATGAAAAATGTGATGCACTTCCTACATGTGGGACGCCAATACGTGAAAAAAGCAAACGTAGTGCAGAATACATATCACTAATTGTTCCAACAGTTGAACGTGCATTTCCACCTAAACGTGCCTGATCGATAATCACTGATGGAGATAAGTTATCAATCAACTCAACTTTTGGTTTTCTATATTTTGGTAATCTTCCTCGAATAAATGCTGTATATGTTTCATTCATTTGTCGCTGACTTTCTGCTGCGATTGTATCAAAAACGATACTTGATTTTCCTGATCCTGAGACCCCTGTAAAAACAACAATTTTCTCTTTAGGTATTTTTAAAGATACATTTTTTAAGTTGTTTTGAGTTAATCCTTGAATTGTTATGTAATCTTTATGAGACATAAAAAAACTCCTCTCTTTATTCATAATATTTTTGATACCAGTCTGTATCATATTCATCATAAACCTTCCTGTTAGGGAAGAGTCAAGGAGTCATTTTATCTTTTTTTATTATAACAATATTTATTACATATTTATCGAATAGGAATATATATGTCCATTTCAGATTCAGGATGATGATATCCTAAGAACCGTTCATCTTGCAGTTCAAACGTTTCTCTAAAATCAATTTCTTCTTTCGTAGTGAGAAGCCATGTTCCCCAAATATAGTCAATTGTTTGGGAGAGTGTTTCTAAGCTTCCATGATGTGTAAAAACAGCATACTTTCCTCCTGGTATTACTTTTCTTACAAAAGGAGGTTTTACATTATCAAAGAATTCAACTTCTATACCAACGACTTCATAACATTTCATATCTTCATTAGCGATATAATGGATATCTTCCTGATAAGACTCATAAATGCCAAATTGACGGTGATGTGAAGGTAAACTCGGAAACTCCTTTTTCATAATAGCTAACTTTTCCCATAATTCTTTAATTCTTTCAGGTTTTAATTCTGTCTCTTCTCGTAATCCCATGACTTTTATTTCTGGTATTTCTACAATTCGAGGATGAACTGTTACATGATTGAGTAAGTGATTCATGAAATAATGATTTAAACATTCTTTACTTGATACAAAAGTATGTATGCGATTTTTACGATAGTTAAGAGGACTGACTTTATATGCAAATTTAAAAGCACGGCTAAATGCTTCAGCAGATTCAAAGTTATTTTCCATTGCAATATCAATGATTTTGTTATCTGTATAGAGCAGTTGATGGGCAGCATTTGCTAAACGACGTTTCTTAATATAGTTACCAACACTTTCACCAATAATAGCATTGAACTGTCTATTTAAGTGAAAGTAAGAATAACCGACAAAGTGAGCAACGTCTTCTACTTTTATGTCTTCTTGTAAATGATTTTCAATATAAAGAATAGCTTGTTCTAATGCTTTTTGATAATTCATTGTTTTTATTTTTCCTCTCTATCGTGATTGCCAATCAAACAATCCTTTTTCTATCTGATCAAATTCAATTTGAATCTCCTTGGTACCAGAAGGAATAGGCTGAAAAATATTATATATATTCCAAGTGTTTTCTGCTCGTCCTCCCCAACATATTTCAATAGTCCCATTACGTGGAGAGATAATCATACTTTTGGTTGTTCCAAAACTTTCAGCATAATTATGAAAACAAAGACCTTGAGGATATTTTGTGAGTAACATATCTTTTAATTGAGATTTTGTGATATGTGTCTTATCCCCTAATTCGTTTTTTATATACTGATATCGTCCTATACTGTGCGAAAAAGCTTGTTTTTCTAAATGCACAAATTCTGGTAATACTGTATGATTTGTTGCATGTAGCATTTGTTCATGACTTCCAGAATCAATTTGGCGAAAAGCAATATGTCCATTCATCGTTTGGACAAGTGCTCCATGATCTGTTTTATCTAATAAAATCATATTCATATTAAAGACAATAGGCATATCTTTTAAATAAGCCAATGCTTCTTCAACATTTTTACAATTTTCTAAAAGTGCTCGTACAACAATCCAGTACTGTAATCCATTAAACTGAGGTTTTTGCATATGTGGCAAATTGGCAACTGGTAAACCACATGAACTGATTGTCACTGCAAGTCCATGTTCATTAAAGCCATCATCACGTCCAAATTGTAACATAGATGTCCCTATATGTGTATACTTCCCTTCAACTTCAGTTCTCATCAGACAAAAATCTTCTAATTCATTAGAGAATTCATAGTTACGTGCAAGTATGGGTTGATTTTCATCAGTCTTATGTGAAAGGAGTGCAATGTGACTGCAATGTGGGACATAACATGTCATATTATAGAAAAATAAAGATTCTAATTTCACTCCTAATGCCATAGCAAATCCTTGTAATTCTTCAGTAAGACCTGGACACCATTGATCCAGTAAATCATTGGTCTCTTTCATCTGCTTCCTATCGACAGTTGTTTTGACTACATATTTTGCTTTTAAATGTTCATTATCAGCAACCATCTTTCCTAATTGATAACCAATTTCATAGTGACTTCCACTTAAATTTAATGTACGTGTTTGTATTGTTAACATCATTCCATCCTCCCATTGTTTTATAAATTTGTATGTCATTACTAAAAACTACAATATCTGCATAATTGCCTACTTTCAATTCTTCACGTTTCTCTTCACCAATACTTTGTGCTAGATTCTAATTTGTTAAATTCATTGCTTCATTTAAAGTTAAATCAAAATGTTTATATACATTTTTAACACATTAGTTTAAATCAACATGGCTTCCAGCTAAAGTTCTATCTTCTCATCTAGCTTGATAATCTTTGACATAGGCAGTTCCCATTGATAAATTATGAACATCATCATATAAACCTTCTGTTTGTACAAAATCAGTAATGAGAACGATTTTCTTTTTCAATAATATTTGAGTAGCAAGATAAGAAATATGTATTCTGTCTCAAATTAATTCAGCATATACATGATGATTTAGCATAATAGCACCAGTAACTCTAACTTGGCTGTATGTTAATGAAGTCATTGTGCATTGTAGAGTTTTCATTCACTTTGTATTTCCTTTCTTTTAGGTCTTTGCTGTATTCATCTTATCAAATGAGAGAAAGTTCTTCATGATATTTTCTGCTATTTCATAGAAAAAAAGTTCTTAAAAATATTCCTCTTTAAGAACAATTTGAAAATATAAAACTTATTTTTTAATATATCTCTGGTTTTTACTATTTGGTTTATCTGGAATTGTTCGTATAACCATTTCCAATTTCAGTGCAGGGTCAAGATAGTTTTTACGAAAAGTCTCTCTAGATTTAATACCTAATAATTTCATAAGTGCAATTGTACTGTATGGTACTCCAAAATCCATAACATCAAGTAACTTTTTTGTATATTCAGATAATATATCATCTGGTTTACGAATCTGAATAATAATTTCATCTAAGATTATATTAATTTGTTTTAACATAAATTCAATGAATAGATTGGACTGACCATTTACATGACACTCTGCAATAACTTTATAATATTCACTTTGAAATTTCTCAATTTGACTCTCAATTGGTATATATTCAAATAGTGAATTCCATTGAGCTAAAATAGCTGTATGCCATAATCTCGCTGTTCTTCCATTTCCGTCTGAAAAAGGATGAATAAATACAAATTCATAGTGAAACACTGCACTCATAATCAGAGGATGAACTTTCTTTTTATTTTTTTTCATCCATGAAAATAAATCTGTCATAAGTCCTGGGACAAGATGAGGTGGTGGTGCTACAAAAATGCATTCATCTCCATTAAATACTCCTTCTTCTCCATGTCGAAATTCACCAGCTTTTTCTTCTAAGAATTTTTCCATTATCCCATGAATTCTTTTCAAATCTTTTAAACTGAATGGATCTAACTTTCGTATCATATTATAAGCTTCGTATGCATTTTTTACTTCCTGAATTTCTCGCTTTGCCCCAAAAACAATTCTACCATCAATAACATCTTTTACTTCACCTATTGATAATGAATTTGCTTCTATTTTTAAGGATGAATGGATTGACTTAATTCGGTTGTTTCTTCTTAAATGTGGCTTTGCATCTAAATTATGATATACATCAATTTTACCCATTTTTTCAGATATAGAAGAAACTAAGTTTAGCATATCTTCTGTTATTGAATAGGGTGGTTTATATTCTTTCATCTTTTGACCTCAACTTGCTTATTATCTTACTTATTATGTTACCATATTTATCTAGAAATATACACATTATTTTATATAACTTTCATTTATAGTTTTTGTGATAATATCTCTATTGAATCTATTAAAAAATAGAAAAACTTAATATTTAACTTTGATTATTTCATCATCTTCAAAACTATATAGATACTAATTAGAATCAATGATAGCATCTATTGTGTTATTCTTATTATGGAAATTTACTAAGTATATAATTTTTGGTATCAATGACTTTAAACCATTTTAATGTATACAAATTAATATTTATATTCTAAACCTTTCCTTTCAGAATTACATCAAATTATAAATTTATCAAATCATTTAAACTCATAAGTTTACATCCTTTACTTTCATAATAGTGAAGCATTTCATTAATCTTCTTTTTATCATAACTTGTAATACAATCAGATAAGACGTTCACTTTATAATCTGCCTTACGTAAATTATAAGTCGTTGATTTCACACAAGCAACAGCATCTGCTCCTGTAATATAAAATTCACATATTTGATTTTTAGTTATAAATCCTTTAAACTCCTCACTCGTTAATGCATTTCCTTTAGATTTTATAAAAATATTATCTGATACTATTTTTAAATCAGAAACCAATTCAGATCCAAATGTATTAGGTTTAAAAGTTCTTGTTCCTGCTGATAAATTATAATGTCTTATGTAAACAACATGAATATTATTTTTAACTGCCCAATCTATTGATTTATTAATATTATCAATAATTTCCTTATAATTCTTTGTGATATCATTTTGAATATCTATGACTACTAATGCTTTTTCCATTGCATGCTCTCTCTTTCTTATAAATAGATATTATCAGCACACCATTATGAATGTGTTGACTTTGTCAATAATCAACATATTTAATACTTTAATGCTTTTTTAACTCTGATATCTCTATTTTCACAAAACAATGGAAAATTGATAAATTTTTCAATCCCTACTTTCTTTCCTATACTTTATTTTTACTTAAATAGTCCATTTATTAATAAAAGCATTTTACATTAAATATGTTAAAACTATCATATCATTTATAACTTGCAACAGCGTGTCATGTTCTATATTTTTCTTGGATTTTCTTAGCTCTTTCAGATATAATATTACGAACACTTTGTGGGGAAATGACTTCTACGTTATCACCACAAGAAAGAATATAACTAAATAACAGTTCATTATTGGGCATAAGTGTTTCCACTAATAAACTTCCGTCTTGATTTTTAGTGACTTCATCATCAAACTTCTCGTAAACCTGAACTGACATACTTTTATCAAATAAAAGTGTAACTTGAATCATTTCCATTTCAAATTTTTCTGTTCTTATAAAAATCTCATTTGGTATATTACGTATAAATTCATCATCTGTCATCTCTAAATCGCGAATACGGATTAACTTGAAAAAACGATAGTCATTTCGTATAGAACAATATCCATACAAATACCAATCATAAGACTTGAAAACAAGTTTAAGCGGTTCAACCACACGCTTAATACATTCTCCTTTCCCATTATAATATTGAAATGATACTTTTTTATTTTTAAAGATTGCACTTTGTAATATATGAAAAACTTCTTTTCTTGCACCACTTTTTGTCCAACTTGAAAAATCAAATTCAAACCAATTTGTATTTTGTTTTTGAAACACACTACTAAGTTTTGCTAAAAGAGCATCTGTATCCCCTTCTTCTATAATTCTGATTCCTTGTAAAGCCATCAAGATTTGTTTCTGTTCTTCTTCACTTAGAATAGATTTATTAAGTACAAAATTTTCTTGAATAAATATTCCACCACCTTTGCCTTGTGCAGCATATACTGGTATTCCTGCTAAACTTAATATATCAATGTCTCTATAAATAGTTCTCACGGATACCTCAAAATGTTCAGCCAATTCTGGTGCAGTCATATGACCTTTTTGTAGCAAAAGATAAATCATTTGAAAATATCTATTATCTTTCATAAAATTTCACCTCTTATTCATTACACTCAACTTAGTATTGATATTCATATTTCAATTGTGCTTTCTTAAGTTTAAAAAATAATATTAATATGCTCTGTTTATATTCAAATTTTCCATTAATCAGTATCCCAAAAAAATATTTATAACTTTCATTACTCATAGACATGACAAAATATTAGATATGTTGATATTAAATTCAGTTTGCTTGAAGTAGGTACTGTGAATTTGCTGGGATTTCAAAACATCATATGTTGATATTAAATCGAGACTAAGTTTCATAGAACAATTAGGGTCTTGAAATTTCAAAACATCATATTGTAATTTAGATGACTATAAGCATATGGAAAAGTATTAAGCAATTCTTTAGATTTTATTGATAAACTAAAAAATTAGTATATTAAAACATAATGAGTAAGTAAAAACAAAAAATCCACAACCTTATATAAATATCTTCAATCTTAACTGTATAATTTACACTCATTTTAATAACCATTATTTAAAACAAAACTATTCTTGACTTCTAATAAACACATACATTTTAGCACCATCAAAAGAAAAATTGTTATTTTCAATATTTTGGAAATTATCTATTCTATGATAATCAGTTTTATCCAAAGTACTATAAATTTTATTATAAAGGTCTACTTGATCAAGAACTTTTAAATTCTCTAAAAGTTGTAAAATTGTTGATTTATTTAATAATGTTCCAATATGAAACTTTATAAGATTATCTCCAAATTGTTGTAAGTTATATGCATATAAACAATCTTTATATGTTGGACTCTTATAATATCGGTAATTACCTTTAATTGGTGTTCCTTTGGCAACATTTTTATCTGAATATTTAACAATCTTTGAACTTACCTTTTTATATCTCGTCCCCGCAGAATTCAATTTTCTTGTCAATTTCATATTAGTATATGATAGTAAATCAGCAGGGCAATAATACATATCATAAGATGATTTACATTTATAAAAAACTCCATATGAGGATACTGACTCTATATCTGCATTATATAAAATATCATTAACTGTCCACTTCCCAACCATTTTATCTTTACATTTAACCTTAAAAATTGGGCGTCCTTTTAATAAAGCAAATTGATCAACATCTACATGAAATTTCCCAAGATGAGGATCGAATGCTTTTTGAAATTTATTCTGCATATATGTTATTTTAATACCTTTTTTTGAATATATAATAAAAGCTAAATCAGATAATTCACATTGAAAGTTTATTGATGATGGACTGACATTAAGAATTTCTGAAGTTCTACCCGCTACTGTAAAGATTCCAGTCATACGTTTTCTAAGTATACCTTTACTTGAATTTTCATAAATAATTTGTCCTTCATCTTTATGAAGAATAGTAATATCATATAATGTGGAATATTTTTTCAAATTCACAAAACAGTGTTTTAAAGCATAGAATAATCCAACTTCATCTGATACGCCTTTACTCATATCTTTAAATTCATCACTTAAATCTTTACCAAATCCCATTTTTAACACCTCACAAGTTTTTGTTTATTAATAATAATTATATCATTCATATAACAATAAATATATACAAATAATACTCACATGAATATTTAATACTACAACTCAATTGAAAAACTAAATTCCACCCCTAAGCTGATTTGAGTGGAATTTAATTCTTCAAATATTTATATGGATTTTAATCCTACAAAGCTTTATCATATTATTGGATATCCTTTGTTTGTTATCTTTGGAGCGTGAAATCTATGAAAAACAAACATTTAAACCAGCATGATAGAATTATCATTGAAAACAGCTTAAACATTAACCTTTCCTTTAAGGCTATTGCCCTAAAAGTCGATAAGGACTGTACTACCATATCCAAAGAAATTCGTCATAATATGGTTCTGCGTGATATTTCCTGTTACGGTCGTATCTTCAACAACTGCATCCATCGTGGTACCTGTCAAAAAAATTTGTCTGTGATTCCTGCAAACTCAAAAAGCCTAAGCTATGCAGATCATGCAAATTCTGCAGAAATGACTGTGATAATAATACTATGTTCGATTCTCTTGTCATTTTAGAAATGCTTGATAACTATGAAATCTATCAGAATCTATTGAAACTTATACATGAAAAACATAATGACTACAAAAAAGAATTAAACAGATGGCTTGATTATATCTTTGATACTCAAAATAGTTATTATCAGATAACTGCTAAAAACTTTAGAAAGAGATGGTTTATTCCTCTTTTATGTTCATTATCCTATACAACCATATACAAAAAAAGAAACAAATCATATAGAACGAGCTTTAATAATGGATTCATTGAAGGAATGAATAATAAAATCAAACTTGTCAAAAGGAATCCATATGGTTTTTAGATATTTCTACAATTTAAGAAAACGCATATTTTTACATCTTGGATATAGTTATACTTTTACTTATAAAGACAAAAAAGGAATCCCTATTTTTCAATAGTTATTCCTCTACCCTCCACTCTTGACACGGAACTACAACATACATCATTACGTCTTGTTTTTTTGTGAATTTTTAGTAAATTTATATACTATTCCCATTCAATTGTCGCACATGGTTTAGGTGACATGTCATAACATACACGATTGACATTAGGCACTTCAGCCAAAATACGATTAGTAATCTTCATTAAGATAGGCCAATCAATTTGTTCAACAGTTGCAGTCATTGCATCCACAGTATTAACTGCACGAATAATAACTGGATAATCATAACTACGGGCATTATTTTTTACACCAACTGATTTAAAATCAGGGACAACTGTGAAATATTGCCATACTTTTTTATCTAAACCTGCTTTCGCAAATTCATCTCTTAAAATAGCATCACTTTCTCTTACTGCTTCTAAACGATCCCTTGTGATTGCACCTAAGCAACGTACACCAAGTCCTGGACCTGGGAATGGTTGTCTATAAACCATTTCATATGGTAAACCAAGTTCAACACCACAAGCACGAACTTCATCTTTGAATAATTGGAATAAAGGTTCAACCAATTCAAATTGTAAATCTTCTGGTAGTCCACCAACATTGTGATGTGATTTTACCATCTTAGCAGTCTTTGTTCCAGATTCAATGATATCAGGATAGATAGTTCCTTGAGCTAAGAACTCAATACCATCTAATTTTCTCGCTTCTTCTTCAAAAACACGAATAAATTCAGCACCAATAATCTTACGTTTTTGTTCAGGATCATCAACATTTTCTAACTTTGTTAAGAAACGTTCTGTTGCATCAACATATACCAAGTTTGCATCTAATTGATTTTGGAAAACTTCCACAACATCTTCAGATTCACCCTTACGCATTAAACCATGATTCACATGTACACAATATAATTGTTTACCAATTGCTTTCACTAATAAAGCAGCAACAACTGATGAATCAACTCCACCTGATAAAGCAAGTAAAACTTTTTTATCACCAACTTGATTTCTAATAATCTCAACTTGATCATTAATAAAGTTTTTCATATTCCAATTCTTTTGAGCATGGCATTCATTGAAAACAAAATCAGATAAAATATCTTTTAACTCATCTTCATTAGCAGGATATGTTCTATTATCGACTTGAGCCAACTTATGTTCAAATGCAAGAATTGGATATCCAGCAGTATATAATTCACTAACCACATCAATTTCTTGTCCATCAATAACATTATTTGGACCACCATTAATAATAACACCTTTTACATTTGCTAAAGCATTTAATTCATCAACAGTGATATCATGTGGTTTAATTTCACTATAAACACCTAAATCTCTAATACAACGTGCAACTGTTGTATTTTCGTGACTACCTAAATCTAAAATGACAATCATATCTTGTTTCATTTCTTCTTCTCCTTAATCTGTGAAATTATCAAAATAACCTTGAACCAATACAATTGGCGTTCCTTTATCACCAGAACCACTTGTCAAATCACATAATGAACCAATCAAATCAGTTAATTGTCTTGGTGTTGTTCCTTGAGAGGCCATATTTCCAACCAAATTATCTTCTTTTTCTTTAATACTCTTTGCAATAGCATCTCTTAATTCTTTACCACTTAAATCCTTAAAATCATTATCAGCTAAATATTTTAATTTTAATTCATTAGGTGTTCCAATTAATCCTTTTGTATAAGCAGGTGAAACAACAGGATCAGCTAATTCCCAAATCTTTCCTTGAGGATCTTTAAAAGCCCCGTCACCATAGACCATAACTTCAACATGTTTATCCGTTAATTGTAAAATTTCTTTTTGAATATTTTCAACCAAGTCCTGACATTCTCTTGGGAATAATTTAATCTTATCTTCAGTAGATTTATTAGAACCTAATAAACCATATTTTTCATTATATCCACTTCCATTAACAGATGCAGTTAAGATATCATCTAAACCACATACAGCTTTTGCTCCTGCTTCTTTTAATAGACGTTTTGTTCTTGCACGTGTATGTATATCACAAGTTAAGACACAATCAGTATATTTGACAATTTCTTGTGCACGATTAGCAAAAATAATTTCTACTTCTGCACCGGCTTCAGTAATAATATCTGAATAATATTGTACATAGTCAACACCTGTAAATTCATGTTTGTTTTCGCCAAACAATTCACGATATTTCTCTAATGTTAAAACATCACTATAAGGATTGATTCCAGCATCATCTAATTGATCATAAGTTAATAATGCATTTCCTACTTCATCGCTAGGATAACTTAACATCAATACAACTTTTTTAGCCCCCATAGCAATTCCTTTTAAGCAAATCGCAAAACGGTTACGTGACATAATTGGGAAAATAACCCCTATTGTTTCTCCACCTAATTTTGCTTTCACATCATCAGCAATATCTTGAATTGATGCATAATTTCCTTGTGCTCTTGCAACAATTGATTCTGTTAAAGAAATAACATCTTGATCTCTTAAACCAAAACCTTCACTATATGCTGCTTCCATAACACTGTCTACAACAATTTTACATAAGTCGTCTCCTTCTCTAATGATTGGACAACGAATTCCTCTTGAAATAGTTCCTACTCTTCTATCCATATAAGTACCTTCCTGACTTTCATATTAATATACAGTGCTATTATAATATAATTCACCCCATTACGCTATTATTTTTTATCATAATCACCAGAATTTGTCTATAAATCGACAATTTTTCATTTTCAAATTGCTTCATATAAAAAAAGAAGTTCATAAAAATATCAACTCCTTCTTTTGAAATCATTCTCTTTTACATAGGTTTTAAGTTCTTTTCTAAACGTTCTAGCATCCAAGTTAAACGCTTAGCACGACCAGCATCAGTTTTTGCATCAAAGTATGCTCTTGTATAAGTCTTTTGAACAGATAAAGACATGTTTAAAAAATTGGTATATGCCAATTGACTTTTCTTAAGTAATTCTACGACTTCATTTATTTGTTTTTCTGTAACAGCTGATGGTCTTGTTGCAAGATTCCACTGACCATTTTTCTTTGCTTCCTCAATTTTTATTCTTCCAAAATCAGTCATGATTCCTTTTTGTTCTAAACTCTCAGCAAGTTCCTTATTTTTTAAAGACCACTTGCTGTGAGGTTGACGTGCTGCAAAATATTTTTTATAAGAATCATCATCAATTTTCTTCATTAATCCATCAATCCAGCCATAACAGAGGGCTTCTTCCAAAGCCTCACTAGCTTTTAATGTTTGTTGTTCTTTGGTTTTAAAAAACAATAACCATACCCCTTCATGTGATTGGCAATTCTGAGATAACCACTTTCTAAAATCTTCACGTGTTTGAAAATATAATGGTTTACTCATAGTTTATCCTCCAAATGATGATTGGTAATAAAATTATATCATACTTATGATTTCACTCAAATCAATTTCATCATTGTTTATAAACAATTTATCTCATATTCAAATGATAATCATGCTATATTGAAGACCTTTATCATATGTATATGTATTGGAGGGATTAATATGGATGGATTAACTTGTATGAAACGATTTGAAATTCATGAAGATTATTATTATGCAGGAATTAAGGTGGTATCATGTTCTCTTTTTTATCCTCAATTGACTGGACATAATCCGGCACTAGATACTCTTAATAATCAATATTATTTACAAGCAATCAAGAAAAAAGACTATTGTACGCATGTCTTATACCCTAATGCAGTTCAAGCTTTTTTACAAGGTTCAAAAGCATTTCCTTATGAGATGATAGTGACAATAACATTGACATTGCAAACAAATGAAATTTTAAGTTTTTATCAACAGGAATATCTATATACAGGCGGTGCTAATGGTCAAACAACAAGAATTGGTCAAACAATCAATACATTCACTGGTCAAATCAAACATTTATGTGACTTTCTGATGGATAAAAAGAATTGTGAAACTTGTGTTAAAAATAACATCATTAAACAAATAAAAACAAGTGATGATCCAAGTCTCTATTTTGATAATTATCCTAGTTTGATTGAAGAGACTTTTCACCCACAGAACTTTTATTTAACAAGTGAAGGAGTCGTTGTTTTCTTTGCCTTATATGATATTGCCCCACATTCTACAGGCATCCCAACATTTCTTATACCTTACTCACAATGTTAAAGCAATGAAAATGAATATGTTTGTTCATAAAGAAAAGGATCTCTAAAACAAAGATCCTCTTTTTTCATAATCATTCTTCATTCATTATAATAACTTTTTACGTAATTCTTCGCCAGATTCAACATGCAAATAAGCAGGTGCAATATCAAAGACTGTCTTGCAGCCACATTGTCCTTCTTGATGCAGGTGATAAGCAGCTCTTGCATAAGCAACCAACACACTAGATGTAAATTCTGGATTTGAATCTAATGTTAATTTATATTCAATAACATGTTTGTTTTCATAATCAAATCCTGTTGTTCCACTTCTTAAAACAACACCACCATGAGGAATTCCTTGATGATCTCTCATTAATTCTTCTTCACTAATAAAATGAACTGTTGTGTCATAATCAGCAAAATAGTTTGGCATTGTTTTAATAGTTTCTTCAATGACTTTTAAATCTGCCCCTTCTTCTGCCACAACAAAACATTCACGTGTATGTTTTTCTCGTGTTGTTAAAGTTGGATTTTCACCATTACGAACACTTTCCAATGCTGCATCGACAGGAATGGTATATTGTCTTGCATCTTTAACACCTTCAATTCTTCTTATCGCATCAGAATGTCCTTGACTAACACCTTTTCCCCAGAATGTATAATCGTTACCATGTGGTAAAATCGCTTGTCCATATAAACGATTTAATGAAAATAAACCTGGATCCCAACCAACAGAAATAATACTAATATGTTTTCCTTTTTCACTTGACTGATTGACATTTGAAAAATGTTCAGGGATTTTCGCATGGGTATCAAAACTATCTACAACATTAAAATATTGAGCTAATTCCACTGTTTGTTTAGGTAAATCATTTGCACTTCCACCACATAATACAAGAACATCAATCTCCCCTTGCATATCATAAAGTTTTTCCATATCATAAACTGGCACATCTGTATGTGTCTTGACTGTTTCAGGATTTCTTCTTGTAAAAACACCTGCTAGTTCCATATCTTGACTATGGTGAACTGCACATTCCACACCACGTCCAAGGTTACCATAACCTACAATTCCAATTTTAATCATACTTTCACTCCTCACATATGTGCATATTCTACCACTTTTTAACAAAAAAATCACCTATAAAAAGAATGTAATGATTATCTTTTTATACATATCCAAATAAAAACACCAAGACTTATTCTTGATGTTTTTAAAATATTATTCTTTTTCTTCATCCTTCTTTATTTTTTCACCTAACATAAATGAAACACTATAAGCCACAATTGCACCAAACAAACCACATCCCAAATCAACCATAATTGTAAACAGATCAAATGCTTCACCTCGAAATGCTTGGATAAATAATAACAAACATACAACTGCACCAAAAACAATAATAGCAGTTTTTATATACTCCTTTTGGCTCGGTTTTGCTTTCGGACTCCAAATTCCTTTTTTAGCACAACCTACAGTCATACTTACTGCTAAAATCATAAATAATAACCATTCATAAATAAAACTTTCTGATGGTTTTCCCAAAATGAGTTGAATTAAAATCATAGCAAGTAAGCCCCAAAAAGCCATCCAAAAACCATAGTGTTCAATCACATACATATCATGTTCTTGTCTTTCATCAATTATTTGTTTTTTCATTACCTTTCCTCCTCCCAAAACAAATCATTTAGTGTTACATCCAATGCTTTACATATAGCAATACATAATTGAATACTTGGATTATAATCACCTTTTTCAATAAGATTAATTGTCTGACGTGAAACACCTATGAACTCTGCTAACTCTTTCTGACTTAAATCTTTACTCACACGAGCAGATTTCATTTTAAGATTTTTCATATCCTACCTCCACCTATATAGTATAATAAAAATGTCATTATGTCAAATATATATTACTTTTTAGACATTTTCTTATATAGCAATAAATCAACTTATCATCAAAACATAATCAAACTGGCATGCTTGTATTGACTTTTGAAATATGTTTAAGCAAAAACTAACTAAAAAAAGTAGCCTTATGAAGACTACTCAATCATGATAAAAATTTTCTTTTTTGAAATAAATAGATATAAATAACAAGTAATACAAATAAATTAACAAGAATAATTAAAATGGCCTGAAATGGAAAATTTGTTAATGGGAGTTGTGTTAATAATTCATTAATTTGCTGTGTATAAAGAAATCCACACCATTTTTTAATGCTTTCATTAAACATCGACAACATTGGTACAAATGAGCAGATAAGCATGGCTGGTACAGACAATGAACTCGCTGCCATCTGATTTTTAGAAATCATACCAATAACACTTCCAATAAAAATAGAAATGACCATTCCTAAACTACAAATTGCAACAAAATAAATAAGTTGCATGCCTTGATACCCACCAACAAATCCCATGATAAGTAAGCCAATAATACAACAAACAATCACATAAATACTAATACCTAAGATATATTCAATAGGCTTAACATTAGACATAATCAACATACTTAAACTACCCGTTTCTTTTTCTTCACTCATAATACTAGATAAAACAATAATTGGTGTCATACCAACATACATACTGGCAAAAAGAATGACAAAATATTCTGCTGGAACCATATTATTGTTAACAGAACTTGTCAATACAACTGCAATTACAGGGAACATTACAAATTGAATCAAAACACTTTTATTTTTAAAAGTTTCTTTTAATTGTTTGACAAGTATTGCTGCTATGATGTGTAAACTCATTTAATCCAACTCCTTTCCTGTTAAAGCTATAAAGACATTGCCAAGCGTTGGTTCAGAAGAATGAATAGACTGAATATTTTCTGACTGAAATAATTGATAAATTCGCTCAGCATCCTTTTTATTATTATTAAAAATATATTTTTGATGATCTTTTGTTGTAATTGTTACTTTATTTAAATCATTATGCTTTTCACAAATTGCTGTAGGTGTATCACATTCAATGATTTTCCCTTCATTTAATAAAGCAACACGATGACATAATTTCGCTGCTTCTTCCATATTATGAGTTGTTAAAAAAATGGCTGTCCCTCGATCTCTTAATTCTAATAATAAAGTATGAATTTTCAATGTTGTTGCTGGATCTAATCCAGAAGTTGGTTCATCTAAAAAAAGAATTTGCGGCTCATGCATGATAGCACGGGCTAATACTAATCGCTGCTTCATCCCTTTTGACAATTGATTAACTGCTTTTTTTCTATCATCATAAAGTTGAACTTGTTTTAAAACAGATTCAATTTTCTGGCTATCTAACTGATAAATCGAGGCATACAACTGTAAATTGTCATAACAGCTTAATCGATCATATAACCCATCTTTATCTAAAACCAATCCAATTTGCGTATAATCTTCTTTCGCTAATTTTAATGAATCCTTTCCTAAAATAAAAGTATGTCCACTATCTGGAATATATTGTCCTATTAGAATTTGAATCAATGTTGTTTTACCCGCACCAGATGGCCCAAGTAACCCAAAAATCTCTCCTTTTTCAATATCAATACAAATATCATTTAAGACTTGTTTTTGATGAAATGTTTTATGAACATTTTCAATTTTAATGGCGTTCATCTAATTGTCCTCTTTTCTTAAAATCTTTTAATAATTCCTGATATTCTCGGTTTTTTCTTCTTGTTGTATAAACACTAATTGAGACTGCAGTTGTAAAACAAATCCCAAAAGTCACAAAAAATCCAATCCAAGCTTCTAAATTTGAAAATGGGAACCAATTAAAAACATAAATATAAACAATAGTTATTAAAATAACAATAATTAAACGTAATATAATTTTATAAAGCAATAACATCTTTTTCATAAATTGAGGATAATCAAAAACCGTATTAATAATTCCAATAATGAAACTTAAAGAAAAGACTTCAAACAGTGTTGAATAACGAATACTCCCTTCTTGAAAAAGCGATGATATAGGAGTAAGTTGTTCACCCATAATACTCCCTATAATACAAATAAACATAATGCATACAAGAAATGAAATTGCTGTTTTCTTCATAAGTCCAACAATTGTATTAATCACTGTTTCCATATGTTTCTCCTTTCAATTTTTTCTTAAACTCTTTTGAGTATGTTCTTGAAACTAAAATTTGATCACCATTATCTAAGTAAACCATAATTCGCGAACCAATATCTGCTTTTAAACTTTCAATATGATTCATATTAAAAATAGTAGATTTATTGGCTCTGACAAAATAATGATTTAATTTTTCTTCAAGCTGATACAACCATAATGATGATTCATAACAATCATCATAAGTATAAATGAATGTTTGTTTATCAATTAAATCAATATAATAAATAGAATCAATGTCTAATAAATATTGCTTACCACGCTTATAACCAACAATTTTTGTACCTATATTATTCAGTAATGATATAATCTTTTGTTTTTCATTGCCATCATCAAATTGAATGATGATTGATAAATCATGGGGGTTCGTATCTTTAAATTCCATCTCTATACACTCCTTATTTGCATTATAATCATAATCACATTTAAAATCCACAAAAGAAAACTCACTTACATGAAATATCAACTAAGTGACATCTTAAGAAATCTATTTTTTATTTTCATATGTTTATGTTATAATAAATCAAGTGAGGTGGATAATTTTATGTTAGCTAGATTACATGTTATTTTAGCAAGTGAAGATGAAGCAGATTATCAAAAAGTTAGAGATGAATTGTATAATATTAATTCCGATTTTTCAATTTCTCCTAGTCGTGAATACATGGGATTAAAAGGTCATAGTGAATTTTATATCACTTGTGACTTACAAAAGAATCAAGTTCAACCTTTGCTTGACCAATTGAATAATGATTGGGATGGTGAGATTGATGATTGCATATGTTATGGTTTTAATACCAAGATGTTTGATTCGCTTGTCTATTATTTAGGGTTTACACTATTTGATGAATAAGAAAACGTATATACACATAATTTACAAATATGTATATATACGTTTATTTTTTTGCCTTTGAAATCATTTGCATACTTGCAATAAGAATATCAACAATATATCGAATGGCAAACTTATTATATCTTAAATCATATGAAGGAACGATAAGTCGATTTTTAGAAAAAGGCATTCTAGCATTACAAGTGATTAGCCATGTTTTGACATCAGCTTTTAAAAGACGAGAAATAATTCTTTTATTGAGTTGAAATATTGTGCCATTGGTACTTAAAATTAATAAAAGATGTCCTTTTTCAAAGCGGTATTCTTTCATAAAATCAGCATCACAAATAATAACTGGAATATACAAAGCACTTAATTCAACTTGAATGACATTACAAAGAGAGCGATTATCACCTTGTGCATAGAGATAAACCTTTTGACTACAAAAAATATCATTAATAAGACGATTGAGATCGGAATAATTTATCGTTTCTCCAACATGAATAATTGCATGTGAAATACCATCAGCAAACTGCTTTGCATTTTGTGGCAAATCATATTCTTGATGAAAGAAGATAGGTTTATCTCGATATGATTGACTATAATCAATACAAGCATCTTTAAATTCTATATATGAATGGAAGCCAAGATGTTTTGCACATTTTGATATTTGACCTTTAGATGTATAACAATTTTGTGCGACTTCATCAATTGTCATATGAGCAACTTCATTCATATGAGATTTAATATAGTAACAAAAGACGTACATTGTTGTATGGGTATCAACACTATTAAGCACTTCATTTAATTTATCAATAATCATATTGCTATCCTCTCCCTCTTTTCATTTATTATACAGGAAAAACTCTTGTAGATATACACAAGAGTTTTCATTATCTGTTTTTTTAATCTAAATCTTCTCCTTGAGATGCAATGACTTTTTGATACCAATAAAATGAATCTTTTTTATAGCGTTGCATTGTTCCATGTCCATAATCATCACAATCAACATAAATATAACCATAGCGCTTTGTACGTTCAGAAGTGCCGGCACTGACAATATCAATACATCCCCATGATGTATATCCAATGACCGGAATTCCCTCTTCGATACATAATTTCATTTGCTGAATATGTTCTCTAAGATATTGAATACGATAATCATCATGGATTTTTTTATCTGTTGTAAGTGTATCATATGTTCCTAATCCATTTTCTGAAATAATAATTGGTTTTTGATAACGGTCCCATATCTCATTAATTGCTATTCTTAATCCTATTGGATCTATTTGAAATCCCCAATCAGTCACTTGTAAATTTTTGTTTCTTACCTTTCTCGGATGGAATTCATCAATAACTTCACTTTCTGGGATAAAAGCAACTAAAGAATCTTCATTTTTTGGATTTGCACTTGTACATAATGAGTAGTAATAACTAAACGAATTAAAATCAACAGTATTTTCTTTGATGATTTTTAGATCATTTTCTTCTATATGAATCTGGATTTGATTCTTTTTTAAGTATGCATAAAAATATGTTGGATATTTTCCTTTTGACAAAACATCTAGGAAGAAATAATTAATACGATTAGCCGTTTGTGCAGCAATGATATCTTCAGGTGCATTTGATTTTGGATAATATAATGATAAGCCTAACATTGATCCCATTTGAAATTGAGGATTGATTTGCTTTGCAAGTTGTGTTGTTAAAGCACTCGCTATAAACTGATGGTGTAAAGCTTGAAAGATTGTTTGAAGTTCATTATTTGATTTTTCAACGAAAATCCCACCACCAGTATAAGGGAGATGTAGTGACATATTAATTTCATTAAATGGAATCCAATATTTAACCTTTTTTTGATAACGTTTAAAAACAGTCTTAGCATAGTTAACAAAGAAATCGATACATTTCCTATTCTCCCAGCCATTATATTCTAGTGAAAGATGTAAAGGCATTTCATAATGGGATAATGTAACTAATGGTTCTATACCGTATTTTAAACATTCATCAAAAACATCATCATAAAATTTTAGTCCTTCTTCGTTAGGTTCTAGATCATCACCATGGGGAAAGATTCTTGGCCAGCTAATGGACATTCTAAAACATTTAAATCCCATTTCTGCCATTAAAGCAATATCTTCTTTGAAGTGATGATAAAAATCAACTCCCCATCTTTTAGGATAATATTCATCATCATGCTGGTGATGAATAATTTCAAGTGCTTCTTCATATGTGACTGTTTCAGTATTTCGACCTTGACTCACTTCTCTGGGTACAAACTTAACCATATCAGCAGTACTCCAACCTTTCCCGCCTTCATTATATGCACCTTCTAATTGATTAGCAGCAGTGGCTCCACCCCATAAAAAATCTTTTGGAAATTGACTCATACATTATTCTCCTTCATAACTTTCAACATTTTGTTTATTTGCCATTTTAACAAATGGAAGATAAATGAGTACACATATTACAAAAACAATACAAACTGATACTGCAGTTTCCCAAGAACCTGACGCAGATAAAAAGGCTTTAATAGGCTGTGGTGTTGTCCATCCTACATCCAATGTACCTGGTAAAACAAATCCTGTAGAAATCATTAATGCTCCTAATCCCATTGATACAATCGGACTGAGAATAAATGGAATAACAAGAATTGGATTTAAGACAATTGGTAAGCCAAAGATAATTGGTTCATTAATACAGAATAATCCTGGAATGAGTCCGATTTTTGCTGTCTTAGTATAATCATCTCGTTTCCAATCTTTTTTTCTAGATAAAATGAGAATGGCAACAATTAATGCTAGGGTATTCCCTGTTCCTCCAATACATCCATAATTTTCAAACAATGCAAACCATGTATACGGATATGGTGAACCAGCAGTTGTACCTGCAGTTGCTGCATAAGATATATTTGCAATATTCATAGATGCATAGAGTGTTAAATAAATAGGTGAAACTGTAAATGTTCCATGAATTCCTACTGACCATAAAATCATTGCCATGAGAATCAGTAATAACGGTGTAAATGGTGTTGCTCCTAATGATTGAATTGGTGCCTGTAATAATGAATATATGAGAGCATTTAATCCTAATGGTTCAATAAATGATACACAATATGATAAAACAGATGCTAAAATAATGAGAATTGCCGAAGGAACAGCTACCATAAACGATTTTGCAACTTCTGGTGGAACTTGTTCTGGCATTTTGATTTGTAATTGATCAACCTTAACCAATCGAGCAAATCCATACCCAATTAACAAGCCAACAATAATTGCAACAAATATACCATTAGCTCCTAAATAAGAATCTGTTAACATTCCTTCTACCTTCGGCGGATATAAAACAAAGAATGCTGCCAAAGCTGTCAAACCTGCCTTTAAGCCATCTTCATGATATTGATTAGCCATATTTCGAGCAATTAAGAAAACAATAAAGACAGCCATTAAATTAATAGTGCCATTCCCAACAGGTGAAAGAATAGCTTGAAAATCATCTAAGTGAGGAATAATCTTCACTAAAAATTGACCAATAAATCCTGTTGAACTCAGTAAGACAACATTAATACAAACAACTATCGATCCTACAAATGTAAGTGGAAAGATTTGTATAAAGGCATCACGAATAGCAATCAATCCTTTGATACTGTTGAGTTTTGTTGCAAAAGGCATAAAATACTTTTCAAAAAAACGATTCAAACCTTGCATATCTATTTCCTCCTATAATTTTGATTTGAAAAGAGTTTATATTGACATGTCATTATTGTATTTATTTTATTTCTTATCATAAGAGTGATCAGTTCTTATAAAATGTATTTCCCCTCTCTTTTCACCTTTATTATAGAAAAAAGAGAGATTGAAAGCAAAAAAGTTTCCAATAATGGAAACCCTTACATTTATGGCTGCATCTATTTTATCATTGTTAATAAGTCATAAGATAAATGATAGATTTCAAATATTGTATGATATTATCTAATATATTTTCCTTTAAAGAAAACCTTTTTTAAAAGAAAAAGACTCACTTCCTTAGAAATGAATCTTTCGTTATATATATTTAATTGCTAATTTGAGCACTTTGAATAACCAGTTGACTTGCTTTCATACGGTTGTAATCACGTTTTAAATCATCAGGTTGAATTCTTGCTAAAACATCTTCCTTAGTCATTTGATTTTGTTGAGCTATCATTTCAATTTGTTGATCAACTTCTTCATCAGTTGTTGTTAAATTTTCAACTGTTACAATTTCATCAATAATAGCTTCAAAAATAGCTTGTTGTTTAGCTGATGGTTCTAATTGTTGGCGTAAGGCTTCTTCATTAGCACCTGTCATTTGTAAATATTGTTCTAATTGCATACCTTGTTGAGCTAACTCCATACGGATATGTTGGATATGTTGTTCCATTGCTCTTTGAATATCTTCATCACTCACTTCTACTTCACTATCTTGAATCAATTTATCAAAAATAGCATTTTCTACATCAGTTCTATATTTTTGATCATGTTGTGATTGTAATTGAACTTTCATTTGATTTTGTAAATCTTCAACTGTTTGCATATCTGGTACATTTAAAGATGCAACAAACTCATCATTTAATTCAGATTCTTGTTTATTTTCTACTTTATGTAATTTCACTTTGAAGACAACATCAGCACCAGCTAAATCTTCCATACCATAATCCTCTGGGAATGTAAGATTTAAATCTTTTGTTTCACCTTTTTTCATTCCAATCATTTGTTCTTCAAATCCTGGTATAAATTGACCTGAACCAATTTCTAATTGATGTCCTTCTGCTTTACCACCTTCAAAAGCAACACCATCTTTGAATCCTTCAAAATCAATTGTTGTCATATCTCCATGAGCAACTTCTCCATCTTTTTCTACAAAAGTTGGATTTTGTGCAACCATTGCTTCAATTTGTTGATTAACTTCTTCATCAGTCGCAATATGTTTTTCTACTTTTACTTCAATTCCTTTGTATTGACCTAATTTATTAACTTTTCCCATACCTATTTCCTTTCAATTTGAGATGTGCCCATTGTAACACAAATGATATATAGAAATCAAATTTGTTTCATATATAAACAAATTATTTATATCATCAGATTGAAAATGGTTGGACCCAATTTAATGAAACAAAATATATCCTACATTATAATTGTATTATGAATAAACTTTAAAATGACTATAGACATATGAGATTCTAAAATGATAATATATCTCTTGTAATTATAACAAATAAAGAGAGGCATACTATTATGGAACCTAAACACAAAAGAAGAGTAAGATATAGTGGAACACATCCAAAAAAATTTAATGAGAAATATAAAGAATTAAACCCTGATTTATATCCTGAAACAATTGAAAAAGTTATAAAAAAAGGGAGTACACCTGTCGGTATGCATTTATCTATCATGGTTAATGAGATTTTGGAATTTTTAGATATAAAAGAAGGTCAAATTGGATTGGATTGTACTTTAGGATATGGAGGACATACTTTAAAGATACTTGAATGTTTGAATCATACTGGTCATATGTATGCTTTAGATATAGATCCAATAGAAAGCGTTAAAACAAAAGAAAGACTTTTTAATAAAGGATACGGTGAAGATGTTCTTACAATCAAACAATGCAACTTTAAAGATATAGATTATGTATCAAGAGAAGTGGGTTTATTTGATTTTGTGTTAGCTGATCTGGGCGTCTCTTCTATGCAAATAGATAATCCCGTAAGAGGATTTTCTTATAAAAAAGAAGGTCCATTAGATTTAAGATTGAATCCTCAAAAAGGTATTCCCGCATCACAAAGATTACAGGAATTATCAAGAGACCAATTAGAACAACTTTTTATTGAAAATTCAGATGAACCTTATGCAAAAGAAATAGCAAAAAATATTGACTCTTTCTTAAAATCTGGTCATCCAATTCAAACAACGACTGACTTATATAAAATTATAGAAAAAAGTCTTTCTTTTATTTCTATAAACGACAGAAAAGAAGCTGTCAAAAAATCTGCTGCAAGAGTTTTTCAAGCATTACGTATTGATGTTAATAATGAATTTGATGTCCTTATCGAATTTATGGAAAAACTTCCTTCTATTCTTAAACCAGGTGGAAGAGTCGCAATACTTACTTTTCATTCTGGTGAAGATAGAATTGTTAAAAAAGCTTTCAAAGAAATGAAAAATCTTGGTATTTATAGTGATGTTGCTAGAAATGTTATAAGACCTAGCAAAGAAGAATGTCATATTAATAGTCGTGCGAAATCGACAAAAATGAGATGGGCAATAAAGGCATAAAAAATATTAAGTAGATAAAACCATAAAGTATTTTATAGAGTAATTTCAAATAGCAATAAAATATGAGAATTCAAAGCTATTGTGTTTATCAATAGAATTTGTATTCTCTCTTTATTATTCTACGAATCAGGTTAATAACTTTTTAAAATTAAACTTGATTCAAAGCATCATATGTTGGTATTAAACGTGGAAAAGTACAGGAAGAAGAAATCGTCAAAGGAAATTTCAAAACATCATATGTTGGTATTAAACATGTTGGACTCATACAATAATCAGAAATTTAATTTATTTCAAAACATCATATGTTGGTATTAAACCTTATATATACCAATTGAAGAAATAGACTCAACTGGATTTCAAAACATCATATGTTGGTATTAAACCTTGTTAAACCTAATATTTACAAATTATTACAAAATTTCAAAACATCATATGTTGGTATTAAACTTATCTTCCTTGAATTTATGATTATAAAAATATGCTATTTCAAAACATCATATGTTGGTATTAAACGCAGCGGCATCAAACGAAGAACTTGGGCTGACCAGATTTCAAAACATCATATGTTGGTATTAAACCTAGATAAATCAATAACTTTACAATTAACACAAATCAAATAACACCGATATAATCAGCGCTTTTCAGATATTTTACCAGGTAAAAATGGCTATCACGTCAGCAACCACTAAAAAACTAAATTTATTTGATATATTCAGCGCTTTTTCAATTATAAAACTAATTTCGCCTGGTAAATTATATGATTAATTCATCACTCTCACTCTTTTTATTTCCTAAAATTTCTTCATCAAAGACATTTTCATTAAATGTTTTTATAATACATATAAAATCTTCATCCTTATCAATAACATTGTTCAGTTCAGTTTTTAAAGAAATCAAATTTGATGGAGTAATATCACCTCTAAAGACAGAATATTGAAAATGTGATAAATATTTTTTACATATTTTAAAGACCTTCTGTACACGTTTTTCTCCAATATCATAAAATACTATTGCATAATTATAATTATACTTTTTCTTCATTATTGACCTTCTTTCAATGAAAAGAATTCAAAATCTCTATCTTCTAATAAGTATTTAATTAATTTATAACAATCCATTTTAATAGCAGTTTTATAAGTCATTTTACGATTTAGTTTCTTATTTACAAAAGTTTTATCTAATCTTTCTTCAAAAGCCTGAATAAATATTTGTCTTCCTGACTCATTAAGAATACAATAATTAACTTTCTTTTCAAAATGATCTTTTACTCTTAACTTTTTATTATTAACTAGATCAAATATTGTTTTAAAAACAATAATAGGTTTAAACATTTCGCTGATATCTAAGCTTAATGAAAATCTACTTTCACTTGGTTCATGAAGATAACTAATTGTTTGATTCAAATGTGTCTGATATATAACAGAAATACACTTTGTATACAATAAAGAATTTCCAAATGAAATAAGAGCATTAATTGGATTATCTGGTGGTCTTCTTACACGCTTATTAAGCATGAAATCATCAGGTAAAATAAATTGGAAAGTTGAATAGAATCGTTGCCATAACTCTCCTTCTAATAGCATAATGGATTGAATATCTGTTTGTTCAAACAATAATTTCTTAAAGTCTTTACGAATCCAATCTATAGTTTGTTTCACCTCCTTGACATCATGTTTATAATAATGATATAAAACTTCATCAATATTGACAGCAATAGCCTTTACAATTTTCTGTGCAATAATAATTCTTTTTTCTGAATGATAAGATTCAACTTCTTTAACCAATAATCTTCCACTGTTATACTGTTCTCTTGGATAAAACGTTCCAGAATAAAATCCGTAATAATTGAAAAAATGAATCACTATATTTTTACTAGAAAGATAATCAAGTAGCTTTGTATTTATTGAAATCTCATTCATACAATAAATTTCTTTGATGTTTTCTATTGGCAAATAAACATTCTTCTGATTTTTTCTAAAACATAACGAATTATCTTTACGACTCAATTCACCCATACTTGTAATATACTTTGTTGATCCCATTTTCTTTCTCCTAGATATAACAATATTCGTAATAAGCACATTTTTTACAATGTTTCTTTTCTACGACATCAGGAACTTGTTCACTCTCTAACAAACTTTCAATTTCATTCATTTTTATGAACAATTCTTTTTCTAATTGAGCATTTAATTCAATAATTACAGTTTTCTTTTCTTTATTTTTCTGAACAAATTCCAACTTACCTTTTCTTTCTATTCCCTTTTCTTTGAGTTTATATAGATAAAAAATTAATTGCCAACGACTTGCTTCTACATCTGCATCACTTTTTTTAGTTTCTGTAAGATATTCTTTTGTCAACTTATCCAATCTAATATTCTCAATAGCAATTTCAGCATTCTCATCATTTAAATACTTACTTTCATGCAATGCTTTTCCTATTTTGACATCTTCACTATTATTCTCTAAATTAAGCCTATGAGCATGTAAATAACATTGTCTTGGACAGTGAATATAATAATTCATTAATGTTCCATTCACCTTCATATTCAGACTTCCTTTCATTAAATAAAAGCATAATTTAATTTCCCTATTTTATCCCTATCTAACTTTCCATCAATAAAAAATTCACTTGCATCTTCAATACAACGTAATTCACCAATAATATCATTATAATGAAGATCAACATTGTTCTTTAATCGATATGTGAAATAATTTAATTGACTTCTAATTTCAATCAATTTCACTTGTTTCTCAGAATAATCCATTTCACAATTAAATAATAAATCTTTGTAACGATTCCAAACATCCCAACCAT
Source organism: Candidatus Stoquefichus sp. SB1 (assembly GCF_001244545.1). Classification (NCBI taxonomy): domain Bacteria; kingdom Bacillati; phylum Bacillota; class Erysipelotrichia; order Erysipelotrichales; family Erysipelotrichaceae; genus Candidatus Stoquefichus; species Candidatus Stoquefichus sp. SB1. Next base: position 723,414 of record NZ_LN852694.1, on the reverse strand, counting down.
CTAGAATTTCACCATCTTCTAATTCTAGTTTTCTACATAAAACAACATCTATAGACCAATAATTATCGTCAATCAATTTCATTCTTTCAGATATCAGTGGGAAATTTAACTTATACACAAATTCATTAAAAAAACAATCAAGTCCATTTTCATCAGTACTTTCATTTCTATTATTCTTCATAGTTTTCATAACTCTATGATAATATTGAGGAAAATCTTTATGTGAAAGAATCATTCTCATCTCATCACTTTTTAAAGTCAGAGATTCACTATTTCTGAAATCTTCACGATAAAGCAACTTATAGGAATCTAAATCAAAAAAATAGACATCACCACTATTATTACAAGAGCGATTAATTCGTCCAAGAAATTGCTCTTCACTATCAAGTAATGAAATATTTTTATATCCGATATCCATATCAATATCAACACCTGCTTCAATAACTTGCGTTGCAACAAGAATAAGACCAGATGTTTTACCTAATTTAATCGGTTTTAAAATTTTTTCACGTTCTATAAGAGAATCATCTCCTGTTAAGCATTTTACATCCACAGTGATATCCTTAGATTCTAATAACATTTTATAGAACTTATATGCTGTCTCTTTTAATATAAATTCAACTAATATTTTCTTATCCTTATTTTGATGGCTTAATATATGATTTTTTAGTTTTTCTAAGTCTATTTTTTCATCTAATAATTCATAATGAAGCTTTACTCTATTTTTAAATAAAGTATGCTGATAATATAATTGGCAATTAGGTAATAAGTGTTTTATAACATGACTTTGTCCAGATAATTCTTCTAAATTGGGAAGTGTAGCAGACATAATAATAATTTTCATATCCATTAAATCTGCACATGCTTTTAACATAATAATCATCTCTGACCAGATTTTATTTTTATAACTCTGTATTTCATCTAATACAATCACTGATTCAGACAATTGATGAAATCCAATAACATCTTCTTTTTGAAATCCAAAAAGCAAGTTAAAAAAACTGACATGTGTCGATAAAATGAAAGGATAATTTAAAAACTGTCTATCCAACAATAATTTTTGATAGAAATCTGATGAATCATCAATATCCAAACATTGGATATTACTTTGAGGAAGTGGTGTCAATGAATTCACAACAACAATTTGATTCTGATATTTTTTATCAGGAAAAAGTTTCTTCAATTCTTGTCTGTTTTGTTCTACAAGTGTATTGAAAGGGTAAATATAGAACATTTTCCTTCTACCTTCCATTAGATGAAAACTAAGATTAACTGCTGTGTTGCTTTTACCACTACCAGTAGGTGCCTCTAAAAAATATATAGATGCATCTAAATTATCCAATAAACTTTTTTCTGCATCTAAAAACAATTCACTTCTTAAATGATTCATCTCTGTAATATCATCTAAATGTTTAATTGTTCCTTGATAATCTTTTTTTTCATATTCTCTTATTGATTTCATTAAATTACAATTATCATACTCTTTTTGAAAGTCTTGAATAGAGAGCACATCCCCTATAATGTTATAATCATATCCATTCATAAACTCACTCGTTGCATAGTAATCACTTGCGACTAAAAGTGAATAAGATAAACGATAGTAGAAATAATGCACAGCTGATTCTTCAAAAGAATATTTTGGTTGATCATCATAAAGATGATTTGCCAGTAATAAAAGCTTTCTTTCATTTATATACTTTAGCCCACTATAACCATTTAACGGATTTGATAATAAGTTCTTAATGAAATATTGTGTTTGTTTATCTTTTAAACGTTGTTTAAACTGTAATAAATTTTCTAAGTGGCTATGATGTCTAGCAATAATATATGCATGTTCAAAAATAATTCTTTCCATTATATATTTATCATTCTGTACTAATTGACTATTCAATGATAGTTTATCAAGAAAATAATCCAAATAAATAATAGCTGAAAAAAATGAATGCTCTGACTTTGTCAATCCGCTATATGCTTTACCAACACGATTATGCATCTTTATTCTTTGAAATTCAGGATTGATTTTTCCAAAATCATGAAAAGATACAAGTTGAATCATTAATTCTTTTAAAAAGTCAAAACTTGCATTCTCATTTTGAAAATGCAAATTTTGCTGAAATCTTTGAATAATTTTTTCTACATTTTTTTCATCATATAGTTTTTGAAAATAATTTTGACATTTCTCAATATGCTCTTTTAATAATTCTTTTTTATCATCATGAGTATGTGCATAGAATAGGGAATGTTCATCGATAATTTCATTATAATCAATAAAATGTAACATTTTCTTCTCCATCAGAAAATATAGGAACATGACTATTTTTGACTACAGCATCAGTTAATAACATTTTTTCTAGCTGATAATGATTTGTACTTTCTTTTAAACTCATTGGCAAGTATTCTTCATATTTAAACATTGCTGTTCGCCAATTATATTCTATCATTGAAGCCAAAGATAAACTATGTATCTGTATGTCTTTTAAATCTTGTTCATGAAGGTCAACTAATTTTGCATCTTCTATAATCGCAAGATGATCATTTTTACCAAGATATGGTGTATAAATACATTGCTTATTCAAAATCATTTCTGCTAAGTTTTGACTCTCTTCATTATTTATTTGAACATAGATATGCCATTCTGGATTTTCTAACCATTGTTCTTTCACAACAAGGTTACCCCCTTGTTCTTGAGATGCATATCCTACAGAATTATTAAAATATTGTATTTTGCGATAAAAGTGTCCATTTTCCTTACTTGGAACTATTGAAATAGAGAGATCTTTTAGTTTATTGTAGTATTGAGGATAAGTATCGAATTCACTTTCATAACCTTGATAACCAAGTATAGCTCCAAAAAGTCCTAACAAGGCTGGTTTATGTATATTGCCATATGTAAAATAGTAATAAGTATTTACTTCTGGATTTTTAAAGAAAGCTGTTTTCCCTTTTAAAGTAAATTTCAAAGCTTTCATAAATTATACCTCTTTTCTAGTCACAATATTAAAATATTTAACTCCTTCAAGATCACAATTTATGACTGTTGTTACGGGATTATAATAAACTTCTATTGTTTGAATTTGAGATTCTACTCCACTCAAGATTTCTTTTAAGTTTATATTGATAATATTTTGCTTATCACCTTTTTCAAAATCAATATATTCTGTTAAATTTGGTAAATAAAGATGACTATCAGTTTCTACAAATAATCCAAATTCATTATCACAGCCTTCTTTTGAATTTGTTGCAAAAGCAGTCGCTGAAACAAGTGATGTTTCTTTGAACTTCAAATAATCATCATCAGTATAACCATCTGTGACTTTTAATCTTGCAAATTCATTATAGGCGTCTGGATTGACAACAAATGGATAAAAATAATGAGCTTCATCACTAACAATTTTTGTTCCTAAAGTTGAGTTCTTTGCCTCCATATCATTAGCATCGCGGAAAGGAGAAAGAATCTGTTGTTCTAGAGGTTCTGTATCGCTATATTTATTAAATCCTTGTCCGAATTGCACAGCACCTGGTATAGAAATATTCATTCCGGCTTCAGCAAAGGTAGCACCAAAATTTTTAACATCGATGGCACTAAATAAATTTTTCAAAACTTCTGAAGCATCTTTACAATCTTTTAAATTATTAACATTAAATAAATACTCGTATCTTTCTTTTAAACTAAGGGGAGATAAATATGTCTCTCCATTTTTATCTGATAAAAGTTGCATTGATTTAATATAAAGGACTTTTTCACCCTGATTTTCCCACATTTTTTTCATAGGATATTTGAAAGCTTTATCACTACCATAAGTATCTCCATTACTTGTACTTTTTGGATATCCTGTAAAATCAGCATTCCAATTTGCCATAATAGAACTGACTCCTAAAACTCCATATACTCTTTTATTCATTATTATCTTCCTCCTTGTTCTTTTCATAAACTAACATTGCAGCACAAAAACCAGCTAAAATATATTCAGTATATATTTTGTGTGGCTTATACATCATAATATGATCTACCAATTGTTGCACTCTACTACTCTTAAAAGGATAAATTGAATAACTATATTTCTTATATGCATTCTCTACCTTTTTTTTCACTAAAGCAGCATTCTTTGCGTTTAAAAACGTATTAATATATGCAGCTGACTTGTTATTAGATTTATTGAGTGATAAGAAATATTCAGCAATCTGTCCCACTGCATAAGAAAATTCTTCGTCACTATCAAATGTCCATTCTTCATCTTTTCCTGAATTTATGTGTTGTCTAAGTTTTTCTCGTATATCTTCCATATTTTCGCCTATTCTCCTCTCATCTTTAAAATATGATAATAAAGACCATCTTAAATTAAATTGTCTTTGTGCTTTAAAAGTTTCGTCATTAATAATGGCATTTCTAATAAGTTGCATTGAGAGCTTATCTACTGATGATTTGACTAAGTTATCTTTGCTTTCATAAAACCAAGCAGATAAAACACCACGATTTTCTAATAAACAACTTTTTAATACTGCATCATCGATTTGCATATCCTCTATTCTGCTATAAAAATTAAACTGTAATCTTCCTTCAAAAAATACACTATCAATCAAATGGCGAATCTGCCATAAATTATCTATCATAGTATCATAAGGAAGTGTAGATTTGTCTATATCTTTTTGTGATATACCTATATAATTTTTAAGAATAAACGGTTCATTTAAAGTCTTTGAATAATTTGTTATACTATCTGCATGAACGATTTCAACTTCATTTTTTTCTTTACGACATCTCAAATAATATCCACTCAATATATCATCAGGTTCTTCTAAATCCGTATAGGCTTTTATATCTTCATTACCTTCAAAATTATTAATATAAAAATTATACTTACCTTTAGATACTTCACCTAATAAATAATCAAAGAATTGTGATTGGAGTAATGCTTTCTGTTGATTCAATAAATAAGGGACTTTAACCTTACGCGTTTTATTTTCTAAATAAGGTTTTTTGGAATTCATTCCCATATTATTATTTGGTAATCCTAAAATAACCCCATCATCGTTATAGTTATAATCGTTGCTATTGTATAAATTAGGAAGTAAATAACGTTCACTTTCTTGTTTATAATAAGCAATTGTTTTATCTCTATCTGTAAAAATAAAAAATACTTTGACATAGTTTTTCTTAGTCATATCAATGTCTTCAAAGATATCATGATTAAAAACATAATTTTCTATCTTATCAATTAAATCAATATCTACTTGTCTAAGTTTCTCTTCTATGTTCTTGTATAGTTCTCTTGATTTGGCTTTTTTTTCATACTTCACAATAGGATTTCTAAGTATATTAAAAAAGTTTTTCATGACTTCAGGAGTGAGTTTATCATTGATAATACTTTCTTTTTTTACAGCAATAGTGAGATAGTTATTTGTATGTATAATCTTTTTAGAATCAATTGGCTTATTCATTTCTAAAAGTTTACTGTAATAATCTAGTTCTTGAATAAATAAATAATCTTCATCTGTACTGCCAACAATCTCTTTAGATTTTTTATCAAAATAAATATCTAAAGTTTTTGTGATTTTCCAATCATCATTATCTCCTATTTCAATCAATCTATATGTTCCATCTTTTAATGTATGTGAATCAATAATGATTCTACCATTATTTCTCAATTTTTTTTCAAAGACTTCTACTGCCTCTTGTAGCATATCTTCACCCCTTTCTATAAATATTTAAAATTAACAAATCCAAATCCTCTACTGTTATTCTCTAACAAACCAACGCCTAATGCTAAATAAGCCAACTCTTGTGCTTGATGATTTTGAGCAACTTCCAAAACTATTTTATCACCTAATAAATTAATATTTTTATAAGGCATTTTCACTGGAACTTTATTTTTAAACTCTATCAGATCATATAATGGCAAACTCTCATCTACATCTTTACCAGTAAAGAATTTATATTTTTTGATTAAATTTTCTTTTAATCTTTTTTCAAACTCTTCTAATGTCATATGACCTCTCCAATACCCAAGACCAGGACTCTTTAAAATAATTGGTGTTATAGAATATATTCTTTGGATATCTCTTTTGGGGATTATTTTAATTTCTCCTCCTACACCTTGTATTTCTTTTGTTTCATGAAAAGATAATTTTCCTATTATGTAATTAACTATTTTTTCTTCAATCATACGAATTCGCATAGTATATACTCTATTCTTCTTGTATATCCCCGTTTCTTCAATTGGATATAATAAATCATGGACATATCCTTTATATTGTGTACTTGTATGATATGATAAAAATTCATTATTCTCAGTTAATACACTATCAATAAAATAGCTTGTTTTTTCAGCAAGCTGACAGTATTCTAAATCTTCCTTTAATTTTATTTTTACCTTATATTCATATACTTTCATCATCACTCCTCATTTCTTTAAACCTTTTTTTACTCTGTCTAAATTATATCATATTTTTCAACCCACCTAAATCTTTTTTAAGTGTTCATCAAAAATATATATTTAACATATCACCAATGTGAATCACCTCCTTTCTGATTTAATATTTTTTAACTACATTTCTAAATATTATTAAATAATCACTTATACAACGAACTATATTATTTCAAAACATTATGTTGATATTAAAATAAAGAGATTATTGATAAAATTTATGCTAGTGGCATATTTCAAAACATTATATGTTGATATTAAACAGTTAAATCTTCTTGTAATCGTTACGTTGACTATTATTTCAAAACATTATATGTTGATATTAAACAGAATTAATAAAAATTATAAATTGGTATTTCAAAACATTATATGTTGATATTAAACAGGCATCTAACACAACCTTAACAACATTGTCTACGTCATTTCAAAACATTATATGTTGATATTAAACCTTAGCTAGTGGAGAATATGTTTCAAAAGCTAAGTAATTTCAAAACATTATATGTTGATATTAAACAAAATTATAGTAATGGTGAGTTCGGCGTTCTTTATCATTTCAAAACATTATATGTTGATATTAAACCTAATACTGTTCCTGCAGCTACTTTCAGCTTTCCAGATTTCAAAACATTATATGTTGATATTAAACCTTTTATTGGAGCAATTAAAATATGATGAAGAATTAATTTCAAAACATTATATGTTGATATTAAACATGCTGATTGCAGGCATGAGTTTATCAATGTCATTCATTTCAAAACATTATATGTTGATATTAAACCATTGGTTTTCTTCATGCGTTCCTTTGTCATTTTCAATTTCAAAACATTATATGTTGATATTAAACATATTCGGGTATTGAAGGTAAAAAAACATATACAATATTTCAAAACATTATATGTTGATATTAAACGTCTTCAGAAAGATTCATTCCTCTGGTATACAGGTATTTCAAAACATTATATGTTGATATTAAACAAATATTATCAGATTTATGACACTTACAATAAATTATTTCAAAACATTATATGTTGATATTAAACTGTTACGCTCATTTTAGATATTACACCTAATTTTAATTTCAAAACATTATATGTTGATATTAAACATGATGGAATTTTTCCTTGATCAACATATTTTTTGATTTCAAAACATTATATGTTGATATTAAACCCTAGAAAAAACGTACTATCTCAAAATACAAACATATAAATTATCTTAATAAATTCAATGTTTTCCCACTTTTTTACCAAGTGTCTTTGCTAATTGCTAAATAGGCAATAAAATTTAAAATTATATTGATATAATCAACGCTTTTTTTATTTATATAAAATCATCACCTGGTAAAATAAAATATCAAATAAGCGTTTTAATATTTTAAATAACAAAAATCAGCATTCTTCAGGATATTTCTATAAAGTTAATTTTTCATGTTAACTAATTGACACTAAAGAATTTCTCCTGCAAGATAACATTGATATATATTCTCTTGATTGATAATAAAAATCAGAATTATAATTTGAAATAACATCACTAATCCATGAATTATAAACTTCTATCAAAATACCAATAATATCATTTCCATCAATATCTTCAATCAATCTTTCGTATACCTCTCCGATTGTCCAATAATCAAGAACTTTGTATTTTGATTGAGAAATATTATCATAATCTCCCATATCAATTTGACACAATAAGATAAACTCTTCCGCAACCTTCTCTATTGGTTCACAATGTAAAACATCAGCATGATTATATATTCTTTTAAGAGTTTCCTTTTTCATACAAGTAAAAATTTCTGATCTTTTTCTTTTCTGTACTCTTCCAATATATTTGATAAGGCTGCAAACATAAAAAAGTTGAATGTTATTTTTCATCTGTAACCACGTACCCTTCTTTAAACTTTAATGTTTTTAAAGCACTAATCGTATGAAAACTTATTTGATGAGTAGGATTTATATTATATACATATTCGTTTATATAACCCTTACCTATTCGCAGCCCATCTTTTTGCTTGTTTTACGTAAGAAGTGCAGTAGAATCCAAAATAAAAACCTTTATTATATTTTGTAATTCTTATCTCAGGGTATTCAACTATTTGCTTACTTCTATGATATAAAATCATTTCATTATTATTTGTCGTATATTACTCCTTTAAACTTCAATTGTTTTCTTAGTTATATTTAATTACTGATTAAATATATTTTTTTATACCAGTATACAAAAAAAGATTCTACAATTTTCAAGCTAATCCCAAACTTAAATTTATCTCGTACATTTAGTTAGGAAAACTTGTTTCCTTATTAAAAAAGCAATTAGTACTTGCCTTATCTTCATCCGAAGGACTATCAATTTATCTTTGCATTCCATAATAATGCTATCAAACATCTTCCTTACACACTGATGTAATTTCTGTAAAATAATTTTCTCTTTATCTTTCATAAAGATAGATTTTACTCTATATAAGTTTTAACAATATTAAATTTTATGCTTTCAAATATTTTTGATTATTAGAACTAATTTTCACCCTTTTCTCCTGCATTTCCAATAAATAATCATCAATACATCATCATGTTACTATTAATTTTCATTTCACTTTATTACAATATAATCTATATTTCAAAACATCATATGTTGATATTAAATTATACAAAAACATTTAATAAGGACTACATAAAAACCAAGTTTCAAAATTTTTTACTTACTTTCTACATCTTACACCTAACTATTTATATAAGTCAATATAATTTCAAATACATTCTATTGGTAGATATTATCAAAATTTATAAGTTATTCATGACTATTATACTAAAAATTCTTAATTTGAATGTGGACAAAAAATCATTATTAAAACAACAAATATGAAAAAAAATATAACTCTTAGATATAATCTTTTAATAACTTCAGAAACAACTATACATAAAAAATAATCAGTAATGTTTATTATAATCTATGACCTATTGAATACTCATTTAAAATTATAAAACCAAAATTAGAAATATGAGTTATTTTTTTGGAAACAGAAATTGTGAAAAAATTTTTTTAATTTTCTATCCAACAATAATATTAAGATTAAGATATTAACTTAAAATTCAAAGTATTAATCAATGAAATATCTTCATTCAAACTTTATGAATCTATGGGCGTGTATAACATTGTCAAAGAAAGACATAACAAATAAATTAATATTATCTTATTATTAAATATAATATAAATATTGATGAATTAAGTTAATTACTCTCACTTTCGTTTCTTCGATTTATTCCGATCTACTTAATTATTATTACAATATATTCTATTGACATTAATTTTCAATAATGATATCATATGTATTAAATACAAATGACAAACTAAACTAAGGAGAATTTATTATGAATAAATTAACAAAATTAAAAATTAATCACTTAAAAACATTCTTAAAGATTTATGGATTATTTTCAAGAAAGGACTGATGTCTACGCCATTAAATATTATCAAAAAACAAATGTTTTCAGTGCTCAATAAAATGTGAAAATAAGTATGATAAAAAAATATGTCAACTCATAAAGGTTAAATTCCCACTATTCCAAACAACTAAATAAATCAAAATGTTTTTGAGTCCGCTATACAATTATTTAAATAACCTTCTATTTTTAAAATACTTATCAATACTTTAAATTCTTTCTAATGCATTTATCTATAGATACAACAAATTGTAACAATAAATCCATTCATTAGTTTCGTTATTATGAAATTAGTTGATTATTAAAATCAATAATTAGTTACAATAATTTCATTTTCTTTTTTTCTCTCTTTTCTAAAACCTATCATTCTAGTAACGGTTACAACATCAATATTATATTCCTTATATAAATTTTTAATAAAGTCTTTATCACTATTAGTTAACATACATTTTACTCCTCTTTGCGTTAAAATTCTATATACATTAGCCAATCGCCTATGATCATCTTCACTAAAGCCTCCAGCTTGATAAGTATCAAATGTATCATAGTATGGACTATCAATAAAAACAAAGTCCCCTTCTTTAGCCATTAAACAAACTTGTTCAAAATCGCCTTGAAAAATTCGAGCTTTCTTTAATTGTTTTGAACATTCAATCAAATTATCTTTTACATATAAAGTGACGAACTCCTTTTTGCCTGAAGGTATATTAAATAAACCTTTCTTATTTTCTCTATACATCCCATTAAATCCCGCTTTATTTAAATATATCATCATTGCCGCATCTTCGTAATTAAGTTCTACGGAAAAACGACGTTTATTAAATAAATCTCTAATTGAATAATAATACTCATCATGATCAGAGACCAAATTATGCTCACTTTGTATTTTATCAAGTTCCTTAATTACTAGATCAAGATTGTTTTTAACTTGATTATAGCAGTTTATTAATTCTACATTCATATCATTAATTATAGCATGTGATGGACATAATTTAAAAAAAACTGCGCCCCCACCAAAAAATGGTTCAATATAATTATTATATTCATCAGGAAGTCTATTTTCAATTTCTTTAAACAATTGTTTTTTCCCTCCTGCCCATTTTAATAATGTATTCAAAACACAATCAACTCCAATCTTAACTAAGGTTACATTATAAAGGTAACTTGAGTAAATTGAAACAAAAAACTGATAAAAATATCAGTTTTTTTATAATTTAGATATTTAGAACTTATTATAATTGATTTATATCAACATTTAATTCCTTAATCTTGAAAACAACTTTCTTTTTTTTGGTTTAGATAATTCCTTTATTATTTTATTACAAATATTCAATTGTTCTTGACTATCCTCATAATTTTCTAACGATTGAAATATATCTGTTGCTTTTTGTAGATTACTTAACGTCCTTTTTTCCATAAAGTTTAATGCTTTAATGTATTTTCTTTTATTTTCATCTTCTATAAGAATATCAAGTCTTTCACAATATTTCTTATATACAAATTCCTGTATTTCTTGTTCACTCATTGCATCTATTAATTTTACACTTCCAAGTTTAGAAATATCTTTGACCAATTCCTTATAAATTGATCTTACTTCTCTTTCTTCTCCATATTTATCTACAACCGCCTTCTCTGCTTTCAAAATGCCTAACATAATATGTTTTTGACTAGAAATTGCCCTCCATGAATAGACTCTAAATCTTTCAGGAAATTTAATAACAAATTTACTTAATTCATAAGGATCTGCTAAAGTTTCATCCACAGTCATTGCAACTCTAAAATAACATCTAGATAAAACCCCAAAAAATATACCTCGCCTATTTCCTCCACTAAATAACCAGTGATCTTTAAACACAGAAGATTCAGCATCTTTAATAGGCATTAGTATTTGACAAGTTTTATATGTTTTATCAAACATTAGCCATAACCAAAATCTCTCATCTGCCAAAACATAGTTAGGTAAATGTTTTAAAGATTCATATAATTTGATTGAGTTTTTTATATCTGTTTCTTTATCATTTTCATCATTTGGAATTTCCAAATCGAAATCTTCAATCTTATATTTTTTTGTTACGTAAGTATCATTAACAGTTTCATTATTTATCCAATCAGAATCATCTGGATTATCAATAATCTTTTGGGTAGTACTTCTGATATTTGCTCTCAATGTTTCTAGAGTGTCATCTGCCATAAATTTTATATTTATTTCACTCATTATTGTCACCTCTATCTCCTTTTAACATAAGCATACTAAAATCTTCCATCCCTTTTAAAGAAGCATTATTTAAAACTAATTGAGCTAATTTCAAAGGTGAATAATCTTTAAAATCATCTAAAGAGAGCTTTGTTTTTGTTTCTCTTTCATACGCCAAACAGATTGAACTAAACCATTTTTTATTATCTATAATATCCGAAATATCAGTGTAACTTTCATTTAATTTTGTTTCAACTTGAATTTCAAACAAGCAACTTATCAATACAGGTATAAGCAACATAGAAAAAAACTCATTATTATACATAGATTGCATTTTTAAACTTTCATAATTTCTAAAATGCTTATATGGCAAATATATTTTAATCCTCTCTGACGAATTTTCATAATCCATTATATCACTTTTTTCATCTTTTCTTATAATCATAAAAATTGATGATACCTTATTATCGTCTTTTTCATTCACAGAAACCTTAAATTTAAATCCATCATCTGCAGCCATAATCGAATATTTTTCAATGTCAATTTTATAGTCCTTATAATCATCTTCAAATCCCTGACTATAATATCCTTCAATATTTTCGTTAGCATATATATATGAAGAAACATAAACATCTCCTTTTAATAAATGAATCGGAACAGTGATATCAGTTGGTTTATCTGTAAGCTCAAACATTTCTCTATATACAGATGCCGAAGCTTCTACAATTAAACAGGCTTTTATTTTACCTTCTTCATACAATTTAATTAATTCTTTATCTTCAAGATAAAAATGAATATCTTTAAAAACAATACTGTTTTTTGTTCTATACACATCAAAATTATCCACAAAAGTATTTTTCAATTCATATTTAGAACTGTTTTTAAAATCTGATGCATATTCAAAATTATTTAATATTGGATATGGAAAAACTCTACTACCTATACGCATTTAAATTCACCTCACCCGCAAACATTTCATCTATTTCAACTACATAAGAAATCTTGTATTTTTTACCTTTCTTTATTTCAAAATGTTTAATAATACCATTTTCTACCGTACAATCTTGACCATTTATTTTTGCACTTATAATATTAAGATGATATTTATCTCCTGATTCACCAACTTGTTTAATTTCTAATTCACAATCTATTTCATTATGAGTTGATTCAAAAATTATATCATATTTCCCAGATTTACTGTCTAAGGCAATATTTCTATATCTCATTCCACTTAATAAAACTTTTTTCAATAGTGATTCATCTCCATCTTCTGCTCTATAACCACTTTCATTTGGTTCATGATCTGAATTAGGATTTGGATTTGGAGGAGTCTCTGTATCATGAGGTTCAGTATAATCTCCATCATTTTCTAAATCAATTTCAGCTTTATCAAATATATTGCTTTCTGCTTCTTCTCCTATTTTGTCAGATTTAGGTTGTGTAATATTGACTTTTCTCACTGGTGAAACATCCATTGTTTCAGATGTTATTATCATTTTGTTATTCACTCCTTTGTCTTCAAACGATGGAAGAAAATCACCTGCTCCCTCTACATCTGTTTGTTCTCCAACATTAGAACTCAAAACTTTCTGTATGAACTCACGAATAAATCCATCCATTGTTTTCATCATGGCTTTGGTTATTCTTTTTTCTTCAGGATAGTTATTCAATCTTTTTATAAACCATCCTGTGTGTTGAGGATTTTCTATTTCTCTTAATCGTTGATTAATTTCATTATCTCCAATAACAATCATTGCTGAATAAGGCAAATATGAATAACCAGTATCATACATTATTTTCATATATGGATATCTAACTTTTATACATTGCTTACTTGCATCTTTCTCATTATTTGAATTATATTGCTTAACAAAAACTTTAAACGTTCCTTGTTCTATCTCAAACTCTTTCACACTAACACCTGTTTGTTCATCACCGACATATAATTCATATTGAGATTTTATACTTTTTTTAAGTTTCAAATTAATCACATCTAAAATATCTGTCGAATAAATAATATTAGAAATTGTATTTTTATTTATTACTATATCATCTACCACGACATTCAATTTTTCTTCTAAAATTGCAATCATAAAACTATCCAAAATTTCACAAGTTATTATTTCTTTCCAATCATCACTATTGTTGTATCCTATAATAAATAAATCTGTACCATATTGATGTTCACTTCTCTTGAAAGTAGGATCAAGCATAAATTCTTCATGAATTGGTGCGTTCACATCACCCATTCCATAATATCCAATACCCTGAGTCAATAATCTTGGATTATCCTTCTTATAAGGAGCAGACCTCAACTTGCTAATTCCAATACCTCCTGTTTCACCATCAATAGTTTTCGTAGAATAGAACACAGTATTTGTCAAACTAGCCTCAAAAGATGCAAACTTCCCAATACCTTTTGAGCCACCAGCAGAACCATTTTTATCACTTGTTCCTGATCCCTTAGTCAAATTATAAAATGGTTTATCTATCTCATCATTAGCAACTCCCAAAAGACCAGTAGTATTAAAATCACTGATTCTCAAGCAAGTAATTTCTTCCTGCATTATACAATCAAGCATACTTTTCAATTGTTTTTCTTCAGGTTGTTTACCCTTTCTAAATTCATAACAATTAGTAATTTGTTCAGTAAGTTCATCAACCCCAAAAATATTTTGTCTATTTATTATAAAAGTTTTAAATTCGACAAGAGCCGGCTTACCTTCTAATCGTGCATCAATTGAATTTTGGCAAATTTCCCTTGCCAAAGAAGCGTCTGGATTATCTTTAAAAGTTTCAACTCCACCTTCATTTAAACCTACACCTTGCCCATAACCATTATGATGAAATCTCCAAGCTACATTCATTTTTATTCCTCCTAATTATCACAATCTAAATTTTTTCTTTTTTGGCTTTACTTCTTTAATAAACTTTGCTTTTTGTTTTTTCAATTCTTCTTCTAAGGTATTAAAAATCATATTTACTTGTTCTTCTGAATAACTATAATTAGATTTATTGGATAAATTCCCCAACAAGTTCATCATATCAATTATTTTATTAGTACGATTTTCAGCAAGTCTTTTGAAATTCTCTGATTTTTTTTCTTTCATAAACCTTCCACACCTTTCACAACAATTATATTATATAGTACAATATTTGTCAAATATTGTACTATATAATATTTTTAGGTTTTAAACTGTATTTTGATTCTATTGTCAACTTCCACTCAAAATTATACATCTATACGAAAACCCCACTGCCAATCATCTAATAACAGTGGTGTTACATTGTTTGTAAATTCTAAATAATCTTTCTCATTTATATCTAATTGTTTTAATATTTTCTTCTGCTTATTTGTCAACTTATATCTTATATGATATTTATGATCAGATAATTTTATGATTTCTAATCTTTCATATTCTTTTAGTGTCTTTAATGCAATATATTCTTTTCGATTCATTAAATATACTGGTTTTAATGATTTATGTATTTCATTTCTTATTGTCAAAGCTATAAACGATACAAATCCTTTACTTTCCTAATATTCATCTGAATGTATTCTAAACACATCATTTCCTAAATATAACTTTTCCATCCTAAATACTTTTTCTACCGTATCTCTATCTCGATATATTTCTAATGCTTTATTTGCTGCCATTTCTGTTGTAGTAATAATTGTAAAGAATCCCACCCTATCTATCAATTTCTTTATTTATTTTTCTTTCATAATTCATAAAATAGTCATTATTATCAAATTTCAGTTTATAAATTTTTTATATGGAGCTACATCTTCCTGCCTTTTTATTATCTAATTCTTTTTTCTTCTAACTGCTGATTCATCTTTTCAAATCTTTAATTAATGACTAGTTTTTTTGTACTGATATCATTATAATAAACATGAATATACTACTCACGATCTGTATTAAACAGTTATTTATAATTGTCTTTTTATATAATTCATATTCGCTCAAATAATAATATCCATCTTTCAATATGGGTATACACTCTTTAATCGCTTCTCTAATAAATACTGTATTGCCCTTTGGCATCAGAAGATAGTCATAATCATTTCCTTCAAAACATTTAATAATATTAATTGAAAAATATCCCCCTATCCAATATAAAATTAATAACTTTATATCCATTCCTCATAGTTCGCTCAACCATTTTTTAACATTCAGCATTACCAATGATACTCCCAGATAAAACTCATAAAATAATAGAACCTTATCAGTTTGGTAATAACCTACAGATAAATTCATTTGTGATAAATCCGAATTATCCTTTGTATGACCATATTTAGTTAAAGTCAGCGTTTCTGAACCAGTGTTTATATTAGGGAAATCATAATCTATATAAATACTCTCACTATTATCTATCGTTACCTATGATTTAATAAATAAATCCATTTATGATACTGTTAGGCTTTCAACATTTTATCGATACTACTATTAGTAAAATTTACCCCATTAAACAAAGAATGATTAAAGCCGTAATCCTTAAAATAATACATTATGTCATTCTCACTCATAATCATATAAGTTGCATATCCAGAATTTTATGAGTCTTGTCAGAGAATATCGATTCAAGAGCTTCATATAAGCATAAAGCACAAATATTTTTTCTAAAAATTTTTTGATTATATTGATGATTATAAAATATTTGAAATGTTAACAAATCCTGTGAATTACCATAATAATCTGTATAATTCTCTTAACCTATCACAACTTTCTAAAACATTAGAAAATGAATTATTTACACTTTTGGATTCGTTTTAAAATCATTTTTATATTATTTATTAATTTTATTATAAGTAATTCTAAAGTATAAAAACCAATGCTTTTTGAACCGCCCTGTCTAGTAGACAGTCTAAATAATTAAAATTGTTGTTGATGGAGTTGTCGAACAGACAACTTCATTTTTCTTTATGCAGCTGATGTTGTGCTGCTTATGTAATGTTCTAATTTATATTTTTTTATTCTGTTATTTTCAGGTATTGGATATTGATTTAGTGTTTGTAAAGATAATGCTTCTCTTCTGACTTCATAGGGTGTCTTAACTCCAAATCTTCTCTAATATCTTTCATACATGTAATAGTCAATCTAGTCATCTATAGCCTTAATAAGTTCTTCTTTTGTATTGTAATGTTTTCCGTAATGATACATCTCACATTTCATGATTCTCCAGAATCTTTCCATTGGTTCATTATCTATGCAGCAGTGAATTCTTGACATGCTTTGTATCATTCCATGTGCCTTAATCATATTTATAAAAACTGAACTTGTATATTGAAAACCGCCATCACTGTGGAATAAAGGCTGTGGATTGTCTTTAACTGTCTTATCAAATGTGTTGAAGACATGTGTGTTATTATTGCGATCACCAACTTCATAGTTGACAACTGTTCTGTCATAAAACTCAATAAAGGCACTTAGATATAACTTATATTCATTATGTGGTCCATATTTGAATTCCGTGACATCCGTCACCCATTTTTCATTTGGCCTAGATGCATTGAAATCTCTTTTGAGATTATTCCTGGCTGTGTTGTTGTATTTTCTGACTATGCAGCTTCTTCGTTCAGGACGAATAATACTATGAATACCTAATATTCTCATAATCTTATAGATACGTTTATCACTGTAATTCTTATTATAATCTCTATTGATTCTGTCAGCCATCATACGGCAGCCTAGTAATCCGTTATATTTTTTATGATATTCTCTGATACATTCAGCTATTTCTTCATTTTCTTTATCTACTGCACTTTTTTCATGTTGTAGCCATTTATAGTAGTTTGCGCGTTTTACACCTAGTATTCTGCACATAAGTGATATATTTAGTGTGTTCTCTTTATCTGTCGCTTCTTCGCTAATTGTTTTGATTGTTTCATATTCTGCTTCTTGTTTGCTTGTTCGATAGACCTCCTCCTTTCGATCTCGTCCAACCTTTTTAGAAGTCTAAGCTTCAGTTGTGCCATTCCAAGTTCATGTTCCTTCTGTTTAAGCTGACGCTTTAATAATGTCACTTCATCAACTTCTTCATCCGTTTTATGTCGTCCACGTTTGTCGCCTAGACCTTCTTCTCCTTTTTCCTTGTAATTCTTAACCTAGTTAAAGACATTAGCGTAAGTTGTTTCGAATACCTTAGCTGTTGTCTTATAATCCATATCATGTTCAAGACAGTACTTTACAATTTCAATACGTTCTCCCTTATTGACTTTTCCGCTTTTAGCCATATAGATATTTTCTCCTCCATGAATATAATATTTTAGTTCTATATGACTATTATACAATTTTTTATGTCGATGTATTCAATGCATTTTCACCAAATGCCTGATATTTTTTATCCAATTGCTCACAACATTCTTTTTTATACTTATCTTTTTGGCTAAAGAAATAGTTGATTCTTCACCATTTAAATATCTTTTTACAATGCTTAATTTCAGTTCTTTTGAATATTTACTTTTTTCTTCCCAATATAAAAACCTCCTGTATCAGCGCTTAATTATTTACGCTGTCTACTTGGAGGGCATCATATCATTTATCAACGTTTTTTCTTTCTGTTATTCAAACTCCATGAACTCATATAATTTTGCTAATCTATTTAAATTAGTATTTATCATATCTATTAAACTATTTTTTATAATATTCTTGTTATTTTTAATGTAATAAGGTCATTCTAAGATCATAACATTTAAAACTTCAATAAAATAATTATATTAAATAATTCATTGTAGTTTTATTTTCTAACTAATAACGTATTCTCATTTATTTTCAATTTTTTCAAATAAGTGATTATATCGTTTTTAATAAATCTAGTCCTATAATATTTTCTGTCAACCACTCTATATGTTTCTAATAGTCCTTAAGATATATATTTAGGATTATCTCTTTCGAAGTATTTACTAATTTTGGAATCATCTATATTATTCAAATAAAAATCTTACAATACAATTGATATAATCGGTTTATTTATAGTTACAGCATAATCATATTCCATTTCAATATAACTAATTTCTGTTTGATTATTTATCGTTCCATATCTACCGCCTAAAATTAATAAATATCAGAATTATTAATCTATTCTTTTACAAATTCTATTGTTCTTCGCTGTTTGCTGCAAATAATTCCATGCCAACTGGAATATTGATTGACTCCAAAATACTTTTTAAAGGAACTTGTCTTTCCTCTTTTTAATCATCATAAGTTGAGGATATAAAAATTTGCAACTTTTTATCCAATTTATATTCATCTTTCTTTTGTACCTTTATTCCCATAATTAGTATATTTTTTCCAGTAAAATAGATTAAATTTTTAACACTTTACCTTAAAAATTTCTTGTGGTGTTCCAAAATTCACTAAGCCGTATATATGGTGCAAATCATCTTAGCAATATTAATTATGTACAAAACATTAATGACAACTGCTATTTTCTTAAAAGTATATTCATTTTATAATAACGATAATGAAGTTAAATTTTCAATCTAGTTGTGTCAAACTTTTGATAAATCATCTTACAATCATGGTACCAAGAATAATTTAACAAGAAAATGATTTAATATCACACATTTTAATTCTTAGTCATTGATTTATACTGATGTTTTTTATTTCCTTAATATATTTATATTTCTTCAATAGATATCAATACAAACAATCAAAAAATGTGTATAATAAACAATGTATTATGAATAGGAGGTTTTTTTATGATACTTGAACAAATAAATCCAGATCTACTTACTTTAGCTAAAGAATCTGATACAGTTTTACATGATATATACGAAAAGATTGACTCTATTTGTCTAACAAATTCTAATCGAATCTTATCCGCTTTCATTGAAAATAAAGTTTCTTACTCAGATTTTAGTGATATTAATGGTTATGGAAACTATGATGAAGGAAGAAATAAAATTGAAAAGATCTTTGCAACTGTCCTTGGCTGTAAGGATGCATTAGTACGACCTCAAATCATGAGTGGAACAAATGCTTTATACCTAACTCTTTCAGCATTATTAAAAAATGGTGATACAATGATTTCATTATCTGGTGCTCCTTACGATTCACTTCAAGAAATGATTGGGATAAGCGGAGATTCAACTCAGTCGCTAAAAGCTGCTGGAGTTAAGTATGAACAAATTGAATTAATTAATGATGATTTTGATGATCAAGTGATTGTTCAACGCTTAAAAGAAAAAAATGTTAAATTAGTTGAAATTCAAAGATCTAGAGGTTATTCGCATCGTAAATCGTTATCGATAGCAAAGATTGAACGAATCATTAAAAAGATTCGTGAAGTCAATGATGAAGTCATTATTATGGTAGATAATTGTTATGGCGAATTGGTAGAAGCCAAAGAACCAGGGCATGTTGGTGCTGATATTGTTGTTGGATCTTTAATGAAGAATCTCGGTGGTGGGATTGCACCAACTGGCGGATATGTAGCCGGTAATCAGGACTTAGTTTATATGGTTGCTGAAAGATTAACAGCTCCAGGAATCGGAAAAGATTTAGGGGCTAATTTCAATTTAAACAATGCTTTTTTTAAAGGAATCTTTATAGCTCCTAATGCTGTAAAAAACGCATTAAAGACAGCAATATTTACAGCTTATATGTTGGAAAAACTAGAATATTCAAACGTATCTCCCCACTATGATGAACCACGAACTGACATTATTCAAACATTAGAACTTAAATCTAAGGAGAATTTAGTAAGCTTTACTCAAGGCATTCAACAAACCAGTCCAATTGATTCATTTGTCCATGTTTTACCGGCTCCAATGCCAGGATATCCTTTTGATGAAGTTATGGCTGCTGGCAGCTTTACTCAAGGCAGCACAATCGAATTAAGTGCTGATGCGCCAGTTATTGAACCATATACCTTATACATGCAAGGTGGTTTAACCTTTGAGTATGGAAAATTATCTATTTTATTAGCATTATCAAACATGAAAGGGAAGTTGGATTAGCAACTTCCTTTTTGTCCACCATCAATTCGAATGACGGTATTATTAATAAAATCAGCTTCTTTGCTTACTAAAAACTTCACTAAATAAGCGACTTCTTGAGGATCACCATAGCGATTGACCATGATTTTTTCAACTTCGTCTTTTAAAAATTGCTCATCATAACCATCCAATTCATTTTCCGTCCCAA
The DNA here is from genome assembly GCF_001244545.1 of Candidatus Stoquefichus sp. SB1. Lineage (NCBI taxonomy): Bacteria > Bacillati > Bacillota > Erysipelotrichia > Erysipelotrichales > Erysipelotrichaceae > Candidatus Stoquefichus > Candidatus Stoquefichus sp. SB1. The sequence continues at coordinate 702,200 of NZ_LN852694.1, read as the reverse complement.
TGAAACCTGGAGCAATGCAATTGACATTAACAAAAGGTGCAAATTCAAAGGCTAGATTATGTGTCATAGAAATCAATGCTGCTTTAGATGCATCATAATCAATACACATCGGATAATAGGTATTGATGCCATTGGTCGAAGCGATATTAATGATTCTTCCATATTCTTGATCAATCATATGACGATAAACACGTTTACTGCAATTAAATGCTCCTACTACATTGATATCTAATGTTTTTCTGAATTCTTCAGCATTTTTTAAATGAAATAAATTTGATAAATCTATGGCCGCGTTATTGATCAAAATATCAACACCACCAAGTTCTGATTCAATCAAAGATACCATTTCATCTACTTGTTCTTCCTTAGAAACATCTCCTGCAATAGCCAAGCAACGTACTCCATAATGATCAATAATTATATTTTTTAATTCCTCAGCTTCTTTTTGAGATGTTAAATAATTAATGACAATATCATATCCTTGTTTTGCTAGTTCTAAAGCAATTGCTTTACCAATTCCTTTCGCTCCCCCTGTAATCAATACAATTTTATTCATCATTTTAAAAAGAGCTTATTAAGCTCTTCCCGCATACTTTCCATCAGTTGTAAACACAACGATTTTTTCTCCAGTATCAATAAACTGAGGAACTCGTAATGTTAACCCTGTATCAGTAACTGCATCTTTTGTTTGGTTAGATGGTGCACCTTTGATGGCAGGATCCGTTTCAACCACTGTTAATTCTACTTTTTCAGGAACAGATACTGATAACAATAACTCATCAAAGAACATTAATGAAACAATTGAACCTTCAATAATATAATATTTATTGTCCCCTACTTGATCCTCTGCTAATTCATATGTTTCATATGTTTCTAGATCCATAAAATAAAAAGTAGAATCTGCTTTATATGAATATTGCGCATCTTTTCTTGAAATATTTGCTGCTTCAAACTTAGTTGAAGCATTAAAGTTTCTTTCTTGAATTGATCCAGTTTTTAAGTTTCTCATCTTTGTTTTTAAGATGGCTGCTCCTTTACCTGGTTTTACATGTTGAAAATCCATAACTTGACAAGGATCACCATCAACAATCAAAGTTAATCCTGTTTTAAAATCACCTGCTAATATAGCCATATTTTCACTCCTCATCTTGCACATATTAATACATACTTTATTCTATCAATTTTAACATCATTCCACAAGACACATTACGATATTTGTGCTTGTTTTTTTGTTGTATGTTCCTTAATATACCTACTCCACTTGATATAACCATATGTTGTATTCGTAAAATAGCCTAATTTTAGAACTAATAAAACATATTGTCCTGAAATAATATTGATAATGGCTTCAAGAAAGGCACAAATATACCATGCAATCCACTGTTCTTGCAACCTAAAGAAAATAAATAAACCATTGGCAATGCCTACTGCCGAGGCACAAGCATCAATATAGATAATGAATGTTTCCAATAATTCATTATTGTAGAAATCTGTAGCAATATTTAAACCACTAATAAGATATCCAATGACAAATGTCCAAACAATGATTCCAATAATCACTAAAACTTCCTGGTAACCTTTTAGTTTTCTGACTACTGTTAATTCATCTTCTTCATCATCTTTATGTTTTGACCAATTGATATAACTCATAATATCAATTGGCAGCCAGAAAAACAATGTCGTTGCCATTGTAGCAAATCGATACATTAGTACTATACATGTAACAATTTCAACAATTTCAACTAGTATTGAAACAAGGAAATTATATCGTGATTGTTTAGAAATCAATAATTCACAAAGAATATTTAAGAATGTATCCAATAAATAAAGTAACATAATGATAATTCCATTTACCCCATTAGCACTTTCTTCTGGGAAAACTACGGAAAAAATTGTTGCTAGAACCATGATTGAAATAAACCATGATTTTTCATATGTCGTAAATTGTTTCGCAAATAACATCATGATTAAAATGGATAACATCAAGATTGAAGAAGCTATCCCAAAGTTAAATAATGGTGCTAATTCATTAGCTCTTACTTGCTTGTAGGAATACTGTACTTCCTGATTGTTTATATTTTGGTGATCAAAATATAATTTTGTCCCGTTTTTTGTTTCGTATTCATATGCTGTGATTGTCTTATCTTCTAATTTAACATAGTCTTCATATGAATAAGATACAACTAGTTTTTTATCACCATTTATATAGGTAACATCACAGATTGTGTTATCTTCACTATAGTCTTCTAAATCATTATCTCTTGTCATTTGAATACTTTGTATAAACTGCGCATTTTCAACGTTAGTATTTATATCAAACAAACCATAGCCAATTGATATAATTGAAGCAATACATAATCCAATTGAAAATATGACTTCTATCATTCTTAACCTTTTTTTAGGTTCCATGTTTCCTTTAAAAAATTTAATCATATCAAACCTTCTTCCCTATATATTTACATTTTTATTGCTTTTACATTATAATACATTTTTATAAATATGAAATAACTTTTTTATAAATGGCAAGTACAAAATGATATAGTATATTAAAAAAGCCCTTTTTTGTACTCCATCATCCCAGAGCATGAATATGTCATTATTATTCCTAAAATCTGTAAGCAAAACGCCCATAAAACGACTATTTATAAGGATTTAAACCCAGTTTTTAATTATTCAAATTCGCTTAACACTTTATTTTTGCTACCTATACAGGTTAGTTTTTTAAATAATCATTACTTCATATTGTTGTATTTTATGCAATCTTTTCTTTTGACAAAAAAATATCAATGCTGTTTTGCAATCTCTCCATGTCAAATAACCATCCAACCAATGTATAGCTTCTGTTATTTCTTTTTGTCCATCTCACATTTTACATTTCGCAACAAATGCAGTAAGGTTTTCACACTCTATCAAGATATCTGTTTTATTATTATTTCGAAAACCTTCTCCTATTGCGTCACTTTGGTATATTGTACTATGCTTAGCCAAAAAAATATTTCGAAGATCTTCTTCGTGTATTTCCTTATATGAAGATAACGTTTTTTCGTAAGTGCTCCAACTTGTTTTATTACATTCAAAATACCTTCACAATCTGTGTCGGAAAGGCAGTAATAATCTTACTAATTATAACTATAAGATACTGATGTAATCATTCATTTTCTTAATGGACACATGCGTTGCTGAGAATTCATTACTTGTTATAGGTATTTCAAACATAGATGTAATCGTACAAAATGATTTAACTTTTTTTCTTTAAGGACAATAATAATCGGATTCTTAAAAAAACATTAAAATTATTAACATCCCTATCACAATATGAAATTTTGCTCTTAATATTGTCGATATCTCGATTTAAACTATTGAGTACTATTTCTTTTGAATTTTCCACTTCATTTCTCTTAATGTTTTATCTATTGTAATAATAATTTCCGTATTACTAAGTTCCATTTCTTGATAATTACTCGACGAAAAGATAGAAACTTGATATTTAAATAGAGATTCATCTCCAGAATATGGAAAATAAAATTTAAATAGCATTCCATCTACTTTAATTGTGTTATCCCCATATGAATCTCTAAAAGAATAATCTACGTATCGTGTTATTTTACTTTACTTAATTGTTCTTTTTAACACATTTTCATCAACAATTATGATAGGAACTATATAATGTTCCTGAAAAAGATTTTCTGCCAAAATCTCTATATCATTGGCAAGGATCTAATTATCTGTAATATATCTTGTATTCTTTTATTATAACCATCTAATATCATTCCTAGCCTATTATCCTTAAAAGGTTTCATTTGTAAATATTATCCTCTTTCTTGTCACTTTTAAAAATTTCTTATTCTACACTAAATCCACAGTTTTCTAATTTAACACGAAGTTTATCTTCAAATTCTGAAACATCTGTTTTATTTATCACTATGATAAGGTTTCTTCTTGCACGAGAACAACCTACATAGAATAATCTATATGCACAAAGTGGTCCTAATACTGTCCCCTCTTTTAAACAATTTTTCACATTAGTAACATTCTTTCTACCATTATACTTATCCATTTTTTCTTTAAGTAGATAATTATAATAAGGATTAGTGCTGTTTGCTAATATAAACGACTGCAAGAAATCATCTATAATATTTGCTACAGAAGTATAATTGACTGCCTTTAATTCTGAGCATTTCATTCCAATCCCCACCTCAATCATATGTATCAATTTGCTATAAGAATAATAAAAAGCATCAAACTTAGATAATGTAACATCTATATTGCTCCAAAGTTCAAAAAACTTTGACATATGTACAGGTAGATTTCCATTTTTACTATTTTCTGCAACAAATACAACGGTATCATGGCTTTCACCCTTTACACCATGCTGAGTAGATATTTTTGGATTGTTTAAATAATTTGTAAGTAATTCTATTTCCTGAACTCTTACATCCTTTACAAACTGATAATCTGAATCTTCAACAATAGCAAAATATATCTCTTCTCTAATAAACTCATCCTGACAACATATTTCCAAAAACTGATTAATTGTCATTTCTGCATTATTATATGCACTAGTAATTATCTCTATTTGAGTTTTTAGTTTTTTCTTATCCGAATGCACTTTAATTACAAATTTTTCAGAATTTAAATAAATGTGCTGTTTGCGAACAATTCTAAGAACTTCACCATAATATCCCTGATTATAGTATCTAACTAATTGATCTGTAATAAATAAAAATGTAAGCAATACATCATTAATTCTTGCATCATCTTTTGTTAATACATCAACAGCAGAATATTTTCTTCCATATCGATACTTTTCCATATTATCATAAGCGTCATACAATTTTTCAACTCCAATATTTTGAAATTTAGATTTGTTAGATAAATACAATATCAACGCATCTCCAAATTGTTTTCTAAACTCTAGAACACTTTTCTCTGGATCTGAGGAAAACAGCACCTTAGGTAAAAATGCCATAACATCATCACTATTTTTTTCATACGGATTTTGTTTCAAAAACTCATCATTATAGATTGCATTCAAAATAGAGACTATCTTAGGAGTGGTTCTATAGTTTGTAGAAAGATTTATAGATTTATTAAGTCTTTTAAATTCTTCTTCAAATTCACCGTTATAATTCCTATATATTTGTTGCATCTTGTCACCAAGTAAATATAACTTAGACTTTTTACCTGCAACAGATGTATAAAAAATATGGAGAACATCTGATGCCGTATCTTGATATTCGTCAATAAATATCATTTGATACTTATCAACTATTTTCTTTTTTATTACTGGAAATCTATCAACAGCCAATCTTGTGAAAGATATCAAGTCATCATGACCTAAAGTTCCTCTATACAAAGATGTAAATGGTGCCTCACTATAAGAAATATATTCAATATTTGAACGAATTGTTTCTAAGTCAATGCTACCATATTTTTCTTTATATCTTTCATTACTTTCTTCCCAATTGCTATTTTGTATAATATTTTCTATTTGCTCTGCAATCTTATCACTATAAATTTCCCAGTAGAGATCAATAATTGCTGAATGAGCAAAAAAACTACTGATAAAATCATTAATAAAACTATGAATTGTGCCAAAGTATACTCTTTTTCTATCCAAATCTCTCCCTAATTCTTCTGCTGCACGATTGGTATATGTAATACACAAAACATTATCATAAGGATTTTGTAAAAGATACTGCTCAACTTGTTGTCTAATCCATGTTGTTTTACCACTTCCAGCAGGAGCATTTACAAGAAAAATATTATCTACTACTTCATCAACCATGTTAAACCCCCATCAATATATTCCGGTATCATCGTTTCTACATAACCATTCATTATTACAGAATACATAAAATCTATCTTATTTTGCGATGTTGAATTTAAAACATCACGTATTGATACAATATCGTTATCTGAAACGGACTTCGTATTTTTCTTACTTGGAATAGAAAATTTGAGTTTTGAATTCTTTCTTTTCTTCTTCCACTCTTTTTTCTTAAATGTATTACTTACATCTATAGAAAAATATTTATTAAGCAACGCTTCTTCCAGTGTTCTAGCATACCCATCTTTATCTGTCTGAAAACATATATAAATAAGATTATCAATTATATTACCTTTCTTTTCTTTCCAATCATACAGATTTTTTGCAGTAGGAGATTCTGTCGGATGATAAATAGAATAGAAATGTTTTAATGTATCATTTGTTGATTCAGAATTACAAATATTCGTTATAATAATTTCTTCTTTTCCATAATCTATATCAGTAATGATTAAAGATTTTATTCCTAATATTCTAATCAATTTCTCATAATTTTTTGCATATGCACCACCAACTTGTATAAACGCAACATATTGCTGACCTAATTTTTTAAATTTATCTAATGTCATTAATTTTCGAATAAACAATCTTTCGGTATCTCCTTCATAAAAAATTGCTTTATCAGCAAATACTATTTCTGAATAACCGATTTCAAAGAACCAGTCAAAGAAATCAGCTAATTCATTGTCTGATAACTCTTCTGATTCTTTTAGTTCACTCAGAAGCAAGGACAAATCATATAAATTACTTTTAAAATCTTCTGCATGGCGTATAACACGTAAATGAGAAATGCCCGTAACACGAACCATCTCATTGGAATGAGTTGTAATCAATCCCTGCATTTTTGATTGATAATAATCCAACAAGTATTTAATAAAGACTTGTTGCATCTGAGGATGCATATGGGATTCCGGTTCCTCCAAGAAAAACATATTAACTTTAAGAGGATCAACATTTTTTTCATATTCCTTCAATTGGAGATGAATATAAATCATATTGCTATATCCTAGTCCCTGAGATGATTCACCTAAATAATATCCATCCACATTATAAGTGGCAGTAGTAATCCTCTGAAGCAAATCACTAATATCCTCCTCAGTAACTTGCATATCTAACATAAGTTCACCAGATTTTCCACCATTTGTCTTCTCTAAAGCAACAATTGTATCTTTTAGAGATTTTAGTGATGTATCTCGTACTGTTTTATCGATTTCTTTTTCTTGAATCGGTTTAAGTAATTCATCAGGAAGTCTTTCAACCAATTCATTCCAACTGTCATCAAGCTTTGCCATTTTTATCATCTGCTTACTAAGCATATGAGAATGATCTGATTCATCATCATCTAATGGCCTACTTGCTTTAATAAAACAAAAATAAAATAACTGCCTAAATTCTTTCAGTTCATCAAATTTACAATTACTGCTATAATCTCTATTACAATAATATCCAACTGCTATTGTTGACTGGACATAAAGACCGGCAATCAATTGTTTCAAATAACGTTCCTTTACCACAATATTGCTCGTAGCTTTTTCATCAAATGGATCTGTAAGAGCATTCTTATCTTCTTCGATTTCATCAAATCTACGCTTTATTTTGACAAAATCATTTATTATTGCTCGAACAAACTTTGAACGATTTATTTCATAATTGTACTGAAAATAGAAATCATGCTTTGTTTCATCCAAATCCATGATATAGTCTGCAAATAATTTAATATCATCTATCTCTGGATTATATGATACATGAATTTTAATATGGGTTGTTTTCATCAAGTGTGGTTGAATAGATTCATCTTTTGAAATAATAGTATCTACAAGTTTTCCATCTACCTCTGCTATAGTTTTTCCATCTATAAAGAAATCATGAAATATGGGATATGCCCAATCCACCCATTCTTGTATATTTTTTGCAGGAATATCCGAAACATTATATTCAAGTTTCTCACTCACAAATATATTTTTCATCAAATTAACCAATGATGTTTTCCCACTATTGTTGGCTCCTGCCAAAATAGTGACCCCTTTATCAAAAATTAATTTTGCTTTTTCAAACTGTCTATAGTTTTCAATTGTAATACTTTCTAATTTCATTATACTAACTCCTTTATACTATATCTTTCTATCAATAAAATTTATAAAAGTACCTGCTTACATAAGAAAATTAATATTAGTATTCAATAATAAGTAATTTATAATTTCATCTTTATTCATCGTAAGATTCTTTCTATGCATATTTAATCCATCCATATCTTTGAATCCCCATATCAATAAAGTAATTCAATAACAAGTCAATCTTAGCATTAAAAGATTCTTTACCATAACACCTAGCTAAATCATCATTTAAAGCAACTTCAATAGTGTGCCTTACTTTTGGTTGCTCATCTTTATAGCAATCAACTACAAGCAATTTTAATCTCTTATTTATAATTGTTGTATATAGATGTTTTGCTGCTAATTTAACTTGTTGTTCTTTTTTTATGTTAATTTTTTTACCACGAATCAGCAAATCATACAATTCAAGTTCTTCTGTTAAAACTTTAAATACAAATCTTTCAGATTCTTGTTTTAATTCTTCCATCAATTGAATCAATTGCTTATAATAATCTTTATTTTCAATGCCTCCTGCATTATATCTATCAATAATGTCCTTATCGCGTTCTGACATTTGATTCTTGTACAATTTTCATTAATCATTTGCTGAAGAGTATTTCGATAAAGTCTTTCATATCATCAATTTCAATTGCTTTATACGGAGACCTTCTAATTTCTTGACACAGTTGATCAAAATCCATCTTTGATAAGTCAATTACTTTTGTACCTTTAATAGCATAATTATATCGCTTCTCATTCTCCTTAACCATGAATTGATTTGCCATAACACTACCATCTAACACTTGCTGCATTCTTCTACAAGCTCTATCAATTTTTTTATCATCAATTATTGGTACTATATCAAGATTTCGGACAACTTAAATGTAAGAATTTAAGTTAGTGTTTTCTAACATGTAATTGTCTTCATATTTGTTTGGACTCTGATAGTTACAGTGTAAATCTATTCTTACTGTATTGTAGAACCCTTCCAAGTTTTCAAATACTAATTTATACTACATATCAAATTATATAGTATATTATTCATTTGTTGAACTCGTTTTAGTTGATTTTCTTCTTTCAATTCTCAGTTATATTTCTTCTCTTCTTATGATCATCAATGAGTTTGTCATATAATTAATTAGCGTCAACATTTATATTTTGTAAAGTTCATTTATCGTATTAATAATTAACATATTAGTATAGATAATTTTATGATGCTCTTTGAGAAAATTCAATCTCATTCTTCTAAATTTTGTTAAATTCAATGATTTTATGGTAAACGTCAAATAGCAATTTTTATTCTATATTCCTTATATAATTAAACATTTATCGTTGCATACTAGAATACTCTCTTAAATATTTAAACACAAAAGGAATAGCAGTTAGCTGATTCACTCTTACAAAATCCACACATAACATACGGCTATAAACTTCAAAATCTGACGGGCTACAATTCACCAGTTTTTTAATTTGATTCGTTGTACTCATATTATTTCTAAAATCTTTTTCGCTGATTTTTCCCACTGTATAATACATATTTTTATACTCTTGTTTGTAATTTATATATATGTGTCCACCCATATAAGTAACTACAACATCTGGTTTCTCTAATTCCGCATCCACTCTTTTTCCTGTTTGCTCATATATGAACTGATACACCTTTCTTTTTATATAAGGTTTTTTTCTATCAGATGGAAAAATTTTTTTTATTTGATCTCGATCTATTTCTTTTTCAGGCAACTGCTTTAAATTATTTAATAAATCCTTAATCTTATTAGTAAATATGTTCAATAATTCTCCTTCATAGCAATCCCTGTTATTTTTTTCAAAAGACTCTATCATTCTAATTAACTCTGATTTATCTATAAAATCAAATTGGCTACATTCATATAAGCGATTTTCGATAATCTTAAAATCTGGTAATGGATGATATTTTAAATTTTCCTCTATTTTCAAAAATGTATGATCAGATGTTTCTATTGCATAAAAATCTTTTCTATTATTTTTACTTAATTCATCAGGTATTTCATGTGCATTGATACGTTGATACTCAGGACTATGATCTTTGAATTGAAGCAAGTAAAATTGATCATTTTCTTTCATATAATATTTCCACTCTTCTTGTATAAATGCATTTTCAATTGTTGCTAAATGAAATGTTTTGTGTATAATTTCATATTTTATCAAACCCTCAAAAAGAATTTTTTGACCTATATTACTGCGTTTTTTATTCTTTATAGTGAAATCATTATATTCTAGTGTCAATTCTTCCAAAGTAATATGTTGTATCGCAAAATTAATTGAAGCAATATGATCATCTTGTAATTTATTATTTTTATAATAATCGCTATTGTGAATGATTCTGATATTTATTTTATTTTTATCTAATCCTTGCCCTACAGAGATGTCATTTTCATTTATATTCTTCTTATCAAACGCATGCATCATCAAATATATCAGTTGATCGGTACATTGTTTATCTTCACACAGATTAACAATATGAAAACCTATATGACTCAATAAGGCTAGCATGTTTTTGTGAATCCCTTTAGGCTTCTCCCACCTTATGACATTGTATTCTTCCTTTAAACTATCAATTACAAGAATGTCATTTAAATATGTTTCAATCAATTTTATGACTTGCGAAAAGAGATATACTTTTGTATTCTGGTATTTTCCAATATTCTCAACATTAATGAATCTAATCCTATTTTTGTGATTTCTATCGCCTTTCTTTATATACAAAGCATCATAGGCATCTAAAGGATCCTCACATAAATCATTACCCTTTGCATAATACACCTGATACTGAACTTCATCTACTTGCGTATACGTTACAACTGATTGTTGCAAGATGCCTTGATAGAACCTGTATTCCAAATATACTCTTTTATTTTTCGTATTTTTTACCCATTGTAAAAAGTGTCCTGATATATTAAAAATTGCATCATTTTTATATTTAGTAAGAGAATTTAATAAAAGATTCAACTTCACATCTTGATAGATCTTATTATCTTTGCATATTTCGAGTTCCTTAGGAAGATCATGAAATTGTTGCAAATCAATTTCATCTTTATGAAACAATAAATACATACATTTTCCACTATAATTATATACAGATAACAGTTCAGCACTAAGTTCACGAGGAATTATCTTTGATCTTTTTGGCAAATATTTTATTTCTGAATCATTTCTTACAGTGATTTTGAATACATCATATTTTAATTCAAAATCTTTGATATTGAACTTTATCTTATTGGTATTAATGAACATTTTATAATCTCCTCTTTTATTATACATAGTGCTTCCTCGTTATAAACTTTTTTATTTACATCATAAAGCCAAGGAATTATTATAATTTTTACATTTATCGCATTTTCTTCATGAATTTCCATACGCTGATATCCTTCGTATAATATGTTGATGACAAATACTGTAAGATAACCTGATTTCTCTGCTTTACGTTTGATCCATGGCAATTGTTTATAGGAATCTTTCCTAAAGCCTTTATACCAATTTTTAAAATCAAAACTTATGTTATCTCCATAGCAGAAATCAAAACATTCAAAGAATTCAATATCTTCTATCTCTTGTATATCAATTTGATACTGCTCTAATATAAATCTTCCTGCTACTTCACCTAAAGCCCCCTTATATATACGCTGAAACAAATGTGTACACATCACGTATTTGCCAAGTTCAAAATCGATTGCATATTGACGTTCAGCATGAGCAAAATAGCTTTGTAATCCAGGAATTTGCATCATTCTCTGTAACCTTGCAGATTTTGCAGAAACAGAGTAGCGATATTCACACATATCATTTCCATATTTAGTCCAATAATATCCATCATAACTATACTCGTTGATCTCTTCATTAAATTCAATATAATGGTCCTTGATAATCTGTGAATTATCAGTATTGCTTGTAGGATATCTTAATACAAACTCTCTTAGTTCTTTCCATTCCTTTACACTTTCTAAAGTCCACTTACGGTAAATATACGAGTTGATTTTATAACCCGTACTCTTTTCTATTCTATTTGCTTCATTAGATGATTTCACAAAACTAGCAAAATCTATATCAAAACGCATACATGCTTGCTTTGAGAATTCCAAAAATTCAATATTTAAATTCATTTCTTTTTGGTGTCTTACCGTTTTCCATACCAATTTCGCATTATCAAAACATGATAAAATTAAGATTTTTGATCCTTTTGTTTTTGTTCTACAAATCCGTCCTATTGCTTGAATGAGATATTTCAAATGGCCATAGGTAATATCTAAAATATCTTCTTGCTGAAAGATTACTTTATCTGATATTCCCATATAAGTAATCCTAAACGCCTTCTTGATATAGTCTAACACTTTGTCTTTTTTTAAACCGCCTACTGTATTCAAATATTCTAAAGCATATATTACTTGCATGAAATTATGGTATGTATTATTCTCACTCGTCAAAAAAGGAAAGATATTGCTAGGTTTTGATAAATATAGTCCATCAAAATCTTTTTCAATGATTTTTTGTTGATCTAATTTTAGATTATCATAATATTTCAAATTATCTTTTGTAACTTTATACTTTAAATTAACTCCAGTACCTAAAGTGTGGTACGTTGTTACAATAAATACCTTCTCTCCTTTCTCTAATGATGGGATTACTTCGGGGTCATACCTTTTATTAAATTCTTCGCTATCCAAAAAATAATATTTTATAGAAGGACTATACTTCTTTATCATTAAATCTAGCACTTTTATGCATGCTGTTTTAAATATCTCATGTTTATTTACTGAAAAGTTAACAAAATGAATAAAAGATTGAACTTTGGCTTCATTGCAAAATCGATCAAAAGAACGATACAAATCAGCAGCATCTTTCAGCCTATATGACTCATTTTGATCTACCATATTATCATGTGAACTATAAAGATCATTATTTCCGAAAATGTCGATTAATGTTTCTTTTAAATAAATTTTCTCATCTTTGCTACATTTAAATTTTCTATCAATATCAAAATCAATTACAATTTCAGATTTTTCATATGCATTTGACAAGAAATATTGATAGTTTTCCATAATCCTATTGTGCTCTTCCTTTGAACAAAAAGAAACTCGACTACCCAAAACTTTTTGGAAATAAGTTAGATCATAATTTGTTAATATAGAAGGTATGGTCGCAGTTGCTGAAACTCCAATCAGTTTATAATTCACGCAAAGATTAACAATCATTTTCTCTGGAACCATATCATAACTGTAAGAATAAACTTTAGATTCCAGATTATGTTGATCAAATGAATCTATAACTTCCATATAAGAGAAACCATTTTTATAAAAATCATATTTTTTCCTTCGTTTATCATTATCAAACTTTTCGATACTTCTCTGTACATCATTTTCTATTTCTACTTGATGAACCTCGAATTTATCCCTTGCTTTTCGGCTTCTAATACCTTGCATAATTTTCGCTGTAAGGAATCTCTCATTTTCTTCACTTAAATTTAAAATTTCAATCATTCCATTACAAGCTGAAGAAAAATCCATTTTTTCATCATTGATAGTTTTATTGGCATTAAAGAAATTCATATATTTCTCAATTACTTTGGTATATGAAAATATAAAATTTGCTATTGTCTTATTTACTTTTTGATATAAATAGTTCAGACTTTCATGAGATTTGAGAAACAAATCTTTTTCGCTGCTCCGTGTATAAGAAATCGAATTGATAATGTTAACTTTTTTATCATCAATATCCTCAACATAATAAATCAGTTGTCTAGCATCATTAGCATTTGTAATAGTATGAGCATCACTGTCACTAAAAATAAAATTATGTTTACTTTCGATATTCCTTGTTTTAAATGTATTATCTAGAATATGCTTTGTTTCCTTATCCAGTTTTTCAAAGTCATGCTGAATTTTCTCAACTTCATTTTTTATTTCATCTAATAAATTCAATTGATTATATCCCTCTTTAGGTTTAGCTACATGAAAATATTTAGGTATGTTCCATTTCGATAATTCATCATAAAGTCTTCTAAACAGACGAAAACATTCCGTTTTATAATTATTTGCATTTTCATCTATAATCAAATCCATTAATATGCGTTTTGAAGCATCAAATTCATCAAAAAAAATTATTGCATTTTCATATCGCTTACTAGACAATTCATATGCCTTTTCATATAGAGGATCAATTGGGTAATAAAATTTTTGCACTGTCATCAATATGATATTTTTATCATCAATATCAATTACTGGGTATAGAGAACGAATCCATTCTTGAGTTTGAACAAATTCTTTTCGTTTTTTCTTTGTTTTTGCACAATTTTCATAGATATATCCCTTTATTGCTTCCCTGAATTTTCTTTCTTGTTCATGAAATATTTTACAATAATACTTCTCTTGATTGACTGATATTGGTTTATCATTCAATATTGATAGTGTAATAGACAAGTCTTCAATGATTTCTTTATTTTTAACTAAAAATCCAGATAGTTGAATATCATCTTTGTTACTGATAATATCTTTGTAATGTGATTTAAAGTTTTCAAGTATTGAATTCAGCCTAAGTATTTGAAGTTTTATTTTTTCTTTTTCATTGTCATCTAAATCTCTAGTCAACTCTTCTTGATCTGGAATCTGATTATGTAAATTAGCTATGAAAAAAATTTTCTTTTTCTGATAATTATCCTGAATATATTTCACTATCTGATATGTCTTTCCTGATCCTGTGGGTGCATCAAAGATAAACATTGATATATTTTCATCATCTATTCTTTTCTTTATGATAGATTGAAAAACTTGTTCCATGATCATATCCCCCTTATGTTATAATTTTCACTCTATATTATAATAACAAACAAACTATGAAAACGCTACCACAAAAGATAATTTGTGTAATAAAACAAATAATCTACTGCGTAAAAATACAATTAAAAAGAGTGCTCTTTTCAGAGCACTCACAAATTACATATTACTATTCAAACTCAACATGATGAGTTCTGTTTTGAACTTGTTTTAGTTCAATTTACAATAAATATACTAAAGATAAAGTTCAATATTACTTATTTTCTACTCTTTTGACAAATAAAGTGTATCAAAATTGTATCACTTTTTCAAGAGTTGTGTATCATTTTTATATCAAAAGCAACTACTCCCCTACCATTATTATTCTGCATAATTAGGAATTTATCTATTTATTTACTTATATTTCTTATTAATATCAAAATCCAAAATAATACCACAGTGATTAGTAAAGGCTAAAGTTCTAAAATCGGTTCTGATTTCTTTCAAATTTAAAGATTCTTTCTTTGCCAACACATAATCAATATGTCTATTTCCAACAAACGTTCTAATCTTAAAATGTTCTTTACTATCAGCTTTTATTTTTCTTCCAGAAAAATCTATATAATATGCTTTTCCTTGATTTATACCTTCTTGCCATAGATTAATGTAATCATTAAAACTGTTATCTATTACAAAATTAAACATATTCATATTAAGTGTTAATAATAGCATTTATCTCCCTCACAAATTTCAATTTATCTTTTACTTTATAATATTATTATCACACTTTGTATAATTCTCCACAATGTGTTTTACGCAGCAGAATTTTTATAAGCTAGTAAAAGAATTTAACAAAGAATAAACCTCTTAAAAATAATTCAATAGTAGTTATTTCTTTATAAGAATATCCTTTATTTGAACTTAATTAATTACATGTTAAAGTAATATGTCGCAATAATAAAGCCTCATTCAATTTAGTTTTTAGTCTTTCATCAGTACAATTAATTTTTTCTACTACTTCTTGAATTGTAAATTCAATCCTTTCAATGTGTGCTCCAGAATTAAGAATATAAATTAATAATTTAGCAACTTCGTCTGGATACTTATATACCAATTCAGAATTCTTTAAACGATAAAAAAATGAAGTGCTGATCTTATTAAATTTTACTCCCGACTCGATAATTGCAACAGCATCAGAAAAAATATTTTTTAACTTAAAACACCAATTTAACATTTCTGTATTTTCCACATATTCCAATGGTTTTGGAATGTTTTGCACTCTATTTTTCCAATACTCTTTTAGCCATGAATTCCAGAGAGCATTTCTCTCTTCTTCATTCAATCTAACTAAACAATCTCTAATAGTATTAATAAAAAGTAATTTATCTGATGTTTCAGCAACATCAAAAAATTTTGGAATAAATATTTCAAGTGGATTTTCTACAACATAAACAAGCAGTAATGTAAAGTGTGACACCAAAACTTTTCTTCCATGTCCTTCTAATTCATTTATTCCTGAAATCGCTTCAAGATAATTTTGCTGAAGATCAATTCCTAATTCATTATAAAGTTGACTAGAAAAATAAGCAATCCCCTCCCAAGATATTAAAAAATCATTTTTATCAGAAGTAGTTAAATATGGAATAATAAGTTTTTTGCACCAATCTTTGTTACGATAATAAAAGAAACGTACATTTCCTATCAATATACATAATATTTGATCATGATATGGTAATTCTTCAGTTAATAATTTTTCAAAAAAGTTAAAATACTTTTTTTCATTTGATGAATCTTCTTCAAAAGATAACATCTTTATTAGAAATGTTATAATTACGCCAACCGAACAATTTAAACATTTAGTCATTACATCAGATTCGCAATTTATTTTCTTTTCTCCTAATTCATAAACTTTCAAAGAAAAACAAAATAATTGATTTGATATTTGATTAAACACTAGTTGTATTTCCTTTTTCTTTAGCAAATCATCAAGATACCAACCAAGACTCAAATCATTAAATTTTATTAATTCATCATTCTCGAAAAATAATTTAATCAACGTCATATGTTGTTCAACTGTATAATCTGATTCTGAAATTTTTGATATTATTTTATTCCAAATTGGATGGTCACTTTCAAAACTTTCTTTGATATATTTAAGTATTTCAAGTGCCCATTCATAATCTTCTTTTAAACAATTTCCAAAAGCATTATACAAACCCGCTTTAGTAATACCAGCAAACTTATCTTCTACAAAACATTTCAATAAAGTGACTAATTCTTCTTTTCCCATCTCTTTTATTTCTAATTCTGATTTAGGACTTTTATCAGCGTCCCAACTAATTGTTGGACCTGTCGTAATCAACTCAGGATGTTTACGGTCTTTAAAATAAGGATACTCATGCAATATACTTTCATTTATTTTATCAATTTCAGAATCATTAATATTATTCTTTCTAAACCATGCACACCAATTAAACTTTTTATAAGCAATATTTTTTAAATTTTCTTCAGTTGCCTCAAATTTAGTATCTCCTTTTTTGATTTCATCTAATAGTTGTTCTTTCATATCACTAGATAAATCATAAAAAATTGCTGCTACTAATAGAAAAACTTGCTCTTTACTGTACAATGTATACATACCTATATGCTCAAAAATCAATTTGCATTTTTCATCATTTGAGTATAATGGATTTACTCTTAATAATTTTATTCCCAAATTGTTTAATAAAAATGAATTAGACTTAAGACATTCAGCAATATAAGCTTTCACAAAAGTTTTGTTATCTATATTATTAATAACTTTACAAACTTTATCGCAAAAGCAAAATAAAACTTTCTCCAAATCCGTATAATAATGTTTGCGTTCCAATGAAAAAAATATTCCATTTAATGGATCAATGTCATCACTTGCCATTCTTAGCAATTGATATTGATTATATATTGAATTTATTTTATCTTTAACAAAAAGTAAAAAATCTATAGGAAATTTTTCAATCAATTGCATCCCAACTGTGTCAAAAGCAATATCAATGTAACTAGACGACCCTAAAAATCTACATTCATAAACAACTTCATCATTTGGACTAAATGACTTATACATTAACTCCATATTAAAATCAAACATTTTTTTGAACAATAAAAACGAAATCTGATAAATTTCTTTTATATAAGAAGTTTCTAATAATCTAAATAATGTAAATCCGTCATGAATTTTATTAATAAGTAATACAGTATATTCACAATAATTTTGATCTGAAATTTCAATTTTATCATTGTCTAAATAATTGATTATTTTATTAACTAACTTGCTGTTTATGTTATTGTTATTTTTCAATATTGCTCTTTTAATTACATTATCATTATTTCCAATAAATTCACTAACAAACCAATCTAGCCATAGCTCATCAACTTCATTCAAAGAGGAATTCTCATTAAAAAATGAATCAAAAACGCCTCTTTGATCAAGCCATTCATACCATTTTTCACCATGAATACTTTTTGTAAGAATAAATGTTTTATTCTCATCATGTAAACAATATTCAATTTCGCTCTCTAATGAAATATCTTGAGGTGGAATTAATTCAAATTGCTTAATAGTATTTTGCCAATCCAGTAACCCTCTTTGATTAATTTCTCCCAAATGATTAACAATTTGATACAAGATATCATATTTATCTTTTCCATAACAAATTGATTGAATTCCAAGTAATTCAAATTCTTTTGATTCAGAACCAATCATGATAAAACGTTTATAATTACCATAAGAAGTGAGTGCCCTTGTCAAATATTTAACAATAGTATCTTCATAACTATATCCAATAAAAAGAATATTATATGACTCAAATAATTTAATAAGAAATCTTGATACATATCCATCAGTAATATAAGCTTTACCGAAATCCTCATCTGTAAGTATCATTGATTGTGGTTCATTAACATTGCCATGAATATGCACAATTCCCTTAAACTCATTGCCTAGTGGTAATGCTGGAGCATTATATGTATTAACAGTAGTTATTTTTTTCGATTCTAACACTTGTTCAAACATTGTATCATAATTTGTTGTAACAATTTTAATGCTCTCTGGATCTCTAAATAAGTTAATAATATGTTTATGTAAATCGTTATATTCTAGCTCATTTTTTGATAATAGTTCGGCTGTTCGTTGATGAACATCTATTTTTTTATGCTTCAGCATACCTAAAAATTTTTCACATGGTTCATTTCCATCGTAATGTTCACCAGTTCCAGACTCGATAAATTTAACTAGCTCATAAAAACTTGGCAAATTGGTGGGGGCTCCCATAGAAACGCCCGCACCAACAAACACAACTAAACTATTATCTTCAATTGCTTTTTGTAAATCCTTAGATACACTCACACCATTAATAATCATCTTATATTATCTCCTTTTGAACTAAAATTCTAATTATAATATAGCATAAATAATTCAATGAATTCTGCTGAATACTTAAAATTCCTATTAAATTTAATTTTTTTAGAATGATTCTAAAAGTTGTACTCAAAGATATCATCAAATACTAAAAAAGTACCTATTTAAGTGCACTTTTAACATTTAACTTCTATTCAAACTCTTTATGTCAATTATTACATTGACCTTTATTTAGTTCAAATAATTATTTTTTTAATGTAATAAAAATTCAATTTTCTATCATTTATACTCTTTTGATAAAAATAGTGTATCATAAATGTATCAATACCTCAAGTTTCATGTATCATCCTTATTTAATCAATATCAGTTTAAATTTATAAATAAGCAACCTAACTTATAAAATCATTTCCACTTCAATTAGTCGCTTATATAATCTACAAAGATTACTATTTTATAAAAAATTTACAATGATATAATTGGATATCATTTATCGAATTACTCTTAACAAAATTATCAATAAATTGAATATAAAAATATTATTTACTTAAATTTTAATTTTCTAATAATCTCTTTCTAATATCAATTTCTTGTCTTAATGATTCTTTAGTCGCTAAGATAATATTCATGATTATTCTCATTTCATAATCATCACAATCCGAAAATAATTTGTTTGCTTCCTCTTTAAACACATATCCTGACTTGACAACATTATCACACAAGAAATAATCTACTGATGTATCTAATGCATTTGCAATAGCAATTAATGTTGGTAAACTTGGCTTAGTTCTACCTGTCTCTATATTACTCATATGTCTTGATGAAATACTACTTAATTCAGCAGTTTCTTCCTGACTAATCCCCTTACGAATTCTTGCTATTTTAATTCTTTTACCTATTGCCTTATAATCAACGATCATATATATATTCTCCTCTACTTTGTTGAATATATTTTATATGAAAACAAAGCAATTGAGAACGAATTACAAAATGTTTTCCTTTATATAAATAGAATAAACATTATAAAATATACATAATCAATTATATAAATAGAAAACACTAATTATTTCAATGATTGTGCCAATATAATCTATAATATCTTGAAAACAATTCATAAACATATGGTTAATTTAGTCCTCAGAAACAATTGCTGAAAACTTTTCTAATTACTGGATAGCTATACCCCTTTTCCTCATCTTGCTTTTCTAGTTTCAATGCATCTGAAATCTTTAACATTAATTTTTGATCTTTGAATATAGTCATTTTATCAAACTCTAACAAAAGATATAGATAATGTAATGGTAAACTTAATTTAGCTAGATCAATAGATTTTAAGTACCCATATATTTCTTTAGGAGATTTACATCTATGTAGGTAATTCATATCTACATATTCATCAAATGACAAAGTAATTGGATTATTATTCAAACTCATATTATCAATTATATTTTTGACCACTCCATCCATAAGTTTCTTAGAAAAATGATATATCATTTCTTCTAAATTATTTGTATAATACCACTTTTTATTTTCATCATCAAAATTTTCAATTGGTGTATCTCTTGAAAAATGATATTTAAATAAGTGTGTATCATCACCAATAGAAAAAGCAATATTATAAAAAGATATAAAATCTTCAAATAATTCTAGTGGTGATACTTGTTCATATGTTAACCCTAATATTGCATATTCTGACTCAGTATATTTTTCAGGTAAATCATTACCTAATATATCATCTTTTGTAATTTGAATATCTTCTATATTTTTATTAATGAAGTCTATTCTCTCTTTTAATCTTTTTTCCAATAAAGGTTCAGCAAGTTGCTCTAATGCTTCAGCGCAAATTAACCTAGTAACTGAATATGCAATATCTCTGTTTTTAATATATTCCTCCAATTCTAAGACTTTCAAAAATGTTGATACTCTATACTCTAATTCAACTATACTAAATGTACTACTTCATGAAATATAATCTTGAGCATCTGGTTTTGTTTTTAGTTTCTCAACATACTGATTTAGCTTATTAAGAATACTTTTATAATACTTTTCATCAGCATATAATTCTTTCTTTTTCATTTATTTTAGCTATGCAATACACATAACTATCCTCCCTTCTCATAATACAGTCATTTACTATGTCTGATTAAAGACATATCTACAATCTAATTTTACTGTAATAATAAAGAAAAGACAAGAATTATATTACAGGAGAGTATCAATATGATTATTTACGATCGTTTATGGAAGTATTTAAAAAGCAAGAACATTTCCCAAAATTCTTTAATAAGAGAATATGGAATTAGCACATCACAGTTACATCGTCTAAGAAAAAATCAAGTTGTATATACATCTACATTAGATAGATTGTGCAATATTTTAGAATGTGATTTATTTGATATTGTAGAATATATTCCAGACAATAGAAAATAAACTATTTTAACTATATTCATTTTTCTTTTTGTCGTTCTAAAATATCAAAAAAAGAAGAAATCAATTACTTAAATTCATAAGTGATTGATTTCTTCTTTCTTTTTTTACTTAATTATTGTCCATTATAGAGTACAAATTCTTTTATCCTATTGCGTTTTCTATACTATCTTTTCTACATGCAACAACTTTAATATCATTATCAGCCCAAAAAGATGCTACACTAGTTGTTGTTCCAGTGTCCACTGCTATAATCTTTTTTCCTTTACTTGTTGCATATTTAATTTCTTTAAGTCCCATGCTACCTACTGTAACTGCTGCTGGACGTGCTGGGGCAAGAATCACACTAGCACTATCAATCTTTCCTTTTATCGCATCAGTCACTTCTTTTTTCGTTCCAACTAAAGGATCAGAACTTTCAACCGAACGATCAGATACATCATATTTCGATCTGTCTAATACAGCACTAATCTTTTCATAATCCTCCTTGTAGTCCCAACGATGACTTATGAATACATTCTTTTTTTCCATATTTATACCTCTTCCTTTTTAAATTTTTTATGTTTAAATAGCTATAATTTGTATGCATATCATATATAGCAATATAACATCATAAATATCTTTTAAATATTACCTTTATGTACTAGATTCCAATAATGCTGTCCTTGAGCTGTTAATTTACATGATTTATGATTTATTGCTGCATAATACATGTGATCAGCATTTACTGGTATTACTAAATTTAACTTCACATATTTTTGCAAAATAGAAAATATTTTTTCATGTTCCAAATTTACATCCTTAATATCAGCTTCATGTTTATCATGTTCATACGTGGGATCCAATTCATATTCATTATATGGTGTTTTAAAAAATTCCGTAATGCGACGCAACTCATCAATTGCAATTGGTGGATTATTTTTTCTAAGTGAAACAAACTGCTTTATATTTGCCTTAAACACAGGTCGTTGTTCCCATCCTCCCAAAGAACTATCTATATAAGAATAAATACTACCAGGAGAAACCTCGCCAAGCAGATTCATTGCTCCACCATATAATGCCTCAATCAACAATGATGTAAAAACACCATGCCCATTTTCTTCTGACGAATACTGATTTTCATCACATGCTGCTAAAATAGTTGTTCCATTATGTAGCACCGAATAATTTTGCATTTCTTTCAAATTTGCAACTCGCCCACTAAAACAACTATCAAGTATTACAATTTTGTTATGTGCAGGTGAGTCGGATACTATCCCCATAAGATCGTTTAATGATAATCCTTGATCCTCTCTTTCCACTTCACTAGTGCATAGATATCCACCAAGTGCATCATAAGAACCATGCCCAGCATAATAAAAAACAGCTACTTCAGATTCATCTCTAAAAAGATTTTGAACTGCATCTTTCAAATCCTCTCTAGTAATATAAGATGCTTCACTTGTTGCACATAGAAGCTTTGTAGAAAAATTTAGTGTTCCATCACCATTCCTTTCTAATGCTGCTTTCACCCCATTCGCATCATTAACACATCCATGTAAATCGTTGATTTTCTTATAGTTATCAATTCCAACACATAATGCCTTTCTCATTTAATCCTCCTTATATCTTCAATTAAAAAATTTCTTATCCCTAATTCTGTATCATTTAAATACAAACATTTTACATTATATTCATCTCCTATTTGCATTACCCCTATATAAGAATTTGCTTTTTCCCCTCGCTCAGTAAATTTACTACTCATTTGTGTGATACGTGATCGTGTTACATATATACTATCAGTATTAGTTAACTGTATTAGAGCAATCCCGTGTTTTGTTGCATATTGTACTGCCCCACTTTGGAAATTAGATGATGACACCAATATGCCCTTATTTGCTCCGCAAGCACGTATTTTATCATAAAGTACTGCAACTTTTTCTCTAGATATACTACTTTTATAATGCTTGCATTCTACTAATGTTTTATAATTAATACCCATGAGTTCAAATTCTATATATCCATCAATTTGATATTTTCCATCATCAACCTTAATAATTTTATTATGCTGAAAGATACAGTTTTCAATATTTTGTAACTGTTCAGTTAATATACGCAATGATTGCTTTTCAAATTCAATAGGAGTCATTTTAAGAATAGATTCTTTACAAGGCACAAACATTCTTTCATCTCCTTATCTTTTTTTATTATACCACTATTTTCTAATATTTCCATTACAAACATTATCAAGTTCTAAATTAGATTTTTTATCAAAGAATATAACACATTATTCATATTAACAATTTATTTTAATTTAGTAAAAATTTTTTATCATGCATTAGAAATCACAAGGATAAATAATACTTTTTAATATGATTTCCAATACACAATTTTCAATATTATTCATTTCACGAATCCATTCTAATTGATTTTTTTCTTTCAGTTCTTCAGTAATATTTCTTTTCTTCTTATAATCATCAATCAGTTTGTCATATAATTGATTTGCCTCATCATCTATACTTTGTAAATGTTTATTTAACGTATTACTAGTTAACATATTAGTATAAATGATTTTATGATGTTCTTTAAGAAAATTCAATCTTATTCTACCGAATCTTGTTAAATTTAATTGCTTTACAGGTTCTACCTTTAAAATGGGATATAATAATCCATCAACTTCAATATATTCAATTTCTTTCATGATTTCTTACCCTCTTTCTTTCAACTGATTCTATAAATCTTGATATATTTAATAATCTATCTTCAATTTTTTGACACAATGCTAAATTTTTTCTAAGTTTAGATATTTGTGGTGTCAACTCTTTAGCCTTTTCTTTAAGTTCATTTTCCATAGATATATCATTATATCTTCGTATATCATTTCGATACTTGGTTCGTTGTTTTTCTAATAAATTTATTCGTGCTTGCAAATCATTCATATAAATATTAAGTTCATCAATTGTGCTTATATTATGAGTACATAAAATAATAGTTTGCTGGGATAGTTCATCTAGTTTCTTCACTGCCTCTCTTAATTCTTTTGTATATTCAGGACTTAAATGGGTTCGATTATCTCTAGGAATAATTTTTAAGACGTATTGATAATGAAGAAACAATCTTTGTAATCCAGTTAATTTTCGTTGCTTATACTTTATAAAATAAGGCTCGATATTAAAATTATATCTTGAATAACATGACCTATTTATCTCCTTAGATTTGTTGAGATCTAATATACGTTCAAACACTTTTTCCTTTTCATACTCATGACCTAATGATTTTAATCGAACAAATCTTTGATGCATTGGATGTTTCAACGAAATATTTTTTTCACTAATTTTAATTTCATATCCTTGTAATTCTAGTTCTCTATAAAATTGTCTATCAGTGTAACTTACATTGATTGCACTATCAACATCTTCACGTATCATTTCTCTTAATGTTTTAGCTTGAAAATACTGTTGTCTTGACCTTCCTATATTTTTCTTTTCTTCAACAATTGATAATCCATGTTGTAAACATAACTCATCAGATATTTTTCTCATGTTATAAATATCTTTATACGTATTACAATAACGTTTGCCATCTTTAAAAGAAGTCGAATTAACCAAAAAGTGATTATGAATATTATCAGTATCTAAATGAGTGGATACAATAACTTCAAATCGATCACCCCATATTTTTTGAGCAAGTAACACACCTAACTGATGTGCTAAATCTGCATCAATTTCATCTTCCTCAAAAGATTGGTAACCATGAAATGCAAGGATTTCACTTTCATCATGATAATGTTTCTTTGTATTTTCCATGCTTTCTTTTGGATTGTCAAAAGAACAATTCATATAAGTCACATATCTTTTCTCCATCGTTTTATCTTCATTTATCACATATTGCATAACTGTTTTTAATGGATTGGATACATAATTGACTAAATGATCTAATCGGCTTTTGACTGACCACATTCCAGTTGTTGCCATCAACTTACACCTCTTACTGCTAATTCAGTTGAAGATATAAGCGATTTTAATTGTGCTAACACTAATAGAGTTTCTTGCTCTATTAGAGGCTGATAATAAGATAATTTGACTAACTGATTTAAATTATTACCAATTGAATTAAATTCATTAATAAGTTTTTGATAATCAATACTTGGCTGTTCTTTAGGAACACTATCTAATAAAACAGTTCTTATATATTTTTCTCGGCTGGTATATCCTGCCTTAGAAACATAACTATTTAATGACGATAATTCATCATTGGTAAAACGAATCTTGATTTCTTTGTTACGTTTCATAATTGTGTCACTCTCCTCTCGTTGGGTCTTAGGGGAACCCTAAAATTTATATTTTGCCCCCAAAATACGTTGCTTGCTAATACAGTAATCATTATATTTTGTTCTTTTATCGTTTTAAGAAAAGTGACAGTGTGACGGTTATTACTCTTAAAAGCAAACAGTGTCACACCGTCACTATCAATCATCACTATCTCCCATATACTTCAAAGACATTTTTCTTGCTTTTCCTGCTCTTTGTAACTTTTTTTCATAAACTATAAAACTTTCCTTCAACACATCTTTATTACTATTTAATAAATGATATAATTGAGTTCCTGTTAATTGAATTCCTAGTAGTGATGCTAATTCTTGATGAGAGCCAATGTACTTCTTTTTAGCAACAATATAATGAATAACCCTAATTAAGTTTTCATTAATTCTCTCATCCACTGTTACATCTTCAGCAATTGAAAAGGACAACGTTTCATCTTGAATAAGAAATAAACATTCATCTGGGATATCTTTACCTGTTATATGAAGTTCCTTGATTTTGTTTATCACATCCCTTTTAAACATAACCAAAATGCTATCTGCAGCAGCAGTTACCCCTCTTGAGCCATAAATACTATCAAATGGATTATTGAAATCTATTTTCTTTTTAACATGAGTGACCAATAAAATACAGATATTATATTTAAGTGCTAACTCATGAATGGCTGTCACTTCTTCATATTCGATATCATATTCTACTTTAGGCCTATTTCTTATCTTTGCAAAAGTATCAATAACAACTAATCTTAAATCTTCATTTTTTTCTTTATATTCTTTAATCACTTTTTCTAAATCGAACATTCTGTTATATGCACGCTCAAATAAAAAATCTAAATTATCTGTTATTTGTATATTAAATCTTTTTATCCGCTTTTGAAAAGCAGGTTGACCATCTTCTAAAGCAATGTAAAGAACATGACCTATACTTACCTTTTTACCAATGAAATCATTCCCACTTGAAACAGACAAGGCTAGTTGTAAAGCAAAGAATGTTTTTCCAGTTTTTTGTGGTGCCCCAAACAAACTAACACCCACCGGAAAAAGATTCTCTACAATAGGATTATTTTTTGTAAATGATTTCTCCATCAAAGCAATAGCATTGACTTCTTTATTAATAGTGTTATTAGATGATGTAATTTCTGCCATCATATCACTTTCCATCCTCTTTTTACTTTAGAAAATATTTTTATGACTTTTATTCTTCTACAAAAAGAGATAAAATAAAGTTTGACATAGAATAGATTGAATGATTTTAATAGGTTCATTTCTCAGGTGCTCCTTTATTATTCGATTTAATCTGTGTCTTTTTATTTTCCTTCAGTGCAATAATAATAGATAACATATTCTCCAGTATAATAATTTCATCCAAAGTTAATTCGTTTAAAGCTGATATTTCTTTAAATCTTCTTATAAACACATTTAATTGATTTTTTAAATTCTTATAAACATACGGATTTCCAAGTACAAGAATATCTTTATCATTACAACAAGCAATTAAATAATCTTGTTTGTTCAGTCCAGACATTTTAACCTTTGCATTTAAAACTTCATTTTCTTCATCAGATACTCTAAATGCGATAACTTTATTACGAAAACGATTTTGTTGATCAAGATTCTTTTTCGACATTCGTACTCTCCTCTCTTTCTAAATCTAATCTATTAGCAATTTCTTTACTTTTAGTTGGAAACAGATGGGCATAACGATAAGTAATATCAATGCTTTCATGTCCAACACGGTCAGCAATAGCTAATGGCGTAAAACCCATTTCAATAAGCAAGGATACATGAGAATGTCTTAAATCATGAATACGAATTCTTTTGATTTTTGCCTCTTTACAACCACGATCCATTTCATGATGTAACCATGATTTAGTAATTGGAAAAATACGGTCATTTTTTCTGATTTTATATAACCGATTAATATAATCCTCTAACTCCTCAGATAGAAAGTGTGGCATTTGAATGACTCGATTACTTTTAATTGTTTTTGGATTCGTGATAACATCTTTTCCATTAAGTCTTTGATAGGATTTATTTACTCTTAAAGTTTCTTTTTCAAAATCAAAATCTGCTGGTGTTAATGCTAGCATTTCCCCCAAACGTAAACCGCACCAATATAAAATTTCAAATGCTTGATAAATACCATCTTTATCCATCATAACTTCAGAAAACTTTAAATATTCTTCCTTAACCCAAAAGTGCATTTCTTTATATTGTTCCTTGCCCATGTTACCAGCATTCCTAGCAGGATTACTTGGTAAACCATATCTTTTACAAGCATGATTAAAAATGGCACTTAATTGGTTATGAATAGTTTTTAAATAGACTGGTGAATATGGCTTTTGATTTACATCACGATAAGCAAGCAGTTCATTTTGCCATTGTGTTATATCTGAAACACTGATCTCATTCATTTTAAGATTTTTAAAATAAGGGAGAATTTTATCATTAATCAAACAAACTTTCGTTATCATTGTATTTTCTTTAATACGGTTTCTTAAATCATTTAAATAAATTTCTAAAAATGATTCAAAAGTCATATCTAAATCCTTTGCATCTTTTAATCTCTCTGTTGCTAGAAATCTTTCGGCATCCTTCTTTGTCCTAAAGCCTCTTTTAACTGTCCTTTTCCTTTCGCCAGTCCAACATTTCTTAAAGTAGCTCGCATACCATGTTCCATTTTTATCCTTATACGCTGGCATCTTGTTTTACCTTAACTCCATACACTCTTTCTTGGAAATATTCTCTACTTACTTTTCCTCGAATTGTAACAAAGCCCTTTGCTTCAAGTTCAGAATTTAATCGTTTAATAAGCTTATATGCGTAAGCCATAGACATTCCTGTCGTTTCAACAATTTCTTCTGGTGTAATAAATAATTTCGTCTCTTTCATATTCCTCCTTTCCATTGACCTTTATTCAGGTCAATTGCACATTGATTGTAACATCAATTTTATACGAAATCAATATTTTGACCTAATTTTAGTTCATTTTATTTTATTTTTTTATTATTTCTGTTATACTAGATTTGTGGCTATTGTTGATCAGCCCTATAATTTTTACATAAAGGAGGCATAATTATATGTCATTTGGATCTAATTTAAGAACAATTCGTAAATATAGAAAGATTGACCAAAGCGAGTTAGGCGAACAAATCGGTCTTTCAAAGAAATCTGCCTATTCTACTATTTCTCAATATGAAAGAGAAATGAAGAAACCAAGAAATAAAGAAACAATAAATAAACTTGCTGATAAATTACATACTACATCATTCATGCTAGAAGATACCGATTTGTATAGCAGTGAAAAAGTTATATATACTCTATTTTGGTTAGCACAATTTTATGGTTTAGACATTGATGAGTTAGATGGTCAAATAATTTTACGCTTTAATCAAAACAAGCATGGCATTATTAAAAATGATGTTTTGATTGATCAGCTTTCTGACTGGTTAGAAATGGCTAAAAAAGAACGTGCTGGAGTTATTTCAACTGCAAACTACACTGAATGGATGTTAAACTATCCAATTCAAAAGCCTTCATTTATTTCTAAAGAATTAGATGAATATTTTGATCAATTAAATACTGAATTTAATAATGATGAACTCGAAAAAGCTTATTACGAATGTTTAAAAAAGAAATATGAATCTTACAAATAGCAGGAATTTAAAATTCCTGTGTTTTTTTATTACACCTCCTATCCATTGTAGATTTCTCATAAGTAAACTCCCAAACGAAAAATAATAGTAAACCTAATATTACAGGTGTATCAAAAGTGTATCATTCCGACTTTCAAAAGCAAAAAAAGCCCGATTCAATCGAACTTTTTCACATTTAATATACTATTCAAACTCTATTGTCCCTGGCGGTTTAGATGTAATATCATAGAATACTCTATTCACACCACGAACCTCATTAATAATACGAGACATCACTTTATTTAAAACTTGATAAGGAATTTCGGCAGATTCAGCAGTCATAAAATCAATTGTATTCACTGCACGTAAGACAACTGCATAATCATAAGTTCTCTCATCACCCATAACACCAACTGAGCGCATATTTGTAAGAGCTGCAAAATATTGTCCAATTGAACGATCAAGTCCAGCTTTTGCAATTTCTTCACGATATATGAAATCAGCATCTTGAACAATTTTCACTTTTTCTTCAGTCACTTCACCAATAATACGAATACCAAGCCCTGGTCCTGGGAAAGGTTGTCTAAAGACTAGATATTCAGGAATCCCCAATTCTAAACCAACCTTACGTACTTCATCTTTAAATAAATCTCTTAGAGGTTCAATGATTTCTTTAAAGTCCACACAATCAGGTAATCCCCCTACATTATGATGTGACTTAATGACGGCAGATTCACCACCTAAGCCACTTTCTACAATATCAGGATAAATTGTCCCTTGAACCAAGAAATCAACTGCACCGATCTTTTGAGCTTCTTCTTCAAAGACACGAATAAACTCTTCACCAATAATTTTTCTTTTCGCTTCTGGTTCTTCAATACCTTTTAACTTATCATAATATCTTTGTTGTGCATTGACTCTAATAAAATTCAAATCATAATTGCCATCAGGTCCAAAAACTTTCTCTACTTCATCACCTTCATTTTTACGAAGTAACCCATGATCAACAAAAACACAAGTCAATTGATTCCCAATAGCCTTTGATAATAAAACTGCAGCAACTGATGAATCAACCCCACCTGATAAAGCACATAAAACTTTACCATTTCCAACTTTTTCTTTAATGGCTTTGATTTGTTCCTCAACAAAAGAATCCATACGCCAATCACCAGCACATCCGCAAACATTTAAAACAAAGTTTGATAACATCTTTGTTCCTTCTTTTGTATGTAAAACTTCAGGATGGAATTGAATTGCATATAAATTTTGTTTTATATTCTCACAAGCAGCAACTGGACAATCAGGAGTTGTTGCCGTAATTTCAAAACCTGGTGCTGTTTGAGAAATATAATCAAAATGACTCATCCAGCAAATGCTTTCTTTTTCAACATTGCTAAAAAGTGGAGAATTGTTGTTAACTGTTAAATTTGATTTTCCATATTCTCTCACCTCAGCACGTTCAACTTTTCCACCTAAAACATGCTGCATCAATTGTGCCCCATAACATAATCCTAAAACTGGAATCCCTAATTCAAACAATTCTTTTGAATATGTAGGTGAATTTTCTTCATAACAGCTATTTGGTCCACCTGTTAAGATAATCCCTTTTGGATTCATTTCTTTAATCTTTTCAATATCAACTTTATATGAATAAATTTCACAATAAACATTACATTCACGTACTCTACGAGCAACTAACTGATTGTATTGTCCACCGAAATCTAAAACAATGACTAATTCTCTTTTCACGCTTTCCCTCCTCTTAAATCACTTCTTTTAATATAATTGTTTGTTCTCTATCAGGTCCAACTGAAAACATTACAATTGGACAATGAACCAATTCACTGATTCGCTTTAAATAATTTTGACAATTCATTGGTAATTCTTCAAAAGATGTGACTTTTGTAATATCTTCATGCCATCCAGGCATTTCTTCATAAATAGGTTCAACTTTATCCAAATCCTGAATAACTGCTGGTAATGCATGAATCACTTCACCATTGAGCTTGTAAGCTGTACATAATTTCAATGTTTCAATTCCTGTTAAAACATCCAATAACATAAGAGATAACCCTGTTAATCCACTTATTCTTCTTGACTGATTCACAACCACTGCGTCAAACCATCCAATACGACGTGGACGTTTCGTCACAGTTCCATACTCATGCCCAACTTCACGAATACGATTACCAATTTCATCATCAATTTCAGTTGGAAATGCTCCAGAACCCACACGTGTTGTATAAGCCTTCACAATCCCAACAACTTCGTTAATATGAACCGGACCGATTCCTGCTCCTTCACACACACCATTGGCACCAGGATGCGAACTTGTGACATATGGATATGTTCCATAATCAATGTCTAACATTGTTCCTTGTGCACCTTCAAACAAAACCTTTTTTCCTTGTCTCAAATACTCATCCAACAATAAACCAGTATCAGTGATCATTGGTTTTATTATTTTAGCATATTCTTTATATTCTTGGAATATATCTTCAACACAAAAATCTAATTCTGGATATTCTCTTAATTTTAAAGGCAAAACTTCCTCTAATCTTGCTTTAAACAAATCTTCGTTAATCAATTCACCCATACGAATACCAATACGTGCATATTTATCAACGTAAGTAGGACCAATTCCTTTTTTTGTTGTTCCGATGTTCTTATCACCACGTAATGTTTCCTGCATTGCATCAATTTCTAAATGATAAGGTAAAATTACATGAGCACGATCACTAATCTTGATACCATCAGTACAAATACCAGCATCGTTTAAATATTTCATTTCTTCAAGTAATGCCTTGGGATTAATAACCATTCCATTTCCTAATATGACATTTCCAGATGTAAAAATACCTGAAGGAATTAATCTTAAAGCAAACTTCTGACCATTAAATTCAATTGTATGACCAGCATTATTTCCCCCTTGATAACGGACAACAACATCAGCCTTTTGAGCAAGGTAATCAGTAATCTTCCCTTTCCCTTCATCACCCCATTGACTTCCTACAACAACAATTCCAGACATAAATATCTTCCTTTCTTTATTTCCTAATCTTAAACAGATTTATTCAATCTTTTGAGTCAATTCATTGACGAATCAACAGCATTATTATATGATACTTTTATCTATTAGTAAAATTAATATTTAACAAATATGATATAAGGAGAACTAATATGAATATTAAACTTGAACAATACAAAATTTTTAATGAAGCTGCCTCAACCTTATCCTTTTCTTTAGCCGCTAGAAATCTATTTATATCACAATCTGCCGTTTCTCAAGCTATCCATGCTTTAGAGAAAGAACTCAATACCCAGCTCTTTATCAGACAATCCAAAGGAGTCATTCTCACTAAAGAAGGTGCTCTTCTTTATCAGCAGATATCGCATGCTCTTTCATTAATTACCAGTGCTGAAAATCAAATTGTAAACCAGCATGAACTGACAAAAGGTGAATTAACAATTGGAGCAGGTGATACATTAAGCCAAAATTATATTATGCCCTACCTTGTTAAGTTTAATCAGCTTTATCCTCATGTCACTATTAAAATGGTCAATCGAACAAGTTTAGAAATTATCAATTTATTAAAAACAGGTCAAATAGAAATAGGATTTATTAACATGCCTTTACATGACGAAGCTATTACCATCCAAGAGTGTCTTCAGGTTCATGACATCTTTGTATCCAAAGAAAAAGATAATAAAATATATAACTTACATGAACTCTCACAAGAATCATTAATTTTACTTGAAAGATCTTCAAACTCTAGACAATTTGTCGATTACCACTTTGCGAGCCATGGCATTCTTTTAAAAGCCAGTATTGAATTAGGTTCACACGATCTTTTATTAGATGCAGCTAAAAACAATTTAGGTAAAGCATGTGTTATCAAAGAATTTTCATTATCTGATTTAAACAATCATCTTATCCACGAAATTCAACTTAGCCATCCAATCCCCAAAAGAAGTATTGGTTATGCCTACCTAACCAGAAAAACATTAACACCTGCATCTTTAAAGTTTATTGAACTTATTGAAAACTAATTCATT
The DNA here is from genome assembly GCF_001244545.1 of Candidatus Stoquefichus sp. SB1. Classification (NCBI taxonomy): domain Bacteria; kingdom Bacillati; phylum Bacillota; class Erysipelotrichia; order Erysipelotrichales; family Erysipelotrichaceae; genus Candidatus Stoquefichus; species Candidatus Stoquefichus sp. SB1. Next base: position 668,687 of record NZ_LN852694.1, on the reverse strand, counting down.
TATGAGTATAAGAAAAGAGCGAAACCCCTAATTTCGCTCTTTTCTTATACCGATAATCAATAGAGCTGCTGTTCTCTATATTTTTACTGGACTGCTGCCTCCAATAAAAGATTACCTTTGTGAGTATAACTTATATGAATACTTTTGTCTGCTGATATGTATGTCGGAAATATTATGATATGACATACATCTTATCCCTTAGGACAATTCCCATTATAAATAAAGTCATAAAATTCGCAAGAGAAAAATATAAATTCCGTTGTTTTTATCACTGTTTTTCATCTTTTTATCATTTGTAAACTCTTACATAGTAAAAAGATAGGAATACTTTTTAAAAGTACCATATTTATTCATTCTTAAATATATCTTGCTTTTCATTTATCAAAATATATTTTATATTAATAGATAAAAAAAGAAGCCGTAGCTTCTAAAGTGCATAAACATTTGAATTTTCGCAAAATCTATGCAAAGGATCTTGATTTAAAATTTTCATTAAATCTTCTTGTGAATTACCATCTTGTAATGTCACAATTGTCCCATTATAGTCTTTTTCTACATTCTTAACTAAAGAATCAAGACTAACTAAGAGATCTTTCACTAAATCATAGTGACAATTATCAATTTTAAATTTCACTTCATATCCCCCGATTCTGTACTACAAAAAGTACATTGTTATTATATACAGAAATCGTAAAAATACAATTTATTTTCTCATTTCACATAATATTTTGATTATTTTCAACAAAAATATTATGTGAAACCGCTTCATTTGTCAAATATGTCATTTATTGATTTGTCATTAAATATTTATAAAATTGAGCTATAAATCTTGCTTCCACTTTTCCATAAGAATAGTCGGCTTTCACAAACGTAGGAACTTCAAACACAAAATCATTGAAATGGAAAATAACCACTTCACCCAATGGATTTTGTTTTGTCTCAACAATTATATTTACTTTTGGATGATCTGATAAATAAGGTTTTAAAAAATCGTCTTTCAATAGAAAATGACCTTTATATTGAATTGAAATAGGAACCATATGTTTTAATAATGCCTCTTTTAAATCTTTTTCAAAAATAATAAAAGGTTTAATTCTTTTTTCAATCTCTAATCGTATATCTTTCATCAAAGCATCAGCACTTTTTTGATCAGATGCTTTGACAGCTAATCTCACTCTAACCGTTTCCTCGCCAGCATATAAAGCTATTGAAACGTCTTGCTGACCACTAATCAAATCATGTAATATCTCATCGAGCTTACTTTCACCAATAAACATTGTTAAATATTCATATGTATAAATTGTTTCTTGTTTATACTGTAAAAGATAAGGAATAAGTGAATGTTCTACAACATAACTGATTTCCTTAGGTGGTCCAGGTAAGTTTATAATCATCTTTTGACCTTTATGCATGACACAACCATTTGCAGTTCCCATATCATTTTCTAATATATAAGCATCTTGAGGATAAAACGCTTGTTTAAAATTATTATCAGGAATCTGTTCAACGCCTGTACAATATTGACATTTACGTAAAACCTTTTGTGCCTCAACTTCATTATAAACCATTTCTAAGCCTAAATATTGAGCTGATAATTCTTTTGTTAAATCATCTGTTGTTGGTCCCAAACCACCTGTTGTCATTACGCAATCAGCACCTCTTTCAAAGGCTAATTTTAAACAATCATATAAGCGCTCAGGATTATCACCTACAACAGTTTGAAAATAAACATTAAAACCTAAATCTTTGCATACCTTCTGTAATAAAGTCGCATTTGTATTGACAATCTCTCCTAATAATAATTCTGTTCCTACATTGATAATTTCTACATTCATATTAAAACCTCCAAAATGAATAATCATTTGTATTTATTCTATACCTATTCTTATCATTTGTGAAATAAAACATACTTTTTATATCCAAAGCCAATAAAGATTAGCTAATGTTCCTAATAAAAATTATGTCCTCAAATTTGAATAGATATACAAAAAGTAGCATTTCTGCTACTGTAATTTACCAAGTCCTAAAACAATAACCCCACCTAAACCAAGAGCTATTATAGAAGTGACAATCATCATCAAATCATAACTTGCATCAAAAGGAATCAAAACAAGAGATGAAGCAATAATTAATCCAAGAATAAAACTTAAAAAACCAGCTTTATAACGTTTAATAAAATAGTCACATACTTTTGCACTCAAAATAATACCAATAATAACGCCAATACCAATAAAACAAAGTGGAATCAAAACATTAAGTTGAAAAGATGTTACATTGGCTAAGTATGATTTAAACAAATAATATTGACCAATAATTAATAATACCATTGACCCACTCACACCAGGCATCAACATTGTTGCACCACCAATAATACCAACAACAATCATTGTCAAACATAACATCATATCAACAGATGGAAAAGCTGGATTGACATTCACTGTCCCTTCACCCGGATTTAAGAATTCTAAGCCAAAAATAATCCCTAAACCACAAATTAATGGAATTATTTTTATTTTTTCACCTTTCATTTCTCCCTTTAAAAACAAAGGAATACTAAAAGCAATAAGCCCAATAAACCAATACATTGTTTGTGTTGGATAGTGATCAAATAAAAATTCTAGAACCTTTGCAAATCCAACCAATCCAATAGCTGCACCTAATAATACTTGAAATAAAAATAATATATCTTCCTTACGATGATCATTTTCTTTTTGAAATACTCCTGAAATAGCTTCCATTGTATGATTAAAAATTCCTAGAATAACCATCATAGTTCCACCACTGACACCAGGAATAACATTCGCTATCCCTACAGCGATTCCACCAATTAAATTCTTTATCATGAATTTTCTCCTTTTTATCAAGATATTGGTATTATACATAATTTCATTTCGCTTGACAACTACTCATTTGACTAATTTTACTAATTCTTTTTCGCTCCAAAATGCACTAATGCACTCAAGAAATTCATCTAATGCACGATGCTTAATTCGATAATAACTTGCTCTTGAAAAATAAGGCATCCACCATGAAGCATCATAAAAATTCAAATATTCATTTTCAATAAAAGAATATGCCTCTCTTGAAAGATGGGTATGTATCTGGTTCACAATTCCCACAAAATTTTCTAACTCCTGTTTTCTTTCTAACTGCTGAATAAATTTAGAATCTGCTTTTTGATAAATTGTTGATGAATCTTTAATCCTAAACATATCTACCTGTGGATAATAGTTATAATGCTGGTTCAGATAAAGAATATCCAACTGTGCCCTTTGATAGCTTTTATAAATTTTTCTTGCAATACGATCTTTTTGTTTTAATGTTAATGTTTTCTCCATAAAAAAATACCTCCTACTTCTATATACACAAATAAAAGGCATTTTTCTTTTTTAAATTGTAAAATTTTCAATTAATTGTTCAATTTCATCATTTTGAAGCCCTATTTTTAATAAATACTCCTTTGCACTCCCATAATGTTCTCTTAAATAATCAAGAACTTCCATCATATAACGAGGTGAAGATTTTAAATATTGCTTGGCTTCTTCATTTTCCATCATTGCATTTAAGCTTTCATTAATTTCAATATTATTTTCATAAGATTCACTATAATCCTTTACAATATCATATTCATGACAGCCAATTAAATCTAACAATAAAGCTGCCGTCATACCTGTTCTATCTTTTCCAGCTGAACAGTGAAATAAAATACAGTCATAAGGATACTTCAAAAAAATATCAAAAATGTCTTTAAACTTATCTTTCATTCCTTCTAACATATAAATATAAACACCACCTAAGTCTTTATATTGTTTCACCTCATCTGGAACGATAGATGCAGTTGAAGAATCAAATAAATTAACTTCATAAAAATCAATATCTGGATCATTTTGAAAAGGATTTTCCTGATGTTCTTTTTCAAAATCACTTCTTAAATCAATCACAACTTTCACACCATAATCTTTTAAAGTTTTTAAATCCTTTAAAGAAGCATTGGCTGGAGAGGAAGCACGAATATATTTATGAGCTTTACTATAGGCTCCAAATTGTGTTTCATAACCTCCTAAATCTCTCGTATTTACCATCTTCTCTAATGGAATCAAGCGTTCTTCTCTTGTCATATATAACATTTGACATCCTCCTTATTCTTCAAATGGACGAACTCGTAAAGTCACACCCAATTCATCACATAGCGACTGACATTGAGCGATTTTTTCTGAGCCAATAATATCAACGACTGTCAAAACCACATGTGGAACATATTGTTTAGATAAAACTGTAAAATCTAACATTGCCTGAAAAGATTCAATTCCAAAACGACTACGTGTAAGTTCATAATATTCCTTAGCATCAGGGGCATTCAAACTGATAGAAATCGTATCAATACGTCCTTTCAACTCTGGTGTTATATCTCTTTTATGAATCAAATTCGCTAAACCGTTTGTATTAATACGAATAGGTAAATCTCGGCGATAAAGTTTTAAGATGCCAGCAATCTGTACAACATCATCGACTCTTTCTAAAGGTTCGCCAAAGCCACAGAAAATAACTTCAGCGAAATCATCTAAATCATATTTTTGAAATTCTTGAATCACTTCATCAACTGATGGTTCACGCTCTAACCATAATGAATTTGATTCCAGCATTTCTTTTGTTTGTCTTAAACAAAACGTGCAGGCACATGGGCAACGATTCGTTAAATTCACATAAACATGAACATCTTTCAACGTCTCTAAATGAGCTATATCAATATAGCTGTTTTCGTATAATGTATATAATATCATGATTCATCCACTCCTAATTCCCATAAATATTCCTCAAAACATAACCCATAATAATGAGGCACTTGCATTTTCTCACAATAAGCAATGCACTTTGAAGCAAATTCAGTTGCCTTTTTAACACTCTCATAAAAATGATAACCATTCAAATAACATCCAGCAATAACTGCTGAAATCACATCACCGGTACCACAACGATCTTGTCCAATCCGATCTACCATCACAATTTGATAATCTTCATCCTGATTGTAAATAAAATTCAAGATCTGTTTGTCGTTGAAAGGAATCCCTGTCACAACAATATGTTTTGGTCCTTGTTTCGCAAGTGTTTCACACATTTGGTTCAATTCATCAAATGATGGCAAATGATCAGGATATGGCTGATCAACTAAAGTCACTAATTCTGTTAAATTAGGGGTCATGAGATCAGCATATTGAACCAATTCTTTCATCTTATGACACATCTGTGGTGTATATGTTGCATAGAGCTTACCATGATCTCCCATGACTGGGTCAACCAAAACAAAAGCATTTTCTTTTTTAAAATACCTAATAAAGTCAATCACAATATCAACTTGTTCTTGTGAACCTAAAAAACCTGTCGCAATCGCATCAAATTCTAAATTTAAATCTTTATAAGTTTGAATATAATCGCTCATTCTTGGCGTATAATCATCAAAATAATAAACCGGAAATTGAGTATGTGTAGAAAGAATAGCAGTAGGAATAGGAACTGCCTGAATCTTCATAGCTGAAACAATAGGTGCCATTGAAGCAATCGAACATCTCCCAAAACCAGTTATATCATTAATTAACGCAATACGTTTTTGTCTTTTCATTATGTCACCTCATTTTTATATATTTTAGCATAAAAAAGATTAAAAGAGAATGAATTTATGTTATGATAAGTGCGAGGTGAAAGCAATGAAAAAACCCGATATTTCATTTATCGAAAAAACATTTTTAAAAGATGAAATTAATAATGAAACCATCCAATTTAAACATTTTGAAAATGAATATATTTTTGATTCTCATCAATCGCATCACGAAATCAAAAATTGTCTCTTTGAAGGTATAACAATGGAAGAATGTAAAGAGGAAGATTCCTATTTTTTAGATGTTGTCTTTCAAAATTGCGATTTATCAAATATGTTATTTTATGCCTGTCTTTTTCGACGTGTGCAATTTATCAATTGTAAACTCATGGGAACCGATTTTTCAGAATCAATGTTTGATCAAGTCTATTTTAAAGAATGTTCATGTCGATTTGCTAATTTAGCATTTATGAAGAATAAAGAAACCCATTATCAGCAATGTGATTTTACACAAGCAAGTATTATTGAAACAAATCTTAAAAAATCAACATTTCAAGAATGTACATTCCACCAATGTGAACTTCAACATGCCCCGCTTTATCAGATTGATTTATCTTCATGCGACCTTAATAACATCATAACAACACCCCAAGATATTCAAGGAGCTATTATTGATTCTTATCAGGCAGCTTCTCTTATTCATCTTTTAAAAGTTAAGATCAAGGAATAATTCCAAGAACTTTTATATAAAGTTCTTTTTTCATGAAAAAAGTATGTATCCGTTAGATACATACTAATAAGCTTTTGCAAAATAAACAATATGTTTTGCTTTTTGACCACAAATTGGGCATACACCATCAACATGAGCTTCTGTATCAATACAGCGTGATGTTGCCGCAGTTTCTTCTTTAATCTTCACTTCACACGCTTCATCACCACACCAAGGTAATTTTACATAGCCACCTTTAGTATTCAAAACATCTTTAAACTCTTCAAATGTTTGAACAGATGTAATATGTTCATTTCTAAATGTTAATGCTTTTTGATACATTTCTTCATGAATATCATCTAATAATTTTGTTAAAGTTTCTGCTAGATTTTCATCAATAGACAATGTTATTTTCTCACCATTAATACGTTTCGCAACAACACATTGTCCATTTGCTAAATCTCTTGGACCTATTTCTAAACGAAGTGGAACTCCACGCATTTCTGCTTCAGAAAATTTCCATCCTGGTGATTTATCTGTAGCATCGACTTTCACTCTTAATCCAGAATCTTTCAGCTGTTTTTCTAATTCATAAGCTTTATCTAAAATCCCTTCTTTTTGTTGCTGAATAGGGATAATCATCACCTGTGTTGGCGCAACTCTTGGTGGTAAAACCAAACCGTTATCATCACCATGAACCATGATAATAGCCCCTAATAATCTCGTAGAAACACCCCAAGATGTCTGATATACATATTTTTGCTTGTTATCTTTATCCAAGAATTGAATGCCAAAGGCTTTTGCAAAACCATCACCAAAATAATGTGATGTCCCTGACTGTAATGCTTTTCCATCATGCATTAAAGCTTCAATTGTATAAGTTTCTTCAGCTCCAGCAAACTTTTCTCTTTCTGTTTTACGACCAGTCACCATTGGAATGGCTAATAAATCTTTAGCAGTATTTTCATAAATACCAAGCATTCTCATAGTTTCTTCTTTTGCTTCTTCTTTTGTTGCATGAATTGTATGTCCCTCTTGCCATAAGAATTCTGATCCTCTTAAAAATGGACGTGTTGTTTTTTCCCAACGGACAACACTGCACCATTGGTTATATAACTTAGGTAAATCTCTATAAGAATTCACAATTTTAGCATAATGTTCACAAAATAATGTTTCAGATGTTGGACGTATAACTAAATGTTCTTCAAGTTCATCCAATCCACCTTTAGTAACGACTGCACATTCAGGTGCAAATCCTTCCACATGGTCTGCTTCTTTTTGCAATAATGATTCAGGGATCAACATCGGCATATAAACATTTTCATGTCCTGTTTCTTTAAATTTCTGATCCATATATGCTTGAATCATTTCCCATAAAGCATATCCATATGGTCGATAGATAATGAATCCTTTGACACTAGAATAATCCATCAGTTCGGCTTTACGACATACATCTGTATACCATTGTGCAAAATCTTCATCTCTTGATGTAATTGCATCATTTTTTACTTTATTATTTGCCATCTATATACCCCTTTTCTCCATATTTACTTTACTATTATACAAGATTTATAACAAAATGCAATCATGTAAATTGATATTCTTATCTTGAAATGACTTATTCCTTTTCAATATGTAAATGGCTTCCATTCATCCCTTTATCCACAACAATTTGCGTATGGATTCTTTCTTTGAGTTCATCAACATGCGAAATAATCCCAATCACTTTATTATCATTTTGTAAATCCAATAAAACAGATAATGCCTGATCAATGGATTCGCTATCCAATGTTCCAAAACCTTCATCAATAAATAATGTATTTAATTCAATACCACCTGCATAAGTTTGAATCATAGACGATAAACCTAATGCCAATGATAAAGCCGCCTTAAAAGATTCCCCTCCAGATAATGTTTGAATATCACGCATCATTCCTGTCTCATAGTCTAAAACACTTAAATCCAAACCTTGTTGTTTAGCTCCTTTAATTGATTCTTTACGATAAAGAGCAAATCTTCCCTGACTCATTTTTAATAACTCAATATTGGCATATTCCAAAATATGTTCAAAATAAGTAGCCAGTACATATCTTTCAAATGACATACGTTGTCCATTTTTTCCTGATGTCATATCTGATAAATCCTGATACATAATATAGTTTTCAAATATACTTTGATTTTTTAAATAATCTTTTTGCAAAGTTTCTAAAATATTCTGATTCTGCTGATAAGTATGATAACATTCATTATACTGCTTAAAATTTTGATCACGAATGGTTTCTAATACTTGCAGTTGTTCTCGTTCAACTGTCAAATCAGACATTTGATATCCACTCGTCTGTTTTTTTAGACTTGCAAGCTGAGATTTTAATGTTCTTTGTTTAATCATAAAGTCCTGATAAACTTGTTCTTTTTGTGATAATTGATGAATCATTTGCGCATATTTTTGATATTCATCTAAAGATACAAAATGTTCGTTTATAAACTGTTGAAACTGCTGTTGTAAAACTTGGAAATTTTGCATAAGTGTCGCTTTTTGTTTCTCTATTTCTTCTTTTTGATGATTCAATAATGAAATTTCCTTTTGGCATTGATGATAAGTTTCCTCAATATTTTGAATATAACGTTCCTGCTTTTTAAGTTCTAATAAATTATCATTTAACTGCCTTTGAATATCTGTTGATTCATCAAAATGATATTGAGATTCAAATTCTTGCAGTTTTGAATTATAAATGGCTATTTGTCTTTCATAAATATTCAGTTGATCAGACATCACTTTTAACTCTTCAGTTTGTTGATTAGATAAGATATTATCTTGTTCTAATGATTTTTTAATTCGTTTTAAATAAACAACTTCATCATATTGCTTCTGATAAGTTTTCTCCTGATCTTTGATAATATGAATAACATCAGATAATAAACGAATAAAAACCTCTTTAGACAATTCCTCTTCAATATGTAATTGTTTTTTAAGAATATCTATTTGTGTTTTAAGAGTATGAATTTGTTGATTTTGAGCTAAAACTTCCTGATAAGATTCTTCTTTTTGCTGCTTTTTTTGTTCAACTTCTAAACTTAATGCTTCTAATTCATTGGCCGACAACACTTGGCTTGATAATGTCGCTAAATGAGGATGATGTAATGAACCACAGACAGGACAAGGTTCATTATCTTTCAATGTCATAGCCAAAATCCCTGCCTGCTGACATTTAAAATTTTCATCTTCTAATTGATAACGTTGCAATGTTTTTTGATAGAGTGCATCTATTTTCTTATATTGATTGGATAAATCATAGTGATGATCTTGTAATTCAGTTAAAGTATCATAAAGCTGACTTAATTCATGAATTGCCACACGCTTTTCATTAACTTCTTTTACAATGCGTTCTTTTTGTTGTAAATCGAGTTGTAATTCAGCTAAATGATTCACATTTTCTTGATCTCTTTCCATGCGTTTGACAAGTTTATCGTGGGATTGTTGATATTGTTGATATTCACGCTTCAATTTTTCAATGTTCTGGTCACAGGAATGATGTTGCTTTTGAATTTGTAAATATTCTTTTTGTTTTTGAATTGCTTGTTTGTTTTTTTCTATCTCTATTAATAAATTGTCTTTATTTTCTTTTTGTTGTGGTAATAATTGATATTCTTTTTCAATTTGCTGAAAAAGTAATGATGTTTCCTTTCGTTTTTGAATAAGTTGATCATATTGTTCTTGGACTTGTTTTAAATCTATAGTTGTTTGATGATGTTGATAAATGAATGATTGATTTTGTTCAATAATTTTTATTTTATCAATGTCTTTTTTTAAATCATTAATTGTTTCTTCTTGTAAGTTTAATTGATCATCTTCTTTTTGAAGTCTTTGATATTCTAATAAATCCTGATTATGTTTTTCTTTTTGATAATAATCTTTTGAAAATACATCATAGTTATATTTGGATTTTTCATACTGTTCTTTTAACTGCAGTGAATCTTGATAAATATGATTATTTTCTTGTGAAGCTTCTTCAAGATATGATGGATGAAAAGTTTTACTATGTTGCTTCATAAATTCAGTAGGCAAAGATAAAAGTTGAAATCGTGAGAAAAGTTGCTGACTTGATAAAAGATATTGATCTTTATTTTTTTTAGCTTCTTCTTTTAATAGATTTTCAAACTGTACTAAAGGCTCACTATGAAAAATATGTCTTAACACATGTTCTCTTTCTTCGCTACTTGCATATATAAGTTTACTAAATTCACCTTGAGCTATCATGACAATCTGTTTAAATTGTTGAACATTAACTCCTAGTAATTGATTGATTTTTTGATTGACTTCTTTTACACCTTCAATTGTTGTCTGATCATAAGTTAAATAGGCATTTGCCATTTTGGCTGTTTTGTATCCTGGTCTTGTATAAGTCGGTGAACGTTTAATGGTATATCGTTTTCTATGGAGTTCAAAGGTCATTTCTACATATGTTTCGTCTTTGACATCGGCAAAATCACTGCGAAAATAGGATTGATTTCTAGTGCTACCACTTGCAACACCATATAAAGCAAACGTCATTGCATCAAAAATAGTTGTTTTTCCAGCACCTGTAGGTCCACTAATAAGATATAAACCATGGTCTATAAATTCATCAAATTGAATAGTTGTTTTCTCTTTATAAGTCATAAAAGCATTCATGGTTAAACTAATAATTTTCATTTTCTTCGCCTACTTTCTCCAATAAATCATTAACAATTTTCATTTGTTCATCATCTAATTCTATATTTTTAACATCGTAATAGAATTTTTGAAAGAGTGATTTGGTATCCATTTTTTCAATAGTTTGAATGGTTTGAAATGATTGCTTTGTTTGTTGATTGAAAAGATATGTATATGTAATTTGTAAAAGATGTGGATATAGAACTCTTAACTGATCAATAGCATGAGGAATCAGTTTTTGATCTTCTAATTCAAATGCCAGATAATCTTCTTTATGAGAAATAAACTGTGGATCCATGAATTGAGCAAATGTCCCAGTATATTTTTGCAATGTCTGTGATGGATGAAGATGATGTAAACGAACAGACATATCTTCTGTATCAACTACTACAAATGATTTATCCTGTTTGACTTCATCAAAAGAATAGCGCATTAAAGAGCCACTATAACGTAATGTTTCTCTAGATACTTTTTGAGGTGCATGAAGATGTCCTAATGCTACATAATCAAAATCATCAAATAAAGATGCATCAATAATTTCACTTCCACCGACACTTAAAGGAATCTCTGATTCACTTGTTATACTTGCATGTCCAACAAATTGATGAGTAACCAATATATTCGTATAATCTTTATCAATCTTTTGATGTGATAAATATAAAGATAAAGCTTCCTGATAATTATAAATTTCATCTACCTGGTAAAGATTTTTCACTTGTGATGGTTTAACAAATGGTAATAAATAAAATCTCGTCTGTCCTTTTTCCACAAATTCCATTTGTTCTTTAAGGTATGTTTCAATATGTAATCCACGTTGAGATAAAATAGAACTGGCAAAATGCATACGATCACTACTATCATGATTTCCACTAATCATCAAAACCTCAATATGATAATTTAATAATGCTTGGCTTAAAAACTCATCAAGCAAATTCACAGCTTCTTGACTAGGAATAAAACGATCATAAATATCTCCTGCAATAACCAACACCCTTATATCTTCACAATCCATAAATTCTAGCAATTCAAACAATAACTCTCTTTGGACATGCAATAAAGAATACTGATGAAGAACTTTTCCAAGATGTAAATCGGCAATATGTACAAACTTCATAAATAACCTCCTGATTTTTCTACTATTCAAATTATATCGAAAATCAATCCATGAAACAATCTTTCTAAAGAAAGAAAAAAGAAAATGTTGGACAACATTTTCACTGCCATAAGTAAATCATTTTCTCTATTTCATCTGATTGATAAAATTTTCTTAAATGTTGGGGAATTGCCTTTGTTTCAATATACTGACATCCTAATTTCTTAATAATTTTTTGGGATATAAAATGATGAGGATCACATGTTATGATAAGATGATCAAAATGTATCATTTCTTTTAACAATAAACATCCCTGATAAGCATAATTGTGTCCTCGAAATTCTTCAAATACTGTATAACCAATATGACCATCATAATAATGTTCTTCATCACTACCTACCCGTAATACTATTCTCCCAACTTCCTGGCTATCAACAATCATGCTATAAAGATAATATGGCGTAAAACCCTTAGGCAAATTTTCATGAACATACTCTAATAATTTTAATTCCATTAATCTCATTCCTTTTTTACTATTTTAACATATTTATCAAAATATTGACAGTTTTTCAAAATATGATAAAATAGGTATCATAAAAGGGAGTAGTTAGCATCATTTTGATGTTATATAGTCGTCACCACGCTGTCAAGCCGGTTTATATATTCAATAACGAGACTTTTATTACAAGTGTGATACTGGTCTTTTTTTGTATCACAAAATGAAATAGAGCCAAAAATAAGGAGAGTGATGATATGGACTCTATACCCTCGCAATTATTATTACAGTTTATCTTGATTTTAGTGAACGCATTTTTTGCTGCAACAGAAATTGCTGTTTTATCATTGAATGCAACACAGTTAGAAAAAAAGGCTGAAGAAGGAGAAAAGACTGCAAAAAGGTTATTGCAATTAACGCAAGAACCTGCTGGTTTCTTATCAACGATTCAAATTGGTATTACTTTAGCTGGTTTTTTAGGAAGTGCCTTTGCAGCTGATAACTTTTCTGAATATTTAGTGAATTGGATTTATCATGATTTAGGTATGACTACATTGTCATTAAATACTTTAGATACTTTATCAGTTATTTTAATAACATTGATTTTGTCATATTTCACATTGGTTTTAGGTGAATTAGTTCCTAAAAGAATTGCTATGCAAAAACCATATGAAGTTTCAAAATTTTCATGCGGTGTTGTTTTGGTTGTTGCTAAAGTTGTCAATCCTGTTGTCAAGTTTTTATCTTTTTCAACAAATGGGATATTAAAAATTCTTCATTTAAAAACAGATGCCCAAGAAGATTCAGTAACTGAGGAAGAAATTCTAATGATGATTGAGTTAGGTGAAAAAAGAGGTGTCTTAGATCAGGATGAAAGTGAATGGCTTCAAAATATTTTTGATTTTGATGATACTTCTATCCGTGAAATTATGACACACTCAGTAGATGTGATTTCTATTGCTTTAGATGCTTCTGATGATGAGATCGTCAATACAATTAAGAAAACAGGTCTATCCAGATTCCCAGTATATGAAGAAAACGATGAAAACATTATAGGTATTCTTCATGTAAGAGATTACCTCTTAAATTTACAGACAAAAGAAAAAGATTTCAAATCGCTTTTAACACCCGCATACTTTATCCCTGATTCAATGACTGCTGATGATTTATTTGATGATATGCAAAAAAAGAATATCCATTTTGCTATTGCTATTGATGAATTTGGAGCAATGAGTGGAATTATTACTTTAGAAGATCTTGTAGAAGAAATTGTTGGGAATATCTACGATGAACACGATGCTTATGAGCAACCTTCTATTCAGTCTTTAAATCACTATCAATGGAAAGTCACAGGAAATGTTTTAATTGAAGATTTAGCTGAAGCAGTTAATGTTGATCTTCCTACAGATGAAGACTATGATACTGTTGGTGGATATATTTATAGTCACCTTCGTTCAATACCAAAAGATGGAACAACGAAAACTATTCATACTGACCAATTAACATTTCAAATAACAAAAATTCAAAACAGACGTATTAAAGAAGTCATTGTTACTAAAAATGAAAGCAAGCCTCAAGATTAGAGACTTGCTTATTTTTTTATTTAAGATTATCTGCACTAAATTTTAATGTGACATCGCAAGAATTGCTTGGCTCTAAACTATGTGATGTAACTCCAGTAAAATAGACTGTTCCCTTTGAACAACCGTATTCAGTTGACAATTGTGCAGAATTCAATGGAATACCAATTAACATTGATTTTACAGATTTAGATGAATTTATAAGTTCTGCATAATTTCCTAAAGCAGCATCACCTTTTGTTTTCTTAAATGTAGCAAATGAACCAGTTGTCACCTTTTTGCTTCCATAGTATGTATCAAAACTTTCATCTCCCCAATTAGGTATATCCTTATGTGTAACTGTTTGGTATGCACTACCATTTGTATACACATATGCTGCAGCAGTAGAAATAGTTCCACATAAGACTAATAAACTCATTCCCAAAACAGCCATTTTCTTTTTCATTCTCATTATTAATCACCCCCTTCCCTATAATAATTTACCAAGAATTCAAAAAAATATGTCGAATAGGTAAAAAAATGCATGAATTGGGATAAAAAATGCACACACATACAATATAATATGTTATACAATAGAAATGCAGTATAACTAATATGTACTGTAGGCGATATATGGGAGGATGATATTATGAAAATCGCGGTTTGTGACGATGAAGAATTTTTCGTCAATGATATTTTAGAAAGGATAAATCAGTTTGGAATTGAAGATATAGTACCTAACAAATTTGATGGATATACTGATGCACAAGATTTACTAGACAATTTTGAATTGATTCAATATGATCTTATATTTTTGGATATTGAATTAAAGAATCATAATGGAATGGATATTGCAAGAGAACTCAAAAGTATTAATTCTGAATGTATTATTGTATTTGTAAGTTCTTATAAGAAATATATGCATGAATCATATTGGGTTGGTGCATCACAATATTTAAATAAACCAATCAATGGTACATTATTTAATCAAGAATTAAAAAGATTAGTCAATTTATATAAAAGTCTTAATAGAAGTGTCTATTTTAATACTTCTCTTGGAACAAAACTTATAAAGACTGACAGTATTATTTATTTAGAAACAAGTTACAGTACATATAAACTATATACAACTGTTGGTTCTTATTATGGAAATAGTAAAGCAATTATGCATACAAAAAAAGAATTACTTGATTTTCACTTTTTCCAATTAAATAGAAGTATTATTATTAACTTTAAACATGTAGATACTTTTAAAAGTGATAGTATTAGAATGATTAATAAAGATGAATTGAGTATTACGAAAAGAAAAAGAAAAGAATTTAAAGAAAGATTTTTTGATTACATAGATAAGGAGTTTTAATATGAATTTACTAATAAATTTCACAATTGGCATTATATTATCAATCATTGATTTATATTTAATACATTACTATATAAACAATCTATTTCCTGAAAATATAAAGAATTTTAAAAGTATTTCTTCAATATTTTTAACATACTTTTTTACATTTATCTTACTTTTATTATCAAACTATACATTTAAACCTTACATCATTAAAATAGTATTATATATTTTTTCTATATTACTTATATCAAATTATAAATTTAAAAATCATTTTAAGTACATTTGCATTCTAATACTATTTAAAGTTTCCATTCATATTATAATTATGTTTTTCTTTTCATGGTTATTTGACATATCGGTCCCAATATTTTACTTTCATTTTTCTATTCCTTATAGTACATTAGTATTAATTATAGAAAGATATGTTCTATTTATTACAATTTCTATTTATTCTAGAAAAACAATATTAGAAAATTTCAACATAATAAAAATAGCAAGTATAATTCTTTATATCTATTTTAGCATTACTATAGTTATCAACAATAAGTCTCTATTCTACTTCCCAAATATTGGGAGAACATTTCTATTTATAGTAATTGTTAGTATTGCTTCATTAATATTATTTGATAGATATCAAGTCAAACATGAAATAATAGAACGTGAACAAGCAATTACAACTCAAAATATTTTGAAAGAGAAAGAGTATTTGAATAAGTATAATGATTCCATTGATGAAATCAGGACAATGAGACGTGATATGCATAATACACTTCATATAATTCATGGTTATCTTGAAGCTGAACAAACTTCTGAAGCAACTGAATATGTATGCCATTTACTTGGAATTATGAATAATTCTTCAGCGCTGGTACATGTTGGTATACCTTGTATAGATAGTGTTTTTGATGACAAATTAAAGATGATGAATAAGAAGAATATAAAATATACTGAGTATATTGCACATGTAAATATTGGTTGTATTGAAAGAAATAGTTTAGCCATTTTAATTGGTTTAGCTTTAGATAATGCTATTGAAGCTGCTGAAAAAGTAGAAGATAATAGATTTATCAAAGTTGAAATGAAGAATAGTCAACAATACTTAATTTTACGTATTACAAATTCTATTATTCTAGGAAGTCGTCCTAATTTTTGTAAAACGAGTAAATTAACTGATTCAATGAATCATGGTTTTGGTGTCAAAGAAATTAAGCATATCGCTAGTCAATATAATGGTGATGTCAAATATAAAACGAATGATGATAATGTAATATTAAAAGTGATTTTGAATATCTCAGAAAAAGAAGACCAATCATAATTGATTAGTCTTCTTTATTGTTTATCCAAGAATTTATAAAAAGCTTGTTTAAATTCTTTATATTTCTTTCTAGAAATTTTTAAAACTTCATCATTGGACATTGTTACAACTGAATTATCAATTGATCTAATATGAGCAAGATTCACTGTAAAACTTCTTTGAATTTGAAAGAAATGATATTCTAATAATTCTTCTCGATAACTTAATATTGGTTTCAATGAACCATAGTAAACACCTTTTGTTGTATATAGTTTATATCTTTTATAAAATGTTTCTAAAAAGATAATATCATGGACATTAATAACTGTATTTCCTACACTTGTAGGAAATACAAATGTTTTTTGATAAAATTGATATTTCTTTACTGCACGTTTTAATTCGTTTGTAAATAGTTTATCTTTCAGTGGCTTCTTCATATATTGAAATGCATTAACTATGTATGATTGATTAAAATAACTCATATGACTTGTTACAAAAATAATCATACAGTTAGGTTTAATATCATGAATCTTTTTAGCAAGATTAACTCCATTTACATCATTAAGTTCAATATCAAGATATATTAAATCATATCTTTTTATTTGAAATGATTCTAATAAATCTATACCATTTTGAAAAGTATCTACATATAGTGATACCTCATCTTGATATATATTTTCTAAATTATGAATACGTGAAGATATGTCTTTTAAATAGTATTCTTCATCGTCACAAATTGCAATCTTCATATTTTTTACCTTCCTATTTCTTTTTCTTATTTATATATCTTAGAAATTCATCATATAATAAATGATTTTTTATCAGTGATGTTCGACTCGTTGGAAAAACTTCTCTTGTTTTTAAAATAACATTTCTATCTGTTAAAAAGTCTATACATTTCATATTTACAAGAACACTTTGGTTGACTTGCATAAACCATCTTGATTTAAGTGCTGGTCTAAGTTTATATCTGTTTTTGACATGTGTCATAAAATGTTCATCATAAATAGTTACTATTTCTAAATCATTATAATATGTTTCGAAATATTTAATTTCATCGACTGTAAATATGCGTTTTCGTCCTATTTCTCTAATTGGAACAACAAATTTAATATTTTGTTCTAAATACCAATCCATCAAGTATTCAAATACATCTTTAAATTTATCAGTACTAATTGGTTTAAGAAGATATTCTCTAGCTCTAACTTGAAATGCTTCAGTAACTCTTCTATATTGATCACTGATAAAGACAACTTGACATGCTGGATTCACTTTTTTCAATCTCTGTGCTGCTTCGATTCCCTTTCCATTCTCTATTTTCATTTCAATAAATGCAAACTGATATGAATGTTTTTCTACACTATCTATGAATTCGTCTATACTTGCATATGCGTAGACTTGTAATTCGATTTCTTTTTCATGAAAACATTCAATAATCTTTTTTTGAATTAAATTGAGATAATCCCTTTGATCATCACAAACCGCTATGTTCATCATAAAACCTCCCCTTCTTTTATGAACTAACGCATTATTTATTGTATCGAATTATTCTCTCCGCGTCATTACACTTTTCTCCCATTTTAGGGTATTTTTAGAATTTTTGTTAAATTTTGTCATTATTTCTGCAAAAGAGAATTATAAATTCATTTGCAAAATGCAAGAAAATTCCCTAATGCAAATAAGATTAGTGTATAATATTCACCAAGGTGGTGAAATTATGAGTATTGGAGAAAGATTAAGAATATTGAGAGTTGAAGCTGGATTATCACAGAAACAAGTTGCTGAAACATTGAAAATGTCTAAACCCATTGTTTCACAATATGAATCTAATCAAAGAACTCCTTCTTTAGGAAAACTTATTCGCTTTTCACGTTTCTATAATGCATCTTTAGACTATATTTGTGAAAATGTTGATGAAAAGAATGCATATTTTGGTGATATCAAATCTTTAATGGAAAAGACAAAAGACAAATAGCGACATAAAAAGTTGTAACAATACATGTTGCAACTTTTTATGTCATATTTTTTTGACGAATCCGTCATGAATTCATGATAATATTGCTTGTTTTGTGAGTAATGGTTCCATTTTGTCTAAATACATATTATAATTGACTTGTCTTTAAAGATATGACCCATATATCAACAAATACACTCTTAAATAAAGAAAATGAACTCAAAAAAATAAAAAATACGAAAGGGATTTTTCTCATCAGCAAACATGTTGGTATATGGAAGATATATTTCTTGTTGTGACTTAGCCTAAATGGACCTGGCTTCTTATAGCAAGGAATATATGACAGATTAAATCGATTTAAAAATCTTGTCGCAGGATAAGAAAAAGCTAAATGTATGCTAGATGCATCGTTTAGCTTTTTCGCTTAAATAAAAGAGGAAGAAGTCATATAGACTTCTTCCTCTTTGTTAGCATTACAAACCACTCAATGATATTATCAAAACTTATTTTTCAATAAATTTTGTAATATGAGTTTATCATATTTTTTAATAAATGAAAATAGATTTTATTGAATTTATCATGTTTTTAATGATAATAAACACTTTATTTATAATTGTTTTGGATATACTCCTTTTTCTACTAATAATTGAATGTTATCTTTTACAAAATCTTTATCTTCTTTATAGGTTACACCAAACCATTCATCATGTGATTTTAAGACTTCTACAGAAACTTTTCCTTGATGAAGTAAATCACCTATAATTGTTGGTAAAAGATATTCTGCTTTTAAATTTGAAGCATCTAAAGCATTTAAGAACTCATCAAATTCTGTTTCTAAAATTTCAAAGAACTCTGGATATAGTCCCCACATATTCATAGAAACAACTGAATCTAAATCAATTTCTTGTTCCCCTACAACTGCTTTTCCATTTTTCTTTTCAATATTATGTGTTTCTACAATATCAACTAGTTTTTGATGAGCATCAACCTGGCAGACACCTCTTGTCACACCACCATTATCACTTAAAGTATTCTTTAAAACAAAACCAACCATACAAATTGGTAAAATACTGCTTGGATGTACTTCTGTTAAATACTTATAAGCTTCTATGTAAGCTTCTTTTCCATAGTAATCATCAGCATTAATAACTAAAAATGGTTCATCAATTAAATCTTTACAAGCTAAAATAGCTTGTCCAGTTCCCCATGGTTTTGTACGTTCTTGGAATCTTTCTTTATATTGATCAGGAATATTGTCTAATTCTTGATAAGCATATTCAACGTGAATTTTCTTTTTCATACGTTGTCCTATAATTTCATCAAAATCTTTTTCTAAATCTTTTCTAATGACAAATACAACCTTATTAAAACCTGCTTCAATAGCATCATGAATACTATAATCCATAATAATTTCTCCGCTTGGTCCAACTGGTTCTAATTGTTTGATTCCTCCACCAAATCGGCTTCCGATACCTGCTGCCATGACGACTAGCGTTACATTTTTCAATTTATTCAACTCCTTTATAATATGTGAATATTATATCAAATAGACTGATAGACAACAATGAAATGAAAATAAATTATCATTAAGAAAAAATAATCAGTCCCTTTGTTTTAAAGTTATCCATTTTATTGAATAGACTTTCCATCTAATACACTTTGAATAGCTGCCTTATTCTCTTTTACACTTGTTTCATTAGGCAACATATAATAAAGTTTTCTACCTGGTATATAGGCTCCCCCTGTTAACATTGCACCTGTTCCTATTAATTGTTTTGTTGTAAATGTCCAAGAAGCCATATCATTAAGTTGCATTTGAATAAGGCTCGTGATCTCAGAAGATTGCATATTGGTTTCAAAACATCCTTCAATAGAATTTAAAACTCCTGTATAATTTGTAAGAATTGCAGGTGACATCATTTTCTTTAACATTCCTGTTAAAACTCTTTGTTGATTAGCAACACGTCCATTATCGCCACCAGTAACTGTATAACGTGCTCTCGCAAAATAAAGCGCCTGATCACCATTTAATTGATTCATTCCTTTAAAATAATGATATTGACCTATAGAAAAATCTTCAATAGATTCAACTTCAATACCTCCTAGGGCATCTACCATTTGAATCAATGATGTAAAATTAACTCTTGCATAATAATTAATATCAATACCCATAAATTTTTCTACTGTTTTCACAGTATTTTCTATTCCAGCTAATCCAGAATGTGTTAATTTATCCTTTTTACCTTTATTATCTAAAGTCACATAATAATCTCTAGGAATACTTGTCATTAAAATTTGTTTTGTTTTTGGGTTAATTGTAACAATCATATTCACATCACTTCGAGAAATTGTTGAAACTTTACCAAACGTATCAATTCCACTAATATATATAACAAATGGTTTTGATACAACATCAACATCTTTAGAAAAATCTTCTAATTTTTTATCAATAGAATAAGACCATACAACTCTTGTATCTTCATTAAAATTTTCATAATCTGTTTCTAACATTGTTAGATAAGCAACATTTACAAAAATAGCATCACATTGATTATCATATAAATCTTTTGCTAGTTGGTGAAAATCATTAACCTCTAATGATTCAAAAGAATTATTTTCTTCCTTTAAAGCTGATAATGCTTTTGTAAAATATTGTATATCTTCTTGCATATTCATAGCTATTTTCTGTTGAGTTAAATCTTTAACATCTTTTATTTTACTTTCTTTCTTTACAATCACAGAGTATGTATAAGTATCCTTATCAGCTCCAGAAATACTATTGAGAGTTGAATCTCCTTTAGCAATATAAAAAGACCCAATTAACAAAAGTACGCTTATAACAACGCTTATGACCTTTGAAACAATTGTTTTGGTTGAATCACTTTGATCATTTTTCATTAAAAAGAATAATCCTATATCTAATAAACAGATAATAGCGATAAGAATGCATGCATACAACATTGGTAATGCACCTAACTTCAATAAAAAGAATATAAACATAAAACTTGCTATAATCTGTAATCCCAAAATAATTGGCATTCTGGTTATTTTTTGAATAATATTTTTCATTTCTACATTTTCCCCTTTTTCTAAGATAAATGTATATTAACATAAAAATATGTATAAGTTGTATCATTTTTGTAAAAGGATAATATTTTCTTTCTATATATTTTTTGATCAAAAAAATATCATTTATTTTAAACAAAAAAATCATAAATTTAAATTATAATGTAGCTATATTTCATTTTCTACATTTGAATGAGATTTGCCTTTTTATACTATTAAATTTTTAGGACTATACTATTTTTTGACACTCTCTCCCTCAAATATCGTCTCCTATAAATAAATTTTTTCTTGTGATGATAGTTTTATAGGATCATTATAACTTTGAAAGAAGAAAATAAACTCATGAAATATAATATTCTAAATTTTATTAGTATCATAATAAAATTTAGAATATTAATATTACAAAATATACTGATTTAATTATTTACCATACTATCACTAAAACGTCTAATTTCTTTACAAAAAAAGTATCAAAACCACGCCAGATTTTAATTATATAATTTAAATAAAAGTGTAAATTTTCCATTTCTATATTTTTAATTTTAAAAATGTGCATAATATTAACCATTCTTTACAATTTAAGCATCCAATTCAAATAAAAGTAGATTATTTTTATGTACAATATTAATTTTATTAAAACTATTCTTGAAATTCTACAAATTAATGATTCTTTTCATAGCTTTATGCATTTTACTTTTCACTATTTTAATTTCTGTATCTCAAAAAAAGATATTATATACATCAATCTTAGATAAGTCTTTCTTCCAATCCTCACTGCTAGTTTCCATTGATTGTCATGAATCCAAAGATACCAAAAGTATTAAACTTTTCCTTTTGCTTCTTTAAAGTTATTTTAGTTGTCAACTATCACATATTTACCTGTTATCATTGTCATCAATACTTTAAGAAAGATATATCTTTTCAATTCAATAATAGAAAAATTACTGTTCTTAATGTTCAAAGTGCTCTATTTGAATTTAAAAGAAACCATTCTGTGGTTTCTATCTCCAGAACACACACTCTTAAGATTCGTATTATATTTTGCATCTTTAAACAAAGTATTCATATATCCCATAGAACCTACTTCCTTCTCACAGTTAGTTTAATTGATGAATTCAAAGCAAACAATAACAGAGAAACATACGCCTTTCATATCGTCAATCCTACCAAGGAGAAAACTCATGATACTATTGAAGATAGACACTCCTCTCTCTAAGAGACTCTTTTCTTAGAGTTCACTGCAATCAAAGAAAAAAGTCAAAATGATAATTATGAATTTGTCTAGAACTTTCAGTCAATTATATATACATTGCTCTCCAATACAATGATTATTGCTGACTAATTTTGCATAGCAAAATTAGTCAGCACGAGTATGATTCAGTCTAGATTAGATATATGTACTTCCTTAAATCATAAATTCTTGAGTGAGTCAATTAAGAGAAATCTTCATCTTTTTGATAAGTATAAAAATTTCTAGACAATCAAAAGATCTGGTTTGATGATCATCTCAAGAAAACTTTATTTATTAGAATTACATAGATCACATATTTAAGCAGAAAGAATCAGACAAATTCTATAGAAACTAAAAATATATCAGGAATTACTTGAGATATTTCATAAGTTAATTACTAATTATAAATCACTTTTTCAACTAATGTCTGAACATATATCTGATACAAATAATTTCTATCATATAACTATGGTCAAAAACATAATAAAAAAGTTATACCAATATTGAAATCACTGAAATTCCAAGTTACACATATAAGAAAGAAACACAAATATTAAGTAAACTTTAACAGAAATTATATAGAAATCATGAATAATGTCAATAAGTGTGTAAAAAAATACATATGGCTATAAATACTTTAACAATTCAAAAAAACATTTCTACACTTAGGATGTAAATATAAACCTAAGTTTAAAGAACAAAAAAGGAATAGCTATTACAACGACTATTCAAATAATTTACAGGTCTAAAGTTTAGAGAGGGAAGAGTTTAGGAAAATAATTGCGCAAAATTTATATAAAGAAACAACAACTAAAATAATCTAGTTACTGTCTCTTTTTTAGTTCGTTTATCATAGATATTGTCTAAACACTATGAAAGGAACTATATGAATAATGATATCATGAAATTTTTAAATATTGAAGATAAAGATATAATCATATGCTTAAAGCCTATTTAAACACCTATAACTATGGAAAAATGTTTTTTCAATTGGATGACAATCTTATGACTATTCGACGTTTAAAAGAACAATATATAGAATTCAATGAAACAAAAGAAAAAGATTTGAACAAAATTGCTGGCATTTTAAATGCTCTGATCATTTTCTATTCTCATTCATCACTGGTTATGTTTAGAGATTTTTCTGGCTTATTAAAAAAGTATAAATAGGAAATCGTCAACTCCTTTATTTATATCATTGATAACAATGGTAAAGAAAGAAGACTATCTAATGGACCGATGGAAGGATATAATAGAACACCTAAAGATTTTAAGAGAAATTCCAGAGGATTAAGCAATTTTGAATACGCACGCAGCAGACTGATCCGGGCTAATAGACCTAATGAGCCTATTCTGTCTACTCCAAAATCAAAACAGGAAGTTTATAAATACAAAAAATAATGATAAAAAGTATCTAGACCATATAAAAGGAACAGCTGCCAAAAAAAGTCACAACTGTTCCTTTATGCTCGTTTAATTTTTTAGGTTCCCCCCTAAAGTTGTCCCCTAAATAATTTGGAAATCCTCCCAAATTATTTGGTTACCCATTACAACACTCTAGCCATTCACTATCCTCCACTTCTGACATAGATTTCAAAAATACAAACAAATTATTTTCTACTTTATTGGGTAGTTGAAATTTATGAAATACCAAGTTATTTTAGATTATTGAATAATTTTTTATTCTTGAATTCATGAATATATTATAACTCAAAATTTAGTTTTCACTAAGTTTATTTTGGATTATCTTTTCAACTTATTACCTTTATATCAGTTATTCTATTGGTTGTCCTTTTAGTATACTTTGAATAGCAGCTTTATTTTCAACAACACTTGAGTCATTTGGAATCATATAATACAAATTATTATTTGGCATATATGCTCCACCAGTCATTACTTTACCACTACCTGATAATTGTTTTTGAGCAATTTCCCAAGAAGCCATATCACTAATTTGCATTTGTAATAAACTAGTAATATCGCTTGACTTCATATTTGTTTCAAATGATCCATTTATAGAGTTTAATATACTAGAATAATTGGTAATAATAGTAGGCGACATCATCTTTTTAATCATAGCCGTCAAAACAAGTTGTTGATGAAATACACGTTCATTATCCCCGTCTGCAAATGCATGACGCTCTCTAGAAAATACTAAAGCCTTATCACCATTCAAATGATTAATACCCTTTTTAAATGTACTTCCATCAAATGCCGTGAAAGCTCTATCACTTTCGACATCTATTCCTCCTAATGCATCTACCATTTTTATTAAAGATGTAAAATTAACTCTTGCATAATAATTAATTTCAACATTCATAAAATTTTCTACAGTCTTAACTGTATTTTCAATACCACCTAATCCTGAATGTGTTAATTTATCTTTTTTTCCTTTATTAGCCAAAGTTACATAGTAATCTCTTGGAATACTTGTCATTAAAATCTGTTTTGTTGTAGGATTAACAGTTACAAGCATATTAACATCTGTTCTAGAAACAGTCGATACTTTCCCATATGTATCTATACCACTAATATAAACGATAAATGGATCTTTCGTTACAGAAACCTCCTTAGAAATATCCTGAGTTTTTTCGATAATTTCATATGTCCATATGATATCTATATCATTTTCAAAATTTTCATGATTGGCCTCTAAAACAGCAAAATAAGCTTCATTAACATAAATTGCACTTGTTTTCTTTGAATATAAATCTGTAGCCATCGTCTCATATTCATTAACTTCTTTAGTTTTAATTGATGATTCTTCTTTTTGAAGAGCAGTTACTGCTTCTTTCATTTTATCTGCTTCACCTGTCATATTTACTTCAACTGTTTTATCTTTTAGATCAGATAATTTTTTATAATTACTATCCTTTAATGTAATAACAGAAATACGAGTAGTTTGCTCATTTGCACCTGTAATTGTTCCTAACGTTGAATCTCCCTTAGCAATATACAAAGAAGCAATTAGTAAAAAAAGACTTACTAACAAACTTATAACTTTTCCAATAATTACCCGAATTTTTGCTTGTTCTTTTACTTTTGATGGTCTCATTAATAAAAATGTTCCTAAACATACCAGCAAAAGCAAAACAATCAAAATAATCATATATAACATTGGTAGAACCCCCAACTTGAGTATGAATCCTATAAGGACTAATGATACTAGTAATTGGATTCCCAATATAACTTTCCATTGTGTTATTTTTTGAATGATATTTTTTTTCTTTGACATAAAATTCCTCTTTTCTTTAAATCTTATATATATTAGCATATTGATGTGTACTTTTCAAGACTACGTAATGACGAAAAGCTCTTAACATATTGATTTAATCAGAATTTAATATTTTATTTATAAAATAATAAATACTTGTAATCCATAAAAAAAATAAGATATGCGATTAAGTTTGAAAAGTTAAGAAATAGAATAATATACGCTTAATGATGACATTACAATAAAGATAAAACAAAAGAAAGCACGACCAAATTTCATGCTTCCAATTTCAGTTCATATTTTACAACTTATAACTTGTTTACTACAAGTTATTTTAGATTATCTAACAATATTAATTTTATTAAATTGCTGTTTTCTTTCCTTCCTCTATACCCTCTGTACTACTTTTCATAAATAAGATTTTGATTGTGTAAATAATTAATTTCAAATCCATATACAAAGAATAATCGTTAATATACATTAAATCCAACTTTAATTTATCTTTAGGTGTTGTATTATATTTCCCAAACACTTGGGCATAACCAGTTAATCCAGCTTTAACTTTTAGTCTTAATTTAAACTCTGGAAATTCATTATAATATTCATCGGCAATCTCAGGCCTTTCAGGTCGTGGTCCAACAATTGACATATCGCCCTTTAAAATATTAATAATTTGAGGAAGTTCATCAAAACGAATTGCTCGTATAATTTTTCCGATTGGAGTAATTCGGTTGTCATTTTCGGTTGACAGTTGTGCACCTTTTTGCTCGGCATTAACAATCATACTTCTGAACTTATAAACTTGAAATACCTCTCCATCTATCGTTAACCTATCTTGCTTGTATATAATCGGTCCTCTATCATATAATTTAATACATAAAGCCGTGATTAACATAAAAGGTGACACTATAATAGCAACTGGGATAATAATTAATAAATCCATAACCCTTTTTACTATTTTTTGTCCAAGTGACAAACCCCAATGATTAGCAACTAAGAGAGGCGTGTCCATTAAATATAAGTTATGTGTACCTCTACGAATAATTTCAGGAATTTCAGGAATAATAAATAGACTTTTTTCTTCTTCGAAGCAATAAACTGTGATTAAATCCCTTAAATCTTTTCTTACTTCATAAAGCATTATTGAATCATAGACAGTACTTAATTCAATAATTTCTTTTGAAGTCAGCGAATCAGATATCATTCTTGTAATAAAATACCTATTTTTACGTGAAATAATTTTTTTTGATACCTCTGTAGGATCATGTCCAAATATTAAAAGTATCTGATGATGTTCAAATATTAAAAAATAAAGTTTATTTCCAACAACACCCCAAAGTATTGTGAATAAAGTCTGAATTATTTGTAATAAAAACATATAAATGAAAATTTTAAAATCTAAATTAATTATAAAAATCAAGCCATATGTTAAACAATTACAAAGTAATGTTGCTAAACTTACTGAATAAACTATCTCAGATACTTTATAAGTTCCTAACTTATAACCTTCATATAGATGAATAATCATATGTAATAAAACTGTATAAAAAACAGAAATTAGCAATATATACTTAATGTTTAAATAATATAAACATAAGATATTACAGCCCACAATGAATATTAGAATAAAACAAACATATGTATTAAATAATAAATATTTTAACCACTTCACATTATCTACTCCCCAACTCACTTCAATAATATTAACATAACAATAATGAATTAACAACAAATAACTACATATTTTTTAAATAACTGGAAAACTTTCTCATGAGATGATCTGAAATTTACATAGAACTTAAAAAAATTCTCGTCATTATAGAAATTATCTGATAAAATAAGATTAACAAAAGAAGAAATTAACTTTCAAAATTGTGAAAAAAGGGACATATTATTAACTTTATAGTTCCTACCAGTCAGAATATTTTATAAACGATTTCTTTCAGCAGAACACGTAGTTAAGCTTGAACTTATATCTGATATACTTTTTGAGGAGGTGAATTTTTTTGATATATGAACTGACAAGCATGGGTTTTAAAAATTGATAATCCGTTTAGTGTCCCTATCATCATTTTTTATCTTTTAGTATTGACTACAACATTCGATATAGGTTATATTGCGATATAATACTTTTCGAGTGATTTTATGTATACATTGTAGTAGCAGTTGTTTTGGAGATTCACTTCTCTACATCTAATTAACTAGTTGTTGGAAAAATAACAACCTTTAGCGAATATATAGTCAGTGTAGCAAATATATACAGTAATGATGCGTTTATGTACGTCAACGCCACAGAATTTGGAATAAATAACTTACATAAATAAAAAACTCCTTTCAAATAAAATAGAGAAGAAGATACAGTGACTAGACATCTGACACTAAAGAGAAAACCGAAGTCAATGATTAATATACAGCCTCGAGGGCTATTCGTGTATGCTTGAAAAAGATATCCATGCACTGGTTAAAATACTGTTTTGAACTGAATAAGTTACAGAAATCTACAATTCACCTCACCTTGCTTTCTAGTATGACTCTTCTTCAGTTAAACAATAAAATAAACAGCCTAAGGAATCAAGGTTATTCATTATAGTATGTGATATGTGCCTTGAACCCAAGCCGTAGGCGGAAAGGAATGTAAAATTAGAATGAATAGTTTTTATTCAGTTGAAGAATTAAAAGAATTAGGATTAAAATCATTTGGAAAAAATGTTCTTATTAGTAAAAAAGCAAGCATCTATAACTCAAAAGAAATTGAAATAGGCAATAATGTAAGAATAGATGATTTTTGTATATTGAGTGGTAAAATAAAATTGGCAAATAATATACATATAGCTGCTTATTCAAGCCTTTTTGCTGGTAATGTTGGTATAGAATTAGAATCATTTTCCTGTATTTCATCTAGATGTGTAATTTATTCAATATCTGATGATTATTCTGGTAACTATCTTACAAATCCAACTGTACCTAATTGTTATAGAAATGTTATTGAAGAACCTGTATTGTTAAAAAAACATGTTCTTATTGGCACTGGTTCAACTGTTTTACCAGGTGTTACTATTGGCGAAGGAACATCAATAGGTGCTATGACATTAGTAAATAAAAGTTTAGACAGTTGGGGGATTTATATTGGCATACCTGCAAAGAAAATCAAAGATAGATCACAAAAACTATTAAAATTAGAAGAAAAAATAAATTATTAGAACTTACTCATGAAAAGTATCGCTCTTAACCCCATGATTATGGGCGATTTTATTTATTCTGGGGTAAACGGCATCTTTTAATTTTCGCTGACATTTTCGTTTCTTCCTTTAATTCTTATTTGGGGTCATCTTTGTGATGATCCTTTTCTATACATAAAAATTCCTTTCGTGATATGATTTGACTGCTTATTTCAATCTATCAAGAAAGGAGTAATATCATGTACAATGATATCATTAATATTTTAAATCTTAATCACTCTGATGTACAATCTTGTACTTTAAAAAAGAAAATAATTGTGTTACTTATTATATTACACTTATAAGAAAGGATATTATCTGTCCTTACTGTCTTCAAAACTTCATATCAAGGATTATCGCAATGTCAAACTCAGTCATCAGGTTATTCGAGGTATAAAAAATCACTTTCATCTTCTTTAGACAAACTACAAATCATAAAAAGACAAGGAAGAAAACGTAGAAAATAAAATAGTAAAACAATAACTAAACAAGATTAAATAAGCCAAATAAGAAGGTAGAAATCAGTGAATCTTCATCACTTTATTCTACCTTTATTTAATACTTAAACCCCCAGTGATTTAAAGCCTATTTAGATTTGATCCCAGAATAAATTAAAGTATCTGATTATGAGCGATACTTTTCTGACTATACATTTTCTAGGGAGGTCTAAAACTCCAAATCTTTTTAAATTCCAATTTCATGGACCACATAAAAATTCAGAGACTTAATTTTTTGGTAAAACACCACACTTTACTTTAAAGCGAAAGTTCATTCACCACATAGAAATTTAATACAACATTAAATTTTACCTATAATTATTTAAATCATCTTTTGAATCTACGTAAAATAGTTTTTATAATTTCTGAAATTTACGTATTAATCAATTTTCAAAATCTATATTTATTGTCTAAATATATTTATTTTTGACATTTCTTTATAGCATTACAAACTATATCAATATTATCAAATGATAGATCTGCATATAATGGCAATGTTAAAACTCTTTTAGAAATATATACAGCAATAGGTGTTTGATTAGTATCAAACTGACCATGAAAACAATCAAAGGAATTAGTTAAAGGATAAAAGTATTTCCTAGAAAAAATATTTTGAGTTTTTAAATAATTATATACTTCATTTCGTGTGCTTCCAAATATCTTATCATCAATAACAATAGGAAAATATGCATAATTTGCTTGAACATGATCTTGTGGTTGTAAAATTGTAATCCCCAAAACATCACCTAAATTTTTTTTATATCTATTTATCACTTTTTTTCTTTTTTCTATTTCAGCATGGACATGTCTTAAATTGCAGATCCCCATTGCAGCCTGAAATTCATTCATTTTTGCATTTGCACCTATAGAATCAACCACTTCCTCATCTCTAATACCAAAATTTTTCAACCTATTAACTCTTTTACCAAATTCAGGATTTTTAAAACATAATGCCCCACCTTCTATAGTGTTGAAAACTTTTGTGGCATGAAAACTGAACATTGAAACATCACCATATTCTGCTATTCCTTTCCCTTTATATTTTACACCAAAAGCATGAGCAGCATCATATATAACTTTCAAATCATATTTTTTTGCTATTCTATCAATCTCTTCTACATTACAAACATTTCCATATACATGCACAGGAATAATGGCAGATGTCTTATCTGTAATTAATGACTCTATTTTTGTAACATCAATTGTATAATCTTCCGCATTAATATCACAAAAAACTGGCGTTAATCCATTTCTTACAATTGCATGTGTCGTTGAAGCAAATGTAAACGGCGTCGTAATAACCTCTCCTGTTAAATTCATAGCCTGTATAGCTAATTCTAATGCCATATGACCATTCGAAAATAGTGAAACATTTTCAACATTTAAATACTCTTTTAGAGTATTTTCTAATATGCAATGTTTCTCTCCCATATTTGTTAGCCAATGGGTTTCCCACAGATCACTTATTTCATCAATATATTCATCAAAATCTGGCATAGATGATCGTGTCACAAGTATCTTTTCTTTCATAATTTTATTAATTTCCTCCTTCATATTCTATTAATTTCATTTTTTCAAAATCCAAAGCATAATACTTAGATAAATATCTCCTATCTATAGACGAATTACTATGCATTTAATATATAAAACACTCTAAACTGTTAGTCTTAATAACAATTTTAAACTTATTGTGCTTCAACTCATCTAAAACTCTCATTGCTTACTGTTGTAGAACATTACAATTCTTTTATTTGTGGGTATAACATCATTTTAATTTGGTATATAAAAGCATCTTACAGAACATTTGATAATAAACTTTTCTCTTATTTATCTCTTCTAATTAAATAATTAAAAAGAATTTAATAATTTTTTCATCCTTATCATAAAAGTCTACACCTTTAAACTTTTAGTTCTTTATACAAACTTTTCAAGATATATAATTTATATATTAGAGCAGAATATTTATTAATGCATATTAATACTAAATTATCCTAATTTTAATAACAAAACAACTTGTAATTATTAAATGAATTATAGATAATAAATTACCACATGTGTCAATCATCATCAATTAGGCATGTATTATACTTTAAACATCAAAATAAAATATGGGTATATTTATCCAAATTTCACTCTATTTCCTAACTTTTATGATATTAATTAAATAATCAAAACTTTTATTCTTAACTATAACAGATAATATTAAATAGATAACGAATCCTATAAAAGCATCTAACGCACATCTAGCTATGATGGATATACCAAAACCAGAAATTATATTATCAAACAAAAAAACAATAATTCCCATAATTACAGATATAACGAATGCTGAAAAAATATCTTTAAACTGATCTAAAATATTATATCGTAATAATTTAACATTAGGATAAGCATTTATAAATGTACTTATTACTCCAGTGACAATTTTCATAAAAACCATTACTATAACACCAAAAGGAATACTCACAATAAGAGTAATAATGCCAATAATTTTTTTAATTATTTCAAGTTTTAAAAATATATCACTACGTCCCAAAGCATTAATTGCTTGTAGATTAGCTGTATGTATAGGCCATAACATATAAGAAAAACAAAGTAACCTTAAAAGAGGAACACATGCTAACCACTTTTCAGTTAAAATTAATAGAACTAATGGTTCAGCACAAGCCGCCATTCCAATCATTAGAGGAAAGATAATATAAGAACTTAATGACATTGATTTTCTAACCATAGCTCGCACTTCATCTATACTATCTTGTTTTTCTGATAACGCTGGTAATATTACACTTTGAATTGATCCATTCACATTACTTACAATTAAATTTGGAAATTGATCAGCTCTATTATAATAACCTAATTGTGATGCGCTATATACTTTTCCAATTATTAAATTATACAAATTGTTATATAATACATCAATCAATGAAGACACCAACAACTTAGAACCAAATCCAAACAATTTCTTAATTCTTAAAATATTAAACTTGAACTCCAAATGCCAATCTACTTCAAAATACAAAACTAATGAGGTTACAATTTGGCTTGACAACTGTTGAAAAACAATGGACCAAACTCCAAAATTATTATAAGCCATTATAATTCCAATAAATCCAGATATAACCATACCTATAAGACTACTAAAAAATAACATTCTAAATTTAAACTCACGACTTATTTTTGCTATTTGAATAGAGTTATATGCTCCAAAGAACAAGGTTAATCCTAAAATTCTTAGTACCTCTTTTAAAATAGGCATTGAATAAAAAGAAGCAATCACTGGCGAACTCACAAATAAAACAGCATAGCACAAAGACGCAATGATAATACTCATCCAAAAAACTGAAGAATAGTCTTCTATTTGAACATCTGACTGTTGTATTAATGATGTATTAAATCCAGTTTGAACAAAAACATTTGAAATTGTAATAAAAACAGTGATTAACGCAATGACTCCATAATCTGATGGTCCAAGTAATCTTGCTAAAAAAATTTGAATAACAAATTGAATTCCAACTGTTCCAAAACGTTCTAAAAATTTCCAAATTAACGAATTAACAATTTTATTACTGCCTTGCATATTTTTTTATCCTCCTATAAAATGATGGATATCGGCAACGAATTTGGGTTTTTATACGTTCTAAAAATCGAAGGTTTTTATAAACTGTAAGATAGGGTTCTGTCATTAAAGATTTTATATCTCCCAAATAATCATATATATCATACTGCTGTTTAACTTTCATTTTAGAAAAAAGTTTATCATACTCATAATTATATAATTGATTAAAATTATCAAACATTTTTATTAAATCTTTTAATAAATTAATTGATGAAGTAGTGTCCTTATATAGAGAATCAGTCATAGATCCAATGCTATTAATCCTATAACTTCCCATCACTTTATTCATATAATAACAATATCCCTTTTCAGCCAAAAATATTTGTAATGGATAATCACATATAGGACACATATAATATGCTTTCGGCAAATTTAATGCATCGGATTTTCTAAAAAACAAAGATAAAGTTGGAAGATAATTACCTCCTTTCTCTACTATATCTGTAAACTTAATTTCTGTATCCGAATCAGAGCAAAAGTATTTTTTTAAAAACTTACCATTTTGATCTACATAATTAACTGCATGAACACATAAAGAACAATTTGGATGTTTTTCCATATAATCATACTGCAATTGTATTTTATTATTATCATCCCAAAAATCATCACCTTCACATAATGCAATGTATTTTCCTTTAGCCTGTGAAATTAAGATAGGGATAAACTTCTTACCTTGAGAATATTGATTCTCATTTTGTAAAATTAATTTCACATTTTTATTCTCACTTTGAAATTTTTTTAGAATGTCCTGAGTTCCATCTGATGAGCAATCATCATGTATTATTACTTCAATTTTCAGAGAAGTATCTTTCATTTGCATACTAAATCCATCTAATGTTTGCTGAATATATTTACATTGGTTATATGTTGCACAACATATTGAAACATCAAATTCATAATTCATTCTTCTACCTCCACAGAATATTTTAATATTATTTATACTTTATATCTATATGAATAAAGTATGTCACCTATAAAAACACGTAGCCCACCATATCTATATTTGTATATTTTATTATAATATGTAATATGGAACAGAAGATATATAACAGATAAATATGATTCATTTTTCATGAATAAAAGTCGTTTTTTTTCAAATTTAATTTGCTTTTTTATCCTCTTCATATAGTTAATGTCTATATCCTGATTCAACAAGAATTGGTAAGCTTTAATTGCTTCCTCTATTCCATAAATTCTTTTATAAACACTTGAAGATAATTTCTTTTTTTTATTAGAAATAGAAACATTTCCTTCATGAATACGATATGACATTAATTTTCTTTCAATAATAATAGCTTTACCACCTAACAATGCCTCAATACATATTAACCAATCATGCCCTAACTGATTACTTAATTCTAATGTTGGCATTCCTGTTAGTATCTTCTTTTTAAAACAGATACTACATCCTCTTATAGGAGAAGCCCCTATAAAATCATTTATAGAAATATTTTTGAAAGAATTAGTGTCTTTGTTTGAATAATTAGGGATTTTTTCATTAATAAAATTATTTTGCGAATCTATTAAAAAATAGTTATGTGAAACCAAATTAATTGTATCATCATTGGCAAAACAATTTACTATTGTTTTAACCTTATCCTCTAGCCAAATATCATCTTGATCTGCTATAAATATATAGTCTCCTTTACATAAATTTACTGCCTTAAAAAAATTTTTTGAAAAACCAAGATTTTCTTGATTTTTAATAACTCTCCAATTATAAAGTGTATTATTTTCTATAAAATCGCTTATCAATGATACTGTTGAATCAGTCGAGCAATCATCACAAATAATAACTTCATCAACACTTACAGATTGATTCAAAATAGAACTTAGTTGTTGAATAATAAACCTTTCGCCATTATAAGTGGCCATTGCTACACTAATCATTAATGTTTTCCCCCTTATAATTAAATGATGTAAAACAAAATAAAAGTAAGTATAGCAAAATAGACATTGTATTTATACAAAATAAATATGGATTTGTTTGAACACTTAAAAATATGCAAACAAAGATACTTAATAACAATGATAAAGTCACAAAATTTTTTGAATACTTCTTTATACACATGAATAAATAGAAAAAAATCAACATAGCCCAAGCAATAATTCCAATAATTCCTGTTTTCATTAATAATGCAAAAGATGTTACTTCAAATTGGTAATCATTTGGTATTGTGGTTCTAGTATATCCCTCTACAAATCCACCATATCCAAAGCCGAATATTGGTTTTTCCTTCCATCTATTAGTCAATTTAGTAATTTGCTCAACCCTTAACTCATTAGAAACAACTGTTCCCTCTGCATCTTGTTCCTTATTATAATTATTATTTGAATTGTTATCTATTTTTATTTCTGTATCTGAATCTATAACATTTTTTTCAATTTCAGTTTGATTATCTTTATCAGATAAAAAAAACATATTTTCAAATCGTCCAAAGATACCACCATCAAATATTTGATTAATAAGTAGAACTGAAACAAAACAAATTATAAAATTTTTACACACAAAAGCAATTCCCTTTTTTCTATGAAAAAAGATATATTGTATTAATAAAATAAAAATAATTAAACATAGAGAGGCAATAACACCTAACCATAAAGATTTTAGATAGGTTGTACACATTCCAAAAATAAGAATAAATAAAGAAAATATTCTATAAGCTTCCCATTTCATTCCTTTACTAAATGGAACTATAGTAAATAATAATATTCCTACTCCTAACAAGAGCATATTGGATTGAACAATTCTTATCATTCCATATCCTTCTAAAACGGGTTGTATATTAAAACATTTAAGTTCATATAAGAAATTTAGAAACGCAGTATAAAAACCAGGTTGTACATTTTCAAATATCCACATTATAGAAAACCACATTCCTAAAACAACTACTGAATTAATGAATATATTTTTATAATCCAATAAATTTATTTCTTTCATTCTAACTAAAATTGAAAATGGAAAATATAGAAATATCATCATCATCATTCCTGCATCGTCAATTGAATTGCTTAGTGGAATATGATGCAAAATAGGTAACACTATTAAATCAATTAAGTAAACAAGACAAAAAATCAATACTACTAAATCAATTTTTTTTACAAATTGATTTATATATAAAACGCAATGTTTAATTCCTCCCCCACTTTCCATTTGAACCTTTATCATAAGTAACACTATCGAAACTACTAGCATCCATAGTAATACAAGTGGATACTTTATTTTTATTCCAATTCCAGAAGACTGAAAAACATTTTGAAGCACAAATAATATAATGGAATACTTTAAAATCTTTCTAACATATTTTAATAAATCTACTTTCACAATTTACCCCTTTCTTATATTGAACTTAACAAAACTCATTATCTTTATAGCCAATACACACAAGAATACATTTTGTGTATGCAAAGGAAATATTAATATCTTTTGCTTAAAACTCATAAACGACATTTTTTTATTAAAAAAATGCTGAAAATCTTTAGTTGAAAAATTGCTTTTAATATTTTCTTTCAATGTATTTAAATTACAATTTTTATTTATATCCATTAAAAATGAATATAAATATTTCCCATACCAATAACTACATTGATTATACAAATAATCTTTGTTTTTTAATATATCATTTTTTCTATCAATACTATTTTCCATCGTATAACAACGCTTTATCAAAAAAGAAAGTTTTTTTTCATTAAAACTATTTGTGATAGTCTTAATATTTTGTCTTGAAATATAGTGATAAAATGATTTAGAAATCAACTTAATTTTAGAAATATGTGGCAAAAGCTGAAAATTAAACTCTATGTCCTCATAAAGTTCTTTATCAGGAAATAAAATATTTGATGATTTTAAAAACTTTGTCTTATACAATTTGTTCCAGCTTGTATCGGACAGAAAATTGTACTTTAATCTAAAATAAAGATCATAAATTTGTGAAGGGTCTTGTATAACAGCATCGACTAATGGTTTGCATTCCGTAGTTCTTATCAATTTATGACTTCCGTTATAGATATCTCGATAGTAACCAAATAAGCATATATCTGGTTCATCGTGGATATAATTACATAATGTATTCAATGTATCAACTTCA
Organism: Candidatus Stoquefichus sp. SB1; assembly: GCF_001244545.1. Lineage (NCBI taxonomy): Bacteria > Bacillati > Bacillota > Erysipelotrichia > Erysipelotrichales > Erysipelotrichaceae > Candidatus Stoquefichus > Candidatus Stoquefichus sp. SB1. The sequence goes on along the minus strand of NZ_LN852694.1, from coordinate 631,021 downwards.
AGATAATCATCTGAATCTAAAAAAAGCGTATACTTTCCTTGGATATGTTTCATACCTTCATTTCTTGCAGAAGATAATCCTCCATTCACCTTATTTACTACGGTCACATTACAATATCTATCATGATATTCCTGACAAATACATAATGACCTATCTGTCGAACCATCATTAACCAATATAACTTCATAATCTTTAAAAGTTTGTTGGAAAACACTATCCAATGAAGTTGTTAAAAATTTTTCTACATTATATACAGGTATAACTATTGAAATTAAATATTTATAATCACCTTTCATTTTGCACTCTCCCCATTTATTTTATAATTTTTACCATCAATTAAAGCCTTGTATATAGTTTTTATGGTGACCAATCTATTATCTTCAAAAATTATCTTTATAAGAATCCATTTTACAATATAATAAATTTCATTTTTTATTTTAACACATTTATATTTCTTTTTCATAAAAATTATAGAATTTCTTAGATAATAATAAGTTCTCATGGGCGAATGATTATATGTATTAATTTTGATTCCAAAGATATATTTTATTTTCAAATTTCCTAACTGATGATCCAAAGGGTATCCATAAAGAGAAAGAATATCAAAACCATTATCAATTAATTTTGCACAAAAATCAAAATCAACGTAATCAATAAAAAATTCAGAATCAAATCCGCCTACTTTTTGCCATGCATTAATATTTGTTATACTTCCTGATGTTATACAGCGTTTAATTTTGGTGATTCCTTTTTCACCTTTTTCAGATGAAGGAGAAATTATTCCCACATTATTTATATCTAAATACTGAAAAGAATTTTTTAAAAATTGTACGTCCAAAATAGAATCCTGATCCATTGTAACACACCACTGATATCCATTTATTCGTGCGGTTTCTAAAACAGTATTTAATGCATAAGCAATACCTTTATTTTCATTAAAAATATCTATTACTACTTTTTTGTAAAATCTACAATTATTTACAATGTCAACACTATTTTTTGAATTATTATCTATAATAAAAATCTTGTCAACATCCTTATCTAAAACTTCAATATTTTGTTGAAGTCTTGCTAAATTTGGATTAAATGTAACAATACAAGCGCAAATATTTTCCAAATTAATTCCTCCTAATTATAAACTATATTTACTAATTCTTAAAACCACCAAGCAAATACAATAATTTAAATAAAAAATTTTCAAATTTTTTTTGTCGATAAAATTTGGTAGTAAAAACATTCTTTAATCTCAAAAAAAAGTTTTTCTGATTCAAAAAATTTTCTAAATATTTTCTTTGAGAAAAAGTTAATTCATCTCTATAAAACGAATAAAAATAACTAATTTGAAGAGCAATTTTCTTATTATCATTTTTTAAAAGTCTTTTTATACGTTCTTTTATCCATCCTAAGTATCCCTTACCATAACCTATGCTATTAGATTTATGTTGCCTATAAAACGTATATGGAGTATTATCAAAAATAATTTTCCCCTTCAAAGAAGCAATCATAGTAATCCAATAGTCATGAGCATAAATTTTATCACAATCAAAATCTTTTCTTACTTCCTCTACCATTTTTTTTGTCATTACTTGTGTATGTCCAGGAATAATATTTTGAACAATACAATTATAAAAATTAAGTCCTCTTAAATTTTTTTGGGTAACACCAAATGGTTTCATATCATCATACACTAAATTAGAAGTTGATCCAAATAAAATAATATCATTTTTTTGTCTTTTTTTACGTATTTGATTAACCGCATTTTGTAACTTGTTAGATTGCCAAATATCGTCTTGATCACTCAAAGCATAAAAATCAAAATCACCACTATTCATAATTAGTGAAAAAAAACTTTTTATATAACCAACATTTGACCCTTCATAAAAAATAACATTATCATTTTTTATGAGATACTCATTTATGATTTTTTTTGTACTATCAGTTGAGCCATCATCTCGAATAATTAAAGTTAAATCACAATCAATTAATTGATTTAAAATACTTTCAATTTGTTTTGATATATATTTTTCACCATTATAAGATGATAATAGAACAACTATTTTTTCAGACATATAAAATCTTCCTCCAAAAGCCAATTTGGCAAATCAACTATATTATAGCATAATATTAATAAATAGGTAAATAAAAAACATAAATTGTTTTTTTATGTTACTAATTGTCGATAAAAATTCTATCAAGAACTCAACTTAAAATAAATTTACTATTTATTGAATTGAACATTTTTCATTTATTTTTAAAATCATTTTTTGCACAAACATAAATGTTAATTAGCATTTTTTCTTATTAGACATCTCATATATTTTCTATACTTCATATGACAATTACTAAAATGCATGACTTTGTTATTTTACTAAAATAAAGTTTTAATCAATTAAGTAAATAACATTCAAAATTAATATGAATTTTTAAAAAATCAAGAAATAAAAATAATTACTTATTATAAAGAATTAGAAAAAATAAGAACACATATAAAAGTACAAAGGAAATTCATAGTTGAATAGAAAGATAAAATAGAGAAAAAAATCAAAATAATTTGTTCCACTCATAATCCATATTCACATACAAAAACAACAGAACAGATTAATTTTCAATATTCAAACATCTAACAAAGCAGTAAGAGGTTTGAATATTGAAAAAAGCTTTATAGAATACATAAAATTATATCAAGAAATATTGTGCCTAATAAGTTCTACAATATAATAAATGAAAATCTATCAACGGAACTTCGGAAAGAATAAAATAAACCAAGAAGCATAAGGTAGAAAGTATTTGGAGTTATCATGCAAGACGAAGTTCACAAAATTTATAAGAAGAGAAGTGAAAATGTAAGAATAGAATTTCTAATTATGTGTATGATATATAATTTAAAGAAATATCATCTGTATTAACTAAGAAAAACAAAAAAATATGATGTCCAATTATAAAAGTTATACACATACAAAATGACAAAAAAAGAAATATAATACCTAGATGAAAAGTATATAAAATCAAGAAAAAATAGAGATTCCAAGAAAAAATTAAAGAGAATCAAATTGAATAAGGATTAAGAATTAGAATCTTTCGCCCCTTTCACAACAAACACCGTGCGTAGGGTTACATGACATTTCATAAGTTTATAGAACTATAATATTCTAGCCCTCTTATATATCCCCCCCAACTTTTCAATCTTTCGTTGATTAGCATTCTAATGATTATGAAGCTATTGACTATATGCCAGTAACTTTTTCTTGTATTTGCTCATTCCCATGCTTTCTATTTCCTTATCAAATTCATTAAGATAGATATTTGAAAGTAATGGACTTAATGGTCTTCCTTATGTGGAGTTAGTTATTATGCCGAGTTAAATTCAAAAAGTCTTTATTTTAAATGATTTTCTATTTATTTTCTCGGCATAATATTTTACTTGAATGTATTTAAAAAATCTAATAGATCCTGATTTTTTGTCCAGTCCGGCTTGCTTTCTTCATCTTTTATGATTTGAGGCGCTAATTTATTTATTGCTTTTTCTTTTAATCGTGTATCAGCTTTTGCATATATCATTGTAGTCGTAATATTTTCATGTCCTAGAAAATCTCTTATATAAATGATTGGAATTCCTGTTGCCACCATATGCATACTTTTACTATATCTAAACATATGAGGAGTTACTTTTTTAGGAAATGTGGAATCTCTTTTCAAAATAGAAGCTGTATATTTGTCTATGATATATTTAACGCCATCTCGAGAAAGCTGATGCATATCCTTGTTAAGGAATAAATAACGGTCATTCATTTTTGTATCAGTCTGAAATGTATTAATATAAATATTAAGAAGCTGCTTCATATCACTAGAAATAGGTATTATTCTTGTTTTATTTCCTTTTCCACTTAATTTAACAGTTGGATGATTTTCAAGAAATATATCTTTTACTTTTAAATCGCATATTTCTTGGACACGTGCACCTGTATCGTACAATAAACATAATAGGGTTTTATGCTTTAGTCCACTTAATCTGTTGACATCAGGTTCATTTATTAATGCCCTCATTTGAGTTTCATCTAAATATCCTATTTCTTTTATAACTGTCTTTTTTGATTTTATATGCATAACTTCCTGTAAACTAAACATATTTTCAATAGAATCAATTTGACAGTAATTGGCGAAACTTTTTAGAACTGCCAGCCTTTGATTCGCAGTTGAACTACTGCATCCAGTGGCTCTTAAATATTCTAAAAATTCAATAATAATCTTTCTAGTAAAATCTTTCATTGTAAATTGATTAATGTTAATTTCTTGTTCATTTATTAGAAATCTCACAAAGAGTTTTAATGTATCTTTATAACTTAGAATAGTATTTTTTGAATAATTACGATGATGAGGGAGAAATTCTGTTAAAAAGAATTAACATATTGAGAAAAATCAGTAGAATTCTTTCTCATTTGGAATCACCACCTTAATCATTTCTGAGTATGCTTCCTCTAGTTTCCCTGTTAGAGTTGGAAAAAGTGATTGTGTAAGTTTTAAGTAATAAGCTGTTTCATCAAATCTTTCATGTCCAAGCATAGTTTTCATATATGGTAGATAGTTAAGCAAATCTTTTCCCTCTTCCAACCACATTTTTAATAAATTAATACAATAGGTATGCCTGAAATCGTGGACTCTTGGACCATTTCCAGTATGCGAAATACCTGCTTTTTCTAGGTATCGTCTAAAATTACGGTAAACCGTATGAAGCTTCATTGGTACACCAGGAGTTATCATAAAAAAGTATTCATCTTCTTCTGATTCTTTGTGTATCATATTCTTTAATTCAATACATTTTTGAATTAATGCTGGGTGAACTGGTACGATTCTGGCTTTATTGTTTTTTCCGCTTCGGACGATTAGATAGCCTTTATGCAAGTGAAAATCTCTAATTTTTAGAAGTCTTAATTCAGATACTCTCAACCCACTGGTATATAGAATTCTAAAAAATATTGGCATAACCAAATGTCTGTATGGTGATACAGATGGAACACTTCTGCTTTGGTCTACTGCTTCAAAGAATCGTTTTAATTCATCATCTGTATAAATATGTGCATCATATTTGGGGATTTTTCTTACTAAGCCTTCAGGTGGAATATAAGCTTTAATTCCAATATCATTTAGATATGTACAGAATACTCTTAAATTCGATATTCTTCTTGCCTGGTTATTGGCAGTTTCATAAGATGTTTTTCTACACCATTTATCTGCTGTATCACGTGTGATTTCTTTTTCTGTAATTTTGTTTTCATCAAAAAACTTGTCTAATCGAAGAAAAGCTGAACTTTCTGAGAGATACGTAAATCCTTGTACTTGTTTTAAATTGATCAAATCCTGAAATTCTTTTTTAAATACACTATTGAATTTTAATTGTTTCATCATCAAATGTTAGAGGCAATATGCACTCTTTCAGCTTATTAATATCCGTTTTTAAATATATTGCAGTAATGTCAGGATTTGAATGACCAAGGATTTCTGTAATAATTGGCAGTTGTGTTCCGGCTTCCAGTAATAAAGAAGCTGCCGCGTGTCGCATGGAATGAAAACCAGAGTGTCTGTTTTTAGTAGCCGGTATTCCTGCTTTATTCATGTATCGTTTAATAATATCACTTAAGTGATTTCCTTCAGAAAAGGAATCAAAGGGTGGCATATGCTTAATAAATACATATGAAGTATCATAAAAAGCAGGTCTGCCATTCTTGATATAATCTATAACTGCCCAACCAACTTCATTAGGCAAAGGCAAAGTTAAAAGTTTTTTAGTCTTGTGTTGAACGAAGGAAATCTTTCTGTTTTCCCAGTCAAAATTATCAAATTTTAAATTTTTAATATCACTGCTTCTTATCCCTAGTATACAAGCTAAAAGAATCATTGCATAATCACGTTTTCCTAGAGGACTGTTTCGATCAATGGCTTTTAATAAATTGGTAAGTTCTTCAGCTGACCAGACAGATGGTATTGATCTTGTTTTTGAAATAGCTGGCATGTGAATTTTAGATGCCAAATCAACAGAAAGTTGATTCTTTAGGTGAAGATATCTCAAAAAATACCTTAATCCACAAATATTCTGTTCAACTGTTTTAAAACTGTAATTAGAAAAAGTTTTGATAAAATCATTGCAGATAGATAAATCACAGAAATATCGATTATTTGTCTTTGTGATAGATAATCTAAGAACACCATGGACATATGTGAATAATGTTTTACTGTGCTGTGTGATAAACCAGTACTTTCTAAATAGATTAAAAATTCATCGTAAATAGTCGCTTTTTCATCTGATAATTGAATTGTATTTTTAGAAGCTGTATATCGGCGTGTTAACCCTCCATGTAGCTGATCATCTGACAAAAAATGAATGACTCTAAGAAGCTCCCTTTGTTGAGAAATAGTTCCATCAATATATTACAAATCTATTGGTGTTCCTCGTATGTGATATCTCTTTCTCTGATATTGGATCCTCCACCAATCTTTTAATATAAATAGGTATAAAATTAATGTATTCTTGTGTATTCATTTTTCATCTCCTCCTTCTTGTTTGAATATATAATAATTTCATCAATTTTTTATGAGAAGTTAAAAAGACAATAATCCTTAAAATATAAGACTTTATTGTCTAACTTCTCATAAAATTAATCTTCTTATAATATTCAGTAAATAAAAAATCACTTCCATCTTCTTTAGACAAACTACAAATCATAAAAAGACAAGGAAGAAAACGTGGAAAATATAAAAAGAAAATAAAATAATAAAACAATAACTAAACGAGATTGAATAAGCCAAATAAAAAGGTAGAAATCAGTAAATGATCTAGTCCCTGTCAAGTGGACACACAAAATAAATAAAATTTTTATCCCAATTGGCATGTTGCTGATTGGGTTTTTAATTGTACTAGTGACTCTTTATACTTTGCAATTCTTGAATTGAATGGTATTGGATATTGTTTTGGTTCTTCTCTATTCATTGCTTCCTTTCTTACTTCCATTGGTGCTTTTGATTGATATCGTTCCTGATACCTTTCATAATTGTAAAATTGTATATATTTTTCTATTGCTTCTATTAGACTATCTTTATCATAAATCTCATACATTTGATACATTTCTGTCTTGATTATTCCCCATAATCCTTCCGTTGGTCCATTATCTATACAACTCGCTACTCTTGACATCGATTGAATCATTTCCTCATTTTTCAATTGATGTTGAAATGCTTGACTTGTGTATTGAAATCCTCTATCCGAATGCATTAGGGGATGTGCATTAGGATTTGCTTCTATCGCCTTATTTAAAGTATCTAATACAAGCGCATTGTCATTTCTATTATTGATGATCCATGATACAATTGAACGATCATATGGAGCAAGGAATGCACTTAAATAGATCTTTTCATGTGAATGTGGAACTTTAAATTCTGTGACACCTGTTGTCCATTTTTCATTAGGCTTTGTTGCTTCAAATTCATGATGTAGTATATTTTCTGCTTTCTGATCTGCTTTATTCGCAATTGTACATCCTTTTCTTCTCCTTCTTATACTTGAATGAATTCCCAATATCTTCATGATTCTACGAATACGTTTATGATTATAGTTCTTATTGTAATGACGATTGATAAACATGCGCATTCTTCTTACGCCTAGAATACCACCATATCTTTGATGATATTCCATGATAATTTCAGATAATGCTTGATTCTCCTGTTCATTAGCTGGAATAGGGCGATTTAACCATTTATAGTATGCTGAACGTTGAACAGACAACACCTTACACATCCATTGGATACTATACTTCTTTGTTTCATGAAGCTCCTTAATGGCTAAGTATTTCGCTTCGTTTTTCGTTTTGGCGAAAATCGCATCCTTTCGATTTCCTGTACTTTTTTTAGTACTTCATTCTCCATTTCTTTTTCTTTAAGCTGACGTTCAAGCATTTTGACTTTATGCTGCAATATTTCTGTTTCACTTAACTGTTCTTCATCTTTACGTTTTCCTCTTTTATCAATAAGTCCTTCTTCACCATATTTTTCATATTTTTTAACCCATTGATAAACCTGTGTATAAGAAACATTGAATTTATGTGCTGTTCCCTTATAGTTCTTATCATTTGTTAAACAATCGTTGACAATTTCAATACGTTCCTCATAAGTTGTTTTTCTACTGTAATCTTTCATATAAATCTCCCACTTAGGATTGTAATCCTTAAGTTCTTCAAGGTTATTATACTTCTTTATCCAACTCATTACAGTAGAATCTGAATGAACATTATATTTATTTGCGATCACTTCAATTGAACCTTCTCCAGTCAGATAAGCTTCTACAACTTCTTGTTTAAACTCTTTGGTATACTTTGAATTGTGAGGCTTAGAATCAAAAACTCCAGGGCCATAAGACCTATACTTATTTACCCATTTATAAATAATACTTTCTTCTACACCAAATTCATCTGCTAGATTCCTTATGCTTTGGTTACCTTGTAAATATTGTTCACATACATATACTTTTTCTTCTGTTGATAATTTAGGTTTTCTTCCCATAGAAAAATCCCACCTTCATAGCTACATGTTTGTTTTTTCGTGTGTCTACTTTAGTGGGATCATATCAGAAATCTTCATCACTTTATTCTACCTTTATTTGATACTTAACCCCCCAGTGATTTAAAGCCTATTTAGACTTGACCCCAGAATAAATTTGAGTATCGTAATTTTTTAGAAAAAAGCAAAAAACTTGGAGGGCAAATAAAAAATGGGCAGGGAAACCATTGCATATCAACGCTTTAGAGTTTCCAAAAGTCCACTACAAAACATGGCGGGAGATATAATCCCCCCAAAAAAAATGTGTTTTATGACCCATAAATTGTTTACCATAAGTTATTTTGGATTACTAGAGAACCTAACTCATGTTAAGTTTCCCTCATGATTATTAAAAACATCAGTAATTTAGCAATTAACATTTTAAGTAAAACTACTTTTTATTTAAAAATTTATTTTCAAAATACAAATACACACTACTATTAAGTATGGAATTATTTATTATATATAAAATTTTTGCATAGATTAAAATTAATCCTATCGTAAAAAATAGTAAAATCAGAACATTCAACGCATTTGAAGGATTTCTAAAATTTAAAACTTGTAAAATAACAAGATGTTGTAACAAAAAAATCGCATAAGAAATTTTACTTATTTCTTCAAATAATTTTTTTAAACAATTAAATTTCATAACATATTTACCCAAATGAAATAAAACGATAAAAAGAGAAAATCCCATTAAATGTGATGCAAAATTCGATCCTAAATTTAAATAAAAAAAACATATAATTATAGTGATTCCTATGGCTAAAAGTAGTATATATAGATTCTCTAAGAAAAATTTTGTATATTTAATAAAAAGCATTCCTACTGAGAAACTAAAGAGGCAAGAAATAATATTCCTAAAATCTCCTATGATAAAAAAACTTGTATTTAATACCCATAAATATGATAAAAAAAGAACTAGTAATGTAATTTTATCACTTTTATTAAATAAACGCACAAAAATGGGATAAATAATATAAAGAATTATAATTGCACCTAAAAACCATTCACCTAAAATATAATAATTTTCATAACGATAAAGAAAATATCCATCAATTCCTAATAAAGATAAGATTAGACTTGTCGGTTTTCCTCTATAAAATACATTTCCAAAAGAAAAAATATTTTGTAAAAAGAAATAAGCAAATGCTATATAAAACATTGGATATAATGACTTCCATCTCCTATAATAATAATCTTTTAATGAAGTTACATTACTATAACTGTAGTAAAGCATTCCGCCAGAAAGCATAAAAAATATCGTAACAAACACATCTCCCCAATCACCATTTACAAAAGAATAAAATGGTAAAAATCTTGTATTATTTAAATGACATGAAAAATGATAAACAATTACCCCTAGTGCGCATATTACCCTAATAAAATCAATTGCTAGAATTTTTTTTAATCTCATATGTTTATCTCCTCATATAATAGTATTTGTAAAGATTAATTCTTTACAGTTTAGCCGTTTGAATGGGACTAGTCCCATTCAAAAAATTCTTTCCGTTTTATCCCTCTTGCGTTATTATTTATTTAGAAATAATATGATGGTCACTTCCTTTTCTCCTTGTTCATGCATTGCGTGATTTCATAGTTCTTTTAAAGCCTGTTTGCCCATGTTATATCTTAATTTCTTACTCAGACGTTGTTCCGCCTTCTTTCAGTAGCACTTGTGTTTGAAGGATGAGTTCTCATTACGAGGTTGTCTTATGATATAACCAGGTGGGATAAAATCATTGTCTTATTTCTTGATCCCAATCGAAAGGAGGTGGTATCTATGACTATTACTTCTACCTTATATCTTGGTATTGATGTTAGTCTTGATACTAACCAAGTTTGTGCTATGAATTTCAATCAGGATGTCTATTTTAATCTCTCCTTTAAGAATACTTTAGATGGTTCTCTTGAGATGATTAATAAAATTATTTCCACTGCTCACTTGAATCATTTATCTCATGTTCTCATTTGTATGGAATCCACTTCTCTTTATTTCTTTCATATTGCGAATGCCCTTTTCATGAATGAAGAATTAGGACAACTTCACTGTAAGGTTTACTGTGTTAATCCCAAAATGATTAAAAACTATAAAATCCTACATTGATAGACCTAAGAATGATCCCAGTGATGCCTGGCTTATTGACGACTACATTTGCGTTGGTCGATGTAAGAAACTTCATGAGTGGTGTGGTGCTACATATGTCGCTCTTCAGCGCCTGACAAGATATCGTTTCCATCTTGCCAAAAATCTTTCAAAAGAGAAAAACTATTGTCTTAACAATATCTATCTTAAGTTCTCTCAGTTAAAAAAGAAACAGGACAGCAGCGACAAGGAAAATCCATTCTCTAATATTTTTAGTGCCACTTCCACTTCACTGCTTTTCTAGTTTAAACTTTATATAATTTTTATTATTTTAAAAAAATTATATATCTTCTCAACGCATCTTGCCATGTAGGCAATCTTTTAAATCCATGTTTATCTAATTCTGTCTTATTCATACGACTATTAGATGGTCTTTTCGCTTTTGCTGGAAAAGCATTAGAATCAACAGGATTCACTTTTACATCCATCTCTGCTTGTTTAAATATCTCACATGCAAATTCATACCATGAACATATTCCTTCGTTTGTTGCATGATATGTACCATATTCTTCAGTTAGAATCATGTCTACACATAACTTAGCTAAATCGTAAGTATACGTTGGTGACCCAATCTGATCATTGACTACTGATACCTCGCCTCTTTCTTTACCAAGACGTAACATTGTTTTAATAAAATTATTACCATTTAAACCAAATACCCATGAAATACGAATAATAAAATGTTTAGGAAGTTTTTCAACAATCAATTCACCTTCATATTTTGTCTGTCCATAAATATTTAATGGTTCTCTATGATCATATTCATTCCATGGTTCTTCTCCTAAACCATTAAAAACATAATCTGTAGAAAAATACATCATAGGAATATTTAACTCCTTACATACCTTTGCTATATTATCAGTTCCATCTCTATTGACTTTTCTACATAACTCAACTTCATCTTCTGCCTTGTCTACTGCTGTCCATGCTGCACAATGGATAACTGCATCGACTTTTGCTTCTTTAATAACATAATTAACTTGTTGAGCATTTGTAATATCCATTTCCTCAATATCTACGCCAATTGCTTCTATCTGCCTTTTTTGACATTCATTTACAATATCATAACCTAATTGTCCTTTAACTCCAGTTACAAGTACTTTCATCTTCTAATCCTCTCTAATGAAAGAGTATAACATGTGTTATACTCTTCCCTTTTCTTTATACATTTTCTCAAAATAATTCTGGTATTCTCCTGAAAGAATGTTTTGCCACCATTCTTTATTATCTAAATACCATTGAATTGTTTGTTGAATTCCTGTATCAAAATTATATTTTGGTTTCCACCCTAATTCTGTTTCTAATTTATGTGGATCAATCGCATATCTTCTATCATGTCCTTTACGATCTTCAACAAATTTAATAAGTGATTCTGGTTTATTTAATGCTTTTAGAATTGTTTGAACAACTTCTAAATTTGTACGTTCATTATGCCCACCAACATTATAAACTTCTCCAACTTTACCATTTCTAACGATTAAATCAATGGCTACACAATGATCATAAACATGTAACCAATCTCTTACATTATCCCCTTTACCATATACTGGTAATGATTCATCTGCTAAAGCTCTTGAAATCATTAATGGAATTAATTTTTCAGGGAAATGGTAAGGTCCATAGTTATTAGAGCATCTGCTAATTGTGACTGGTAAGCCATAAGTACGATGATAAGCCAAAACAAATAAATCAGCTGAAGCTTTTGAAGAACTATATGGACTTGATGTATGTAATGGTGTTTCTTCTGTAAAGAATAAATCTGGTCTATCTAATGGTAAATCACCATAAACTTCATCAGTAGACACTTGATGATATCTTGTAATCCCATATTGATTACAAGCATCTAATAAAGTTGTTGTTCCCATGACATTTGTTCTCACAAAACTTTCAGGGTCTTCAATACTTCTATCAACATGTGATTCAGCAGCAAAATTAACAACAACATCAAATTTTTCTTTTTCAAACAAATCAAAGATAAACTTTCTATCAGCAATATCACCTTTTACAAACTTATAATTAGGTTTTCCTTCAACTGGTTGACATGTTTCTAAATTTCCAGCATAAGTTAACAAATCTAAATTCACAATCATATCTTCAGGATATTTATTCACCATATAATGAACAAAATTCCCACCAATAAATCCTGCACCACCTGTTACTAAAATCTTCATTGATTATTCTCCTCCATATACAAACTGATTATCTGATTCTTCTAAAGTAGGTCCTGTCATATCTTTTTCACTTAAAACAGGTTCAATACCGTTTAACAATCCACCCCAGTCAACATTAACTGTTGGATCATCATAACGCATTCCACCTTCAGATTCTTTATTATAAACATTATCCACTTTATATCTAAACTCTACATCATCTGTTAAAGTTAAAAATCCATGAGCAAAGCCTTGTGGAATAAAAAACTGTCTGTGATTTTCTGCACTCAATTCTACTGAAACCCATTCTCCATAAGTTGGGCTTCCTTTTCTGATATCTACAGCCACATCAATCACTTTCCCTTTTGTACAAGAAACAAGTTTAGATTGTGCATATGGCGGATTTTGCCAATGTAATCCTCTTAATGTTCCTTTTTGTGCACTAAATGACATATTATCTTGAACAAAATCAACTGTTATACCTAATTTTTCATATTTTGGTTTTGAATATGTTTCACAGAAATATCCTCTATGATCTCCATTGACATCAATATCAATAATCAATACACCTGGTATCTTTGTTTCAGTTACTTTCATTAATCAATATACTTCCCTTCTAAAACATCTTTTAAATACTTCCCATATTGGTTTTTCTTATATAACTCGCAAGCTTGTAAAAGTTCATCTTTTGAAATCCACTTATTATCATAAGCGATTTCCTCTAAACATGCAATCTTTCGATTAGAATGTGTTTCAACTGTTTTCACAAAATTCGTTGCATCTACTAAAGATTCATGTGTTCCTGTATCCAACCAAGTAAACCCTTGTCCTAATAGAGTCACTTCTAAATCACCATTTTCTAAATAAATACGATTTAAATCAGTAATCTCTAATTCACCTCTATCACTTGGTTGAATACTTTTTGCGTACTCTACCACTTTATTATCATAAAAATATAGTCCTGTCACTGCATAATTTGATTTAGGCTTTTCAGGTTTTTCTTCTATTGAAATTGCTTTACCTTCCTCATTGAACTCAACAACTCCAAATCTTTCAGGATCATCTACATAATACCCAAAAACAGTTGCGCCTTTTTCTTTTTTCGCTGCATCTCTTAAACGCTTTGTTAAACCATGTCCATGGAAAATATTATCACCTAAGATCATAGCACAACTATCTCCATCAATAAACTCTTCACCTAAAATAAAAGCCTGTGCCAATCCATCAGGTGATGGTTGAACTTTATATTGTAAATTGATTCCAAATTGATGTCCATCTTTCAATAATTCTTGAAATCTTGGTGTATCATCAGGCGTAGAAATAATTAAAATATCCTGAATACCAGCATTCATTAAAATACTCAATGGATAATAAATCATTGGTTTGTCATAAATTGGTAACAATTGCTTACTTGTGACCTGTGTTAAGGGGTATAAACGTGTCCCACTTCCACCTGCTAAAATAATTCCTTTCATAATAACATCCTCCAAATATTGTCTATATCCAAAGAATAAACCATGACGTAACGTCATGGTCAATATTTTTTTATTCAAACATTACATTCACATCAACATTTCCTTGATAACCATAAATTGATCCCTTTGAACTATACTGCCACATTTTGAAAGAATCATCAGGTCTCCAATCACTTCTAGGTAATCCGTTGTTCAATCCATAATTAGCAATCCATTTTGCATAATTATTCAATGATGAATCGTATTTTAAATAATTTTTCCAGTAATTTAAATTTGCATATACTCCAGGAGTATATCCTGCTCGTTTAAATGCTTCACAATATACTTTAGCAATAGCAACTTGGTCACGATCATTGCCACCTTCTTCAATGTCCGCATATACCGGTAATGTAGGTTTTGCACCAGCAGATTTAATTAAAGATAGAGCTAATTCTGCTTGGTGTGCAGCTTGAGATGTATTTTTAGCTGTATTATAATGATAAATCCCATATGGTACACCTAACCGATTTAATGCAGCAATATTCCTAGCAAACTTTTCATCTTGCCATTTTCCATTAGACTCTGTAGTTTCGTCACCATGACTCACTCTTAATATAACAGCATCTATTGAATTTTTCTTCATTACTGTATCCCAATCAATGTTCCCTTGCCATTTTGATATATCAATAACAAAGTATTTTCCCCCTTCAACTAATTTACCATCTTTATCAAACAAATACTTGCGTCCATTTTGTTGCATCCATCCTGGTGCAGAATTTGGCATTTCTAAAACTTGATAAATGCTCGTAGCAGTAAAATTTCCAGCTAAATCATATGCATAGATATGTGTAATATATTTACCATAATTATATCCATGATCCTTAATATTAACTCGATAACTTGCAACACCATTGATAACTTTTGATTCACCCCATTTTAAATCATCTTGTCCATTGTTTTCTGTCCAAGTAGGAAATTTGACAACATTCATACCATAATCATCTGTTACATAACAATTTACAGTATACCCCGATGAAGTAACATTTGTAATTGTTATACTACTTATTTCAGGTGCTGCATTCTCTACAACCACATTTCCAAAATTGATTGCTGTCTCTTTACCTGCTTTATCATATGCATAGATATGTGTAATATATTCTCCCGTTTCATATTTATGGTCCTTCATATCTATTGTACATGTTGCTATGTTTCCACTGACTGTTCCCTTATGCCAGATTAGATCATCCTGTCCATTATTCTTTGTCCACGTTGGAAACAGAACTCTATCAAGTCCATAGTCGTCTGTGACTTTCGCTGTGACTGTATACTTTCCTGCACTCTTTGTCACCTTGACATCACTGATCACTGGTGCTGCATTCTCTACAACCACATTTCCAAAATTGATTGCTGTCTCTTTACCTGCTTTATCATATGCATAGATATGTGTAATATATTCTCCCGTTTCATATTTATGGTCCTTCATATCTATTGTACATGTTGCTATGTTTCCACTGACTGTTCCCTTATGCCAGATTAGATCATCCTGTCCATTATTCTTTGTCCACGTTGGAAACAGAACTCTATCAAGTCCATAGTCGTCTGTGACTTTCGCTGTGACTGTATACTTTCCTGCACTCTTTGTCACCTTGACATCACTGATCACTGGTGCTGCATTCTCTACAACCACATTTCCAAAATTGATTGCTGTCTCTTTACCTGCTTTATCATATGCATAGATATGTGTAATATATTCTCCCGTTTCATATTTATGGTCCTTCATATCTATTGTGCATGTTGCTATGTTTCCACTGACTGTTCCCTTATGCCAGATTAGATCATCCTGTCCATTATTCTTTGTCCACGTTGGAAACAGAACTCTATCAAGTCCATAGTCATCTGTCACTTTCGCTGTGACTGTATACTTTCCTGCACTCTTTGTCACCTTGACATCACTGATCACTGGTGGTTCATTTGGTTTAACACTCACACCATAATTAAACGTAACAGTCTTTTGATTATATGTAATGGTTGCTGTTTTTGTGCCAGAGGTCGAAGTATCTAATCCTGTAACCTTATATTCATTGGATGTAAGAACTTTCTTAGTTCCATTATCATAATTAGCAGTCACTTCTAACCCTGATAAATTGATTGTATCACCAACATAATATGTTAACTTTGTAGGTTGTTTCGTTACTGTAAGTGAGGACAGTGTCACTGCCTTGACAGTATAACTAAATGTAACAGACTTTTGATTATACGTAATGGTTGCTATCTTTGTACCAGTGGTCGAAGTATCTAATCCTGTAACCTTATATTCATTAGAATTAAGAACTTTCTTAGTTCCATTATCATAATTAGCAGTCACTTCTAAGCCTGATAAATTGATTGTATCGCCAACATAATATGTTAACTTTGTTGGTTGTTTTGTTATCGTAAGAGAAGTTATATTTAAAGATTTAGCACTTACTGTGTAGTTAAAATTATTTGTTTTTCCACCAAAACTAATTGTTGCAGTTCTTGAACCAATTGTTGATGTATCAAAACCTGTAATTTGATAATCATCACTTGTTAATACTTTAGAATTTTTAACATAATTAGCTGTGACTTTTAATCCATTTGTACTTACATTTTCTCCTTGTATATAACTGATCTTAGTTGGAGGAGTAATTGTTAATGATAACAATTCATTACTAATCTTCTTTGATTTTACTCTAATTTGCTTTTGTGATGATTCAACATATGCCAAATATAAATAATTATCTGAAGAAGATAAATTCAAACTACTACTTGCATTATCTACATCTATTCCTTCTTTTATATATGAATCATTATCATAATCATATTGAAAAACTTCCGTTTTTCCATTATCTGTATTTGGAGTAACAAGAACATAAAGATGGCCTTGTGCTAATGCTAATTTTGGAGAAAAGCTATTGATTGATGAAGCTTTACCAATTTTCCATCTTGTCCCATCATAGATAGCCATTCTGGTCTGTGAATCACCTAAAGAAACATAAAGTTTATCTCCCAATGAAAGCATATCATATGTATTTGAAGATAATAATGAATTAGATATATTTGTGAAAGAACTATCATTATTATAATGATAAATTTCAATAATATTACCTGATGCATTTCTTATTGATACATATATTTGATTATTCATTTCACAGACTTCAGGTTGTCCTCCAAATCCATTAAAATATGTCCCCAACACTTTAAACTGTTTAGCCTCAAGTATTCCTAAATTAGCTTTCCCTGATGTAGTATAAGCAATATAAATCTTTCCATTTATACTTGAACATTGAAAAGAACCATCAGTGCCATTAATAGTTGTTATGATATCCCACGCATCTGATGTCTGATCATATTTTCTTACAATTAGTTGAGTTGATGCACTTGTATGAAGCGTATACGCAAAATAAACATCATTCCCACTCATAAATAATTGAACATCTGAACTACTTTGAACTTTAAATGTATCTCCAAATTTTTTCCATTCATTTCCATTATATTGATATGATGAATACTGATTATCTGTATATGTCATCAAATATTGCATATTATTATTTGAAGTCATTGCACAATTTTTTTCATTATAAATACTTCCACTGTCATTAAATTGTGTATTGTTCCACGTATCAAACAAAGAATTTTCAGGAATAGAAACCTGACAAGACATTTGATTTCCTTGAAAACTTGATACTTCACTAATCACAATACCAGAATTGGATCCATCTGAAAAAGTTAAAGCACCATCAGATAAAGTCTTACTTAAATCTGCCTGACCTATAGAAGTCCTTTGTGACTCCTGAGAAAGTGAAGCATTTAAAACACACACACTTTCTTTTTGAGTATATCCATTTTGTCCTTCTTGAGGTCTAAAAACATAAATTCCTGTTTTCCCATATTTATTACTTAAGCCAGTAACTGTTGTATCTACTCGATAAACAATAATACCTGATTCTCCTACTTTAGAATCAATAGTATCATTACTAATAGAATCTGTTTTCTTTCTCAACTCAATCACAAACAATTCATTATCATTAAGTGGAGATTTTAATATATAAGCTTGATTCCCATCTTTATTATCTTGCGTATCTAATGTTAATTTTTGACTTTTTGTAATTGTATCAATTGATAACCATTGAGAAAAATGCATTCTTTCATAGGCTAGAGGATAACTTACATATTGAGAAACAGAAGCCATAATATCCCATGATCCAACTGGATGATTAACGCCATTGTTTGTATAAAGATCAGGATAACCCAAAGTATGTAAAAACTCATGAGCAACTAATCCAGAACGCTCATTACCACTTTCCATTAGTCTACTTGTATTCAACATATTATAATGAGAAACTTTTTTATTCGTCCATGTTAAAAGACCCGCATATGTTGTACTATGAGGAGAAAGTGTCCCTTCACTATCTCGACCACGTAAAACAATAGTTAAATTATCAATATATCCATCATTATCATAATCTATAACTTGATTTGAAATAGAGGGTGTATTTTTAATAATTTCATCTATAATGACTGAATCTAAATCCTTATTCATAATATCATTTTCACTCATTGATAATTGATAAGCATCTATTGTTGTTCCATTATCTTGTGGAAAAATATTTTTAACTTGAAATTGATTATATGAAATTGTTTTTATATAATTTGTAAATGATCTTCCATTTGTCCCATTATAAATATCCATAATTGTTTTTCTATTATCTGTATTAGCAAAAAAATCATCTTTATCATCTACAAATTGTGCAAATAAAACCACATTAGCAAACTCCTGTGAATTACGATTTGTTGATTTTGCTTCAACATTTACTGAATTCATTGTTATTAATGAAACAATCATTGCTACAATTATCACTATTTTTTTTAACATATATTATACCTCCCACATCATATCCCTTGTTATCTACCCATATTATATATATTTTTCTACCCAAACACAATAAAACTATAATTAAAATAATATTGATTTTTTAATCAAGTAAAAATTCAAGTCACTAAAATAATATCATCAATTTAAAAAGTAGAGCGAAATATCTCTCTACATATAAAAATTCATTCTTCAATTCAACCACTATTGAAAGCATTTAAACCTTCATTTAAGAATACTATTTATTTCTCTAAACTTTTTACTAACATTTTTATAATTTCTTTGACTAACTGGAATTTTAAAATTTGTGTCTTTTATATAAGCTAAGTTTTTATCAACTCTATAACAATAGTTCATATTAATAACATATGATTTATGTGTTCTCATAAGAGAAGTATACGATTCTTTAAATACTGTATTATAACTTCTCCAAATCTCATAATTCATTCCTTATTTACAATGAATAATTGTATGATGGCTTAATGTTTCTATATACAAAATATCATTTATAGAAATATGATAAGCACTTCCATTATATTCAATAAAAATAGATTGTGATTTATATTCTAAATAGTCTTGTAAATGATCAAGTGTTTCTATAATCTCTTCATTCAATCGAGATTTTATTATAAAATCAAAAATTTGTAAATGAACAGTTTGAAATATATAATCATCATAATTTGATATAAGAATTATAGGTATTTTAAAATCCTTTGTTTTTAATATCTCTGCAAATCTTGTATCATCTTCTATACATATAAATCTTAAACATCTCATAATATTGCTCCATGTTAATCAATTCTATAAAAGATGCACATATGCGTAAAATAGCCATCTTTAATTTCAATAATATCCTGTCCTCGATATTTATGGACAACATCAGCAATATTTTTTAATCCAAATCCATGTTTATGATGATCTTTTTTATGCGTTTTCAATTCTTTTTCACTATTTTTTAAATGTGTCTGATTTTTAACTTCAAAAATAACACGTTCCTCATGAAACTCAATAGATAATTCAATTATTTTACTACCTATCAATTTTGTTTCCTCAATAGCATTATCTAATAAATTTCCTAATAAAATACTATAATCTATATCACTGATAAAATTAACAATTTTTCCTACAATCAAACATTCTATTTCAATTCCTAGACTTTTTGCATATACTTTTTTATCATTTAATAAATAATTTAATATTGAATGATCTACATAAATCAAATCACATGTTTTCTGTTTTTCTAAATCATCAATATATGTTTGTGCTTCTTGAAAATAATTATCTTTCACCATATTTCTTAATACATTCAAGTGATGCTTATAATCATGTTGGAGTTTGTTGTACTCTTTTGTTTTTTCATGGATTAAATCCATGTATTTTATGTTATATTCTTCTGCTTCTAATTTTAATGACTGTTCTATCATTTTTTCATAATACTTAGAATGAGAATTTGTCAAATATCCTGCTAAATAAAGTATAACAATAGAGGCTATTGTTAAATAACAGCACATTTCCCAAGATAAGTAATGATATATAAATTCATAAAAAACATAACAAATTGTACTAAACACCAATGTTAGATAAGCTACTAATATGAAAATAGATTTTTTAGATAATGTCATTCTTATTTTCATAAAATATACCAATCCAAAATATTCCATACTCAAAAAAAGTATACTAAGACAAGCCATAAAAAAAAGAACCTTATAATTTTCTACTGCACTATTTAAGTTTATACGAAAAAAGAATGATGCAATCATCATTATAAAACATTTACTCAATATTAGATTCAAAAAATTCATGCCTACACATATCACATTGTGTCTTACACTTGATTTATTAATGCATGATGCGTATACAAATAATGTAATCATCAGAAAAGACATCTGTATTATTTGATTTATTTGAAAATATGTTAAAATACATACTTCTAATGTAAGAATAATTGTCAAAATAAAAAGTGACTTTCGATTCACTTTATGAAAACAAAAATATTGAAAAATTCCACTCAAAAAATAATTTTCAAATATAATTACTAAATTCATTAATAACTCTAACATTTCATCAATCACCATATATATTTTTTTATTATTATATCATTAATACATACATTTGTCGTTAAAAAAAATAATCCACAGACTATCTATAAATCATAACAGCAAATATAAAAAGAATGTTTATTTTTGACAAATAAACATTCCAGCATCTTTAGTAATTTTCATTTCCTTTTGAACTTTTCGATCCATGTAATTTTTAAAAGAATGATAATCTTTTAAAATATACTCACTCTGATTTCCATGACATGACAATATATAATTGATAATATCATCAGGATTTTTTACTAATAAATAATCATCATGATGACGAAGTTCAATCTGATTGAAACATTCTTTTAAAATATCTGCACCATTTTCTAAACCAAATACATCATAGAGTTTAATATTAGATAATGTAATCTTAGGATTATACTCTTTAACTAAATCAGTGATCTCTTTCATATGCCTACTTCCATATGTACTGCAATAGAAGATTCCCCCTGTTTTTAACACCCGATAAACTTCCCGAATAACAATATGAATATCTTGCACATAAAATAAAACATGGTTGGCTATAACTATATCAAAAGTGTTATCTTCATAAGGTATATGATGGCAATCAAAACATTGATAATCAATATTTTCCAATCCTTTTAAATTATTTTTTGCATCATCTAACATCCCTTGTGAAACATCAGATAAGATAAGATTAATAGAAGGAATTTGATATCTATTTCTTTGCCATAATTCTCCATTTCCACATCCAATTTCTAGTACTTTCATATCTGATTTTAAACGATACTCTGAAAACATCCATTGAAACCAATGAATTGGATTAACTGAATATTTTTCATGAAGTTTAATGCGTATATCAATATTGGCTGAATTCTTATACTGTTCAATCAAATCTTTTTCCATTGTATTGAATTGAATGTTTTCTAATATTTTTTTCCAGTCAACTGCTTGTGAATTATTAATAAATAATTCTGTCTGTTCTAATGACTCTTTGATGTTTTGTAAGTGTTCTATTTTTTGATCAATCATTTTCTTTTGTAAGATTAAAGATTCTTGAAGTGTTAAATAACTATCATTAACAGTCATTGAAAAAATATCATCTAACGAAAATCCCAAATATTTTAAAGAAAGAATTTTTTGTAACTTAATAAAATCTTTATCAGTATACAAACGATATCCATTATCCGCTATTAAAGATGGTTTTAATAAGCCTATCTTATCATAATATCTAATAGTTCTAATCGAAAGATTTGCCATTTTAGCAAATTCTCCAGTTTTATAATATTGATTCATATAGCACCTACTCCCAATAACTTTATTATATATAAAACCAGCTCAATTTGACAGCCATTTTTGTATGAAAGGAGCTTATTTTGCATAAGCTCCTTGAATTAATCCTTTATGTTTTTGATATTTTGTCATTATTGTATAGAGAATACAATATAAGACTAATGCTACTATAATTCCTAATAATGCCCCTGAAGTATCAATCAAGCAATCAGTAAAGCTCGCTCCTCTTCCATCCACAAACATTTGATGAAATTCATCACTTAATGCATATAAGAAACAGAATAAGGCTGATATAAACATACGTAAAGACATTTTTATATTAAATGTAAATAAGACTACCATAACATTAATACTCAATACAAAGTAGATACTCATATGAGCAAGTTTACGAAAGAAAAGTTCTATTAAAGCATAATGTTCTGGAGTAATAGAAATTGTTAAATCTTTACCAGTAAAATGATAAACTGCTTTATTGAATATTTGTACACACATATCACTTAATTCATGTGATGATGTTCCTGTATCCATTGAAAATCTAAAAATAACTATCATCCATATAAGAGTTGTAAGTATTGCTATAATTCTTAAACGAAATTTTATTTTTGGATTCATTTTTATCGCCTCCATTTGATAGCATTATAAACTTATCAACAGAAAATCACAAGAAATGAATTCTTAATTTTTTCTTAATATTTATCCAACCCATTCAATACCAAGAAAAAGACAAAACAAAGATACATACTATGTATATTTATTTTGTCTTATAAGTTCATTATTTTATATAGTTTCAAATCTATTTTCCATTTAAAACATTATCAATTCTTTCTTTAACAGCTTTTATCTCTCCATCATTAGGGTAAAAATAGTATAAATAATTAGAATTCACTTCATCATTATGCCATTTATATTCACCTTCAATAGAATGATTTTCCATTGTTTGTAATTTTGGTAATAAGTCTAAAACTATTTGATAAGCTTTTACAAAATCTTCTTTTGGAAGATTTGTTGTAAAATTATTTTCAAGTGAATCAATAACACTCATAGCATGATTATATGTTGGTTCTTGAGCAAACTTCGTAAAGATTCCTTTAATTAATTCCATTTGCTGATAACCACGAGATCTTTCATTTAATGGTAACATTTTACGTGCTCTAGCAAACATTAATGCTTTTGGACCATCTACATCATTATATCCTTTCACAAAGTTATAACCACCTGCATTATATGTATAATGACTATAAACCTTTACACCACCTAATGCATCTACTAAATCAGTTAAACCAGTAAAATTAATTTTCGCATAATAGTTGATTTCAACATCTAATGCTTTTTCAATACTAGCAATTGAGGATTGAATACCTCCCCACCAACCACTGTATGATAATTTACTGCTTGCATCTTTACAAGGAATATAAACAAATAAATCTCTAGGAATAACTTGCATATTGACTTGTTTTGTATTCGGATTCACTGTTAATAAGATATTAACATCGCCTCTTCCTACAGAATTAATATTGTCTCCTGATGATAAATCAGCACCTTGGAAATAGATTGTAAATGGCTCTTTAGCAATATTAACACTTTTTGCTTTGACACTATCAAAAGGATAATCTTTAGATAAAATAACTTTAATCTGATCTGAATAATTTTCATCAACTGATGATAAATCACTTTTACTTAGATTTGTTAATACTAATAAATCAACTTTTTGATTTTTTAAATCATTATATGCTGTTTCCATACTCTTGTATGGAATTTCTTTTTGAACTGTTTTATTATTCTCTTTAAGAATTTCAGATGAACGTGTATATGCAGTATCATCTTCTTGCAAATAAGCCATTGTTAATTTATTAAATGCATCATCACGTGTGATTTTAGAATCCTTTAAAGCAACAATTTGAACAGTTTCTACTTCATTTGTCTCTGTTACCTTCCCAGTAAAAGTTGTCACTTTATTAACTGCAAACACTCCAACAATTAAGCAAGCACAAACAATCACTTCTAATACAAGACTTACTTTAGGAACCTTAAAATGACTCAACCATAATAATCCCATTAAAATCAAGAAAACAACAATAGCAATAATCATTATATTTGTTGGTATATAAATAAATAATTGCACAAAACAATATATTCCCAATATAACAATAATACCTAACAAAGCTAATGTAATTTTTGCCCATATAGAACTTTTTAAATAATCAATATATTTATTCATCAAACCCCTCACTTTCTAAACATACATACTTTATCATATTTAAAGAAAATATACAAATAAATCCAAATTCCAATTATTTTCATCCCTTTAAAAATCAATACAACCTTTAAAAGGATTATAGTCTACTTATACAATAGGCTATAATCCTTTTTCTTAATCTTTCATATACAGCTTGATTAAACTTTCATAAGGTACATTATCATTAACCAAAGCTAGTATCTGTATGAATTCTTGTTCATTACATTGACTTAGCCATTTCTCAGCATCTTCACCATATTTCATCTTAATAAGCGTATTTAGTAAATTAACCATACCATATCTCTTCCCTTTTTCTTCACCTTCTTGTCTTGTTTCATTAAGCTCCATCGCATGAAAGAACTCCTTTTCTCTTTCTTCCAGCAACTCTCTAATTAATGCTCCATCTGCCTTAAACATTTCATAGCTTCTTTCCATATATTGAATCATCCCTTCCTTTTCTTCATATTCAATGTTTTCTACTGTATTGTTTGCCATAAGATAGATCACTGCTTCAAACTCGCTTAGTTTCCTTTGTCTCGCTATTTTGTTTATCGCTTTAAGATTCACATAGTAGATATGTATCACACAGTCTCTCATCTGCTTTCCATCCTCATATCTCAGGGTTCCATGATTAATCAGATGAACATTATCTTCATTGATGAAGATAATCAGATAGAACTCCTTGAGCTTTCCATAATCCTTTTCTCCATCTGCCAGCTGTATCACAATGCTCTTACATGCATAATACTGAAACCTTTTGCTGAGAAAGGAATTCAATATTGTATTCTGCATCTCCATATCTACCTGATAGCCATCCTTAGTGATTAAGGTATCCATGATGATTCTCTTGTCAGTCTTGGATAAGGTTGTCAGTTCGGTATTGCTGATTCTTGCATCCGTCATATCCAGATGAGTGATATTCTCTATCAGAAACTTTCTGAATATAAAGGCATCCTGATGCTCACTGCCACAGTAGTATTTAAAAAACAGGTCTTCCTTATAATCAAGTGCTAATTTAACTGCTTCCATTATTTACCCTCCTATTATATATACGCAAAAAAAGGAGGAATTTCTTTTTATAATGGAAACATTTTACAACTTTATTATATAATTGCATAAAGCAATCGTCAAACATAAAGAAAAAGTACCTCGAAAGGTACTTGAAATGAATCATTATCTTATTTATAAAATTCCTTATACCATCTGGCAAAGTTTCTTAATCCCTCTCTCAGACTTGTATCTGGTTTGAATCCAAAGTCTTTTTCTAATGGTAAGGTATCTGCATATGTCACTGGTACATCTCCCGGCTGCATGGCTACCAGTTCCTTATGGCTTTCAAAGTCATATTCCTTTGGCAGTACTCCTGCACTGATCAGCTCCTGCTGCAGGATATCTACAAACTCCAGCAGATTCTCTGGATGGCTGTTCCCTATATTGTATACCTTATATGGTGGTATTGGCAGTCCATCCTCTCCATTTATTTTCACTGGTGCTACCTGCATCACTCTCTTCACTCCCTCTACTATATCATCTATATAGGTGAAGTCTCTTCGACAGTTTCCATAGTTGAAGATCTGGATTGTCTCATTGTTTCTTAGCTTGTTTGTAAACCCAAAGTAGGCCATATCCGGTCTCCCTGCCGGTCCATACACTGTAAAGAATCTCAGTCCTGTTGATGGAATATTGTATAGCTTGCTGTAGGCATGTGCCATCAGTTCATTTGATTTCTTTGTGGCTGCATATAAACTTACTGGATTATCTACTTTATCTTCTGTACTATATGGTACCTTTTTATTGGAACCATAGACACTTGATGATGATGCATAGACAAGATGTTGAACACCTTCTTTACCATCATCATATGAATGACGACATGCTTCAAGTATGTTATAGAAACCTATCATATTGCTTTCTATATATGCATCAGGATTCGTTATCGAATATCTCACTCCTGCCTGTGCTGCCAGATTGACAATCACTGATGGCTTATATTTATTAAATATTTCATCTATGATACCTTTGTTTGCTATTGAATCCCTAATAAAAACAAATGTCCCAGTTACTTTCCTGAGGCATTCATTGATCTGCTGCAGTCTATATTCCTTTAATGAAACATCATAATAATCATTCATATTATCAATACCAACAATATTTATGTCATTAATACTATTCAGTAATTCTAATACAAGATTGCTTCCTATAAACCCAGCAACTCCTGTAATAAATACAGTCTTACCTTCTAAATTAATATTCTTATCCAACATACCCCTTAATCCCTTCTAAACAGATCTCTTGTATAAACCTTATATTCTACATCATCCAAACAATCATCATAACGATTAGCAAGTATACTATTAGACAATTCTTTGAACTTATCTAAATCATTGACAATCCTGCTTCCAAAGAAGGTTGTTCCATTCTCCAGCGTTGGCTCATAGATGATCACTTCTGCTCCCTTCGCCTTGATACGTTTCATCACTCCCTGTATTGATGACTGTCTGAAGTTATCTGAATTTGATTTCATTGTCAGTCTATACACTCCTATGACGACATGCTTCTCTCTGTCCTCTTCATACTGGCTTGACGCTGTATAATATCCAGCAGTCTCCAGCACTCTTTCTGCAATGAAGTCCTTTCTTGTTCTGTTTGATTCCACTATTGCCTCTATCAGATTCTGTGGCACATCATCATAATTCGCCAGCAGCTGCTTTGTATCCTTTGGCAGACAGTATCCTCCATATCCGAATGATGGATTGTTGTAATGACTCCCTATTCTTGGGTCAAGACATACTCCGTTGATGATTTCCTGAGTATTCAGTCCTTTCATCTCTGCATAGGTATCAAGCTCATTGAAGTATGAGACTCTTAATGCCAGATATGTATTAGCAAACAGCTTCACTGCCTCTGCTTCAGTGAATCCCATAATCAGTGTATCTACATTCTCTTTGACTGCTCCTTCCTGAAGAAGTGATGCAAAGGCATTGGCTCTTTCTACAAGATACTCTTTGTTCATATCCGTTCCTACAATGATTCTTGATGGATAGAGGTTATCATACAGTGCCTTTGATTCTCTCAGAAACTCAGGACTGAAGATGATTCTATCTGTATTGTATTTCTTTCTGACACTTTCAGTATATCCTACTGGTATTGTGCTCTTGATGACCATAATGGCACTTGAATTGACTTCCATTACTGTTTCAATGACATTCTCCACTGCACTGGTATCAAAGAAATTCTTCTTTGAGTCATAGTTAGTAGGAGCTGCAATGACTACAAACTCAGCATCTTCATATGCTCTCTTTGCATCTAATGTAGCCACCAGATCTAATTTTTTTGTACTTAAAAAGTCTTCAATTTCCTTATCATGAATTGGAGACTTTTTACTGTTAATCATATTGACTTTTTCTTCTATAATATCCACAGCCATCACTGAATGATGCTGTGAGAGCAATGTAGCGATGCTTAACCCTACATAACCTGTTCCTGCAACTGCTATTTTCATCTATTTATTTCCCTCCCAATATTATTTCTAATTTCTCTTATTATCATTTTTGTTTCATAATTTAATACTTTCTCTATCTGAAAAAATATTATAGATTTTATTTATACTTATGTTTTCTATCAACAATTATCTAATAATTTGTTGATTTAATATTTTACTTATATGTTTTGTGATATCTATTGATAAATTAAGAAGCATTTTTGTAATAAACTGTTCTAATAATCAGATTTTTTAACATTACTATTAATTAATGAATATGATTATTTTCTTTAATTGTTAATCGAATTAATTTCAATCTGTTTAACTTCATTTAAACAATAAACAATGGATGGATTCAATATATCTTTTATAACAACTGCATTTGCACCTATTTTACAATAATCACATACATTACATGAGATAATTTTTGCTCCAGTTCCTAGAAAACAATTATTACCAATAGTAATATTTTGATTCTTTTTAGCTTCATTTATACCTATTGTAACCTGATGTAAAATAGTGCAATTATCTCCAATTTTTGCCTTAGATGAAATAACAACACCTGTTCCTTTATGCAATAATCTTATATTTTTGCCTAATTCCGCTTTGTAGGAAATCTGTACGTCAACATTTAAAAATATCATTATTATATATTCAATAATTATTACAATTTTTAGTAAGATATTATGTTTGTTCATATATAATGAATGTTTAATTCGATAAAACAGTAAAATAATTGATGAAATGGTTGAATTTAATTTCCAATCATTTTTTATTAAATTGAATAAAATCATTGTTCTCTCCCCTCAAAAAGCAAATAAAAGTTTTTATTAAATTAGATTTCATTATAATCATTAAAAATAAATATAGGATAAATGCTATAATAATTGATATACACAAACTAACTATACTATTCCATGAAGACATATAATAGAACAATATTCTTGATAGTAAAACAGAAAAAAGAGAAGCAAAACTAATTTTAATAATTTCTTTATCAAAATGGATAAGTTTAATTTTTAAACATACATTTAAAAATTTTAACGCAATAAAAAAAGTTATCATACTTGAAATAGATGTAGCTAATGCTAGACCAAATACCCCCAAAAAATTTACAACAATTAAATCCAATAATAAAGTCATAATACAAGAGAACATACTAATTTTCATAGTAATATTTGCTTTTCCATGACAATATAATATATCATTTATAGTGGTTATTAATGCAGTAAAAATCAAACCTATTGAATATCCCGCCAATATTAATCCAGTTGTGTATATAGCTTTACCTTGAAAAGCACCTCTAGCAAAAAGAACATTAACTATTTCATAATTAAAAACAATACATCCAAATGAAACAGGTATTATAAAAAAACAGATAATATTTATAACTATATTTATTAAGCTAGATAAATTTTTATAATTTTGTTCAGCAATCAATCCAGCTATTGTTGGATAAACAGCTGTATTAATGGCTTGTGAAAATAAACCAGAAATTAAAGTACTTACTTTAACACCATAATTTAAACACGCAATTGAACCAGCTGATAATCCTGAGGCAACTATTTTATCAATTAAAGAATGTATTTGTGTAAAACTAGCTGTTAATAATGCTGAAGGAAGTCTTTTAAAAAAAATAAAGATATCCTTATCTTTAAATTTAATATTTGGTTTAAATTTATAATTCCAATTCACAAAAGGCAATTCAATAATAAACCTTAAAAAAGAACCCACAATCAAAGATAAACCTAAAACATATAAACCATACTTTCTATAAAGAAAAATTGAAGCAATTATGGTTGGAATTTGTACAACAATTTCTCTTATTTGACTTCCAAAAAATTTATTTCTTGATTGCAACATTGCTCCATAAATTGTAGAAACGCATAAAAATAAATACATTGGTGAAGTAAATCTAAGAAAAGTTGTAACCTTACTTTGACTGACTTTATCAAAACCCGGAACCACAAATATAGTAACATATTTACTAAACACAATTAAAAGTATAACAAAAACAATAGAAATTATTATAAATAAAGTAATAATTTTATCTGAATATTGATTAGCATCATTTTCTTTTTTCAAAACAAGTTTCTTTTTATATTCAGGTAAAAAAATTTTCCAAACCCCTATGCTTATCATAGGATAAATAATTTGCTGTATACCTATAATTGTATAATAAATATCTGCTTCACTACTACTTCCTAGACTATATGCTAAAGTTGTTTCCGAAATAAATGATACTATTTTTGCTAAAAATATCATTAAAGACACAATAAGAGTACCTTTAAAAATTTTACTTATATTCATTGCTTTCTCCTTTTTGAAAACCTAAATAAAATTAATGTTGGTAAAATTTCAAACCAATACATTGTTTTCCATAATGAATATGATTCTGACCTAAAAAGTTGATAAATTGAACCTAATAAAATAAGAAAAATTATTAGTTTCAATTCTGAATCAATATTAGATAATTTTTTAAATAAAATACCATATAATGTGTAAATAAATATATTTCCAAAAACTCCAAAATTTAGGTATGCTTCTATAACACCTGAAAATCCCCTTCCTCCTCCTCTAGAATATATATTAGGTTCATAAATCTTTAAATACCACCTAGAAAGTGGTTCAGTATGAGTTATAGGAACAATCAAATTATATACTGTATCAATATATGATTTTCCATATAAGTAAGAATAATCAGATAATAAAATATTATCTGATATACTGTACCATGTATTAAATTCACTATCAAAAGATACATTTATATTTTCCTTGCTTATATTTTTATTTTCTTTGAGATTCCATACTAAACTTTTCCATGCACCAAACAATACAAAAACACAAATGGCTGAAATAATAACTTGTTTAGTTTTTATTAATTTAAAATAATAAAGGATATATATAGTAGGTAAAATAAAAGAAAAAATTTCAGCTCTTGAAACAGATACATAACAATTAAAAATATTAATCATCAAACTTATAATAAATAAATATAAAAATTTTTTATTCTTATTATTAATATAAAAATAAAGTGAACACATTTGGACAATAGAAAAAAAACTTTTATAAAAAGTTAGTGAACTGTAATTCCCAATTAATAAAGATTGTTGGCTTCTATTAGCATGAAAAAAAACAAATAATCCTATTTTAATAAAAATAACATAATATTCAATAAATAAAGCAACCAAAAACATCATTACTAGACCATATAATATCCTTTTTTCATTGACAGAAGAAATTTTGATATATGATTTTTTATATGGAATTAAAAAATAACCAATATTAAAAAATAACATAGATAGGTTCGAAAGTAAAAATGCTTTAATAATTGAATCTGTGATTATATAAACATTTTGAAGATTTTCCAATAAATAATAATTTGTATATAGTAATCCAAATACATTGAATAAAATACCTATAGTAATTATTTTCTTATTTTGTACATAATCAAGAAAAATAAAACTACCAAACACATAGAATGATATACTAACTAACAATATATTTACAGTTTTAAAAAAAATTAATAACACAATTGATATTAGTGTTATTATTAAATAATACAAAAATAACAAATAGATATATTTTTTATTGAATACTAACTCCATTCTCAACCTCCTCTATAATTTACTTATACAAAATTCTAATAATATTTTTATTTCATTCTCTGCTAACTGAAATGAATTATCAATACTACAATATTCAATATTTTTTTGAATTTTTTTAAATTGCTGGTCAATGTGCTCTAATTGCTCTTTAATTTTAATTGGATCATTAATTTTATCCAATCTAGATTTACCATCTTCTCTATTTTGTATTCTTTGAATACATATATCTTTATCTATTTCAACATATATAAATATAGATTGTTCTTTTACCAACTGAGGAAGACAATTTAATAATTCAATTACATCAGAATCTGGTTGACAATACGAAGCTGAAACAAGCGCTTGGATAATACCTTCATCTAAAACAATTAAATCCTTTTGATTATAAAATGATAATGTATATAATACATTTATTAACTGTTTAAATAATGTGATACCGTTATTCATTTTTATTATTTTATATATTAAAAATCTAAGTTGTATATTAAAAATCAAAAGTGCTTTTAATGAAAATATAATTTTAATAAAATATCTATTAAAACTATTAAGTTCTTTGTCTATTGTTCTTTTTGGTGCAACTACTATAATATTATTAGCTTTTAAATTTTCCACTAATTTATTAGAAATAGTACTTTTCCCACTACCAGGGAAGCCAAATAATTCTATAACTTTTACATTTGTTTTTCTATTGATCATTCTTCTAATTTCCTTGTTTTATTCCTAGATATAATCCCATATACATGACATCACTTCTTTTTTTGTTTCTAACATTTCTTTTGAAGTATCTATTATTATTTCATTCGTATTAAAATTCATCTGTTTTATAGCATTAGTTTTATTTTCAATTTCTTTTCTTGTCATTTCTGGTTTTCTTTGTATTGCTAATTCAACAGGAACTACCAATTTCACTAATAATTCAGGTGGATTCTTGTAAAATTCTTGATAGATAGTTAATTCCCATAAGGCAATTTTTTTCATAATACCTTCTTTTTTTAAATATCTGCTCAGTAAAGGTCCATCACTAAAATTTGAAAATTCTGTTTGAGGGTATCTATCAACTAGAACTAACATTCCATTATTTCTAGCTTTATTAATCTTCCTATATTTCTTTTTCTTCTCATATGCAAGTGTTATTGCCCAAATTATTCTCGATAAATGATAAAGATTTCGTTTTAAAATTTTTTTACGCTTTCCATTTGTTTGATCGTCTATAGAAGTACCTACTCCTTTTCCCCCTATCTTTTTAGCTATTAATTTCATTGGCTTCCTTATCAACATGCTTCTTCCATCACCACTACCTAAATACTCACAATATACATCTATTTTTTTACTAAATTCCTTTTTTATATTTTTTAATGTTGTAGATTTACCAGCACCATCGCATCCTAACAATACAACTACCACACCTCCTTTTGGAGATATTCTTCTAGTTGGAGTGACTGAATTCAACCCTAAACGTCTTTGAATCCCACCATAAAACCAAAATATTTCTCTTTTACTTCTTGTAAAATAAGAAGACTTTCTTGTATATCCTGTGAAATTTTTTAAATTTTTTCTCAAAGATTTTTGTAATTTGAAAAATTGTCTATATCGTTTTATATCTGTAACTAAAATTTTTTTTATCTCTCTAACAGTCTTCTCATCAAGATATAATTTTGATTTATTTATAACATCTTTATTGGATGTTTTTTCTCTTAGCCATTTTATTTCACATATATCATCACTACATATCTTTCTATTAAAATCTCTCCAACGCAATTTTAGTGAAATTCTTATTAAAAGAAGTAAGAATTCATCTGATGGATTTGAGCAATATATTTTATTATCATACAGTTCTTTTCTTTCAAGAATATCTTTGTCCCAGGGAAATGTATAACCTTTGAGATGTTTTTCACCTAAACTCAATCGATAATGCAAATGTAAATGCCAGATTTTTCCTGTTTTATAATCTAATCCTATATAATCCTCTATAGAATTATACTGCATAAGTGGTGTTGCTCTAAATCTTTTTAATCCTGATTCTGCCAATACCTTTTCGAGTAATATTCGCTGATTTGATGAAAATAATATATCTAAATCTGTATCTCCTTCTAAAGCTTCATCAATATGTTCATTACTTTTCCAATGACAATATTGTATATCATATTTTTCAAAATTATTTAACATTTTCTTAATTGATTCTAGCATAGATCCTCCATCATTTTTTAATTAATTTTAAATATAATTTATTATATTCTTCATGCATGACTTTAAGTGAAAAATATTTTAGCGCTATTTGTTTATTTTGCTGACCTCTTTTTAACATTTCTTGTTTAGTTAATGATAAATACATATTTATTTTATTTATCCATAAAATTTCATCATTTAAAGGTAGGAGATCATTATTGTCTTGACCATTAAATATTTCTTGATGTGGTAAAATATCCGATAAAATAACTGGTAATCCTACATACATTGCCTCTAATACACTTATTGGCAATCCTTCAATTTTAGAAGTAGAAATAAATAGATCAGCCTGCTTCAATAATAAAAAAACATCTTTTCTTGGTATCAATCCAGTTATAATAATTTTATCTTGTAATCCTAGATCTAAAATCATTTTTTGTACTTGATAATTATCATTCTCTGAACCAACAAGTACTACTTTACATTTATTTAATTTAGGAAATATTTTCACTAATAATTGTTGATTTTTTAGCGGTATAATTCTACCAACATTAACAATTAAAGGTATTTCATTTGCTTGTTTTTCTCCTAAATTCAAAACTATATTATCAATTCTTTCTGTATCAACTCCATTTTGAATAACATATATTTTTTCTTTCTTGATTTTTTTTATAATATTAGAATAATAATAATATGAAGAATTACTCACACAAATTGTTACATTTGATAACAATGCACATAACATACTAGATAACTTATATTTTATGCTCCTCATTTGGAATGTGCTGTGTACTGTAAAAACTATTTTTAACTTTCTCCTTATCCTAAATGTTGCTTTATAAAAAAGGATAGCAGATCTTAATTGATGCAGATGAACAATAATATTATATTGATATTGAGCTAAAATATCATTCATAACTTTATTCATATATTTAGTATTTCTATTTACATATATACATTCAATATTACTAGGTATTTGTACTGTACTCTCTCCTTCTTTATCACATATAATAATAATTTGTTTTGATGATTGATAATGTTCTTGCCTATAAATGACAAATTCATTTAGAGGCATGCTAGTCTCTGATATGCTATCTAACACAGTTATCAAAATATAATTTTCTGATTTCATAATATATTTTCCCTAATCATATCCATGTAAATTTTAATTACTTTTTTTCTTTCAAAATTATCTACTACATACTTTCTAGCTAGTACACCCATTTCCTTTTGCTGAAAATAAGTCTTAGATAAAAAAAACTGAATTTTATTAATTAAATCATTTGAATCCATTTTTTTAAAAATAAATCCTGTTACATTATCTTCAACAATTTCTTTACAGCCACTTCTATTTGTTGTTATAACAGGCCTTCCACAAGATGCCGCTTCTAATAGTACATTAGACATTCCTTCTGGATAATAAGATGGATGAATAGTACAACAACTGATTTTATGAAACTTCCTTACATCATTCACTAATCCATGATATTGAATAATCCCTTCATCTTCTAATAATTTAAGTTTAGATTTATAATCCTCCTCACAGAATCCTAAAATATGAAAAAAAGTGTTTGGATATCTTTTTTTTATAAATTTAGCAGCTTCTAAATATTGATCGATTCCTTTTTCTTTCATTACTCTTGCTATATATAAAAAATGTTTTTCATTACCAGTTGGATATTCTAAATAATTAAATTCAGCAGTATTAACTCCCGATCCAGGTATTAAACATAATTTGTTAGAATAAATATTTTTTTCCATAAAAAAATCTCTATTTTCTTCATTTTGTACAAAAATCGTATTTGCTTTTCTTAACCCTAGCTTATGCATTATAATTGCTAATTTTTGAAGTAATCCTGGATTTTCTAACGCTGTTCCTAATCCTGTAATATTTGCAAGATATGGAATCCCATACTTAGCACAACAATATCCACCATATACATTAGGTTTAATACTATATGTCAATACAATATCTGGTTTATAATTCAATAAAATTCTTTTATAATTTCTTAATAATTTTATATCGTTTAAAATATTTGTTCCTCTTCTATCAATTTGAATATCTGTATATTTACATCCCATTCTCTTAAATTTATCAACATTAGGACCATATGGATAGCAAATATTTACTTCATATTCTTTTATTAATTCTTCTATAACTTCTTTACGAGTATTATAAAAATCATCAAAATTAGCTAATACCAATACCTTCTTCAAAAATTCCACCTACACTCTCACAACAGTGTTTATCATTACACTGATTTCCTTTATAAAATAAAAAGAAGTCATTGCCTCTAGATTGTATTTCATCTTTAGTGGCAATACTTCATTGATATATACTTCATTTGTCTCTCTTCCCTGACTTACATATCTCTCAATAATCTCATCTTCGTCCTTAAACTCTATGCTGGCTAGTGAAGTTACTCCTGCTGGCAATAATAATGTCGCATACATTTCATTTGTATACTGCTCTACATATTTCCTGACTTCCGGTCTTGTCCCAACAAAGCTCATATCACCTAGAAAGACATTGAAAAGTTGTGGTATCTCATCTATCCTATACTTCCTTATCTTTTCACCCACACCTGTAATCCTCGAATCATTTTTTGATGTCACAAGATTGCCTATCTGATCAGCATTGCTTACCATTGTTCTAAACTTATATATTCTAAAGACTCTTCCATACTGCGTCACTCTTTCCTGTCTATAGAATACTGGTCCTTTTGAATCCGCTTTAATCCATATAGAAAATAAGAGAATCAATGGTGACAGGAGAATAATCAGTATGAAAGAAACCACAATATCAAATAATCGTTTTAATACTAATTGCGCTTTCTTTCTCCTGAGACTTTCATAGTATGGTCTGACCTCTTCAGTCTGCATATATTCAGGTAATTCATCCCATGGCTTTAGAAGCATGAAAGAATCTCCTTAAAGTTCTGGATAATATACTCTACATCCTCATTGCTTAGATGTGTATGAAGTGGCAATGTAATCTCATTCTTATACATGTCATAGGCATTTGGATAGTCCTTAATATCAAATCCAAGATTCTTATATGCTGTTAATAATGGCAATGGCTTGTAATGTACATTACATGCTATGCCTTTCTCTGCCATCTTCTCTATAATATGATTTCTCTGTTCTGGATTTAATCCTGGAATTCTTGTAAGATACAGGTGTCCACTTGATTGATGATCATCGCTATAATGATTGAGTACCTCTATACCCAATGGCTTAAATGCCACATCATATTGAGATATAATCTCTTTTCTTCGTCTTAATAGTTCTGGATATCTCTCAAACTGTGCCAATCCTATGCCTGCCATAATATCTGTCATATTACATTTATAGGATGGTGACATGATATCGTATTCCCATGCTCCTAGCTTTGTCTTATTAAGCGCATCCTTTGTTTGACCATGCAATGATAACAGCTGATACTGATGATATATCCATTCATTATCAATATCAGGTATATCTCTCCAAACAACTGCTCCGCCTTCTGCAGTTGTTAGGTTCTTTACTGCGTGGAAACTAAAAGAAGTGAAGTCTGCGACCTCACCACACATCTTTCTATTTCTTTCTGCTCCAAATGCATGAGCTGCATCTGCCATCACAATAATTCTTCCAAATACTTTCTGAAGCTGATTTGATGGATGAAACAAGTCTTTCCTTGCTTCAACAACTTCAAATATTCTATCATAATCACACATGATACCAGCCAAATCAACGGGAATGATAACCTTTGTCCTATCCGTTATCTTATCTGCCAGCTGATCATAATCCATTTCATAGGAACCCTTGCTGACATCAACCAAAACAGGCGTTGCCCCAACATGACAGATAACACTGCAAGATGCAGTATATGTATAGGCAGATGTAATGACTTCATCACCAGGGCCAACACCTAACAGTCTTAAAGTCATTTCCATGCAGGCAGTTGCACTATTGAGACATACTGCTTGAGATGTATGACAGAACTGAGCAATTTCCTTTTCGAATTCCTTGACTTTAGGACCAGTTGTAATCCATCCTGATTTTAAAGTTCCTATAACTTCATTTATCTCATTATCACCCATATCAGGTGGTGAAAATGGGATACAAATTTTATTCATGACAATTCCCCCTTTAAATCTTTATTTTTATATATAAAAAAAGCCATAGCTTTCACTATGAACTTTCAATATAACTCATCAAGTTTTACTAATAATTTCAAGTCCAACCTGAACAGTTGTCACTTGTCCAAACAAAGAAACATCTACATAAGCGACTCGCTTATGCCTATCAATCTTTACAATATTTCCTTCTTGCCCCATCAAAGGTCCATGAGTAATACGTATCATATCTCCTTCAATATAACCACTAGAAATTTCAACAACATGTTCATTACCACCAAACCTTGTCAAAAACATCGCTTCTTCTTTATATATGGGATAAATGTTTTTTCCATCATTACCTAACAACTTTGTTAAATCTGGAATTTTCTTCAACTCATTAAATAAAGCATCAATATGATCAGTAATCATAAAGACATAGCCTTTAAAAAGAATCTCTTCAACATTATACCATTGACCTCTTATTTTCCTCATTCTTCTACATCTAGGAATAAAGCATTCATTTAAAGCATGCTGATCAACAATGATCTCACAAGCTCTTACAATTTTATCTTCTCTACCGCATTTTACTTGTACGGCATACCAATTGTCATACACGTTCATTCCTCCATTTGGATATGCTTCGCCCATCGAAATATAAATCCAGGCATACTTCGACTCAGTTTGATTATAACAAATTGCTTGAGCAACGCGACCACGCGACGATTACTCAAGGTCAATTCTTTTTCATTTTTACTAAACAAGTACTGATTCTTCAGCTTGTTCTTTTACTTTTCTTTTCACACCTTGTTTTTCTTTTTCATAATGATATGTTGGAACAAGATGTTTCACTGCACTTCTCATATCACTTGCTTCATCATACGCTATTTGATACAAATCATCAAGTTCTTTTAAAAATTGATCTGTATTAATATCAATAGGTTGTCCTATATGAATCAGCTTATTAGGAGTTGTGCGTAATCCTTCTTCTTTCATTAACATCTCTTCATAAAGTTTTTCTCCAGGTCTTAATCCTGTAAACTCTATTTTAATATCAACATCTGGTTCATAACCAGAAAGCTTTATTAAATTTCTAGCCATATCAACAATTTTTACAGGCTCACCCATATCTAAAATAAAGATTTCGCCACCTTTAGCATACGCTCCAGCTTGTAAAACAAGTGAAACTGCTTCAG
Organism: Candidatus Stoquefichus sp. SB1; assembly: GCF_001244545.1. Classification (NCBI taxonomy): domain Bacteria; kingdom Bacillati; phylum Bacillota; class Erysipelotrichia; order Erysipelotrichales; family Erysipelotrichaceae; genus Candidatus Stoquefichus; species Candidatus Stoquefichus sp. SB1. Next base: position 591,672 of record NZ_LN852694.1, on the reverse strand, counting down.
GGATTGTCATAAAATATCTAATAATATCTGGATGGGTTACAGTGACTGGTCCCCCATTTTGAATCTGCTTTTTAAAAAGTGGAATAACTGATCCATTAGATCCTAATACATTTCCAAATCTGACTGCAACATATTCAGTCTTTGATAATTTATCATAGGTTTGAACAACCATTTCACAAAGACGCTTAGATGCTCCCATAATATTTGTTGGATTGACTGCTTTATCAGTCGAAATCAAAATAAATTTCTTAACTGAATAACGATCACATGCTCTAACCACATTTAATGTTCCAAATACATTATTCTTAATAGCTTCATGTGGTGCATCTTCCATCAAAGGAACATGCTTGTGAGCCGCAGCATGATAGACAATATCTGGATGGAACTGAGCAAACAATTCATTCACCTTATTACTATCTCTAACTGAAGCAATCATGACTTCCAAATCCAGCTTAGGGTATTTTCGCTTTAATTCTAATTGAATATCATAAGCATTATTTTCATAGATATCTACAATAATTAATTGTCTTGGTCCTCTTTCTGCAATTTGTCTACACAACTCACTACCAATAGAACCGCCACCACCAGTTACCATGATAACTCTATCTCTTACATAAGACATAATTTCATCTAGATTCACACGAATTGGATCTCTCCCAAGTAAATCCTGAATCTCTACATCTTTTAATTTATTTAAGATAATTTCACCTGAAATAAATTGATACATACCTGGTAATTTCTTCAATTTACATTTTGTTTCCTTACAAATATTAAGAATTTCAGAAACTTGCTTATCATCAATTGATGGTAATGCTACAAAAATCTCATCTATTTTATATTTTTGAACATTTTCAATAATAGAATAACGATTTCCTACAACTGGAACACCATGAATAGATCTTGACATTTTATTAGGATCATCATCAATAAAACAAATAATTTCTCTATTCAATCGAGAAGACACTAATATTTCTCTTAAAATCTTTTCACCAGCCGAACCAGCTCCAATGACCATAACACGTGACTTAGGTGTATCACTTCGCCCAAACCAATGATGACGACTGGCATATAACCTTAAGAAACGATAACCAAATCGAGTTCCCCCAGTAATCATTGTCACAATCATAAAATAAATAAAGTATGTACTTTCAGGGGGATTAAATCCACTCAATTCACAAATCAGTATATTGACAATTGTACTAGAAGCAGTTGCAATAACAATATTCATCAATTCAGTGATAGACGCAAATTGCCATAAACTTGAATAAAGTTTCATAACAGCAAATAAGCCAAGACTGACAGCAAGCAATACCATTGCTAGTGGTAACGACCCCTGGATAAATCTTGACTCAATTGGTCCATTAAAGTAGAGGGCTAGTGCACCGTAGAAAGCAACAACAACACTGATAGCATCAATTAACACTAAAATGAATCTTCTCATAAAAAGTTGCCTTCTATCTTTAATACTGTTCATTTTTAGACCCCCCCCCCTCGAATTTTTTCATTTTTTTACTCCCTTTCCTAATAACTCATCTAAAATTTTAGAGATATTTCTGCTAAAATAGAGGATAAACCTTGATTTTTTTCCCTCTTTAAAGCATAATACACTAAGAAATACATTTTTATCATGCATATCATAACTTGTTTTTATACAAAATTCAAGTCGATATGACTAATTTATGATATTTCTAACAGATTTATAAATACATTAAGGAGGTCCATATGACTGATAACGAAATAGTACAAAATGAAGAAGAAATTGAGATTAATTTAGGTGAATTGTTTCAATTACTCAAATCAAGATATAAATTAATTATCATTTCTATTTTAGTTTGCGCCATCATTGCGGGGGTTATCACAATATTCTTTATAAGCAAAAAATACGAATCAACAGCACGTATTTATCCAAAACCTGAAGTCACTGAAGGAGTTGTTGATTACACACAAATTAATGCCAACAATTTAATGGTTAATAACTATGTTGAATTATTAAAAGGAAATAATATTCAGACACAAGTTGCAGAAAAGTTAGATTTAACACAACCTCAAGTGAATAGTTTTGTAACCATTTCTAATGAAACAAATACCCAAATTATTTCTATTACTGCTAAAACAAATGATCCTGAATTAAGTAAGAAAATTGTTGATCAAATGGTTGCTGTATTCAAAAAAGAAGCAAAAGAAACATTAAATATCAATAATATTACAACTGTTGATCAAGCCGTACTTGCTGAAGCACCTGTTTCTCCAAGTTTAAAAATGAATTTAGCAATTGGTGCTTTATTAGGTGCTTTTCTAAGTGTTGGCTATCTATTCATTAGATTCATGTTAGATACTCATGTTCACAACAAAGAAGAAGCTGAAAAATATTTAGGCATTCCTTGTTTAGGTTCTATTCCATATTTTGAGGATTAGTATTATGCAGTTTATTGATATTCATGGACATTATGCATGGGATATAGATGATGGTATGCCAACTCAAGAAGATGCCATTAAAGCTCTTCATGTAGCCAAACAAAACAATATTACAACTATTGTTGCAACACCACATGTCATCCCAGGTTCTCATACCTTAGAAGATATAAAACATATCAAAGATCGTATAAACGAACTCAAAGAACTTGCTTTAAAAAACAATATAACAGTTTATCAAGGTTGTGAATTGTTTTTAAATCATGATTGTATCCAGGCTCTTCAAAATGATTTATTTATTCCTTTTGAAGGTACATCATATTTATTAGCTGAATTTGATGTCAGAAAAGAATTAGGAAGTCATGATGAAGTAGAAGATTATCTTTATGAAATTGAAGTGCGTGGTTTGACGCCTATTGTTGCTCATGTAGAAAGATATTTTAAAGATGAAGTCGATATTGAAAGAGTTCAGGATTTTATTGAGAGTGGTTATGTTATTCAAGTCAATACATCAAGCTTATTGGGTGTTCATGGAAAGACCGTTAAAAATAATGCTTATCGATTGATTGATGAGGGATTGGTGCATGTCATTGCGACAGATACACATCGCTGTGAAGGGCACCGTATTCCACGTATGCAAGAGGCATATGATGTTTTATCAAAACAATATGATTATCATATCCTGAAAACATTAATGTTTGATAATCCTTTACATATTCTTCAAAATGAAGCCGTTGAAGATATTGAAGTTAAAAAATCTTTTTTCAAAAAATTATTTACAAGGAGATAAGAAATGGTACAAAAGAAACATAGATCAAGAAAAACATTAAATATTCTTGATAAATCCAAAAAGCATAATCAATTTGATTATACTGAAATATTTAGACATATTCGAACAAATATTGAATTCTCAACAGTTGGAAAAGAAATAAAATCAATTTCCATCACATCAACACAACCTGGTGAAGCAAAAACAACAACATCTATGAACTTAGCTTTTATTTTTGCAACAAAATATCAAAGAGTTTTACTTGTTGACTGCGATTTAAGAAAGACAATGTTACATAGATATATGAAGATGTCAAACCAGCAAGGTTTAACAGATGCATTGATTGAGTTTGGAAAAACACACCGTTACAATCCAGATTTTATTCAAAAGAAAAGTGATCCAAGTTTTTTAGGAACATTATCAATTCTTACTGGTGGTGTCCATGTTCCTAATCCTTCAGAAATACTTGGTTCAGATGTTTTTAAAGAGTATATGGATGTTTTAAAACAAAACTTTGACTTTATTATCGTTGACTGTGCGCCTGTAGGAACAATATCAGATGCAATTCCTGTTGGTAATGCAGTAGATGGAACACTTTTTGTTATTTCTGCCCAAGATACAAATCGTAAAGATGCCGCTAACTGTGTAAATCTGTTACAAAGAAATAATGTAAATGTACTTGGTAGTGTGCTAACAAAATCTGATAGCGGATCTGGAAGCTACTCTTATTACTACTATTAATATGAAAAAAATATCTTTTCCACTTATTGTTGTCCTACTGCTTTGTATTATTTTTACCATGATAGGATATGACACACTTACACTGCGAAAAGAAAGTCAAAAATACCAAGAACTCCAGCAACAAAATAATTCATCACAAACAACTTCAACGGTGTCCAATCATTCACCTATTATTTATTGTATTGGTGATAGTTTAACACTGGGATCACAATCAGCTTCTTATCCAACTGCCTTATCATCTTTAACAGGGTTTTCTGTTAATAAATTTGGTGGGGCACAAGATCAAAGTATTGATATATCTATAAGAATGGGTAAAACAAAAGTTTATGTCAACAATATCACCATTCCTAGTGATACAACTCCTGTTAATATCTCACTTTATGATAAAGATCAAGATAAAGTTGATGCATTAAAAGGAACAGGAAATAACTTTACAACTGTTGAAATCAGTGGAATAACAGGAAAACTGAAATACAATAGTGAAAAGAAAACGCATACCTTTACAAGAGATCAAAAGGGAACTGAAAAGAAAATTACGAAGTTAACACAAATTAAAGCGGAATTCCCAACTTTTGATAGTAATAGTATCGCTATCATTTTTACAGGAACATATGATCCTCAATCTGAAAATGGTATTTTTAGAACAATTACATATCAAAGAGCTATCATTGATCAATTAAAAACAAAAAAATATATTGTTGTTTCACTGACATCTAAAAGAAAATTTGATATTGTTGATTCAATGAATACAGTTCTTAAAGAAGAACATAAAGAACACTTCCTTGATTTTAGAAAATATTTATTAAAAAGCGGTCTTAAAGATGCGAATATAACACCATCTACACAAGATAAAAAAGATTTAGAAACAAATCTTATTCCATCTAGTCTTTTAAAAGAAGATAAATTAAATGGAAATTCTAAATTTAATCAGCTATTAGCTAACCAGATTGTTCAAAAAATGATAGATTTAAAATATATTACTGAAAAAGATTTACAATCATAATCGCTACTTAAAATAGCGATTTTTTTTGTAGTAAGAAAAAAGATTCACTATTGCTTAGTGAACCTTTAACTATGATTATCATCAACAACTTCAACAATATCTTCAATGCGACATTCTAATTTCTCACAAAGATCAGCTAAAGTTGTTAATCTTATATCTAAATCATGTCTTAACTTATGGACCAAACTATTACGTACACCCATTTTATTAATGAGAACATATTGGTTTAGTCCTTTTTGTTTTAACGTTTTCCAAAATGGTGCATAACTTATCTTCATAAAAAATTCCTCCCTTTATATTACTATAAAAGGAATTAAAAATATTCATATTGTCTTTATCGAGACAATATGAAGAATAAGCTCTTCTTATCATTTTTGAATAGCATTTATTTCCTCATAAGCTATAAAATTTCTATCAGTAATCATTTTTTCAAAACCATCTTTATAATGACGACTAGAAATCAGAATATCACCATTATCTAATATGATTTTACGACGACTCCCCCTTTGTTTACAATAACTTTTCACATGTCTTACATTAACAAGTGTTCGCACATTAATCTGATAAAATCCAGACGGTTGAAAAATTTCTCTTAATTTAGCCATAGTAATACAACGCAAACGAAAAACTTCTTTTTCAGTATATGCAAATATTTTATGATCAACAACCTCAAAATAATATACACCTAATAACGGAATAGGATATTTATTCCGATAATCATCATAAACTTCTATTTCACCTAAACTTTCTGTAAATTGACTGACCAGTAATTTCGCTAATTTTGTATTTTTGGGATGAGTAATCAATTTCAATTCATAATGACTCATCCTTGAATCTTCACAATAAGTAATTTTCATATTTTTTCCTCCTTAGATATACGAAATTTACCTTTTTTTCAATATTTTTCAATATCTTGGAGTTATTCTTCTCCTAAAAAGATGAATACATTGAATATTTGTCCTTTATTCTACACGATTCGACAAATAATGACTTTATAATATCCTATTTTTACCAAAATGACCCTCATTTTTGCACATAAAAAGATCTCATATTATGAGATCTCAAATAAAGCCTTCATATCATCAATACTCATGTGAGTAATTGTTCCATTGTTTCCTTCTACAAAAGTATCAGCTAAATTTTTCTTTTGTTTTTGTAATTCCATAATTTTTTCCTCAATACTGTTTTTCATAATCAATGAAAAAACCTGTACTGATTCTTTTTGTCCAATGCGATGTGCTCTATCTGTTGCCTGATTTTTGGCTGACATATTCCACCATGGATCAAAATGAATAACTGCCTGTGCACTCGTTAAATTCAATCCAGAGCCACCTGCTTTTAAAGAAATCAAGAAAAGTGTTGTCTCATCTTTTTGGAAAGCATCAACCATTGCTTTACGTTTTTCTTTTGGTACACGACCATCTAACAAATAATATGAAATATGTTCTTTTTGGCACTGTTCTTCAATTAAATGCAAGACACTTGTAAATGATGAAAATAAAAGTATTTTTTTATGATTTTCTGCTAGTGAATGAATCAATTCCATACATCCCTTCATTTTAGATGAAGGTTCTTCAATTGTTTCATATAATAAACGTGAATCTTGACAAAGTTGTCTTAATCTTGTTAACATTGCTAAAATATCAATTCGCCCTAACTGATTCATATCTAACTTTTCCTGTAATGATTTATTAACGCGAACCAGATTAGCTAAATAAAGTTTTTCCTCTTCTTCATTAAATCTTAAATACAAGGTCTGTTCAATCTTATCAGGTAATTCTTTTAAGACATCTTTTTTATTTCTTCTTAATACAAAAGGAGCAATCATTTCTTTTAATTTTGCCTGCTTATCTTCATCATGCTCTTTTACAATTGGTCTTTCAAAATTATCTAAGAAATAAGCATAATGATATAAATAATGTGGCATTAAAAAATCAAAAATTGACCATAATTCAGCTAATGAATTTTCTATAGGTGTTCCGGTTAAAGCAAAACGTTGTTTAGACTTCAAACGTTTTACACACATAGCATTTCTTGTTTTAGGATTTTTAATATACTGTGCTTCATCAATAACAACACTATGAAATTCCAGATTTTCATATAATTCTATATCTCTTCTTAAGTAATCATATGAGGTGATAATCACATCATAATTTTTGATTTGCTCGATTTTATCAACACGTTCTACCTTTGAACCATAAATGCATAAAACCCGAAGATGAGAAGAAAACTTTTCAATTTCATCCTGCCAATTCAGCAATAAACTCGCAGGTGTGACAACTAAGTGGACACCTTTTGCTTTCATACTCTCCAAATAAACAATCATTTGAAGAGTCTTTCCTAACCCCATATCATCAGCTAAAATTCCACCAAAGCCATAATGTTCCATTAATCGTAACCATTGATAGCCCTCAACCTGATATTCTCTTAAAATCGTCTGATAAGCTTTGGGAACTATAAAATCATGATTCTTTTCAAATAAATCTTGACTCCATTTTTCAAATTCCTGACTACGCGAATAATCAATCAAAGAATCTTCATGAATAATATGATCAAGTTCAAACAAACGATATGCTGGAATTTCTACTTCACCACTGATAATATCCTGACTTTTCAATTGTAAAGAAGATGTCAATTCATCCAATTCTTTAAACTCTTTATTCTCTAAAGAAACAATTCTCCCATTCTTCAATTTATAAAATTTACGTTTTTTCTTATATGCTTTTAAAATATCCATTAATTCATCTTTTTGAACATCAACACTCTCAATATTCATTGAAAGTAGCCCATTGCTCATATGAACACCCACTTGTATCTTCATAGGCTGAACTTGTGAAAAGCCTTGCAGGGCATCTGTTACATAAACTTGACAATAACTAGACAGATATGGTAAGCCCTCTTTCATAAAATGATAAGCAAACTCATGATCATATTGTAAATATATCAGATGATCATCGATATCTTCAATATATGGTCTTAAATAATCTTCAATTAAATCAGCTTCTTTAGACTTATGATGATTATCTTCATCAAAGCCATAAGCAATACCATCATCATAAATATATTCAAGCTGAATACAAATCTGATCATCTTTCGTCATATCACCATATAAATTAATTAAATTCTCCTGACGATAATCATCAAATAGATGTGTCTTTAAATCAATATCATCCATCAAATCAACCAAAATATATTTATAAAAATCCATTAAAGACTCTTTTGGTATATATAGTCCACCGCGTGTCTCTAAAAGTTTCTGAATAAAAACCATCATTTTTTCTGGTTGATGGAATTGATAACGATATAATATATCATTTTGTAAAGTATATATGTACAAAGATGTCATCATTGCCTGATCAAATTCCTGATAATCTTTAAAATCAAGAACATAACTATTTTCCTGTTCGCTTATTTCTAAAGGAATTTGATATTTTTTAAAATCAAAAGCAATATCACAACAAGAAGATGGCAATTCACTCATCAACTGAAATAATTCATCAATATCATCATCACTCACAATTAAAGACCTTATAATTCCTTTTTGTAAGAGTTGATTCTTTAAAAAGCATTTTTTCACAAATGTTAATATTTCTAAAGAATCATCATCAAATGCATCTTCACTATGAATAAATTCAAAATTCTTTCCATATTTTAAATTTTCATGATGACCAATTGCATTTAAAAATGTTTCCATATTCTTAACAACATAACTTTGCTGTTCATTATAAACTTTCAAAGACAAAGTCAAACTATTATTTTTTCTTTGAATAAAAGCTTTGAGTCGATATTGTTTAGATGATAATGGAATAAGTGATTCACGTACAAGCTGATCTTTATATAAGGAAATCAAATCAATTGATTCTTGTTGTTTTTTAGATAAAATACGTTCTTTTCTTTGACGTTCTATTTCTTTTAGTTTTAAAGTTTTACTTTCTTCATGATTCATTTCATAAAAGTATGGAAAAGAAGTTATTGTTAATGTACGAAGAAAAAAAAGAATTGCTGATATATGTCGACAATCTCCACGCATGGCACATGAACATGTGGCATGGATAATCTGTCCATCCTGAGAAATTTTAAGTGATACAATGAATCTTTCATTTTGTTGTGAAAGTCTTGCATTCACGCGATAACAACCATTATTTTCATCTAATGATATTGTCATTCTTTCTAACTGGGAACGAATATCCATCATTCTGCCAAAGCGAAATTCTTTTTCATTATTTACAATTCTTCTTATTTCACGCTCTTGTATATGCATTCATATCCCCTCCTATCAATTGTTTTATTATATCATAAATAAAACAATATGTTGAGTAAAAAACAAAAAGATAAGGAGAATCCTTATCTTTAGCGAATACTATTTTGATCACCTAACATGATTTTCACTTTTTGTCCTTCTTCAATTGTATCACCTACACGTGGCAACTGATCAATAACATAGTCACCACTTCCTAAAAATTCAAAACCATATTGATCATTTTTTACTTCTTTCTTTGTTTTTCCAATATAGTTTTCAACTTCAAATGTTTTCACATCTGTCCAAACGTATGCTTTTTCACGTTGCTGTGTCACTTTCTTTACATTTAATGCTGGTAAAACATCCATTAATATCTTTCTTGCGATTGGGGCAGCTGTCGTTCCACCATACTGTACGCATTTCTTAGGATTATCCATAGCAATATATAAAACAAGTTGAGGATCATCAATTGGAGCAACACCTAAGAAGGAAAGAATATAACCATTTCCCGCATATGTTCCATTGATTGCTCTTTGAGCCGTCCCAGTTTTACCTCCTATGCGATAACCATCAATATAGGCATTTTTACCTCCTCCATCAGTAACAACCCCCTCAAGCGCATCTCTGACCTTTACAGAAGTTTCCTGACGAATAACCTGACGTATTTTTTGTGGCTGATTTTCAACAATGACTTCATGTGTTTTTGAATTATATATTTTATTAACAATATAAGGTTTATAGAGAATACCACCATTAACACAAGCACAAACTGCTCTAACCAATTGAATCGGTGTAATCGAAATTCCTTGTCCAAATGCAACAGTGGCTTGTTCAACCTCATTGAAGTTTTCATATGAAAACATAATCCCAGAAGATTCCCCAGTTAAATCAACCCCAGTTTTCTCTGTTAATCCAAAATCCTTAACATACTGATAAAGCTTTTCCTTTCCTAATCTTCTTCCAATTTCAACAAATCCAGGATTGGAAGAGTTTTGTAAAACCTCACGAAAAGTCTGTAAGCCATGTCCACCCTTTTTCCATGATTTAATTCTCGCTCCTTTAACAATTTCATATCCTTTATCATAATAAGTATCCTTATCCATATCAAAAAGATTTTCATTTAAAGCACTACTAAAAGTCAGAATTTTAAATGTAGATCCAGGTTCGTATGATTTCCAAATAGGTAAATTACGATTATAAATCTCACTATCAGCATTTTTATAATCATTAGGATCAAAATCCGGTTTTGAACACATAGCTAAAATCTTGCCATTTCGTGGATCCATAGCCAAGCATAAGATAGAATCCGGATCATATGTTGAATAGGCATTATTTAATTCTCGTTCCACAACATCTTGTACTCGACTATCAATCGTTAATTCAATATCCATCCCTTTTGTAGGATAAATATAATCAGCTGGATAGATATTCAGATTTTGACTTTTCGCATTCATATAATAATTAATACTTCCATTTACGCCAGATAAATATTGATCATATTTTAATTCCAAGCCAATTAATCCCTGATTATCTATCCCAACAAATCCCAATGTTTGAGCCAAATAATTTTTATGTGGATAATAACGCAAAGTATCCTGAACAAGATAAACACCTGGTAATTTTAATTTATCAATTTGATAAGCCTTATTTTCAGTTAACTGTCTTCCTTCTGGCTGAATTCTTTCAACCGAAACCTTCTTCTTCACTTTTTCTAATATCTTTTCCTGCGAACAACCTAATATTTGTGAAAGCTTATATGCAGTATCAACAGCATCCTTCACCTGACTTGGTACAATAATTAAGGAAGATGTTGTTAAATTATCTACCAAAACTTTTTGTTGACTATCATATATTTTTCCCCTAGCTGCTTCTAATGGGAATCCTCTCTGCCATGATTCTGTTGCTTTTAAAGACAACTCCTGATAGGCATAAAATTGGCTATAAGCCAATCTGATGACAATTGCAGCAACAATGATTGTCATAACAATATTAACCCATTTTATTTTCTTAGCCATCAACGTATAGATCATTTGCATCACCACTCTATCTTATGAAACAAATAACGAGAATATGAAAAGAACCTCATCATATGAGGTTCTATTTCGCATATACTTTCACTTTTTGACCATCTTTTAGCTTTGTTCCTTTATCAACACTCTGCTTATAGATCATACCAATACCATCAAATTCAATATCAATATTAGCCATTGATGCAAAAGCTTCTGCTTCCTTACGCGACCATCCATCCATAGATGGCATTGTAATATTCGTGTCATTGGTTTGTAAAAAGACTCGTGATTTTGAAGAAACTTCTGTTTTTGCTTTCGGATATTGTTCTAAAACAGTATCTCCATCACCAATTGTTAATGGAATTAATTGATGTTGTGACAAAGTCTTTTTAGCAAAGTCAGTACTTTGATTTGTATAAGAATCTAATACGAATGTAGATGTTTCAACTTCTTTTACAGATTGTTCATTTAATTTATTCAAAGCCGCACGTGTTACAGCCTTAATTAACGCTGATGAATTTGCATTCCCACTGACTTTTCCCTGATACCAATAAGCAATAACAATTTCCGGGTCATCATAAGGGGCCAATCCTACAAAACTATGTGTATAATAATTATCTGTACGATATTTCCCATCTTTAGCAACCTGTCCAGTTCCTGTCTTCCCGATTAAACGGATATCATCCATATGGAAAGTATAACCGGTACTTCCCTTAATATTGATAACACCACTTAATAAATCTAACATTTGTTTAACTGCTTTACTTGAATATATCTGTTTAGAATATTGAGATTTTGCTTCATAAATTGTTTTTTTCGTTTCACTATTCACAATTTTATCAATCAAATAGGGTTCAACCGTTTTCCCATCATTAGCAAAGGCACTATAACCACGAATCAACTGCAAGGCTGTCATTGTTGAACCCTGACCAAATCCAGTTGTAAGAAATTCAAGATCTCTGTTTCCTGAGCGTTTATATCCACCAACACCAGCAGTGCTCGTTAAACCATCAATATCACTTTCTTGAAAGAAACCTAAATCATCATAATCCTGTTTAAGTGTTTCTTGATTTGATATTTTAGAAATCATATTACATATAGCTGTATTACTAGAATAATAAAAACCTTTTTCGTAGCTAATAGAACCCCAGCCTTTCCCATAATTATGGTCTTTAATATCAGCAACTGTTTTTCCATTAACCTTATAATAGTAATGACCAGAAGGATATGTTGCTTTTAAATTCAATCGTTCATCTGTTAAAGCATTAGCATAAACGAACGCTTTGAATACTGATCCAACTTCTACTGGTTCATTTAAAAATAAATCCACATAATTTTCAATATCTCTTTTATTAGGATCAAATGATGGATAATTACTTACTGCTAAAATTCTTCCTGTTTTGGCTTCCATCACAACACAAGTTGCTTTATCTGATTTTTGAGCAGTTGTAAACTTCTTCATTTGTAAATCTAACTCTGTTTGAATATCTGTATCAATTGTTAAATAAATATCATTTCCCGAAACTGGTGCTGTTTCACTAATCACACCATTTGGTAAGATATAATTATTATTATCTGCTAGATATATCTTTTGTCCATTAGTTCCACTTAATTCTTCATTATAAATTTTTTCAATCCCCATCTGCCCAATAATAGACTTTGTTGATTTTCCATTAATTTGTTCTGTCAATGCCTGAGCATAACCAATTTCATAAGAAGCAAAATCACCATAACGATAATTTCTTGTTGTGAGTTCTTCAAACTCTAATCCAGGTAGATTCAAAGCATCAATCTTATCTTTTACTAATGAAGAAAGATTATTTCCATAACTTCCAAATTCTACCTGATATGTGTCTTTACTTAAACGTTCTAATAACTTATCTTCATCCATTCCAATAATAGGTGCAAGTTTTTTTGCTGTTTCTTCCTTATTTTCAACATATGCTGGCTTTTTATCAGCAGTTAAACGTTTTGATAAAATTGCTATTAATTTATACTTTTTCACATCACTTGCTATCACTTCATTATCACTTGAATAAATTGTTCCACGTTTAGCATAAAGTGTTTCAACCTTTTGACGACCACCACGTTCATCAGCATAATTCCTAATATCATTCCCACTAACTAAATGTTTCCCTGTCACTCCCAAATAGACAACATTCAGCACTAATGAAACAACAATAACCATCATGATGCAGACAACAATCTTAGCACTTTGGTTATTGTTTTTTTTCTTAACAGCCATTATTCTCTAGGTACTCCTACAATAGCGGCAGTTGATTTATTTGGTTCATATGTATATCCCTTTTTCTTAGCAATCGCTTCAATACGAGGTAAAGCAGCAAGTTCTAATTGTTTAATATCTAATCCATCAATATCTGATTCTATTGTTGCTATTTCTTTTTCTAGATTTTGACAATTAATATTTAATGTTGATTCATAAGAATTCAATGCAACAATACCAACAACAAATATAAAAAAACTAAAAATCAATAAACGTCTAGAAAATCTAACAAATCTTGTTTCTTTTTTCTTACTTCTCTTCATCCTCATATATCCTTTCTATAATCCTCAATTTTGCCGAATGAGAACGATGATTAGCTGCTAATTCATCCTCACTTGCGACAATTGGTTTACGTGTAATTTTTTCAAATCTTGGTTTTAAATAGTCTGGTACAATAGGCATTCCCATTGGCAAATCAGGCTGTTTTGTCACTTCATGAAAAGTATATTTACAAATTTTATCTTCTAATGAGTGAAATGTAATAACAGCAATACGCCCATGAACCTTTAAAATATCTAAAGCATCATCCAATGCGCTTTCAAAAACACTGAGCTCATCATTAACAGCAATTCTTAATGCCTGAAAAGTTCTTTTTGCCGGATGTCCACCTTTTCTTCTAGCTGGTGCAGGAATTGCTTCCTTAATAATATCTACCAGTTCAAAAGTTGTTTCAATCGGTTTTTCCTCACGATGTCTTTCTATAGCTCTTGCGATTTGCTTGGCAAATTTCTCATCAGCATATTTATATAAAATTTTAACCAGTTCATGATACTCATATGTATTCACCAACTCATATGCCGAAAATGATTGCCCCTGATCCATACGCATATCTAATTTTGCATCATAGTTATAACTAAAGCCACGTTCTCCATCATCAAATTGTGGTGATGAAACGCCTAAATCAAAGACAATTCCATCTACATGATAGACACCTAACTTGGCTAATTCACTCTTTAAATAACGAAAATTCGAGTAGATAATTGTAAAATGGTCAGAAATTTGACTTAATCTTGCCTGTGCTGCTTCAATAGCTTTCTGATCTTGATCAAAACAATAAAGATGCCCTGTCGTTAAACGCTTCAAGATTTCCTGACTATGACCACCACCACCAAGTGTACAATCTACATAAATTCCATCTTCTTTAATATTCAATCCATCTATTGTCTCTTCCAATAAAACACTCACATGATGAAACATATCTTTCTCCTTTATAGTTCATAGTCATCTATTTCTTCAGCAATATCATCAAAACTATCTTTATTGTCACTATAGAACTCATCCCATGCCTGATTATTCCAAATCTCAACATGATCGCCAACACCAACAATAACACATTCTTTTTCTAATTGACCTTCCTGTCTTAAAACAAGTGGTATATTAATACGTCCTAATTTATCGAATTCACATTCACTTGCTCTTGAAGTTACCAAACGTATAAAAACACGTGTTTTTTTCTTTTTTTGGGGTAATGACTGAAGTTCCTGGTAATAACTTTCCCAGCCTTCTTGAGTATACAAAGCAAGGCAGCCATCGTTTCCGCGTGTAACAAAAACGCTTTCACCGCATTGACTTCTCATCTTTGCAGGAATGCTTAAACGTCCTTTTGCATCTATATTGTGTCTAAACTCCCCAAAGAACATATCAAAATCACCCACTTTGTAACATTTTCATACATTTCTTAACACTTCATACCACCATTATATAACATTTCATACACCTTGTATAGAGAAATCACACTTCATTTTTTTATTTTTTGCACAAAAAAAGTAGCAGATAACTGCTACTTTTCAATCTTTTTCCAATTTTAAACAATTAATAATATAATTCAATCACTCTTAACTCATCAATACAATAATAAAGTGACTGATCACTCCAACATCCATTTTTTGTTAATAAACGATAACCCAAATAAGATGATTCTAAGTTCTTTTTCACACGATTATATACTGCTTGATTGGCACACTTAATTTCAGCTATTCTTGTTTTATTTTTTAATCCTAATTGAATCGCATGTGAAATAATATTTTCATCATAACTCTTCATATAAGAATCAACACTTTCAAAATACAAATCATCATCTGACGATGTTTTTTCATATGCTCCATCTGGCTGATAGATTTTTAACATATCCGTACTATTCATCAAAAAATATCCATAACATGTATGTTCCATATCTTCATCATCAGCATCGCCCCAGGTTGGATCACTATAATAATAATCACCATTCACTTCTAACATATTCCATGCATGACCATCATAGCCTGGCTTATCTTCTGTTTCTATAATTGTATCACCTGTAATATATGCACATGGAATATTGACCTGATGCAATAAATATTGATATGCTCGTGCATAGCCAGCACAAACACTTTGCTGATCTAAAAGAGCACTGGTCATTTTTTGATCCAATTCTGAGTGTTCCTTATACTCTACAGTTTCAACAATATAATCATAAAGAACTTTTGCTTTGTCAACATCATCATTTTGTTGACTCGCTGTTTTGAGTACTTCTTTTGTTTTTTCAGCAACTGCACGATTTGTTGTTTTCACTTTGTCCTGTTTCATATCAAATTTAGGTATAAACATAAATTGTTTTCCATCAATATATTGATATTCAGAATTCACATAATAGATTTCAGGATGATCATCTAAAACATTTTGAAAGATTTTAGAAACTTTTTCTACCTTTTTTTCTTCTAAAGGTATAGATGTTTTAAAATCAACAAATGCATAATACAATCTTCGATATGTGTCTTGATCTTTTTCATTCAATTTTGAATAAAAATAATGTGAATGCTGATCTTGTTGAAACACTTTCAAAACTTCATCATTATTGATTTTTATTTCACGATTTTCTATAAAACGATAACCAAAATATCCAACAATAAAACAGATCATCAAAAACAATATAATACCTTTTGTATGACTTCGTTTTGTTCTCATAATTCCCCTCACCTTCTTATATCATAACAAACCATTCTTAAAAAATAAAGCAATTTAAATGAGAAAACCATGGTTTATCTATAAGATATGATCTTAAACAGATATTCTCTTCATAAGAAATGAAATCATCAATACATATGACATATATAACGATTTTATCCCTCAATAATAATTAAAAAATGGCTAACAATGACAATATTGTTTAACCATCTTTTTATTATTTTCAATAACTATCAATTTATGATGATAAAAAGTCTATAAAATAAAAAAATGCCTATTGAAGGCAGATTTTTATAACACTTTTTGTCCGTTGTAAGTTCCGCAATGTTTGCATACTCTATGAGATAATTTGTATTCTCCACATTCAGGGCAAACAACTACAGCTGGTACTGTTAACTTATCATGTGTTCTTCTTTTGTTTCTTCTTGTTTTTGAAACTCTTCTTTGTGGTACTGCCATAGGTACACCTCCTTATTCTTTATCCTTAAAATAATCTTTAAGTTTTGCTAAGCGAGGATCAATATAATCCTCATCCTCATGTTCCTCTTCTTCATTTAATACTTTCCAACCATTGCCTTCGGTTTTCAATGTTGCACCATCTTTAACGACGCGCATCGGAACATCCAACATGATTTCCTGAAAAATCACTGGTGTTAAATCCACTGTATCTCTTTTCACTTCAATGACGTCTTCGTCATCTTGCGGTTTATAGAAAGCAAAAGTAACAGAAGATTCAATTTCAAAAGGATAATCCACATCTTCTAACGATACGGCACATGGTAGAATCATTTGACCTTTGACTTTAAAATCAACGTATAAGTGACGATTTTTCATGTCTAGACGTCCTCGTCCAGTCACATTCACATCCTTCAAACCATTGATTTGAGATAAGTTGTGGAACATCTCAGATGGAAAGTATAGTGTTTCTTCAAAATCAAAACGACCATCTTTCTGTTTCACAATCCATTGTAAATTCCACTTCAAAAAAATCACCCTTTACACCGCATAGCCAATTATATATAAAACTCTTAAATATGTCAATCAAATTTTACCATATTTCAGCGAATATTTCATTCTTTTTGTCTTGAAACTACCCTTATTGACAAAACTATGATAAACTATCAAAAAGAGGTGGAGAAATGAAAGTATTAGGTATCATTGTTGAATACAATCCGTTTCATAACGGACATCGTTATCATATAAAAAAAGCTCAGGAAATAACACAATGTGATTATACAATTGCTGTTATGTCTTCTTCTTTTGTTCAAAGAGGAGAACCAGCTATTATTGATAAATGGACACGTAGTCATTTAGCTATCGAATTTGGCGTTGATTTAGTAATTGAATTACCATTTGTATATGCATGTCAGAGTGCTGATTATTTTGCTAGAGGAGCGATTGATTTATTACATGCGATTGGTGTCACTGATATCTGTTTTGGAAGCGAAGATGGGCGTATTGAAACATTTATTGATATTGCTAAGGCTATCTTTGACAATCAGACTCAATATGATAACCTTGTTAAAAAAGCAATGAAAGAAGGCATGCGCTATCCTGATGCCTGTAATCAGTCCCTTAAACAAATCATGGGTATGGAAGTCAAAACACCTAATGATCTTTTGGGTTTAAGTTATGTCAAAGAAATTATCGCTCATCATTATCCTATTATTCCTCATTGCTTTCCACGTACAAATGATTACCATAGTCACAATCTAGGTGAAATTGCCAGTGCAACAGCTATTCGTCAAGCCATTTATCAGCAGTTTGATTTTCAGAATTCTTTACCCCATCCTGAACTTTACCAATATGAACATTACCATCTTGATGATTTTTATCCATATTTGCAATATCGTTTACTGACTATCAGTAAAAAAGATTTACAACATATTCATCTTGTTGATGAAGGTTTAGAAAATGTTTTAATAGCACAAATCCAAAAATGTCATTCTATGTCTGAGTTCCTTGATGCCTTATTATCTAAGCGCTATACTAAACCAAGAATTCAACGAATGCTGATTCATATACTCATGAATAATACCAAAAAAAGTATTCAAGAAGCTATGTCTATTGACTATCTTAGAGTTTTGGCAATGAATAACCAAGGTCGTCAATATTTATCGCTCATCAAAAAGAACTGCCCTTATACAATCGTCACCAATATTTCACGCTATCAGCATCCTGCTTTAGATATAGAAGTCAAAGCAACAAAACTGTTATCTTTGCTAAGTCATGATCAAGAAAATTTTATAAAAAAAGAATATTCACACATTCCTTATATTCAAAAAGGCGAATCATTTTAGAATTTCATTTTCTTACAAAGAGGGCTAGGCAGACCTCTTATTTTATGGTATAAATGAGTATTGTGAGGTGTAAGCATGAACGATATAGAAACTTTAGAACTGATTAATGAGATAGGTTATTTATTATTAAAACATGGTGCAGAAATATACCGTGTTGAAGAATCTTTACAACGTATGTGTGAAGGATTAGGTTTTCAAAATGTCGAAGTTTTTGCTATTCCAACCTATTTTACATTATCACTGACACTACATGATGGGACTCCCTACCACTCATCTAAACGCTCTCGTACCAATCGAACGCATTTAGATCATCTCTATGAATTAAATAATTTAGTCCGTAAAATCAGCAATCAGGAGTTAGATGCTTCTGATATTCGTCAAAAGATTAATGAAATCAAATCTCAAAAGCTTAATTTTCAATTGATTTTAATTGGTTATATTGTTTCTGCTGCTATGTTTTGTCTTTTCTTTGGTGGTGGCTTTAATGAAATGATTGTGTCAGCATTTATTGGCTTTGTTTTATACTTTTTCATTTACTTAATGGAAATGTTAAATATGAATGGAATTGTTCGAACAATTCTCTCTAGCATGGTCTTATCAACGATTGCCATTATTGCTTTGAAAATGAATTTAATAGCTGACCAACAATCTGTTATAACAGGAACATTAATGTTATTGGTGCCTGGAATTGCGATCACAAATAGTTTGAGAGATATTATTGGTGGTGATTTTGTATCAGGACTTTCCCGTATGATTGAAGCTATCTTAATTGCAGCAAGTATCGCCATTGGTGTTGGTATTATGATGATGTTACTGAAAGGAGCATAGTATGCAAGAATTCATTCAATGCTTATCAGCATTTGTAGGTTGTTTAGGTTTTACATTTATTTTTAGAATTCATAAAAATATCAAATTTGCTTTTATTGGCTCTTTGATTGGAACTTTAGGATGGGTTATTTATTTAGCAACTCAATTTTTGCATAATACATTTTTACAAAGCTTTATTGCTATGCTTTGTGTTTCTCTGCTCGCTGAAATGATGGCTCGTATTTATAAGGCACCTGCAACAATTTTTATTATTGTCGGTTGTTTCCCACTCGTTCCTGGAAGTGGCATTTATTACACTATGCTTTATGCTGTTCAAGGATTAAATGATCTATTCATGGAAAGTTTTCTATCAACTTTAGGCATTGGTATCTCCATTGCCCTTGCCATATTAATATCATCAACTGCTTTTCAAGTTTATAAGCGAATCAAAATGAAAGATTTTGTAAATGTTGAGTAAAAAAAGATTGCAACTGTGCAATCTTATTTTATTATTGTTAAAGCTTGACTTCCCATACTCTGATAAGCTTTTTCAAAAGCTTTACGAGAATATTGTCTGACTCCCTGTAATGGATCATGCATGAAAACATAGTTTTCATTATAACCAACCAATAATAATGAATGTTCAGCTATTGGAAAAGAAATAACTTTGTCTGTATATTCTCCATCCAATGTTTTCACATACCACTTTTTTATTGATGAATATTTAGCATCAGTCATACTAGCAGTTGCCCAAACTTGAACAGGACAATCCATTGCAACATAAGCAAGTAACTCATCAACTGAAGAACCTGTTAAGTTAACAACTTTTTGCTGACCATTTTGTTTTTTTACAATTTTTTCTATCACACTAACCATTGGCTGACAATAGATACCATATCCTTCTCTACTCATACTTCCAGTAAAAGCAACTTGTGGATCAGCACCATAAAGTCTACCATTCTTATTTTCTAAAGCAATTGTTGGAACTTGATTCACCATTGATTTCATTGAAATATCAAAGCCATGATATTGAAGGAGCATTGTAGATGATGCTGATTCACATCCATTATAATAACCAGGATTTTGTAAAATCATTGGAATCCCATTTATTTTATGCTCTTTATTTGCAACAACAACTCGTCGCTCAACTTCTGCTTTATTTCCTGTCTGATCTACCACTTCATAAGTCAATGGATAAATCCCAGCTTTTTGAGTATTAACATTTCCATTCACTTTCAATAAGGATGTACAATCACCATCTAAATTATCAATGGCTTTCACATTTTTCAATGGATCAAAGGTTTCCCCTAAAAGGACAAGTTCATTTGAATAAGTAATATCTGGCGCTGTTTTATCAACCACTTGAACTTCTAAAATTTCATGGGCTTTATTTTGAGATGAATCTATGGCTTCAACCTCAATTGTATATTTTCCTATTTTTTGTGTATCCACATCAGAACGAATGATCTTCACCTGACATGACTCCTGCGAATTATCAGTGACTTGAATCCATTTATTGACCTCAAATGTCATATCTTGATAAGCAATTTCCTTTTCACATGTTATAACAGGTGCTTGTGTGTCTTGAACATTTAACACAAAAGGATATGTCTTATCACGGTAAACAACAGATGCCTGATATTGACCAATAGCGGGAGATTGTTTTTCTTCATTTAAATATTCCATATTTTCAAAATGAACTTTTGCCTCTTTTGAAATCTGATTCTTTTCAAAAGGGAGATAAAATAACAAATCTAAGTACTCAACAGCTTCAAATGTTAAACTTTCACCAACTTCTAAATCAATTTTTCCATTATGAATAATATTCATATGACTTCTTTGATAATAACAATAAATCAATCCTACCAAAACAACAATACTAGCCATCGTTAAATAGCCTCTCTTGCTTATTTTCCTCATTTCTTAATCCTCTTCCTCTTATATTCAAAAAGGGACAATGTCCCTTTTATTATGCACGTAAATGAGCATTATATTCTTTTGCCACAACTGCAAGAATATTTTCCATAACACCATTAATTGTTTCATCATCTAAAGTCTTAGTATTATCTTGGAATGTTAAAGCAATTGCAACTGACTTTTTCCCTTCCTCAATATGTTCACCAACATAAACATCAAAAATTTCTGTTTTAGAAATCAATCGTTTACTTGCCTTTTGAATAGAACGTACAACATCATATGTTGGAATATCTTCATCCATTACCAAAGCAATATCTCTTGTCACTGATGGATATTGTGGAATCGGTGTAAATTTGAGTGCTCTTGTTTTTAAATTCAATAATACTGATAGATTTAATTCAGCGACAAATGTATCTTTTACATCATATTTTTTCGCCATACGTGGATGAATTTCTCCTATGACCCCAACGATTTCTTTACCCATTTTAATATAGCCGCTTCTTCCTGGATGGAAATAAGAATTATCTTCTTCAACACGTTCTAAGACATATCTAGATTCCTCAATACACAATTTCTTAAAGATTGTTTCAACAAATCCTTTAACCAAATAGAAATCAGCTTTTTGGTTCACTTGTAACCAAGATACATTTTGATACATACCTGAGCAAGCAATAGTTAAAGTCTGAATTTCTGTATCTTTTGAATATGTATTTGATAGTTCATAAATACAAACATCTTTATGGGCATGTGAATTATTATAATTAATAGCCTGCAACAATGAAGGAATGACAGATTTTCTTGTAACACTTCTTTCTTCACCCAAAGGCATCATTAATTCAATAGTATCAGATGAATGGAATAAATTAAAATCATTAACAAAATGAGGTGATGTTAAAGTATATGTGACAACTTCATGTAATCCTAAATCAGCTAATAAATGTCTAATATATTTTGTCTTATCTTGAACTGGATTCAATGCCCCTTTTGTCATTTCCATATATGGAAGAGTACTAGGAATATAATCATATCCATACATTCTGGCAACTTCTTCAATTAAATCAGCATCCATTGTCATATCGTTACGATATGTTGGTACACTCACACGGAAGTTTTCTCCTTCTAACTGATACGTAAAATGTAATCTTGTAAAAATATCAGCAATTGTTTCAGTACTAATTGATGTTCCAAGTAAACCATTAACTCTTGAAGTTGTTAATGAAATGACTTTCTCTTGTGGTGTATAAGGTGTTGTCACACTCTTATAGATTTCCTTAGCATCAGCTAAATCTTTCAATAAAGATGCACAACGATTTAAAACACGCTCTGTATTGGCTGTATCAATAGCCCCTTTAATATAATGTTGAGATGCATCAGTTAATAAATTCATACGACGTGCTGTATTTCTCAATGTAGGTCCATCAAAAGTGGCAGCCTCAATCACAATATTAACTGTATTCTCATCAATCTTCGTATCATTGGCTCCCATGACACCAGCCACGCAACCAATTCCATCATCAGTTGAGACAATAATATCTTCAGGTAAAATATCATATTCCTGTTCATCCAATAATGTGGCTTTTTGATGAAATCCAGTTTTAATCACAAAACCTTTTGTTTTTAATTTATCATAATCATACATATGAATTGGCTGTCCAGTTTCAATCATAACAAAGTTAGATATATCAACAATATTATTAATAGGTTTCACACCACTTGCTAATAATGCTGTTCTTAACCATTCAGGTGATTCTTTGGTCTTTACACCTTTAACCAACTTTGCCCCAAAGAAAGGACACAGATCAGTTTCAACACTCACTTGAATCTTGCTTTCTAATTCATCCATCAAAACAATTTCAGGTAATTTCACTTCACGATTTAATAAAGCCCCTACTTCATATGCCAATGAAATCATAGCCATACAGTCAGAACGATTAGGTGTTAAACCAATTTCTAAGATTGTATCATCATATCCCATGTATTTTAAAGCATCTTCACCAATTGGTGCATCATCATCCAAAACATGAATGCCAGCTTTATCCTCTTCTTTTAAAAGACGCTGTTCGATTCCTAACTCAGCAATAGAACAAATCATTCCATTAGAATCAACTCCGCGCACTTGACTTTCCTTAATTTTAAAACCTTCTCCCAAATCGCATCCAGGCAATGCCACAATAACCTTTTGACCTGCTTCCACATTAGGAGCCCCACAAACGATTTGTGTAACTTGACCAGGTTTCACTTCCACTTGACAAACATTCAAATGATCAGAATCTGGGTGTGCTGTTTTTGTTTGAACATAACCAACAACAAGCTTATCACCTCTTGCAAAAACATGCATTCCTTCAACTTCATGTCCAATTGATGTTAACTTTGCAGCCACTTCATCTGCTGAAAAATCATCAACTTTTACATATTGATTTAATAATTTTAAACTTGCTTCCATACACTAATCCTTTCTTGTAAACTGATTTAAGAATCTTAAATCACCACTATAGAAATTTCTAATATTATCAATACCATATTTTAACATTGCAACACGTTCTAATCCTATCCCAAAAGCAAAACCTTGATAAACTTCTGGATCAAAACCACACATCTCTAGAACTTTAGGATTAACCATTCCAGCTCCTAAGATTTCAATCCAACCTGTATATTTACACATTGGGCACCCTTTCCCTTCACAATTGTGACAAGAAATATCAACTTCTACACTTGGTTCTGTAAATGGGAAATAAGAAGGTCTTAAACGAATTTCTCGTTTTTCTCCAAACATCTTTTTTGCAAACAATTCCAATGTTCCTTTTAAATCAGCCATCGTAATATTTTTATCAATAACCAACCCTTCACATTGACTAAATTGATGAGAATGCGTTGCATCATCATCATCTCTACGATAAGTCTTACCTGGACAAATAATCTTAATTGGACCTTGACCATTCGCCTCTAACATCGTACGGGCCTGAACAGGAGATGTATGTGTCCTCATTAAAGTATTTTCATCAATATATAATGTATCCTGCATATCTCTTGCTGGATGTCCTTTTGGTAAATTCATTAACTCAAAATTAAAATGATCACTTTCTACTTCTGGACCTTCAGCAACAGAATAACCCATTCCAATAAATAAGTCTTCTAATTCTTCTCTCACCATTGATAAAGGATGAACACTGCCAAGTGGTAAAGCATAACTTGGTAATGTAATATCTATTCTTTCATGTTTTAATTTTTCATTCATTTCAGCTTCTTCTAAAACCTGTTTTTTCTCTTCAATAGCAGCAGTCAAATCTTGTTTCACTTTATTAGAAACTTGTCCAAACGCTGCTCTTTCTTCTTTTGTCATATCTTTCATTGACTTCATAGCAGCTTGCATTGGTCCCTTTTTTCCTAAATAGAAGACTCTTAAATCATTTAAATCTTTTAAAGATTGACAATCATTGATTTTTCCAAGTGCTTCTTCTTGAATCTTTAATAGTTCGTCCATAATATCCTCCTTCAAAATAAAAAATCGTTCCATCTAGGAACGATTATAATCGCGGTACCATCCTAATTCATAACAAGTCATTGTTATGCACTTCATTCACAGTAACGTTGTGTTGACGGCGATGATTAGTCGCACTCCAAGGTGAATTCAATAAATGCATTGCAAGAAAACTTTCAGCTTTTGTTTTCCTCTCTTTTACAAATTCTTTATCTACTTGTCCTCTTCATCGTGTTTACTTTTCATATTATAGCCAAAAATCAGCATAAAAACAAGTCTTTTTTATAACAGTGAAGAATCCGCATGATATTTTAAATAAATTGACTCTATTTCTTCTTCACTTAAAGCTTCAAAGAAAATATGTTCACTATCAAACTCATGAAGTTCATGATGAGAAATTTCATGAATAAAGTCATCAAATGGAATATCTCCTAACATTTTATTGTTTTGAATAGAAACCAATGCAACCACATAACGATCAGCTTCAATACTTTCTCCTGTCTGAAAATTAATACAAGACATGGGAACCATTGGTTTTAATGGAAACACTGTATCCACAGTTGCAGTGACTGTATAAACACCTAAAATATTCTTTTGAGGATCCTGATACATATGGGCATTTGCATAATACAAATCACGTTGCTGATTCTGATGCAAATCCTTAGCAAAAGCCTTTAAAGATTTATCTTCAAGCCAATAGTGAACGTCTTGAGAGCGGAAATAGTAAGGCCACATAGTACAAAAGAAATTTCCATTTTCATGTTCAGTTAAAAAGCTTTTTAAAGTTTCATAATTAAATTCTTTTATCTCTGATTTCAATTTTTCAATATCTGACAGTTTTCTTTCAGTCCCATCCTGTACAAATGTAGATGCTTTCCATAATCGACAAAGATGTTGAATCAAACAATATAAATCATCAATTTCTTCATTTGTCGTTGGCAAAAGCATATGTAAACTCACCTGCGAAGTTTCCTCTTCATGCCAAACAACGCTTATTCCTCTTGCTATATGATCTGGATGATAAATAATGATTTCATTTTCACTTCTTTCATCAGGAACAAGAACATAATTTTGATCGTATCGTCCATAGCCAAATTGCTCCATTAAAATATCTTGAAGCTTTAATTTCTTTTTAAAAATTCCCTTTTGATAAATCGTTATATCAACACTCATGATTGCTATCTCCTTTGACTATTCATTTCTAAAATGATACATAGTAATAGCTGCTGCTACACCCACATTTAATGACTCAACTGATTGAATAGGAATATAAACAAGCTGATCACATAAATCTAAAATATTCTGAGAAACTCCTTGTCCTTCATTTCCCATTACAAAAGCCATCTTTTTTTCATTTGAATATGTATCAATGCTTTTCGCATTCAACAAACATGTTCCATAAACCAAAACATTTTGTTTCTTCAGACATTCAATAGCATCTTTCAAATCCATTATGCAAACATTCATCTGAAAAAGGGCTCCTTGAGTTGCCCGTATCACTTTATCATTATATAAATCCACACAATCTAGTGACATAATGATTTGGTCATATCCAAAAGCTAATGCTGAACGTAAAATTGTCCCAACATTTCCAGGGTCTTGAACTCTATCCAACAATAAATATCTTGTTCCGTCTTGCAATATTTTTGAAGTATTGTTTTTTTGACAAACTGCCATAATTGGTTGAGGTGATTTTGTAAAAGCCAGTTTACTCATTACAGATTCAGATACATAAAGTGTATCTTCAGCAAAATCATCATCTAAAGTTGTAACGAGAGTTTGAATACAGCCATTCTTTCTAGCTTCTTCAACCAAATGAAATCCTTCTACTAAAAACAAATTCATTTCATCACGATACTTCTTTTGTTTGAGTTTCATCAATTCTTTTATTTTTTCATTTTGTAAAGATGTAATCATACATGTTTCTCCTTTAACCTTTTGATACGTTGTTTATAATCTGGCATTCTCTTTTCAATTTCCTGATAAAACTGTGATGAATGATTTGCCTGTAAAAAATGAGTGAGTTCATGAACAATCACATAATCTATCAAATCTTTCTCTAAATGTACTAAGGACAAATTAAAAGAAATTCTATTTTGTTGATAATAACAACTGCCCCAACGCCCTTTATATTTCTTAATTTCAATATGAGGCATATCCAAATCAAAATCATATGCCAAATATGCAATCACTTTTTCTTCAATATAATCCAATAAAACTTGTTTTAAATATTTTTCAACACACTGTTCAATTTGCCTATGATAAACATAAAGAGATTGACCATGTTTCTCACATTGCCATTTTCCTACATCTCTGCTCACTAAAACATAACGGCAAGCAAAAATATCAACATAACCCTGATCACAATAACATGCATAAGATTCATAATTCTGTATGAGTGGAATTAGCTTTTCTTGATATTGACGTAAATTATCTTCAATCAATGCACGTGGTGTATAATAAGGTGCACTCACGACAATTCTTCCCTCTTTAACACGCATGCGAAGTGATGTCATACGTTTATAGATGACATCATAATGATAAACCTCTTGTCCAAGTTGAATTTCGTAACTTTTCATAAAACTTCTGTATAAACTCCTTTTGATTATCCCATATTATATAAGAAAGGATGATAGATATGCAAATGCGTGAAGCGCTCTTAAATAATTTAAAAGGTTTTTCAGCCTCTCAACTACAACAAACAATAGATGATGGCATTGCTTCTAAAGAAGAAACAATTCTCGTTGGTTTAGGTGTATTATTTGAACGATATTACAATTCATTAGATTCAAATTCTAAACAACAATTTCTCCAAAATATTTCTCATTTATTATAGACCAGTCTCTGGTCTTTTTTTCACTTTACCAATAAGTTTATGAATCCAAGAAAACAATTCTGGCGTTCTTTTCCACATTTCCTTAATCATTCTTAAACTGATTAAGATAAATAAAATACAAAGATTATATTGAAATAAATCCAGAATTGGTGCAAAGAAAATACAAACACATAAAATCCATAAACCAATACAAGGTAAAAAAGTCACCTTTTCTTCATAGATATCATATACAATTTTAGAAATTTCAAAAACAATATAATCAAATACCCACAACAACAAAAAATAAAGAGTTGTATAAATATCAAACACAAACAATCTTTGTAATGCTTCAGAAAATGGACAATGATAAAAATTCATTAAAGATATCATAAAAGACACAAAGGCTGTCATCAATGTCGCAAAAGCATTTCTTAACATATAAATCGTCACAATATCCTTTTTATTTTTCATCTACTCCACCGCCTTAATTGCACCTTTTAAATTCAATACAAAAGTATACCCCTGACTCTGTGATTCACTTTCCATAAGCGTCACCACACAACGTAATTCTCTATCTAACAATGAGCCCTTATCATCAAAAAAAGCAACTGATTTATTTTTTCCATCTAAAATATCCTGTGTTTTTCCCTTCACATATGCAAAACGTTCATAATCATTAAGATTATCACTATTGCCATTTTCTTTTAAATATAAATAATCAATAATCACATATGGATATTGTTGGGAAATATGCTGATTAGTTGATATAAAATCACCTGTTTTCAGCCATGAGCTGGTTGCATAAATATTTTGTAAAGCATATTTTTTATTCGCACCATTATAAACAACAATATCTTGTTTTTGCATTGTTATGGTTTGTTCATACACTTTTTGATGATCACGTTCAACAACAACCTCACATTGTGCTGTAGATATCTTATCTGTCAAAAGGGATTCATTTGTTTTTTCAACATCCATAAATAAAACTTCATTGTCACTTTTGACATCAAAATGATGAGTTAATCGTTTTTCCTGTTGATCATACTGGATAACAAAATCAATAGTCACTTGATCATTCTCTAATAAAAAGCGATCTTTTAATGCTACAATTCTTGCTCCACCATATTTTTCTTCACCATGATCTTTAGAAAATTCATAGCCACCTATCGATAAATCCTCATTACCACCTGCAAAACAATATTGATAGTCACTTGTAGTTACATATGTATGAAATACAAAATTATCATACCAAAAAAAGAGTGTCATAACGAACATACTCAGCAATACCATAGAAAGGATTAATTGTCTTTTTATCTCTTTATTCATATCATCACCTTTTCACATTATATATTTTTTACACAAAAAAGGAAAGAGCTTTCGTCTTTCCTTATTATGAAGAACCTAATTTAACATTAACTGTTGATGTCGAACCACCATGATTAATTGTCAATTTCACAGTATCACCAGGATTTTTAGAATAAAGTTTTGTCAAGAAATCTTTGTATGATTCTATCTCTTCACCATCAAATTTTGTAATAACATCACCAACTTCAATACCTGCACTACTTGCTGCTGAACCACTTTGTACACTTGCAACATAAATTCCTTTATTTAAATTTGTTTGAATACGATACATATACAATTCATAAGATGAATAACCATCTAATGATAATCCAGAAATACCTAATGTAGGTCGATTGACTTTACCAGTTGAAATAATTTCTTCAACTAATTTCACTGCATCATTAATTGGTAAGGCAAATCCCATACCTTCTACTTCTTCTGAAGAATATTTCATTGAAGTAATACCAACCAATTCACCAACAGCATTGACAAGAGCACCACCACTATTTCCAGGATTAATAGCTGCATCTGTCTGAATAACATTCATATCCCAGTCTTCTTTACCATCACCATTTAAATCAACAGAAACAGTACGTTTAGCAGCAGAAACAATACCTTGTGTAACTGTTCCAGCATATTCAATTCCTAAAGGACTTCCTACAGCCATAACTGTTTCACCAGGATCTAACAAATCAGAATCCCCTGTTTTAAAAGCAGTAACATCAAAGTTAACATTCATTTTTAAAACAGCAATATCACCATATTGATCACTACCAACTAACTCAGCCTTTACAGACTCACCATTTGAATAGATAACTTCAATAGATTGTGCAGAATCAATAACATGATGATTCGTAATAACATAAACAGTTTTACCATTAACCTTATAAATAACACCACTACCACTACCAGATAATTTATTATTCTGATAAACAGCAACTCCAACAGTTGATTCCTTTGCCTTTTTAATGACATCTGTTAAATCTGTTTTCACATCATAATTAATTGTTTGAACCTTATTGTTAGATGTTGACCCATTTGAAGAAGATGTTCCTAACACCTTATACATCAAGAAACCATTACATCCTAAAGAAACAACCAATAAAACAATGATAACCACTTTAAAGATAAGATTTCCATTGATCTTTTTCTTCGTATGACCTGGCTTATTTTCATCAGATTGATAAGCATTTATATGTTCATTAAACTCTTCATTTTCTTCAAAAGCTTTTTTATCCATATCTTCCATTTTACAATCTTCCTTTCTCTATGTATTGTTTTTACATTTACTATCATAAAACATAATTGACAAAACATTATTTTAAAAGTGTGTGAAAATGTCAAAAAAATATCTATAAAAGCAATTTTTTTATACTTTCCATATTTTCCATAGCAAGTTGATAACCAAATTGATAAATACGATCAATCTTATCTAAATCCTTTTCAAAAGAATCAATCTGAACTTCCTCAGTAGGTCTTAAAATAATAGCCTTACCTTCCTGCTCTAACTGTTCACAGTAAGCCAATGTTTCATTATATAATTCATGCCTTGTTAAAAGCGGTTTAACCAGATGTGGGTATCTTTTCTTTAAACGACGACTTGCCAAAACATTTGCTCGCGATAATTTTTTACGATAACCTTTTGGCCTTGTCAAAACAATCAGCATTTTCTCATGACCATCTGCCATAGCCTTTCTAACTGGTATAGGATCACAAATCCCACCATCATAATAACCTTTTCCATTAAGATGAATAATTGGAAATGCAAAAGGAATGGCACATGTTGCTTTTAACATTGTACATTGCTGATCTAATTTTTTACCATCCAAATACTCACATTGACCAGTTTCTACATTTGTGACACCAACTTTAATTTCTATTGGATTTTTTAAAAACGTCTCCCAGTCAAAAGGATAGAGATCATTAGGAATGGTTTCATAAGCAAATTTCAATCCAAACAGACTTTTATCACTTATATAATTACGAAGTCCAACATAACGCTTATCGTGTCGATGATTCATAAGAATATCATAATTACGTCGTGTTTGTTTTGAAGCATATGAAAAACCATCAGTAATCCCTGCTGAAACACCAATAACATAGGGAAACTCTACACCTGTATCAAGCAATGCATCCATGACCCCACTTGAGAAGATGGGACGAAATGTTCCACCTTCTAAAATGAGTGCACCCATTATCTTTTATCCTCAACCATTGCAACATATAAATCTTGATTCAGTGCACGGATAAATTCCACTAATAATTGAACTGTCGCATCAAAATCATCACAATTAATAATTGTATGATGAGAATGCATATAACGTGATGGAATAGAGAGGGTGATATTCATAACACCCGCTTCTACTTTACTTAATTCGCCTGAATCTGTTCCACCAGCCGCAATCATATCTAACTGATAAGCAATTTGATGCTTTTCACAAATATTCTCCAATGCTTTTAATAGCCCACTATGTGCTATGACACTTCCATCCATAACACTTAAGGCCACGCCACTGCCTAAACGAACATCACCTTTTTCACCAGGTAAATCTTGTGAGAATGTGACATCAATCGCAAGCGCAATATCTGGTTTAATCATCTGACCAACTGTTTTGGCTCCACGTAAACCAACTTCTTCCTGAACAGTTCCAGCACCATATAACGTTGGATAAATACTTTCATTTTTTAATTGACGCAAAACTTCAATAATCACTGCAACTCCAATACGATCATCCCATGCTTTTGACATCAAACATTTTTCATTTCCCATGACTGTAAATTCTGATACAGGTGTTATGGGATCACCTTTATGAATCCCTAAATCTAAAGCTTCCTGCTTACTTAAAACACCAATATCTAAGAAGGAATCCTTAGGATCAACAACTTTATTTCTTTCTTCCAATGATTTACCATGAGGTGGGACTGAACCAAAAACACCTTTGATTTCACGACCATCACGTGTTGTGATACACATAAGTGAAGATGGTAAATTCTGTCCCATCCATCCACCAACTGGCTGAACTTTGATAAATCCACCTTCATCAATATCTTTAACGATAAAACCAATTTCATCGACATGCCCAGTTAATAAGACTTTTAAATCACTTTCACCTTTTTTGACACCAACTAAACTTCCTAATTGATCATATTGTATTTCATCAACACAATCCTCAATATATGATTTCATCAGACGTGTTACCTGTTTTTCATAACCTGAAATCCCATTCACTAAACTGATCTTTTTTAACATTTCTAAATCTGCCATATTAATTACCTCCTAGTGATATATTATATAACTATTTTCTATCTTAGACAAATAATTTCAACTGAATATGAACCAAACAAAGTATGCACATATTTTATCAAAAATAAACAAAAAACAGGCATAGCCTGTTAATCAACGAATAGTTTTTGAGATTCAACTGAATTCACATCAACAATCTTATAAAAATAATCCTTTTGTGATAAATCACCGCGTTCAATCGTTTCAGCAATTTCACCATCTTTAATATAAAGAAGTTTTTGAGAATAACTCGCAATCATTGAATCATGAGTCACCATCAAGATAGAGACACCTTCTTGATCATTCAAATTTTTAAATAATTCTAATAATTCATGAGAATTTTGACTATCTAAATTTCCAGTTGGCTCATCTGCAACAATTAATTTAGGATTTGTCACTAATGCTCTTGCGATAGCGGCACGTTGTCTTTGTCCACCTGAACATTCATGAGGATATTTATCTAACAATTGATGAACATTTAATTTTTGTGCTACTTGATGTACACGTTCATTAATGTCTTTGATATTTTTATTTGCTAAAGATAATGGTACAGCAATATTTTCAAAAATCGTTAATGAATCAAGCAGATTAAACTCCTGAAAAATGAATCCTAAATTTTCATAGCGAAAACGACCAACCTCATTTTCTCCCATCGTTCTGACTTCTTTCCCATTAATATAAACTCGACCTTTGGTAGGTACATCAATGGTTGAAAGATTATTGATAAATGTTGATTTTCCTGAGCCTGATGGTCCCATAACACAAATAAAATCACCTTCATACATTTTTAATGAAACATCTAACAATGCAGTCACTGGATTTTTGGTTTCTACACCATATATTTTTGTGACATGATCCGCAACTAAAATTTCTTTATTCATAATGAACCCCTTCCTTTAAAACCAATAAAACAGAATTTTTATATGATATATATGTTAATATACCGGCTAATAATGCTGGTAATATCTGAGCCAAAAAAACCGTTATGAAGAATGATAATGTAATTCCCTGATGTAAAAAAGCACGTATTAATGTAATACCAATATAGAATAAAGGTAATCCAATTAAAATCACATAAAATGAAATAACTTCTTTTTTGATAATCGATAATAATTGTCGATAAGTATAACCTAATTTATATAAGTTATAATAAAACATATGTCTTGTTGTGGCTTCCATTGTATATTTATAAAGAATACTAGCCAGCAAGAGTAAAATTACAACGATAAAACCAATAATAGCGGTTATCATTTCACGTGGATTCTCCTGCTGTGAAATCATAATAGCAATCATAACACTACTTGATATTGCATAGATTTCAATCAGTAAAACTGCACGTCGCAAGGAAGCATAAAGATTAGAAAGGGCAATTAACCACAATTTATCTGCAATCAGACGTCGTTCTTTGATTTTTTTAAAGAGCGCTGGGAAACAATATTTTAACATACCTCCAATCCCTAAAGTTCCAATACAGCAGGGAAAAAGTGCTGATGTTGCATCATAAGGAACACTGATAAGAAGAACGAGACCCAAAATATAAACCAGCCAATACATAGCTGATGGTAGTTGAATAATTCGTTCATCTTTTACTTGTGCACTATGTTCTTGCGATAACATATATTGAATATCTTTTCGATAAACAAACCCTGATGCATAAATTAATTGTGCACCAATAATTGCACATATACAAATCAAAGTATCACTGATAGCATTGAATGGAACATATAAAAAAGGTGCCTGATAACTTAAATATTGATAGATACACTGATTCACACCTATCGACATCACAAAGCCAATCCCAATTCCAAGTGGAAAAGCAATCAATGTCATGATAAAATTTTGATAAAACAAATACATGGTTGTATCTAAAAAACTTGCACCTGACATTGTCATAATAGCAATTTCTTTTGTTTTTCTAGATATATAAAAATTATTTGCAAAGATAATCATAAAGGCACAAAAAATAATAATGATAAAAGATAATGTTGAAGAAAATGGAATATCTAAACCAGACAATGAATGATTGGCTGATACATGTTCCATTAAATAAACATTATCAATAATATTAAAAAAAAGAAAAGTAACAGCAATCGTCAAACATAACGTGAGTGTATAGACAAAACTCTTTTTATATTCCTTTTTTAACATTTTTAAAGAAAACTTTAAAGTCCCCACATTTTTTCCTCCCTCATATTAAAAAATCTCTTCTAAAGATAATAAACACTGTTTAAAAGTTTCACTGTTCTCACCCAAACCATCTGCTATTTGCGTTTCTACCTGATCAATAAGACTTTGCGTTTGTGTTAAAATCTCCTGACCATATTGACTCAAACAAAAAGCTGTCTGTCTACGATCATTTGATGAGATAGATGCGATTAAAAGATTATTTCTCACCATTCTTGATGTCAACCCAACAGCAGTAGGATGCGAAACACCTAAAAACTGACAAATATCTTTTCCTATGACTTCATCATCTTGTTGACTGATATAACGAAGAATAGAAAATTGCTGAAAAGTCAAATGATAAGCATTCAATTCATGATTGATATATGTCACTATAGCACTTGACATTTTATAAATCAAAACACTGATATCCTGTTCATTCATTTTATATCTCCCTATTATATGTAGCATGCTACATATAATTATAAACAACTCTCTAAAAATGTCAACAGAAAGCGATTACATAATAAAATATAAAAAAACTACACTCATGTGCAGTTTTCATTATTTTGCTAATGCTTTTTTAGCTGAATCAACAATTGCAGTAAATCCTTTTGGATCAGCAATTGCAATTTCAGATAACATTTTTCTGTTAATTTCAACATTTGCTAATTTTAAACCATGCATTAATTGAGAATAAGAAATATCATTCATTCTTGCAGCAGCATTAATACGTGCAATCCATAATTTTCTCATTTCACGTTTTAAGTTTCTTCTATCTCTATATGCATATTCTAATGAGTTCATGACTTGTTCATTAGCTGTTTTATATAATGTATGCTTAGAACCAAAATATCCTTTAGCTAATTTTAAGATTTTCTTTCTTCTACGTCTAGTTGTATATCCACCTTTAACTCTTGCCATATGTTTTTCCTCCTATTTATTACCCTTGTAATCTAGATTTAATTCTCTTCATATCTGAAGGGTGTACTAAAGTTGCTTTTGCTAAGTGTTTCTTTTGTTTATGAGTCTTGTTATGAGATAAATGTGAAACATACGCATGACTACGTTTCAATTTCCCTGAACCTGTTCTTTTTAAACGTTTTTTTAGACCACTGTGAGATTTCATTTTTGGCATAATTTTGTCCTCCTGTTTATTTCTTCTTTGGTGCTAATATAGCAATCAATGTTCGTCCTTCCATTTTTGCTGGCTTTTCAACAATACAATAGTCAGCACATTCAGCAACGAAATCTTCTAGTATTTTTTGACCAATATCAATATGAGCTAATTGTCTTCCTCTAAAACGTACAGCTACTTTTACTTTATCTCCTGCCTCTAACATTTTAATTGTTCTTTTGAGTTTTACGTTCTTATCATGAACATCAATCGTTGGAGATAATTGCGTTTCTTTTAAAGAGACAACTTTAGAATTTTTCTTCATTTCTTTTTGTTTCTTTTGTTGTTCAAAACGATATTTCCCATAGTCCATAATACGACATACTGGAGTTGCAGCTTTCGGAGCCACACAAACCAAGTCTAAATTTGCATCAGAAGCAGTATGCAAAGCTTGATTACGTGACAGAACGCCTAATTGATCACCGTTTTGATCAATAACTAAAACTTCTTTAAAACGAATTTTTTCATTCACCAAGTCATCATTTGTTTGTTGGTTGTTATACTTGCTAATAATAGCCACCTCCTATAAATTTTGTAGTACAAATAAAAAGTGAGTACATAAAGCACCCACATATTGACATTAAGATATGATATCTTAGTGACGTTAGCCTAGCGTTACTGACACTCAGGCGAGAAGTAGGCACTTCTTCTTTCCACTACTTTTCATTTACTGATACATCATAACGAATTAAATCGTTTCTGTCAACCTTTTTTGAAGAGTTTTTGAAAAGAATCTGGTGTTTGAGAGGTAAATCGCATCTCTTTGTGAGTTAATGGATGAATAAACATCAATTCATGAGCATGCAATCCCAATCTTCTAATTGGATTGGTTTTCGCTCCATACTTATCATCTCCAATAATTGGATGATGTAATGATGAAAGATGTACACGAATTTGATTTTTGCGACCCGTATCTAAATAGATTTCTAACATACTATAACGTTTATTTGTTTGAATCTGTTTATAATGAGTAATCGCTTTTTTCCCCTGGTCTTTTGTTGAAATATAGACAGTCTGAGTTTTTGATTCCGCTAAATAATTTTCAATTGTTCCTTTTGGCTTTTTCATCATGCCTTCAACAATAGCAATATATCCTCTTATCTTGACATAATGATTCCAATCATGAGTTAAGAGTTCATATAATTTTTTACTTTTTACAAACATTAATATTCCTGATGTATATTGATCCAAACGATGAACTAAATAAATATTTTCTTTTTTCTTTTTTAAATATTGCTTTACTATAAAGTAAGCTGTTTTTTGAGATTCTCCAGATGTTTGTTCACTTAATAAACCACATGGTTTTTCAATAACAATCAATTCTTTATCTTCATAGATAATTGGAAACGGTAATTTGTCCTCTTTTTTTGCACTAATCTCAACAGTTTGTCCTACTTGTAAATGATATGCATAATAAGTTTCAATATGCCCATCTACATAAACATTTTCAAATTTCAGCAAACGTTTAATATCATTTCTTTTTCTCTGGGTTTTCACTAATAAAAAATCCATTAATAACATTTCTTCATCAACATGATATTTCATTTTGTATTTCCTTTCCCTATTGTTTCAAGACTTCCAAAAAAAGAGTAGAACAAGTCTACTCTAAAATATGTGTAGCACTCACCATGACAAAGGCACTGACTAAAAACTCAGCCAGAACAACACCCCAAAGTGGTAAAGCTGTAAAAGAAATAACCAAAATCAATATAGCTAACTTCATAGATAAAGTTAAAATATGATTTGCTACAGCAATTGTACGCATATTTCTTGCAATGATGAATGTTTCATAAACCCGATTTAATTGTGAATCGATCAAAACAACATCACTATTTTCAACCACTTTAGAATCTGCTAGACCACCACGTGATATCCCAACAAAACTCTTTTGTAAAAGTGCAATATCTTTAAAACTATCACCAATATAGACAATTGGTCCAATCAATGTATCCATTTTTTCTAATTTTTCTTCAACAGTCAAATCATTATAAATTGTATATTGATCATTTTCTAAAGCCACAGGTCCATCATTAAAAATAACCAATGTTCTTCCCATATGTGATAATTTCTTAAACAATTCTAATTCTTCTTCACTTACTTCAACACCATCAAAACGATCATAAACAATCGTTTGAGCAGCATTAATAGAATCTAATCCTAAAGATGATTCCACAATAATACCATTTTGAAAAGCTTTTGCAAATCCTGCTAACATTCCTAATGATGTAGATTGATCACTAGATAAAGCTCCAGATAACAATAACAAGATAGCTCCTACATGAATATATTGTCCATAATCTTTAAAATTAACAATTGGTAAAATAATACCTAATCCAAGCCCTAAGATAACCATTAATGGTGTATAAAATTTTGATAAAGTTTTTGTATATTTTTCTATCTTTGACTCATATGCCGGTGCAACACTTGCAATATTCATCAATTCAATATAATTAGAACTTTCATAAGTTTCGCTCACTTTAACATAAATTGGATTTTGACCAGCATTCACATCACCACTATGAACTTCACTTCCTCTTTTCACTTTTACAAGTTCATAAGTACTAGTATTAGAATAAGTATTTAATTCAGAAGGCCCTTTGGTCACTTTTCCAGGAATAGGAACAGTTTCACCAGGTTTAATAACAAGAATATCTCCAACTTCTATTTCATACAAAGACACTGTTTCCTCATGATCATCTACCACTCTTGTGCCAGTTTCAGGCATTTCAACAGCACGATCTATTTTTTCTAATGAGTGCTCTAAGAATTTATTAAGCAGTGGTGTTGTCGCTTCATACAAAACTACAGCTAAGCATGTTTCAAAATAAGCACCTGAAACAACACCCATAAGCATTGCACACAATGCCAAAACATCTTCTGTTAAGATATGTTTTTGTTTTATATCTTTAAAGGCTTTTCTTAATAATTGTTCAGCCAATAATAACATCGTTGCTAACCATAAAAAAGGTGTTAACTGACTATGATCTTTTGAAGTAATCAAAGCCAATGCAATCACAACAAGAAAAATACCAACACGAATATAAGTTTGAATATATTTCTGATTAAAAACATCTTGTGAACGAATTGGTTTTCGATGTTCAATCATATCTATAGAAGGATTAATTTTAAAGAGTTCTTTACGTACCAAGCTTAAAACATCACGTTGTGAAGAAATAAGGGTTAACAGTTTATTTTGTGAATCATAATAAACATCATGGTATCTTTGATCATCTTCAAGATTTTTTACCAATACTTCAATATCATCTTCAGTCATAAGGTTTCTAAACATAAAGTAATGTTTTACTTCCTTTTTTTGAGCAAAATCATATTGACGTTTTGTACCATCAATAACCTCTTTAATCACCAATTCTTTATTAATCCCATGAATAAGGCGTAATAAGGCATCAATATCAATACAGTTAAAAGTAATACTGCCTTTATTTATTTTAATATGTGAGACTTGTTCTCTAGAATTGAGTTCAAGACTTAATTTATTCAAATCTTCAACCGTCTGAATATTTGATATTTCAAATGTTTTTTTCGACAAATTTATCACCCTTTCTCAAGACATCATAACATATTTTTTTCAAAAAACAAACCCATCTTCAAAATTCTAATCATGTTGTGTATGAATAATGAGCTTAAAATGTTCCTTAAATTCTACCTCACTACAGCTTAATGAAAACTCTTCTCCATATATTTTATAATAATTAACCTCCATGTCACTTGTCCTAATCATACAAGGATAAACTTTCTTAAATGCAAAGATAACCATTTCTTCTTTTCCAATAATCATTGTCATTTCTTTAATACAGCGACAATAACAACGTTTTCCTTCATTAGCCACAAGCGACACCTCCTTTTCATTATTCTATCACTTTTTTTTATCCCAAAAAAGCAAGATGTCACTTTTCACATCATTAACTTTTTCACAAGCAAAAAAGACCTTCCTAAACGGGCTCTATAATTTAACTGGAGGATTTAAATAAATCTTTCAGTTTTATTTTTTATATAAAAATAGACATAACTATAACCTTACTGTAAAATTTATGTGCTAACTAAAATTCTTTGGAGGTTATATATTATGTCCACTTCTGATTATATCAATCTTATTCTTGAAATTCTACAAATTAATCATTTTTCTCATCTTTTTATTCCTGCTCCCTTTGATGATTCTTCTTCATGTCTTAAAAAAGTTCCTGATTCTAACGGTGTTCTCACTTTATTCATCCATCTTAAATCTCAAGTCTCTCCTCTTGTCTGTCCTCACTGCGGTTCATATAATCATCACATATCTAAAGGAACAAGATCTATCAATCTTAAGCATTTCTCCTTTGGCTCTCTCCCTGTCGTTCTTGTGGTTTCCTATCACAGATATATTTGTCATGACTGTTCTTCCTATTTCGTTGAAGATATTCCTTTTCAGTTTTACAATAGAAAGGCTACTATTCCTAATGTTCAGTCCGCTCTTTTTGAATTGAATGAAAATCATTCTATGGCTTCCATCTCCAGAATGCATGGCCTTGGTAAAAATACTATGTATCGCATCTTCAGTGAAAATATCCATATTCCTGATAGATTCTATCATCTTTCCTCTGTTATCTCTATTGATGAATTTAAGGCTACCAGCGATAAGGGAACTTATGCTTTTAATATAGTCAATCCTATCACTGGTAAAACTCTTGATATTATCGAAGATAGAAAAGCTTCCTTCCTGAAAAACTATTTCCTTAGGTTTCCCTTCTCTGAAAGAAAGAAGGTTAAGTTTATCATTATGGATCTTTCTGGTCCTTTTTACTGTATTATGCATTCTCTTTTCCCTCATGCCCAGATTATATGTGACAGGTTTCATTACGTCAGACTTGCTGGTCAGAATTTTATCCAGTCAAGACTCGATGCCTGTTCTTCTCTTCACTATCAGCCATTAGCTAAATCTATCAAAAGACAGCTTCGATTATTCTATAAATTCAGAAAAGATCTGGATAATGAAAAGACATGGTATGATTTTCATCTGAAAAGATACTTTACCTGTGCTTCCTATATTGATTATCTTTATGATCTTAGTGAAAGAAGAAATGATAAAGACTGTGATGATAATACTATGTTCGATTCTCTTGTCATTTTAGAAATGCTTGATAACTATGAAATTTATCAGAATCTATTGAAACTTATACATGAAAAACATAATGACTACAAAAAAGAATTAAACAGATGGCTTGATTATATCTTTGATACTCAAAATAGTTATTATCAGATAACTGCTAAAAACTTTAGAAAGAGATGGTTTATTCCTCTTTTATGTTCATTATCCTATACAACCATATACAAAAGAAGAAACAGATCATATAGAACGAGCTTTAATAATGGATTCATTGAAGGAATGAATAATAAAATCAAACTTGTCAAAAGGAATGCATATGGTTTCAGATATTTCTACAATTTAAGAAAACGCATATTTTTACATCTTGGATATAGTTATACTTTTACTTATAAAGACAGAAAAAAAGGAATCCCTATTTTTCAATAGTTATTCCTTTATCCTCCACTCTTGACACAGAGCCCCTAAACGAAGATCTAATTTTGTGAAAACTCTGTTAATTGTAAATCTGGATTTTTGTCAGTTGCCCAACGCACACCCCACTCATTTGAAAACAATAATAAGTATTGTCCTTTTAAATCCTGAACTTTCTTTGTATCTGAAGATAAATTCAATGATTTCAAATCAATATCCTTATTTTGAATCCAACGAATATGCTGATATGCTAATGGTGTATTGACAATATCAACATTATATTCATTTTTTAAGCGATATGATAAAACTTCAAATTGTAAAACACCAACAACGCCTACAATAATCTCTTCCATACCACCGCCTAATTCAGTAAATATCTGAATTGCACCTTCTTGAGCAATCTGTTCCACACCCTTCACAAATTGCTTACGTTTCATTGTATCCGTATTTCTAATCATAGCAAAGTGTTCAGGCGCAAATGTTGGTATCCCTTCAAAAGCAAACTTTTTCTTAGGCATACACAATGTATCACCAATTGAGAAAATTCCTGGATCAAAAACACCAATAATATCACCAGAAAAAGCCTCTTCAACTTCTTCACGGTTTTCAGCCATAATCTGTTTAGACTGATTTAATTTAATCTTTTTATTCCCTTGATAATGGAAAACTTCCATACCTTTTGTAAACTTTCCTGAACAAATACGCATAAATGCCATTCTATCACGGTGTGCCTTATTCATATTGGCTTGAATCTTAAAAACAAAAGCACTAAACTCTTCTGATAAAGGATCAATTTCACCAATATTACTTTGACGAGGTAATGGTGATGTTGTCATATCTAAAAAGTGTTTTAAGAAAGGTTCTACCCCAAAATTTGTTAAAGCGGAACCAAAGCAAACAGGTGATAATTCGCCTTTTTGTACACGTTCTAAATCAAATTCAGCAGCTGCTCCATCCAATAATTCAATATCATCTTGTAATTGTTGATATAATCTTTCACCTAATGCTTCACTTAATGTCTCATCATGTGCTGAGCAGACTTCAACATCAACCTCTTTTTTACCACCTTGAACAGGCATAAAGCGAATGACTTCCTCATTATGACGTTCATATACACCCTTAAACTCTTTTCCACAGCCAATTGGCCAATTGACTGCACAAGTTTCAACACCTAATTCACGTTCAATTTCTTCCATTAATTCATAAGGATCTTTTGCTTCTCTATCCATTTTATTAATAAAGGTAAAAATCGGAATATGGCGCATTGCACAAACCTTAAATAATTTTCTTGTCTGATCTTCGACACCCTTTGAACCATCAATAACCATCACAGCACTATCTGCTGCCATTAATGTACGATAAGTATCTTCCGAGAAATCCTGATGGCCTGGTG
This sequence comes from Candidatus Stoquefichus sp. SB1, assembly GCF_001244545.1. Classification (NCBI taxonomy): domain Bacteria; kingdom Bacillati; phylum Bacillota; class Erysipelotrichia; order Erysipelotrichales; family Erysipelotrichaceae; genus Candidatus Stoquefichus; species Candidatus Stoquefichus sp. SB1. Next base: position 549,082 of record NZ_LN852694.1, on the reverse strand, counting down.
TATCCAAAATATTAATACAAAAACCATCATAATTAAATTGCAAAACCGAAGAGGTTACAGAAATTCCTCTTTGTTTTTCTATTTCCATCCAGTCACTTACAGCATGTTTAGACTGTCTTTTCCCTTTAACCATTCCCGCTTCTTGAATCGCTCCTCCATAAAGAAGGAATTTTTCTGTTAAAGTTGTTTTCCCAGCATCTGGATGGGAAATAATTGCAAAAGTTCTACGTTTCTTAACTTCTTCAATAAATTCTGACATGATATTCCCTCCTTATGTCGCTCTAATTTTACATATTAATGAAAATCATACGATTTGTCAATTTTAAAATACAAAGTTTCCATCTTTAAAGATAACAAATTGTTCATTATTCTCTAAAACAGCCACAATTGATAAGTCCTTTGTCCCAATCATAAAATCTACATGTGTTAATGAATCATTAATACCTTTTTCAAACAATTCTTTCTTAGACATTTTCAAGCCATCAACCATACACTCACCAAAACCTTTTCCAATAGCCAAATGGCAGGCAGCATTTTCATCAAATAAAGTATTATAAAATAAAATGCCCATATTTCTAATAGGAGAATCATAAGGTACCAATGCAACTTCTCCTAAATAATGACTACCTTCATCAGTTTCAATAATACTTTGCAAAACATCATAACCAACTTCTGCTGTATAATCTACAATTCGACCATTTTGAAATGTTATAGAGAAACGATCAATTAAATGACCATTATAATTTAATGGCATTGAACTATAAACAATTCCATTGACTTGATCTTTATTTGGTGATGTAAAAATTTCTTCTGTTGGCATATTTGGAAAAGAATAAATGCCATCTGTCGTATAACTTCCTCCACCCGCAAATAAATAATTCTGATTCATTCCAATAGTTAAATCTGTTCCTAAACCATTTGTATAATGTAAAGATTTTATTTTCTTTTCATTTAATACTTGAATACGTTTTTCAAAAGAACGACGATGTTCATTCCATGCTTCTATTGGATCTTTTTGATCACAGCGTGTCACTTTAAAAATAGCTTGCCATAGTGCCCTAACTGCTTCTGTATCACTCATATCAGGAAAAACCTTATTCGCCCAGCCAACACTTGGTGCACCTACAATACACCAACGGTCAATCCCTAAATCAAGATGATCATAAAATGTAAGACAAGCTTTATGTATTGCAGCACTCCATGTTTGAATCTTACGTGGATCAATCCCTTTCATTGCTTCTGGATCACTCGATGTAATCGTGACAATAGCAGCATGTCTTAAGGCATACTGATTTCTTAATTCCACTAAATATTGAGGAATATTTTCAAAATGTTCCTGAGGACAATTTTCATATCGTAATCGTGAAATTTTTTCATCTGTATAATGAACAATTACATCTTTTGCCCCAATTTGGTAAGCTGCTTTTGCAATTGCACGTACAAGATCGAAGCACTCAATTGAGGAATCAATAACCAATTCTTGACCTTTTTGTAAATTAACTCCTTGTTTGACAATTAATTCTGCATATTTTTCTAACATTTGACATCCACCTTTTCTTTCATTTATTAAAATGATACCCAAAACTCAACCAAAGTCAACAATAACTTGTATGATTTTAAGGACTATGATATAATAGTTTCAGCAAAGGAACATAGCACGCAGTTTTAAAAAGGTATTAGTATTTCTTCAAAGATTTAGTAGTTGTTTTAAAAATGAGGTACTGGTTTTTTGCAAATTATTGAAGGAGGTACTTCATAGTGAGTACAGGTAAAGTAAAATGGTTTAAATCTGATAAAGGATATGGTTTCATCACTGCTGATGATGGTAAAGATGTATTTGTACATTTTTCTGCAATCAACTCTGATGGTTTCAAAACTTTAGAAGAAGGACAAAACGTTGAATTCGACATCGTTGAAGGAGATAGAGGTCCTCAAGCTGCTAACGTAACAGTTATCGGTTAAACCATAAACAATTTCGATATTGAAATTGTGAAAATCAGTGTAGTTTACCTACACTGATTTTTTTATATGCTGCGCTGAGATGAAATTGTTTTGATTTTAAAGATAAAATAATAATATTTAACAAGATACAAACAAACAATAAATATTCTTAAATAAAGATTTTGTGATAAAAAGAGTGGGAAAGCAAGCATGAAAGAAGCAAAAGTTAAAATACAAATTTTTGTTTTTAATGTCATGGCTCTATTTTGTACAAATGAATCTAAATGATTTTGATAAATTTTTGTGGATAAAAACCAATCGTTCACTCTTTTTGAACTTCTTGCAAAACAAAAAGCAGCAGCAAGTAAAAATGGGGTTGTTGGAAGCACTGGCAAAACAACACCAACTGCTCCTAAAAGAAAACTGATCATACCTAATACCATATATATATATTTCATATTCATTCTCCTTATGAATGTCACACCTCATGATCAACATGAGGTGTCCATTTATCTTTCATTTTTTATTGAAATGACTTTCTCCAAAAACATTTCCTTTCATATACTCTTTCGACAAATCACATGTTTTATACTATAAATCGGATGATACAAAATCATTCTGGGACCACTATAACGCATCACTTTCTTGATTTTTTTAAGCATAGTTTTTTCATAACAGTGAATAGGGCAATGACTACAGAAAGTTTTGTTTTTTATTCTTGGACATTTTTGAATTCGTAATGATGCATAATCAATGAGTTCTTTCATATCTATATCCTGATGATGACGACAATACAAACGAATCATTAAAGTGACAATTTCTATTTCTTTTTGACGCTTTTTTTCAATCTCCATTAACTCACTCTTCCTTGATTCATTTCAATCACTTGATCTGTAATTTTCATAGTTGATTCACGATGAGATACCAAAATAATTGTTTTATCTTTTTGAGCTTGCAATGCCTTTAAGATAAATGCTTCATTTAAAACATCTAAATTGCTTGTTGGTTCATCTAGTAAAATACATGGAGCATCACTTAAAAAGGCACGAGCCAAACCAATTCTTTGTCTTTCCCCACCCGATAACGATGAACCTAATTCAGCAACTGTTGTTTGATATCCTTGTGGAAGAGACATAATAAAATCATGAATACTCGCTTTTTGACATGCCAATTGGACATCCTCATCACTAGCATGAAGATTTGCAATTTTAATATTATTCAAAATAGAATCATGGAATAACACAGTTTCTTGTGTGACATAGGCAAACATTTGACGCATATCTTTCGTATTAATCATTTTTAAAGATTGATTATCAATTCTAATCACACCTTCTGTTGGGTCATAAAAACGCATCAATAATTTCAAAAGCGTTGATTTGCCGCTACCACTCTTCCCAACAATTCCAATTTTATGATATTTTGGAAAATGAAGATTTAAATCTTTTAAAATCATTTCATCATCATATGCAAATGATAAGTTTTCAACAGAGATATCATCAAAAGAAGTTGCTGTTTGATGATTGACTTCATGGATTAATTCTTCTTCATCTAGCAATGCAATCACACGACGTCCACTACTTAAAGTTGACAAGAGGTTATTGGCCAAGTTTGATAGAGCCATCACTGGACCAAAACTTGAAATCATTAATACTGTAGACATAATCACACTATAGATGCTGACTGCATCATTTTGATATAAAAGATACATACTGACAAACATGATGATTGCTGATAATGAAATTAATATTTGTGAAGCTGCAATCTGATAAGATTCAATAGATTTCATTTGTTTTTGAAGTTTTTCAATATCCTCATTTTGTTTTAACATCTTTTGCATGCGTAATGCTCCAATACCATATTGTAAAATTGTTGAAAGTCCTCTAAAACTTTCTAAAATATAACTACTCATCTGACCAATTTGATCACGGTTTTTTTGTCCCAACTCTTTTCCTTTATCAAATACGTAGAAAGGAATCACAATAGCCATAGTTAAATAAGCAAGCAAAGCAATCACCATAGCAACAATGTGCATATGAGCAAAAAATTTAAGTAAAATCAAGGAAGTCACAACTGCAATAAAAACAGGTGAAATCGTATGAGCATAAAAAACCTCTAAGAGTTCTATATCATTGGTAATAAGGGAAATCAAATTGCCTTTATCCTGTCCATCTAATTTTGCTGGAGCTAATCTTCTTAACGACGTATAAACATGATCACGAATAATCGCCAATAGTTTAAAGGCAATATAATGATTAGAAGCTTGTTCACCATAATGCAATACACCACGCATAACTGCCATAGCAAGCAAAATAATCAAAATAAAGTCAAGAGGCAAATGGGGATACATTCCTGTTACTTGTAAAAGTGCCATTGTAGAAAGTACTGGTATGCCAATTGCACATAGAAAGCCAAGGACTCCCATAACAATGGCAAAGCACATAGGAAGTGCTAATGGTTTCACCAGTTTCATCATGCGCCAAACGACTTGAAAATTATTCATTTCTTTTTTCTTCATTGATATACCTCCAATGCTTTTTGCTGATTCAATAATTGATAATAGAGTCCCTTTTGTTTTCCTAACTCATGATGTGTTCCTTTTTCTATCAGTTGACCATCTTTCATAACTAAGATTTCATCACATCGCTCGACTGTACTTAAACGATGGGTAATCATAATGATTGTTTTTGTCTGTGATAACTTTTCAATAACAGATAATATATTTTCTTCACTTTCAACATCAATATTACTTGTTGCTTCATCAAAAATATACATATCACTATCTGCCAACAAAGCACGTGCTAAATTTAAACGCTGTTTTTGTCCTCCAGATAAATTACTTCCAGCCTCTAAAAGTGTTGTATCTAAACCATTTTGTTGTAAAAAGTATTCATCTAAGCATACTTGTTTGAGGACTGAGAAAATCTCATCATCCTGATAACGGTGATAAAAATCAATATTTTCTCTTAATGTTCCTTTAAAAATCATTGGTTCATGAGTAATATAAGTGACTCTCTTAGCAAAATCATTATCTTTGATATCATATCTTTGATAATCTTGTATTTTTAATACACCTTGATAATTTTGATGATAACCCATAATTAATTTAGCAATTGTACTTTTTCCAGAACCACTTTCTCCTACAATTCCAATAAATTGATTTGGTTTTATTTCAAAAGAAATATCTTGTAATATTGGGCGTTTTGAATCATATTGAAAAGATAAATTTTGAATCATAATACTCAAATCATTAGCATGCAGATGATGTTCTCCATGATGCTTATTTTCAATATCTAAGACCTTAAAAATCTTATCACTTGCAGCCATTCCATTCATAGCAATATGAAAGAAAGACCCCAATTGACGTAAAGGAATAAAAAATTCAAATGACAACAAAATAATCAATAAAGTTCCAAATAACCCAACTAGTTGATTCATATAATGATGAATAGCTAAATAACTCCCTAGTCCAGCACCACCATAAGCAACAATATCCATAATACTAATACTGTTTAATTGCATGATTAAAACACGCATTGTCACTTTTCTGAAGTTTTCTGCTTCTTCATTCATTTGTTGTTGTTTATATCCATCACTCTGATATATTTTAAGAGTTGTTAAGCCTTGTAGATTTTCTAAAAAACTATCTCCTAAAGTTGTATAACTCTTCCAATATTTTGATAATAACTTTTTAGCAAATTTCTGTACGCAAACAATGGAAATAGGAATAATTGGAACGCAAATAAATAACACCAAAGCACTTAGAAAATCATAACCAGAAATCACAACAAACAATGTTACTGGAGCTAAGACACTATAAAAGAGTTGTGGTAAGTATAAAGCAAAATAAGTTTCTAATTGATTAATACCTTCAACTGATAATTGCACTAATTCACTTGTCGATACATAATCCTGATAATGAATTCCTATATTTATGACTTTTTCAAAAAGTCTTTGACGTAAATTCTCTTTAACTAAGCGAGCTCCCTGATAAGCATAAAGAGTTGCCTTTTTTAAAACAAATGCTCTTATTACAAATAAGATTGCTGCTATTAAAAAAGCATAAATAAAATAAATCACTTTGAACTTTGCTGTTAATAATTCAACAAACATAAAGCATAGTCCCATTGTAAATATGATATTCATAAGTAATGCTATCCAAAGACATAAAACTTGTTTCATGACAAAAGGTTTGGTAGCAGGTATTTCTTTGATCAATCTTTTATCAAACATGCAATTTCCTCCTCATTAAAGTTAGTCACAACTAACTCACGAGTTAGATGTTAGCACAGACTAACTTTTATGTCAAACAAATTTTATGTCAACTTCTATTTAAAATTGTACATCTACACTAAAACACCGTTATTATTTTGATAATAGCAGTGTGATTTAAAAATTTTTTTACCACCCTAGTTGATCATTGTCTACGAAATGCCCGAAAACAGTGATAATCTTTTCATATCAACATGTTTAAAAAAGATTGTGAAAGGTTTATCAGATATATTAATGTTTAACAGTGCCATTCCAACCTTCATTAACATACATTTTAGAATCACATTCAAAACAGAATACATCAATAAGTTTGTATTCAATAAAAGCCATTTTAGTATTTCCTTCAACAGTCAATCCAGCAATAATGATATTATCATCTTTAAAATCAAATAGCATTTTGATATGATTGAAGATGGTTTAAAACCCTCCTTTCGAGATGAGAATATGATTAATGTTGGCACTATTATTATAAATTAATTTGAAAGAAAAGGAGTAACGATTAATTCGATTCTTACTCAATATTGAGTAAATAAAAACAAAGAAGTCTTAAAATCATTGAATTCATCAATGAAATTAAAACTTCCTTTTTTATTTATACCCTAAAGCAAGAAAGAACCCACTAATTCATCATTACTCTTTTTTAACTAGATAGAATTTGATTATATTCCTTATACAATATATAACCCTTTTCTTTTAATCCATCATATACTGTTCAACTAAACTATCATAAGGTACATTATCATTAACCAAAGTTAGTATCTGTATGAATTCTTGTTCATTACATTGGCTTAGCCATTTCTCAGCATCTTCATGATATTTCATCTTAATAAGTGTATTTAGTAAATTAACCATGCCATATCTCTTCCCTTTTTCTTCACCTTCTTGTCTTGTTTCATTAAGCTCCATCGCATGAAAGAACTCCTTTTCTCTTTCCTCCAGCAACTCTCTAATTAACGCTCCATCTGCTTTAAACATTTCATAGCTTCTTTCCATATATTGGACCATCCCTTCCTTTTCTTCATATTCAATGTTTTCTACTGTATTGTTTGCCATAAGATAGATCACTGCCTCAAACTCGCTTAGTTTCCTTTGTCCTGCTATTTTGTTTATCGCTTTGAGATTCACATAGTAGATATGTATCACACAGTCTCTCATCTGCTTTCCATCCTCATATCTCAGGGTTCCATGATTGATGAGATGAACATTATCTTCATTGATAAAGATAATCAGATAGAACTCCTTAAGCTTACCATAGTCTTTTTCTCCATCTGCCAGCTGTATCACAATGCTCTTACATGCATAGTACTGAAACCTTTTGCTGAGAAAGGAATTCAATATTGTATTCTGCATCTCCATATCTACCTGATAGCCATCCTTTGTGATTAAGGTATCCATGATGATTCTCTTGTCAGTCTTGGACAGAGTTGTCAGTTCGGTATTGCTGATTCTTGCATCCGTCATATCCAGATGAGTGATATTCTCTATCAGGAACTTTCTGAATCTAAAGGCATCCAGATGCTCACTGCCACAGTAGTACTTAAAAAACAGGTCTTCCTTATAATCAAGTGCTAATTTATCTGCTTCCATTATTTACCCTCCTATTATATATATACGCAAAAAAAGGAGGAATTTCTTTTTATAATGGAAACATTTTACAACTTTATTATATAATTGCATAAAGCAATTGTCAAACATTACATTACCTTCTATTTAAAATGACACATCGATACTAAAACATCACTGTTATTTTGATAATAGTGGTGTGATTCAGATCATAATCATAATGATGGCTTAGTTATTTTTTTATTCTTCAATGCTTTCAGCAAATATATTAACTGACACATCCAGATTTTTATCAGATAAAAAAGATAATCTAATGATTATCTTCAACGTCTTCAGTATATTTTGTATTAAAAATATCTTCTTGATCAAAATCTTCTTTGATTTCTTTTAATTCAGGTAATTCATCTAAAGTCGTTAATGAAAATGCATCCATAAACTCATCAGTAACGCCATATAAAATAGGTTTACCTGGTGTTTCTTCTCGTCCTACTTCTTTAATCAGTGCCTTGGCAACCAATTTTCGAATCATTGCATCACAACCAACACCACGTATCTCTTCAATACGTACACGTGTCACAGGCTGATTATAAGCAATAATAGCTAATGTTTCTAATGCTGCATTAGAAAGACTATTCTCATTTTGTTCAACCATACGCTGATAATATTCATGATGTTTTGAAAGTGTAGCAAATTTGAAAACACCTCCAAAATTAACAAGTTCAAATCCTTTGATTGACCTTTCATTAACTATTTGAATTAATTCATCGATATATTGTGTGGCTTCTTTTTTAGTAAGCTGTAATACTGATGAAATCTGTTTAATGGTCAGTCCTTCATCACCAGATAAAAAAAGCATACCTTCAAGAACACTTAATATTTCATCATGTTCCATTAATGATTCTCCTTTAAATATATTTTCTCAAAATTTCCTTCTTGTTCAATAATTAATTCATTTGTATTAACCAATACAAGCACAGATAAAAATGTCACAACAAAAAATACTTTTGTCGGTTCTTCAAACAAATCTTCAAAATCAATTCTTTGATTTTTATGACATTTAAAATATTGTCTAATTTGATCACTACGTTCTTCAATCGAAATTTCTACACGTGCAATTCTTGATTCCAAAGGTGTCATTAAAGCTTTTCTTTGAAACATTTTTTGCATTGCCCGAATCAAATCATAGACTTCTAAATTATCAGGAATCATTTCACTTGTATCTACAACATAATCATCCATTAATGCTGGTGCTTTCGTATGTAATGTTTGACGATGTTCATAAGATTCCCTAAATTCCTCTAAGATATCTTTATACTTTTTATATTCAATGAGTCGTCTGATTAATTGTTCACGAGGATCTTCTTGATAATCATCATCAAGTTCAACTTTTTCATTAGGTAAAAGCATTTTGCTTTTCATCTCAATAAGCTGTGCAGCCATCACAAGATATTCAGACATTGTCTCTAATTGATCTGGTGACATTTGATCAATATAAGCTAAATACTGATCAGTAATTGTTGAAACTTCTAATGTTTCAAGATCCATTTGTTTATCTTTAATAAGATGTAGCAATAAATCTAATGGTCCCTGAAAATCATCAAGAACAACTTCATAACTCATATAATCACACTCCTGTTGGTTATTATAGCATAATTATTCATAAATTTCTTTATTTATTTTTATTGTCTATTTGGATATGCTATAATCTCAAAAAAAGGAGTAAAAAAATGATTAATGAAATTTTAGAATATAACCGTCAATTTGTAAAAGAAAAAAAGTATCAGCCTTATTTAACAAGTAAATATCCTGATCGTAAATTAGCAATTATCACATGCATGGATACCAGATTGATAGAATTGCTGCCAGCAGCATTAGGAATAAAAAATGGAGATGCAAAAATTATTAAAAATGCTGGTGGAATGATTGTTCATCCTTTTGGAAGTGCAGTGAGAAGCTTATTAATTGCTATATATGAATTAGGAGTAGAAGATATTATGGTAATTGGACATACAGATTGTGGTGTTCAGCATATAGATGTTGAGAATATGTTATTAAAGATGAAAAATCAGGGTATTCATGATGAAGTCATACAAAATCTTCAGTACTGTGGTATTGATTTTGAAAAATGGTTAGGTGGATTTGATGATGTAAAAACATCTGTTAAAGAAAGTGTGGATATTCTAAAAAAGCATCCCCTTATTCCCTCTCATATTGCAATTCATGGTTTTATCATGGATTCATGTACTGGAGCATTAACAGATATTAATAAATAAACATGGAGAATTTCTTGTGAGAGATCCTCCATGTTTTCTATATAATAAAATCATCATTTTTATATCAATGATTAATCACACATCATTTTAATAATTTCTTTATCTGTTTCCTTCATACCTTCACGTGACAAACGTCCAATATTGCGAATCGTATTTTCAACTCCTTTTGAAACAATACCATCGCCACCTTTAAACTGATATCCATTCTTATACATATAGTATCCTAAAATACCAGCATCAACACTCTCAGCAATTTTAGCTGCACATGATGGTTTTGCTCCATCACATACAATTCCTGAATTAATTGCTAAAGCATTAACCAGCGTATGAGCAATCGTTGTATAATCGCCACCTTTTAAATAAGCAATACCACATCCTGCTCCAACTCCCGCACTGACAGCCCCACAATAAGCTGACAATCTGCCAATTCCTGTTTTTTGATGAATTGTACATAAATTAGAAATAATTAATGCACGATATAACTTTTCTTGAGACATTTTTTCTTCTAATGCATAAATGATGACAGGAAGCGATGCTGTCATCCCCTGATTTCCACTTCCAGAGTTAATAATAACCGGCATTTCACAGCCACTCATTCTGGCATCACTACCAGCGGCAGCATAAGCCTTAGCTTTTATTTTGACATCATCACCGTAAGTTTTAAGCAATATACTTCCAATATTGGCACCCCAGTCATTTTCAATTCCTTCCTTAGCAATCGCTAAATTACAATCAATTTGTCTTTGTAAAACGGTTTGGACATCTGCCAAATCAACCGTTGTTGCAAATTCATAAATATCCTTAACATTTAATAAACTGCGATCAGTTAACGAAGAATCAGTTGATGCAACAACCCCTGATTGATAAAGAATATCTTCATCTTTTTCAATATAAACAATATTGGTATGATAGCCAGCAATACGTACTTTTGCCTGATGTTCTAAGCCATGAATGCATACACAAATATCCAGCGCACAATCACTTTCAATAGGATGAACTTTCATCGGAACTGTTTCTAAAAAGTGTTTCATCTCAACTTTTTGAAGTGCAGTCACCTCTGAAATCACTTCTAATATCTTACTGCTTTGTCCTGCTACAATTCCTGCTGCAACACTAGCTTCAATTCCTTTTAATCCATCAGTATTAGGGACAATAACACTCTTAACATTTTTAACGATATTCCCACTTACATAAATATCAACTGATTGGACTTTATCATCAAGTGTATCAAAACACTTGCTTGCACAATATGCCAACGCAATTGGTTCTGTACAGCCCATTGCTGGAACTAATTCTTCTTTTAAAATTTGAATATAAGTTTGATAAATATGATTTTGCATAATAATGTCCTTCCTTTCATCACTCTATTTTAGCACGCTTGTTCATAAGAAGAAAGATATCATATCATAAAAAGCTATTTTTATTTTTCAAATGATAAGATAAAATGAGAAATCACTATAAATTTCAGTGATTTCTCATTTTCCTTGTTTAGGCTTTCTAATCAAAAATTGGATTAATCCTTTGATATCAAGTGGAAATAAAGGATACAAATAAGACATTTCAAAAGGTTTAAGTTTTGCCAAATAAATCCATAAACAAAGATTAAAAATAACAAAACCATATATATTCAATAACATAATACTGACAATCATCATAACTTTAATATATTTATTCGTCAATGATAATTCATAATTAGGCGTCGCAAATCCTCCAATCGCACCAACCGCACAAAAAAGAAGAATCTCTTCTGAGAAAAAACCTAAGTCTATAGCAAATTGTCCCAATAATAAAGCCGCAATAAGACCCATTGCATTAGATATGGATTCAGGTGTATGAATGGTTGCTATTCTTAACAATTCAATTGATAATTCAACTAACAATATTTGAACAAAGAAAGTCCAATCCCATGATAAAAACGAAACTGATAATGACCAAATAGGAACCAAATAAATTGATAATAAAACAGCACTTAAACGAATGAGACGAATAAATGTTCCTATCAATGGTGTTTGACGATGTTCTTCAACATGTTCAAGAATTTCAAAAATTGTTGTTGGTAACATCAGTACTGATGATGATGTATCACAAACAATAGCAATATAGCCATGTTGAATATGTGTCGCAACAATATCCGGTCTTTCACTATAACGGACTAACGGAAAGGGATTATAACCTTGATCCAATAACAATTCTTCTAATGCTCGATCGCTCATAATTAATTCTTGAGCATGCACTTCCTGAATACGATCTAAAACTTGTTTTAAAACTTTTTGATCAACTTTATCTTCTAAATAAGCCACCGCTATATCAATTGGATTTTTAGTTCCAATCGTTTCCTTATGAAAACAAAGTTCAACAGACTTAATACGTCTACGTAATAAACCTGTATTATTCAAAATAGATTCATTAAAGCCATCTTTGGCTCCACGAACACTTTTTTCTGTTTCTGGTTCTTCAATAGAACGATTTGGATAATTTTTTGTATCCATTATATAAGTTGTTTCTCCATCAAAAAGAGCACAATTTCCACACATTAATGCATATTGAATATTTGTAATATCATTCGTATTAACGATTTCAACATCTCCCATATTTAAACAATTCTCTAAATCTTTTCCCTGATTATTTTCAATACCTTCCACCAAACGAGAAATCAACGTATCATTAGAAAGACTTGCTAAAAAATATAGATAAATCAGTCTCCCTCTAAAATTAAGAACACGTTGTTTTAAATCATAGGAATCGTTCATGATTTAGGTTTAAAGATAATGGCAACCAAGAATCCAAAGAGAATAGCAGCAGTTATCCCTGCAGCTGTTAAATCAAACATTCCCATAGCAATCCCAAAGATGCCATATTGTTTGGTTGCTGCCATTGCACCATGCATTAAAGAATGTCCAAAACTGGTAATCGGTATCAATGCTCCTGCATGAAAGATTTCGATAAGTTTATCATAAATATGGAATAAATCTAAAAATGAGCCAATCACAACAAATAAGCTGGTGATATGTCCTGGTGTTAACTTGCTATTGTCATAAATCATTTGTGCCAGAAAACATACCAATCCACTAAATAAAAAAGCCATTATATAATTCATTCTACTACCTCCAGACTGATGGCATGTGCAACACAGGGAATTGTATCCTTTTGAGCACTCATCATCGGTGATAATAGTGCTCCAGTTGCCACAATTAAAACACGTTTATACTTTTTTTCTTTTAACATCGGATAAAGATATCCCATCGTTACAAGTCCGCTACAAGCACAGCCACTGCCACCTTGAAAAACTTCCTGATGTGCAACATCATACAACATACATCCACAATCATTATAATGAACAACATCAATCTTATGACGCTGCATCATTTCTTTTAAAATCTTATGTCCATATGTTGATAAGTCTCCTGTAACAACCAAATCATAATCCTGAAAACTTCTTTTTAAATCCTGAAAATGTGAAGTTATCGTATCAAATGCAGCTGGTGCCATAGCTCTTCCCATATCGTTAGGATCATCTTGTGAATAATCAATCACTTTCCCTAATGTTAAAGCTTCAACACGGACATCAGTTGGTTGATTGGTTAATAATGTTGAAATTGCTCCTGTCGCTGTAAAAGTTGTTGTCTCCTTCTTTTGAGCACCATATTCAACTGGATAGCGATACTGTCTTTCTGCTGTTGCATTATGACTAGATACCATTGCTACGGCTTTTTCAATAAAACCACCTTCAATTAACAAAGATGACATGGCCATAGACAAACAAAAACTTGAACATGCACCATAAATACCCACAAATGGTTTAGGAATCTCACGGGCTAAATAATTAACCGTTGTAATTTGGTTTAAGAGATCTCCACCCATATATAAATCAATATCTTTATACTTCAGCTTTTCTCTTTTCAAACAGATATCCAATGCATCACGTAGCATTTTTCGTTCTGCTTTTTCAAAAGAATCTTCACCACAATGATAATCACCAAATCCTTTATCAAAATATGTTCCAAGTGGTCCCTGATATTCTAATGGTCCACAAGTTGTTCCAGTAGAAGCAATATAAACATTCTCTAATTTTACTGAATTACCCAAAAAGCGTGATGACATAACGAATCACTCCTAACAATGAGGCACTCACAATACCGTAGGTAATGACAGTTCCTCCTAATTTAAACATATTGCTTCCTATTCCCATAACCAATCCTTCACTCTTACTGTCAAGAGCGCTCGAAGTCATACTATTTGCAAATCCAGTAATGGGAATAAAAGTGCCCGCTCCAGCACGCTTGGCAATATTATCATACAATCCTAAGCCTGTTAATAAACACGCTACAAAGACGAGTGTAATAATCATCATAGGGCTCGCATCTTTTTCACTCACGTGCATTGTATTCATAAAAAATTCCAAAACACCCTGCGCAATTGCACCCATGACACCACCATATAAAAATGCATTGAATCCATTTTTAACTTTATGACCATTGGGTTTCAATTCTTCTGCCAATTGATCATATTCTTTTCTATCCATAAATTTCACCTCTTACATAGTGTTTACAAATTTTAATTTTTCAAACATCATTTTATTCACTTAAAATTCGCGTATTTTCTTACTCTGTTTTTCATATAATAAAAAGGAAAGGAGTTTATGATGAAAAAAATTAAAAATTGGGTGAAAGATTTTATTTATCGTTATTTTGAAGTTGTTGAAATTGATGAAGATGGTCATAAAAAAACTATTAATCACAAATAAAACACCAAGAGATAACAAATATCTTGGTGTTTTATTTCACTTATATATCAATTCATAAAACTTATTTTCGCTCTAAACGAACAAGCATTCTTTTCATGAATTTAATCAATGTATATCCAATAAAAATTTCTATTGGTAAAACAGCACATTCTTTAATGACTCGAATGCATAAAGAAATAACAAACGGTATCTTATACATCATATCTAGCCATAAAGGTGTTAAACAAAGTGTAACTACCAATTCAACCAAAACAACACATAATATCCAGGTAGAAAACTCTTTGGCTTCTTGATCATGGATTTGTTTTTTTAATAACATAATCAAAATAATAAAGATAGCTGTTAATGCTAAACAAATAGAAATCAAAGTTATTTTTTCTTGTGATGTCATCAGATGAACAGTTTGAGAAATTGTGATTTCATTTAAAGTATATATATAACAAGATGCTCCTATTCCTAAAACAAGAATAAGTCCAATAACAACATACTGTACAACTTTCTGACTAACATTTTGTAAATGCTCTCTGACAAGTGAGGGAATAACACTAACAAGAATTGTTCCTAATGTAAATCCTAAAAAAGGAAATCCGGTAGGCACTAAAATCAATCCTATCACATCACTGCACAATCCCACTAAAAAAGCATAGCTTGGCGATAAGAAAAAGCCAGCAATCATCAAGGGAATATACTCAAAACCAATTTTAAAGCTCTCAGCTCCAAAAAGTGGTATCATGATAGCTAACCTTTTACAAATAGCTGTCAAAATAACAAAAATAGCTGCAATAACTAATTTCATTACATTTCCCTTTTCAAAAGGATAAAACTTGAATACATAAATCCCTAACGCAATAATAATACTTCCTAAAATAATTTGTTCCATAACACAATGCTACTTATAACAAATGTTTCCTGCTTCGTCCTCGTTTCTAGTCCACAGGCGTTAATTCCGATCAAAAGACCGTACATTCTTTGCTACTAATGTAGACTCCTCCTTCTTTTTGATATAGCATATATGATAATATTATTGTATACAAAATACAACTCTTTTCATCATAAAACAGAAGATTTCTTTTTTGAAATCTTCTGTAACCGTAAACATTGTTTTCATGTATATACTATCTATCCATTTACAATATTTCTATCTTCACCTTTTATAAAAGCCACAATATTTTTATAAACTTCATCTACACATCTTTGTCTTGCTTCCACTGATCCCCAAGCAATATGAGGAGTTAAAATGACTTTATCCATATCTTGAATAGAATAGATAATATCATCCTCTAATAAAGGTTCATGTTCAAAAACATCTAAACCAACACCAGCTAAATGTCCTTCATTTAAAACCTTAACAAGGGCTTTTTCTTCAACAATACCACCACGCCCAACATTAATTAAATAAGCATCCTTTTTCATTTTTCTTAATGCTTCCTCATTAAATAAATATTTTGTCTGAAGATTAAAAGGGGCATGAATCGTAATAATATCTGATGTTTTTAATAATGTTTCAAAATCAACTTGTTGATAATCAGATGTTGTATTTCTTCCACTTGTTGAATAATATTGCACTTTGGCACCCATTGCCGTCGCAATCAAGGCCACTTTTCGACCAATATCACCTAAACCAACAATTCCCCAAGTCATTGATGAAATATCGTGAAAAACATCATCAAAATAACTAAAACGACCACTCATTGCATATTCTTTTGATTTCACATAACTATCATATTTCGCATTTTTTTCAACCAGATGAAGCAACAACGCTAATGTATGCTGTGCCACTGTATCTGTTGAATATCCTTTGACATTAGCGACTTTGATATGATGTTCACGACAATAATCTAAATCAACATTATTTGTCCCCGTTGCAAATAAACAAATTAATTTCAATTGCGTTAAACCCGATAAGACATCTGCATTCATTTGATTTTTATTCGTAATCACAATATCTGCATCTAAAATACGTTCTCTGATTTCTTCTTGTTTTGTCTCTTCATACATTGTTACGTGCCCTAATGTTTCAATCTGTGATAAATCTATATCTTTACCAACAGAAGCACTTTGTAATACGACAATTTTTAATTCTTCCTGATGTAATAATTGCATAATATCATCCTTTCTTATTGTCTGTAACATATAACCCAAATGAATAGCTTCATTTAAATCAAGAATATTAGTATCCAAGGCCATTCCACACATAGTCTGATTGACAATCTGAAAATTCAATATTTTTTGTAACATAGCAATTCCCAATGCTTTAGAAGTCATTTCTTTCTTCTCTTCTATACTTGCTAAAATATGTTCTTTAAAATCAGCTTCTTTTTGTGAACACGCTTGTATACATGATTCAATCGTTTCATGATTTAGAATCTCCGCTCTTAAAGTATCATTATATAATAAAGGTAACACAACATCATATAATTCCATTGGAACAGGTTTTTGATATCCTTTTGTAAAATTATAGATCAGAGCAATTCCTAAATTTTCATCTTTCATTTTATCAACAATCTTCATTTTCATCATCCTTCCTAAATAAATAAACCTCTACACGCTGTCTTTCTGCTTTCGCTTTATCATCATAGAAAATCATACATGTCTTCATTTTCTTTTCTAATGTATTATATTTCACAACATTATAAGATATATAACGACTTTGACTTTCTTTTAATCCCCCAGTCGCACTTCCCGCACCAATATAATAACGCTCCTGTTGATTTCTAAAAAAAGGCAAATGCTTATGACCATGAAATATATATTGTATATGTCTTTGCTTTATCCAATCAATTAGTAAGGGTGCATCAGCCAAAACTTTAGAGGTTTCTACAATTCGATTAATAAATGTTTTTTCATGCCATTTTGTTTTAATAAATTGAGCTTTAGAAATAGGATAAACATGATGATGAAGCATTAAGATCATTGTATAATCCTCAATATGATCAATAGCCTCTAACTCATCATCAATTTCATTGAGTTGCCTTTGACCAACTTTTCCTCTTGCCAAATTTCCTTCACTGGTTGTATCCATTTTAATCAATATGAGTTTTTCTTTTTCTAAAACCTTTATACTCTCACCCAACAAATAAGCAATCACTTTACTCTTTTGATTACGTGCCATATTAAAACCATGAACAATCACATCATGATTTCCTAATATAAATGTTACATTTGCCTTATAACGTTTTTTTAAATTATTCATAAAATCATTAGCCAAATACATATTTTTACGATTAGGAGATTCCATCAAATCACCTGTAATCAATATCTTTAATTGTTCATGAGAATGCAATAAAGGTACAATAGCATCTAGAGAATTATATAATTGTATTAACCCTCTCTGACGTTTATTCTTACCTAAATGCAAATCACTTAATTGAATAAAATATGAATCATTTTGATAATCATTATATGTATCAAAAAGATCATCTCCCAAATCAATATGCTTTAATAAAGTTTCCCAATCCTGTTTATGATGAATAGGTGTAAAAACTTGATTATCTTGATTAAAAATAAGCACTCCTGGCCATAAATCCGCATGATTCATAGCACAGAAAAACGCTGGAAACGGATCAAAAAAAGATAAATCCTTACGTTGAAATGCTTCTTTTACACTATAGATATAGATATCTTTATACTGTTTTTCATTGATATCTAAACAAGAATCTTCTAAAAAACCAGGCAAATAAAGAATATGTGTAGCATCATGATATTGCATAGATAATTCTTTTAACATAGTTGAAAAAGGAATGTGTAATATATGATCAATATCTTCTGCTTTTGTACGTTTTGAAAATAATTGAAAATCCTCTTTTGTCAACTGATCTAATAAAAAACAAGGAATTGAGCGATTCCTAAGCCATTGACAAAATTGTTTTGTGTACTCATATGAAGACATAAGATCTCTCATATAAGCTGATTCATTTTGATAAATGATATTAAAAAAAGTATTTATGAAATCAATGTCTTTCACTATGTTTTCACCTCGAAACTATTATACTACAAAAAAACAAGATTGAATATATCTATCATAATGGAATTTTGAAAACAAAGAAAAAGAGCATGACTGCTCTTAAAATTTTAAATTTCTAGGCGTTCTTGGGAAAGGTTCCACATCTCTGATATTCTGCATACCAGTTAAATACATTAAGAAGCGATCAAATCCTAACCCAAATCCAGCATGTTTACAGCCACCATATCTTCTTAAATCCATATACCACTGTAATCCATCCTTAGCCATTTCTTTTTCATCCATCATTTTTTCTAAGACATCATATCTCTCTTCACGTTGACTACCACCTACTAATTCACCAATTCCAGGAACTAATAAATCACAAGCTGCAACTGTTTTACCATCATCATTTAAACGCATATAGAAAGCTTTAATTTCTTTAGGGTAATCGGTTAAGAAAACAGGTCCACCAATGACTTTTTCACAGATATAGCGTTCATGTTCACTATTTAAATCCATTCCCCATTCAACTTTATTTTCAAATTTAACATCAGCTTTTTCTAAAATTTCAATTGCTTTTGTATAAGTCATGCGTTGGAAATCACTGTTTTTAACATCAGTAATACGACGAATACAATCTTTATCAATCATTTGTTCAAAGAATTTCATTTCTTCTGGAGCATTGTCTAAAACATAATCAATACAGTATTTAACCATATCTTCAATTAAATCCATATCATCCTCTAAATCAGCAAAAGCAATTTCAGGTTCAATCATCCAAAATTCACTAGCATGACGTGAAGTATTTGAATTTTCAGCACGAAATGCTGGACCAAAAGTATAAACATCTCTAAATGCCATACAGAAAGCTTCAACATGCAATTGACCAGTAACTGTTAAGAAAGCTTCTTTACCAAAGAAATCTTTATCAAAATCTGTGTTATCAATTGTTGTTGCTCTAAACATTTCTCCAGCCCCTTCACCATCATTACCAGTAATAATTGGTGTATGAACATAGACAAATCCTTGTGATTGAAAGAATTCATGGATTGCCATTGATAAAACACTTCGCAATCTAAAAATAGCATAAAAAGTATTTGCACGTGGTCTCAAATGGGGAATTTCACGCATATATTCAAAAGAATGTCTTTTCTTTTGAAGTGGAAAATCATCATCACAAGCACCTTCTACAACAACCTGTGTTGCTTCAATTTCAAATGGCTGTTTCGCATCAGGTGTTAACTTAAACTTTCCTAATACACGAATTGCACTTCCTGTACTAATATGTTTCACTTCATCATAATTAGTTAATGCCTCAGCTAAATAAACAACCTGACAATTTCTAAAATATGTCCCATCATTTAAAGCTAAAAATCCTACTTTTCCATTATCTCTATTTGTACGTACCCAGCCATCTAATTCAACATATTCAAGACTTTCTGTCTCAAATTCTGCACCAGACATAACCATCTCATAGAGTTCTCTTACAGTCATAAATTCAAACATTCTTATTCCTCCTTCTCCAATAAAAAAAGCCATTCCTATCAAAGGAACGACTGATATCGCGGTACCATCCTTATTCATAATCAAAGATTATGCACTCTTAGACTCTAACGCAGTCTTACGGGATAGTCTACTTTATTTTCTCCTACCCAGTTCATTGAGTGTTCCATATTTTAGATATTTCTCTTGCTTACACCATCCAAGAGTCGCTTTCAAATATCATTAAAAATACGTTCTCAAATCATTACTTGTAACATTATTATTAACACTTTTTCTTTATTATTTCAATACTTTTCTTATCTTATTCATCATTTGCATGCATTTTTAAGACCAATTCCTGAATTGCAACGACAACATCAACAGTTTGCACGGCAACATCACTATGTACTGTAAAATGTGTATGTGTAAAATCAACAATTCCCTTGACTCCTAATGCCATCAAACGATCGACTGTTTCTTGAACATGATCACTAATAGCCAAAATAGCAATTTTACAGCCTTGTGGAAAAGTATCTTCTAAATCATCAATATGTAAAAGCTTTACACCAAAACGCTCTCCCACTTTATTTTGATCTTGATCATAACCACAAACAATTTTACCAACTGTATACTGCCAACGATTATACTTTAAAATTGCACTTCCTAAATTTCCAACACCAATTAGAATAATGGGTTCATCTAAACCTAATCCAAGAACATTATTTAAAATATTAATAATATCTTTTGTATCGTAACCAATTCCTCTTTTACCTAAAGATTCTTTACTTGTTAAAAAACCAAAATCCCTACGAATAGTTGTATCAAGAATACCTGTTGCTTCAGCCAATTCACTTGATAAAAAATTGTCTTTTCCTTCATGTTGCATATTTCTCAATGCTTTTAAATAAATAGGAAAACGAGACATTGTTGCTTTAGAAATTTTTTGATGCTTTTTTTCAATATGACTCATCAACACTTTCCTCCTCTAAATCATATGATGGCTTGACACTCAAGTCAAGTGCTGAAAACTTTTGATGCTCATACATAATCCGAGCTGCTGAGGCAATCATTGCGGCATTATCAGTACAATAGGCCATTGGTGGAAATAAGACTTTAATCGGACTTTCATCCATTAATTTTTTTCTCAATCCTCGATTGGCACTAACTCCGCCAGCAACAATAATTTCTTTGACCTGATAATCTTTTGCCGCTTTTATTGTTTTAGACACCATAACATCCAAAGCAACTTCCTGAAATGAACATGCTAAATCAACAGGAACAATATCTTCACCACGCTGTGAAGCATTATGACACAAATTAATCACTGCTGATTTTAAACCACTAAAAGAAAAATTATAGGATTCATCATTTAATGGCAATGGCAAAGGATAACGATGTTTTCCTTCAAGCGCCATCTTATCGATCACTGGCCCACCAGGATATGGCAAATGAAGAACACGCCCAACTTTGTCATAAGCCTCGCCTATTGCATCATCTAAAGTTTGTCCAATCACCTCAAAAGAAAACTCATGTTTCATATAAACCAGTTCACTATGGCCTCCACTAACGACTAAACAAAGGCAAGGATAAGCAATATCCTCTACTAATTCATTCGCATAAATATGTCCAGCAATATGGTGTACTCCTATCAATGGCTTATGATAAGCCAAAGCTAAAGTCTTTGCCGCCTGCATCCCAACATGCAAAGAGCCCACAAGTCCTGGACCTTTCGTTACTGCAATAGCATCAATATCATGCATATCAACATTTGCCTCATTCAAAGCCGTTTTTAAAACTGTTGATACACATTCCACATGCATACGACTCGCAATTTCAGGTACGACTCCACCAAATAAACGATGGGTATCAATTTGTGATGCAACAACATTACATAAAAGTTCCCGTTTATCTTTTAATATTGCTATTGACATTTCATCACAGCTTGACTCTATCGCAAGAATTAAACTCATTTTTGTCCCTCCAATCCTTTAACCATTAAATAGGCATCTTCATGATTATCCTGATAATAACCTTTACGAATAGCTTTTGTTTCAAAACCTAAACTTTCATATAATGAAATTGCTTTTTGATTAGATATTCTAACCTCTAAACTCATTGTTTCACAACCTTGCTGTGATGCTAAAGCAATCATTTCCTGCATAAGAATACGTCCTAAACCCTGATGCTGATATTTTGGCACAATCCCAATGGTTGTAATTTGTGATTGTTCATACATCAGCCACACACCAACATAACCAACAATTTCATTATCAATTTCCAAAACATAATTAAATGAAAATTGATTTTCTAATATTTCATACATAAAATCTGAGCGACTCCATGCTGAAGTAAACAAAAGCTGTTCTAATTCAACAATTTGATCCAAATCATCCAAATCCATTGCTCTTATAAGCATATTTTCTTAGCCTCTACATCTTTTAAATAATAAGGCACCAATGCATCCACATTTTCCACTGGCTCTATCATTTTTGACAAATCATACATATTTTGAGCTAAATTAACAGTTGTCATAGGATAATGAACAACTTCACTTTGCCCAACCACACAATAATATGGATAATTTTCTATAAAGTGTGAAAAATCATCAATTGGCATTAATTGTTCAGACGTTATAGCCTGACCTTGATCATATACACATACAAACACTTTTTGACTTCTCGCATCAATAACTGATACACATTTTTGCAGACCTGCATAGGCAGCCAATGATGAAACAACTTTTATTTTTACAGGAGCGACAACGCTCAATGTCTTTGCAATCGTCATAGCGACTCTTACCCCTGTATAAGATCCAGGTCCACGTGTTATAATCATTTCTTCAACATCCAATAATTCCAAATGATGTTTTTCTAGTAATGATGCTAAATAAGGAATGGCATTTTCAGATTGCCTTTTTGAACCCATCTCCTGTTTCACTTCTAAACACTGATCATCTTGATACAAAGCAACCATTAAATATTGATTTGATGTATCCATTATTAAACGAATCATATTGCCAACTCCTTTATGAGATTTTCATATTTTAAGCCACATGCTTTCAAAAAGAAAGAACGTGTTTCATCATCATTTTTAACAATTTTAATCTCTAATCTTTCTGTAGGAATAATATCTTGAATATAAATCGGCCATTCAATCACACAAACCCCTTCATCTTCAAACATTTCCTCAAATCCCAATTCTTCATTTTGTCCTTCTAAACGATAGGCATCAAAATGATATAATGGAAGACGGCCCTGATAAACTTTCACAATTGTAAAAGTTGGTGAATTAATGACCTTGGAAATTCCTAATCCTTTACCAATTCCTTTTGTAAAAGTTGTCTTTCCAGCCCCCAATTCTCCTTCTAATGTCAATACTGCTCCAGGAAACAAAAGATTCGCCAATCTTTCTCCAAAATCAATCATATCCTGTTCACTATGAAACGTTATCATGCCCTTTCCTCCTTACTTTTTTGATATATACTGCTGATAAACACCATACCAATGTTCAGCAAAACCTGGTCTAAATGGTCCAGACATATTCATCGCCATCTCTATGAGAATATCTAACTGCTGATTTAATATTTGATCTAATTTTTCGCCATAATGCATTTGTGCTTTATGTTGACGATATTCTTCTTCATCCAATATTTTATATTTATAATCAGGGAAAACTTTTAAATCCAAATCATAATCTATGTACTTTAAGGCATCACCATCAAACAATGTTGGAGATGCAATATTACAATAAAAATGAACACCATTTTTACGAATCATACAAATAACATTATACCACTGATTCTTAGGAAAATAACAGATAGCTGGCTCTCTTGTATACCATCTTCGACCATCTGATTCTGTCACTAAAGTCCGATTATTAATGACAATATAATGCTGACTTGTTTCTTCTAAAACAAATCCCTTTTTCCAGCAGCGATGAATACTCCCATCATGCTTATAACAATGAATAAGCACATCATGTCCTACTAATGCTTTATTCATAAACATACCTCTTTCTATAACATAGTTATTATACACAAAATCATATCATTTTGAAAGGTTTATTATTCGAAAACAAAAGAGAAACCTATTTCCTCTTAACCTTTTATAAAATGATAAATGTCATCTATTATAGGCTTATTTGAACAAAATATCTGCCTAATGAGAATTTAAATAATCCCCAATCTCTCTTCAATTTCAATTATCAGGCTAGAATAGCACTTAAAAACTGAGCATCGTCTGCTCAGTTTTTAACGAAATACATTTTTTAATCGAGAATATAAGATAGGAACAACTATCATACATAATATTAAAGTTGTGACATTATAAGGCAAGTTGTAAATAGAAGAATAAATCATTGGATTCATTCCTTCAGGTGCATATTCAGCAAACAAAAATGCCCCACTTGCAAAATGACACAAATATTTTAAAAACATTGCAACAATAATTCCCCAATAAATAGGAACCTCTTTAAAATGAGTGGACTTTATCAAAGGAGCGATACCACAAACAGCTAAAGGTAAGACATAGTCTAACAAAACTGACCATGGACCCCAATAACTTGCAATTGCTAAAACAAATTGCAAAATAGCAACGCCAATTCCACAAATAACGCCATAACCAGCCCCTAGTAAATAAGCACATAAAAAGATTGCAATAACATCTATAGAAATAAATGCACCACCTTGAGGCATCTCAGGAATAATCTTGTTAACATATCCTAAGATAATTGTAATAGCCATAAACATAGCTAATTGAACCATTGTTTTGACATTCAAGTCAACTTTAAATAATTTTTTCATTTTCTCCTCCACATTTTATATTGGAGCCATACAAATAAAAAAGCTTTCTCACACATGCGCAAGAAAGCAAAAATAACGTTATTTGCACTCTCTACGCTGGCATTACCCAGTTCAGATGATAAGGGATGAGGCTAAAACCTCTCTCAGCAAAAGCACCCCTGGCTCAACGACTATTATAATCCTTTTTCTATAAATTTCAAGATTTTCTATCAATTGATAAAGATAGTCATTTTTTTCATCCTTAAAATAATAGATATATTCATCAAAATGATATATCGATATGTTATATTTTTCACGTATTTTTTCCTAGTTTTTTTTATTTTTAATGCTATAATAAAGGAGAATTAAGGGAGGACGAAATAAATGTCAAAAGTTATTGCTGTGAACGCTGGTAGTTCATCATTAAAATTTCAATTATTTGAAATGGATAATGAAGATGTTATTACTTCTGGAGTGATTGAAAGAATTGGTATGGAAGATGCTATTTTCACAATTAAATATAATGGTGAAAAAGATGTCCGTACTTTAGCGATTCCAACACATAAAGAAGCTGTTCATTTGTTATTAGATACATTAATGGAAAAACAAATTGTTTCTTCATTAGATGAAATTAAGGGTGTTGGTCATCGTGTCGTTCAAGGTGGATCTTATTTTAAAGAATCAGCTATTATTGATGATGATGTTGTCAATAAAATTGATGAATTAAAATCATTAGCACCATTACATAATCCTGCACATTTAACAGGATATTATGCTTTTAAAGAAGCGATTCCAACTGCTGGTGCAGTAGCTGTATTCGATACTGCTTTTCATCAGACATTAGAACCTAAATGTTATATTTATCCAATTCCATATAAATTCTATACTGAAAACAAAGTTAGAAAATATGGTGCTCATGGGACATCACATTTTTATGTTTCTCAAAGAGTTATTGATAAGTTAGGGCATCCTGAACATTCTAAAATTATTGTTGCTCATCTTGGTGCTGGTGGTTCTTTAACAGCTGTTAAAGATGGAAAATCTATTAATACATCAATGGGATTTACACCATTAGCAGGAATTATGATGGGAACACGTAGTGGAGACCTAGATCCTTCAATCATCGATTATCTTATTGAACAAGTTGGTATGGATATGAAAGATGTTATTCATATGTTAAATAAAGAATCTGGATTATTAGGTGTGTCAGGTGTTTCTAGTGATTTTAGAGATGTTATGAATGCGGCTAATGAAGGAAATGAAAGAGCAAAACTTGCTATGGATATTTTCTTTAGAAGAGTTATTGCATATATTGGACGTTATTTTATAGCTTTAGGTGGTTGTGATGCGATTGCTTTCACTGCTGGTATTGGAGAAAATTCTGCATTTGCAAGAAAAGAAATTCTTTCATTAGTTAGTGAAGCATTAGGTATTGTGATTGATGATGATGCAAACGAAAATGGTGAAGGTGAACGTTTAATTACGAAACCAGAATCTAAAATTAAAGTTTATGTTATCCCAACAAATGAAGAATTAGTCATTGCAAGAGATACAAAACGTTTATTAAACTTATAATCAAAAGTCCTACAGACAAATAACTGTAGGACTTTTTGGTTATTCTTTATTTATCACGTTGTCTTTTCTTTACAATCTGTAAACAGATAAATGAACCAATAATAATAACAATATAAGGCATGATAATCGTCAAATCCTGTGTAACGACTGGTTCATCACCTAAAACAGTAATTGGCATTTTCTCATTTATAAAACGAATACTTTGCTCATCTTCTTGATCTTGAATAGTAAATTCTTGATCTTTTGCAATGGTATAACCTATAGGAGCTACTGTTTCATGCAAAATATAAAGACGATCAACGACTAAACCTTCAATAACATGTCCCTCCTGAGTACTATCCCATTCATCAATAATCTTTTTTGTTTGTGAATCAATAATTTGTAAATGTGCCCCTTCAATATGTTCCAAACTGACTGAATCCACTTTATGAACAACAGTCTTTGTTTTTTGATTATAGAAATCATATGTATGTTGTATCACCTTTTCCTGTGATTGAGTATACTTGGCATCAACATAATAATGAACTGGTTTTGAAATATACCCATCTGGTTGTCTTGTTTCTTTAATAAGATAAAGAGAATGAGGATCACCAACAATTTCGGTTGATTCTTCAATTGGCATAGTTGCATATTCAGGCGTTAAATCCAATGGCAGATCACTATTAAAGAGAACTTTACCTGTTTGTGATGATATCACTTTTTCTAATACTGTTCCTGCTTTCACAATTACTTCACCATTCACATTATAAATATCTCGATTAGCAATTAATGAAAACTCTGCTCCAAAAACCATTTCATTTGTCTTAGCATCTTTTTTAGCAACTTCAATTTGGACTTTCTGTCGTTCATTTTGAATCGCTTGATGTTGATAGATAATTGCTGTTTCTTGATTGTCGTATGTTAATGAAAAAGCTTTTCTTTCAGTATCTAAAACATAGCCATATGGTGCTTCTACTTCTAAACATTCATATTCTCCTAAAGGAAGTTCTTTAGAAGTGATTCGACCTTTTTCTTTTGTAACTAAAGTCTCAACAAGTTCTCCTTTTTGATATAGAACCTTGCCATTATGACTAGGATCCATAATATCCTCTTTTGCATAAATTTCAAATTTTGCATTTGCTAATCCCTGTTGCTCATAAATAAATTTTCCATCACGATAATCAGTTAATACTTCTCCTGTTTTTTCAATTGTGACACGTCCTTTGACAGCTTTATCACCCATTTTTACCACTGTAATAGGAGTCAGCTTATCATCAGCAATATCATAATGATCTTGAGAAATTTGGAAAACAACTGGTGTTGGATTGATGACATAACCCTCTGGTGCTTTCACTTCTTCTAATTGATAATTTCCGGCTTTTAACTTCGTATTTAAAGTTACACTTCCATCATCATGTGTTGTCCATTGATTAACAACAATATTTGGGAAAGCACTCCAATCAATATAAGAAACATATTCATTTGTATCTAAATTCTTGAGTTTAAATGTTGTTCCAGCAAGTTGAATTATCTCTCCTGAATTTTGATCAACCTTAATCACCTTTAATAATGATTCAAAAGGAACATTATTCACAGTAACCTTTTTCAAACGATATCCTACTTCATATAAAGATGAATCCTTTTCTACAGAAACAAGAAAATCACTCGCTCCATAATACCCTTGAGGTGTCTTTGTTTCTTTCACACGATATGTTCCATATGGCAACAGTGATGTAGTTAAATAACCATTTGCATCTGTTGTCCCAACAAAATAGCGTTTAGCTTTTTCAAATCCAACCTGCTCATACTCACTATTTAAAACAAATGTAAATTCTGCCCCTGGTAAGCCTTTGACAACACCATTACTTCCTTCTTTCGTTCCTTCCTTAAAGATTTGAATACGTTGACTCGCAATTTTATTCACTCCAGAAGCCAGCACATGAACCTGAGGTGTATTCATTCCAGCATAGAGAACATCAACATCTATTTCCTCTGGATTTAAAACTAATGATTGATTTGTTTTCAGTTCTTTTAAGTAATAATGACCTAATGGTAACTGATCCCATTTGATAACGCCTTTATCATCAGTTACCTTCTGAGAAACAAGTTGATCTTTTGTATAATAAGTCACTGTTTTCGCAGTATTTTGAATTGTTTCTCGTGCATATAATCCATATTCAATTTGAGATAAAAAAACGTCACCTAAGTGACCATCCGTTATTTGACTATCTATTTTCTTTTGAAATTGAATCGATCCTGTTGCTTCTAAATTAATCATCGTAGAGGATGCACTCACAACTGAAGTTGTTTGATCGACATATTTAAGTGAAACTTTCAAACGTTCTTGATTCAATAAATAACCATCCGGTGCCTTTGTTTCTATAATATAATAATTTCCTAAAGGTAACTGTTTAGAAGTAGCAAGTCCCAATTCATCAGAAACTACATGATCTACGATTGTTCCATCTTTCAATAAAAGTTTTCCACCAGCTGAATAAATATCACCATCACTGACAATATCAAATTCTGCATTTTTAATCTTATCTTGATGGTCATTTGTTTTGGTAATCTTAATTTCACCTGTTGGTTCTTTATCTGTCACAGTTTGCGAAACAGTATCTCCTGCTTGAAGAGTAATCGTGTAAATCGTATCATCTTTTAAAAAGCCATCGGGTGCATTGACTTCTTGTAAATAATAAATTCCTGTTGTTAAATCATTGACAGTGATTCGCCCATTCTTAACTGTTATTTGCTGATCATAATCTGCTTGATTCCACAATCTAAAAACGGCCCCATCAATAAGCTGTTGATAAACATCTGTCTTAGTAATTTCTAAAGAAGCTAATTGTAACCATTCAACTGACATGGAAGTTGTCTGATGAGGTTGAGTGATATATTCACCTCGACCAACATTTTGTAAACTAGATGAACTGGCAGTAGAAACAATTGGTAAGAAATCATATGAACTGGTTTTTTCGCCAGAAAAAAAGACATCAAGTTTTTCATTTAATGGTGCTTCTAAATGAAATTTTGTCTGTCCTTTAATCGTCACATTTCCACCTTTTTGACGTTGATTATGTGTTTCATCAACATAAGTCATTTGATCTGGTAATGAAAGTGTAACACCAAATAGTGAACTTTCACTTTGTAACGTCATTGTTTTTGTTCTTTGAATTTGACCTTCTCGATAAGCCTGAACATGCTCATCTGAAAAACGAACAGAAAAGTCAGGAACTGTTAAATTCTTAATATAATCCATAAAATCTGCAATCGTTTTTGGTGATGAATTATCACCATAGTAATAATAACTTAAAGCCAGTGATGTCACAACAATACCATGACTTTCACTCTTAAATCCACTCCATTGTTTTGGCCCTTTCCAACCATAATAAAGGACTTTTTGAATATCTGTGTTTTCATAAATTTTTGATGTAACTTTTGTGCCAGTAGCCGGTGTTGTTTTGGGATGCTGCAAACAAAATGCCTGCTGACCTCCCACACTAAAATTACCAACTATAGTGTTTCCATATGTTGTTTTTCCATTATAAACAATACTTTCATTCTTTGGATAAGTCGAAGCTGGCTGACTACTTTCTGCATGAATCTGTGATACATGTGTCAAAACTGTTGACACAATAACAAATAAAACCATAATGACATTTAAAATTTTCTTCATTGTTTTTTCCCCTTTCTTTGTCATTAATTAATAATATACAGGCATCACCTCCTTTCAAAATAGGGTATAAAAAAAGGAACCAGATTCATCCGATTCCTAAGGATATTATCCCAATGACTAAACTAGTCAGCATTGCCATAGACGCCACAAAGATAAGTCCTTTATCTAAATATGCATAATAAATTCCTACCAAACATCCTCCTATGGCACTATAAATATTGCCAGTCGCATAGAAGATACTTGGAAATGTTAATGCTGATAACACAGCATAAGGAACATAAAACAATAACGAGCGAATAAAAGTTGATTTGATCTCTTTTCTAAAAAAAGTTAATGGTAACATTCTTGGTATATATGTAAATACTGCCATAATCAAAACACTTATTAATATATATTTATTCATCTCTACATTCCTCCTTCAATGGATAGCGCCACGCTCCATAAACAGCACCAGTCATTGTCGCAAGAATTAATTTCAAACCACTCGACATATCGTCAAAGAAAGACACATAATAGAAGATAATTGAAACAAAAGCACTTATCATAACCACTTCTAAAATAGCTCTTGATTTTCCTGAAGCTGGAATAATAATGGCTAAAAACATTCCATATAACGCAATCCCCATAGCACTCTGCAATACTGGCGGTAATACATTCATTAAAGTTTCCCCCACTAAAGTTCCACTTGTCCATCCAATAATTGGCAGCAAAATAAATCCAAGCATAAAACGAAAAGTCAATGTTTCCTGCTGAATTGAAGCAATCCCAAATGTTTCATCAGTAATACCAAAAGAAATAATCATTCTTTGTAATGTATTCATATTTTGATCAATCTTCTGACTTAATGATAAAGACATTAAAAAATATCTTGCATTAATCATCAATAATGTTGCTGCAATTTCAAGATAAGATGCATTGGCTAAGATTAATGATATTCCAGCAAATTGTCCTGACGAAGTCAAATTTGTCAATGATATCAAAGTTGCTAATCCAAGTGGTAATCCACTTGATGCAACCAGTACCCCAAAAGAAAAAGCAACTGGGAAATATCCCAGAGCTATTGGCATACCTTTTTTACATCCACCTATAAACTCATTCATACTCATTCCCCCACATATATAAACATTATCATACATGAAAGAAGTTTACTTATCAAACAAATTTTTTTCTACAAATTCTAATATTTCTTCTTTTGGTGTTAAAACAGTATAAAATGCTTTTCTTAAATCTAATCGTTGCAAATCAATAGAACGAATATCACTTAGTTGAATGCGGCAATGCGTTATATGTGCGTCAGTTTTTATTTTAATGTCCTTTTCAAACAAAGGATTAGGTGGTGTTGAATCTTCTTTAATTGATGTACAGGGAATCACTAACATCTTATAGCCCATATCTTTTAAAACATAGCACCAGTGTCCATCCATCAGTTCTTTAGGAAAGCCTCTTCCTATATTGAAATAAGCCAGTTGATGAATACGTGGGCGTTTATGTACATGATAATATGTTTGATTACAGTCACCATCTTTCACAAGATGGCAATAAAAATATTCTAGCTGATTGGTTTGATGCAACAATGCATAACTATATTTTTCAACATCATAGATACCAGATTCTTCAAGTTTTTGTAATGATTTATTAATTTCCATTAAATTACTCTGAATACTCATAATAACCCTCCTACTATATATATACGCATATTTTTCTCATTTTTCTTTTTTTTAATCAAACTTTTTTAAAAAAGTTTGATTTATCTTCACACAAGCATTTTTAATAACATATATTAATATATCTTCTATTTTTAAAATATGAAAAAAATAGAAGTCAGTTTCATGTATAATGGTAATCGTTATTGAAGAAGGAAATAAAAAAAAGAAGCGCCAGGACTCTTTATGAGTTGACGAGGACCAGATTTATCGAAAGATTCGGCGGATGATCTGGAGGTATGATGCTACCTAAACGATGAGCAAAAATAATGAGTAATCATTAAACAAATATCATCAGGCATAACTTCATTCAATAATAAATAATTTAAATGGAGGAATGTTTTTATGTGTGGAATTACAGCGTATTGCGGTAATGGTTTTGCTTTACCCTTTTTAATGCAGGGACTCTCTAAACTCGAATATCGTGGATATGATAGTGCAGGAGTGACAACCATTGAAAAAGGTGCTTTACAAACGGTTAAATGTAAAGGGAGATTAAAAAATCTTGAAGATAAACTTCAAGATTACAAATTAGAAGGGCATGTTGGGATTGGTCATACAAGATGGGCAACTCACGGAATCCCTTCAAATCTCAATTCTCATCCTCATAGCAATGATGATGAAACGATTTCTTTAGTACACAATGGAATTATTGAAAATTATCGTGAATTAAAAGATGAGCTTATTGCAAAAGGATATCATTTTCAATCTGAGACTGATAGTGAAGTGGTAGTTCAATTATTAGACTATTATTATGATGGAGATTTATTTGAAGCGACAAAAAAAGTTCTCAAAAAAATTGAAGGGAGTTATGCTTTATGTATTGTTTCTGTTTTTGAGCCCGAAAAAATTATTGTTGCGAAAAAAGATAGTCCTTTAATTATTGGAAAAGCTGATGGGGCTTATGTTGCAGCAAGTGATATTCCAGCTTTACTTGCATATACAAAAGATGTTTATTTTTTAGATGATTTAGAAATGGCTATTTTACAAAAAGACAAAATTCATTTTTATACTCATGATGGAAAAGAAATAAATAAAGAACTTGTCACTATTCCCTATGATTTAGAAGCTGCTCAAAAAGATGGTTATGATACTTTTATGTTAAAAGAAATTTATGAACAGCCACATGTTATTCAGGAAACATTAAGAGGAAGAATTGCTGATCAGAAAATCATTCTTGATGAACTTCAAGGGATTGATTTTCATCAATATAATAGAGTCTATTTTGTAGCTTGTGGTACAGCCTACCATGCATCATTATGTGGCTCACAAGTTTTAGAACGTTCAACAAAAATTCCTGTCATAGCAACTGTTGCTAGTGAATTTAGATACAGTGATCCTTTGATTGATGAACATACACTTGCTATATTTGTCTCACAATCTGGTGAAACGGCAGATACCTTAGCAGCCTTACGTCTTGCTAAAGAACATCATGCCACAACAATTGCTATTGCTAATGTTTTAGGAAGTACAATTTCCAGAGATGCTGATTATGTTTTGTATACTTGTGCTGGACCTGAAATTGCTGTTGCTTCAACCAAAGCCTATACAACACAATTGGTCTTATTAATTTTATTAGCCTATTATGTTGCACAACAGTTAGGGAAAGATGTTGATTTCAAAACAATTCAACAATTAAATCAAATCCCTCAATATGTTGAAAATATTTTAAATGATCATCAGCTCTTTGAACAATATGCTAAAATGTTAGAAACATTACATGATGCTTATTTTATTGGCCGAGGCTTAGATTATGCGAGTGTTTTAGAAGGGGCATTAAAATTAAAAGAAGTTTCTTATGTTCATGCTGATGCTTATGTTGCAGGTGAATTAAAACATGGACCTATTGCTTTAATTGAAGAAGGATCTGTTGTCATTGCGGTTGCAACTCAACCTCATATTGCTGCTAAAACCATTAGTAATATTCAAGAAACAATCGCAAGAGGAGCACGTGTGATTTTAATAACGACTCATGGTGAAGAAGTCAAAAATGTTGAAAACACATACTATTTACCAGATGTAACTCCAACATTGCAAGCTATTTTAGTAGCCATTCCATTACAATTGCTTGCTTATTATACAGCTTGCATTAAAGGATGCGACGTTGATAAGCCTCGTAACTTAGCAAAATCAGTAACTGTCGAATAATAATTTAAGGCACTCCAGTGTATGGAGTGCCTTTATTTGATTATGGAATCTATAAAAAGTTAGCTATCTTAAATATAAAAATTTTTAACAATTTATAAAGAAATAGAGATTATTATCTTATACAAACAATACCTTCATGTGCCAGTTCCATATTTTCAATCGCAATTTCATTACTTGTTGCATTAACATCTGTTAGTGTATATTTAACTGGCCACGCATTAATCACTTCCCACTTTGCAGCCATGCCATGGGAATCATCACAAAGTTGAACTGTGATTGTTTTTCTCTCACATGTATCCTCACCAGCACTTTGTAACCAAGTGAAGAATTCAGTCGCTGTAATAACTCCCCATTTCAAAGTGACATTACCATATTTAACAAGTCCTGGTTGTTTGAGAACAGGGTGTATACCTTCACGATACTCAATAGGATCGATTGCAATATCCAAAGCACTGATTTCAGAGAATCCTGCCATTTCTTTTGAATCAATGAAAATAATATAATTGTATTTTTTGTATGGATATACATATGCCATTTTCTATTTTCTCCTTTAACTTGCATCTTGTATTTTTTGAGTAATTCTAAAGATAATAAATTCTGCTGGTCTGACTGGTGCAACCCCAATAACACAAATCAAACGTCCATTTGAAATATCATCTTGTGTCATTGTTGTTCTTCCAACATTAACAAAGAATGCTTCATCAGCTGATGACCCAGCTAATGCACCATCACGCCACAAAGTTGTTAAGAAAACATGGATTGTTCCAGAAACACGTGACCATAAATTTTCATCGTTAGGTTCAAAAACTGCCCAACTAGTATTGGCTTTAATAGACTCTTCTATATAAATGAATAATCTACGCACATTGACATATTTCCAATTGCTATCACTTGAACATGTTCTTGCACCCCAAACACGGATTCCCATACCTGGTAAAGAGCGAATCAAATTCACTCCTTTAGGGTTTAATTTTCCTTGATCAGCTTCATTATAATTCACAGATAACCCTATTACATTTCTAACAACTTCATTTGCAGGAGCTTTCCATACTCCACGTGTATTATCAACTCTTGCATAAATTCCTGCCATTGCTCCACTTGGTGGTGTATATGAATTTTTCTTTAATAATGGATCAAAAGCAAGTAACCATGGATGATATATAGCAGCATAAGTTGTATTATACTGGTCACGATGCCACAATAATTGATCAATAGTTGTCGCATTAAATGGAGCATCTAAGATTGCAAAACGACTTCCTGTCATTTCACAATGCGTAATTAAAGCACTCTGTATAGCTTCACTTGTAATTCCTGGTACAGCCATTATACTGACATCATTCATTTCAATAAATGCCTGAATTCCTGAACGTTGTGAGGGACCATTATCTTTTCCAATATACATATCCGCATAATCGACTGACGGCATAATGGTTGTACCACCAGTCAAAAGATAAGGTTGCAGTTCAGTTGTATATTTTGTATAGAACACTTCATAATCCACTTTTTTATCAGTTGTTTCTATAAGACTAACTTGAATAAAATCTGATTTTTCTAAAGCATTAACAACAAATGAAGGTGAAGACGGATTCAATGAACAATTTTCATAAACTTCTTCAAAATTTTCATATATCACATGTATATCCATGACAACACTTTGCAAAAAAGCATGAGGATGTGTTTCATCTTTAAAATAATTACCTTCTAAAGATTTATTCAACTCTAAAATATTATCAAAAACATTGATAACTGTATAAAGTTTTTCATTAAATTCAATCACATCACCAGGATAAAAACCATAAGATGACTTTACTACATACTGATTCTTTTTTTCTTCATCCTCGTTAGCCTTTCGAGTTACAAAAGTTTTTGCCTGATAAGTTTTACGAATTTGAACTTTAATCGCATTGCCCCAATTTCCTGAACTTGTTGCTGTGAATCTCAATACATTTTCAATATCAACCGTTGCACTCATTTGATTGTCTGAAGCAACTCTCATTATATAGCAGCGACTTCCGCCATTTGCAAAAAATTGTTCAACTGCATAACTTAAGAAACGATGTTCCCCATATTCTTCACCTAGATAACCACCAAACTTTTTATGAAAATCTGTAACATTAGTGACTAATCTTGGTTTTCCTCTTGTTGGTCCACGAACAGCCATGCCTATAAAACCAGCAGCACTAGTTCCTACACCTTCCATTGCTTTGACTCCTGAATCAAACTCTTCAACATAAACTCCTGGTGCCAGATATTCTGCCATCACATTCACTCCTTTTACATACATCAATCCAATTATTGATAATATTTTTGATAATAACGTACTCTGATTAAATCTAAAACCATTAAGACCTGATAAGCAAATTCAATTCCATTAAACTTTCCAAGAACATGAACAACATAATCAGCACATACATCCTCAAAATGAATATATTTAATATTTTGTGTCATTAAAACGACATATGCTTCACAAAGATTTTGACTCACCATTCTTTTTGCATTATATTCCATTGTTCTTCCTGTTGATGTCATAAAAAAGACGATATCATCTTCTTTAAATTGGAATGTTTTATCAAAATGATGATATTCAACGACCTCTTTTCCAAGAGTAATCATATCTGTTTGAAAATCAACTGCTAAACTACTTGGAAACAATGCTCCTACAATGACAATTCTTCCTTCGTGGAAAATCAATTCACATAAATCATCAATTAATTTTAAAAACTCTTCCTTTGTTGATTGAACATTCAAATGATCTAAAAATTGATTTGCATTAGCACCTATCATTCTTGCATGAATTTGTTCCATTCTTAATTGATGGTCAATTAATAACTTTTGTTTAAACTCATCAAAACTATGAAATCCTAAATGATGAAAAAAATCAGCGACCTCATCTTCAGTAAAGCCACCTTCACTTAAAAAACGTGACAATGGATACTGGCAAATATGTGTATAATGTTTCACAACAAAATTACCAATCCGATACATATGATCATCATTTAAACAACCATTAAGATATTTAAGTATTCTTGAAATAATTATTTCCATAATGTTTACCCTTCCTTTGTTATTATTATAAACCATTTCTCATCTTTTGCATAAAACTTTCAATCTCTTTATCTTCTTTAATTTATATAAAAACAAAAAAAGTATGATATTGCATACTTTTTCATTGAATTTTAAGGGAGGTTAAAATTCTACAAATATTTATTTTTCATATAAAAATTTTTCTGGTAAAGATACATGAAATTCTTTTGCTAAATGGCAAAATTGAGCAGGTGTAATTGTTTGTAATTTATGAGGTGTCATTGATAACATTTTCACCAATATCTCTGCTGACTTTTCTACAGTATGAGCAAGACCAAATGTTGCATCAAAATCTATACCCGAACAAAATATACCATGATGAGCCCAAATGGCAACATCATAATTGTGCATTTTCTCACTTGTTGCGACTGCAATATCTTTTCCACCTGGGACCATCCATGGAACAACACCTACACCTGATGGAAATACGACTGGACATTCCGTTGCCATTTCCCATAACTCTCTTGTAAAGATTTCATCTTTAAGTGGCAAAACAAATGTTAAAGCAATGACATTTGTTGTATGACAATGATAAATCACTCGATGTAAATTGTTCGTTGTCATTTTCTTAACAGCATGATTCATCAAATGTGTTGGGAGTTCGCTAGTTGGAACTGCTCCATTGATAAGCCCCCAGACGACACGATATTGTGTCCCTGTTGCATCAATTTCAACAATCCCTATATTCGCTTCAGGATTCAATTCCACATTTCTAAAATATTTTCCGGAACCTGTGACTAAAAAATATTCATTTGCAAGATTCAAAACTTCTGTTCCTATATCTGTCCAGGCACGTTGATATGAAAATGCTGATTGTATACTTTGGACCTCTTGCTCTTTCATACGATAAGATAAATTTCCACCATTACGTTCATGCCAGCCTTGCATAAAACCATCACTACACATTCTCATAAAGCCTTTTATAAATTCTTGTTCTAATATATTCATTTGATTATCCTCGCTTTGTTAAGACTTCTATTTCATATTTTTTAACTTCATCATACCAGCTTTCTCTGACTGGAACTTGATTGATTTCACAATAATAATCCCAAATATCATTGAATGGATATGTTTTCAATTCTTCATTGATAACTATGATTTGTGTAAAATCACCTTGATCTTGAGCGTTCTTTAACATCTCATGAGGTTGAAGCAAAGCATATAGCATCGCTTTTTGTATATTTCTCATACCGACACACCAAGCTGCAATACGATTAATACTTGCATCAAAGAAATCTAAACCTACTAAAACTCTCTCCATCGCATCATTTCTGACAATTTCCTTTGCAATTTCTTTTGTTTCATCATCAAATAAGACAACATGGTCACTATCCCAGCGTACTGGTCTTGTCACATGCAATGCAACTTTATCATAAAACAAGAGCATTGCTGATAATTTATCTGAAACAACTTCCGTTGGATGGTAATGACCATTATCCATTAATGGTAAAATATTTCTTGTCTTAGCATAATTCATTGTAAATTCACTTGACCCTACTGTATATGATTCCATTCCAATCCCAAAGACTTTTGATTCTAAACAGACAAGAACTTTTTCTTTATCATAATGAATAGAAAGAATTTGATCTAATGATTCCATAAATCTTTTTCTTGGTAACAATCGATCGCCTGGGATATCTTTTAAACCATCAGGAATCCATATATTCATTAAGCATGGTGTTCCTAACTCATCAGCAAAATATTCACCAATACGAAGACATGCCTGACAATGTTGAATCCAAAAATCTCTGATGTCTTTATTAGGTGAAGAAAGTGTTAACCCTTCAGCCAAAGGATGAGAAAAAAGTGTTGGATTAAAATCCAATCCCAAATGCCTTGCTTTTGCAAATTCAACCCACTTGCTAAAATGACGTGGTTCAATCGCATTTCTATCTACCTTTTCACCGTCTTCAAAAATCGCATATGAAGCATGTAAGTTGATTCTCTTTGTTCCTGGAACTAATTTTAACACTTCATCAATATCATTCATTAACTCCTGATAATTTCTTGCTTTTCCTGGATAATTTCCAGTTGTCTGAATACCTCCTGATAAAGCTCCTGCCCCATCGAATCCGACAACATCGTCACCTTGCCAACAATGCATAGAAATAGGAAACGTTTGTAACTTCTTCAGTGCTTCTTCAACATCGACTCCTAATTTTTTATAAATTGTTTTTGCTTCTTGATATCTTTGATTCATATAATTCTCCTTTATATTCTTTCATTTCAAATGATTCTTTAATCAGCTCTCGACCTGCTCTTAAATCTTTAACAACTTTTTGTTGAATCAACTGAGCCAAAATATTTCCCAATGCCGTTGCTTCAATAGGTCCAACAATGACCTTCTTTCTCGTCACTTTCGCAATCATTTCATTCAATAATTGATTTTGACACCCTCCACCAATAATATTAATAGTTGAATAAGTTTGATGAGTTATACTTTCTAATTCCTCAATTGCTTTTTTATAACAATGAGCCAATGAATGATAAACACAATATGCGATTTCTCCTGCTGTTTGTGGTGGTGTTTCATTTCTTTCCTCAAAATATTGCTTAATTTCTAAAATCATACTCGCTGGTTTTAAAAATCTTTCATCATTGACATCAAAAATCCCCTCAAATTGTTCTTGTCTTGCTAGCTCTACTAACTCTGCAAAACTATACTTACGCCCAAAATTTCTTGAAACTTCCTGAATAATCCATAAACCCATAATATTTTTCAAAAAGCGATAGCGATGGTGATAGCCTCCTTCATTTGTAAAGTTTGCTTTCATTGATTCTAATGTCACAATTGGTTTTGTTGTTTCTATTCCTAGTAATGACCATGTTCCCGAACTTAAAATAACGCTATTTTCTTCAATTGCAGCCATATAAGCACTGCCAGTATCATGGGTTGCAGGAACAATCACTTCTATATCAGTTCCAATGATTTTTTGCATATCAAGGGAAAGTGAACCAAGTGAAGTTCCAGGCATAACCATTGTTTGAAAAATCTTCTCATCAGTTTGACAAAAGTCCAATAGTTCCTTTGATAGTGTATCGGTTTGAATATCCAAAAGCTGAGTTGTTGACATATTGGTATACTCATTCACCTTTTTGCCTGTCAACAAATAATTCAAATAATCAGGTACCATTAAAAAATCAACTGCTCTTGTCTTTCTCACCGTATCATCACTTGCCAATTGATAAATCGTATTGAATTTTTGATACTGAATCCCTGTTTTCATATACAACTTCTGAAATTGATCCGGTTGAATGAAATCATCAACTCGTTGATCTCTATAAGCATAAACTTCATCAATACGTTGTCCATTGTTATCTAGTAATACATAATCTACTGCCCATGTATCAATTCCTAATGTCACAGGTATCTTATCTTGTTTCACACATTCTTTAATACCTGCTACAACTTCTTTCAATAAATAATCTATATTCCAATAGTAATGATTATTTTTCAGTTCAACATAATTTTGAAATCGATAGATTTCTTCTAAACATATTTGATTATTTTGGATTGAACATAAAATATGTCTACCACTAGATGCACCAATATCAATTGCTAAATAATATTTCATCTTGCCACCTCTTTTCTACAATTCAATCATACAAAAAAACAACCCAAGTTTTAATGTCCTGAGTTGTTTTCTCTATTGTCCTATTTTGCACTCAATTTAATCTTCACCTTTTTTACCATCATCAGTTCACTGATTTCTAAATCTATTCCTATGCTTTAGATGTATTCCAATATTTCTACTAGAACACATAAAATACATATAGAAAAAGAGTATCTTGCATCTCTACACTCAATCACATTAACTCTTTGAAAATGACCTTCTATAGACTGATAGAACTTAATTTCAACACAACCAACCATAGAAAGTCTTATGCAGTTACGATCTGTACGAATACATTCATTATTGTTCTTGGTTGTATATCTGCTATAATATTCTTTCTTCTTGAACATAGAAAGTCCTTTTGTAAAATCAATAAAGAGTTTCATCATACTGATTATTGATTCTTTAAAGAATACAAACAAAGACACCAACTACAATAAAATATTTTTATCTATACATCTATTGTTTCATGACCATTTGGTAATTGACGAGTATAACGAATCATTAGCATAATCGCATAAATAGCAACAATGAATTCTGTTATTGGCATTGTTAACCAGAGATAATTTGCTTGAATAAGTGGTAACATATAAATCAGTATGCCACTGATAATCATCCCTCTTGATACAGAAACAATGAATGAAGATTTTGGTTTTAATAAAGCTTGAAAATAATAAGTAGAAAAGATATTGAATGGCAACAAGAGAAAAGATAAGGCATAGCATCTAATAATAGTTGGTGCTATCTTTAAAATTTCTTTTGTTGGATGCATAAAAATATAAATATATATATTCGGTACTAACAATGATAATAATGTCCAAAAGAGACTAAAAAACATAACTGAATAAAGTGCATATTTTAATGTTTCTTTAATACGATGACCTAATTTGGCTCCATAGTTAACAGATATAATCGGTTGTGATGCTTGTCCAACACTATAAGCACAACACTGCACAAAAGTACTCACATTGACAATAATTCCATAGACTGATAGTGCATTTGTTCCTAAA
This sequence comes from Candidatus Stoquefichus sp. SB1, assembly GCF_001244545.1. Taxonomy (NCBI): domain Bacteria; kingdom Bacillati; phylum Bacillota; class Erysipelotrichia; order Erysipelotrichales; family Erysipelotrichaceae; genus Candidatus Stoquefichus; species Candidatus Stoquefichus sp. SB1. The sequence continues at coordinate 507,298 of NZ_LN852694.1, read as the reverse complement.
TATTTCATTATCTGACGATTAAATAAAATCGTTAAAATTCCCATTGCAATATCAATAAAGAATGTTGAAAAGCCTGTAATTACAACTCTATTGAACTGATAAAATATCTTGGTTGGTTTCATCAAAGACAATGAATTTCGAGTTGATAAAAAATGTGTTAACATGACAAGACAAGAAATCACTGAACCCATTGCAGTGGCTAAACCACCACCATAAATACCCATATCAAACACAAATATAAAAATGTAATCACCAATCATATTAAATATTCCACCAGATAGAACACCAATTGTTGCTAATGTTGGATTTTTATCATTTCGTAAAAAGGCAGCTAACATCTGAACAAATAAAAAACTTGGAATGACAAACTTAATCGGAATAAGATAAGTTTCTGCTAGCGATAAAAGTTGACCTTGGGCTCCAAAAAACATCAATAACTCTCTATCAAAAAAGACAATTACAATCCACATGATAGCAGCCAGAAAAAGAGAACCCATAACTGCAACAGTAAAATATTCATTTTCATTCTCTAATTTTTTATCTGCTTTTCCTTTAAGTGTACTTAAAATAACAGAACCGCCAATCCCCATAAGAAGCCCTAAGCTATATATAATATTCCATATTGGTGCAACAACAGCTAAAGCAGCAGTTCCCTCTGGTCCTTGATATTGTCCCACCATAGCCATATCTACAATAGAATAAACAGAAGTCATTAAAGCACTTCCAAAGGCTGCAGTCAAATACTTAAAATAAAGTGAACGAATCTTGCCACTTGTAAAATTCATATTCTCTTCCTCCTTCACAAAAAAAGCCGAACAAGAAACAGATATTCCAATCTGTCGCCTTGTCCAGCTTATCATTTCTTATTGAATGACTTGCCCTCCGAGCAAAAATTATTATATCAAAATCATCTTTAATGTCAATATAGAATCACTAATAACATATTTATTTTTTTATAAGCTCACAAGTACGTTTACGAGCTCTTTTTCATTTTGTATTTCAAAAATATGTTTTAATAATTCTTTTAACTGTTGCTCATTAATGCTTTGTAATTTAAATATTGTCTCTTGTGATAAATACTTCAATTTATATTGAAGTATTTCAATGAATAACTCTACTTGACCTTCAATACGTCCTTCCATACGTCCCTCTATTTTTCCTTGACGAATATTGTCTTCTTTAAACTTTCTGATTGATTCACACATACTGATTTCTCCTAGTAATTGAATTTCAATATTTTTTAATCATTTCTCATCACAAAAATCTCTATTTGGTTAACTTACAAGTATTTGTGTAACTTCTTTCTCATCTTGAATCTCAAAAATATGTTTTGATAACTCTTTTAGCTGTTGTTCACTACTGTTTTGCAATTTGAATATTGTTTCTTGTGATAAATACTTCAATTTATATTGAAGTATTTCAATGAGCAACTCTACTTGACCTTCGATGCGTCCTTCTATATGGCCTTCGATGCGTCCTTCCATACGTCCCTCTATTTTTCCTTGACGAATGTTGTCTTCCTTAAACTTTCTGATTGACTCACACATATTGATTTCCTCCTGTGATTGAATTTGTATCATTTCAAATAATTCCTCATCATCCGAAAATAATGCTAATAAACTGGCAACAATTTTACTGACAATCATTCCCTTTAACATTTCTATATTTCCGTTAAACCGATAAATAATCTGTAATCCTCGTATCAAATTGAGATTATCATAATGATGAAACATGTGATAATCTAAATCTGTTACACAAACAATAGGAACCATAGGATAATTCATAAATGACTCCAGTGATGATGGTGGCTGTAAGGCTAACTCATTAAATGTCCTGGCTCCTTTCCATGGCTTTGATCCAAAATAAAGCACTAAAGTCATAATATGTAATAATTTTTTTCTTGACTTAGATTGAGACTGTTGATAATAATATTGATTTAAACAAGTATAACTGTCATACTCTCTAATACGATATAACATTCTTCGATCTACATGACTCTGATTTTCAATAGCGATTAAACCCATTTTTCCATCAATATTGACTTTTTTAATAATATCACGATTTCGATTAATACCTATGACACCTATCTGATGGGTTTCAACATATGTTGATGTATCACTGTCATAATCCTCAAGCATCGTAGGTTCCAATATTTCTTGCCCATTAAAAAGAATAACATTAATAAAATCTGCAAATCTATAAGGATCATGAAAGTAAACTTTTAATAAAGCATCCTGACGTTTCATTTTCTTCTTTTTTTTCGTTCTATGCATCGATATACCTCCTTTTTATAGTTGAGATAAAGCGATGATTTTCAGATATATTTTAGCATAAACGTTTATATATTTGCAATAAGCACATTATTTAATTATTCCTCCTACTATATATATACGCAAAAAATTTTCATTTTTCTTTTATAAAAGAAAAAAATCTAAATTTCTCTAGATTTTTCTCTATACATTAAAGGAGTCATTTTATATTTCTTTTTAAACAATCTATAAAAATAAGATATATTTTCATACCCAACTTCTTGAATTACTTCTTCCATAGATAATTGCGTAGTCTTTAATAACTTTTCTGCTACTTTTAATTTCTCTTGCTGTAAAAGTTTGGTAAATGTTTGACCTGTTTGATTTTTTATGACTTTACAGATTTTATAATTAGGTTGATGAATCTTTTGCGATAAATCATAAAGACTTCCTGTTTGATAATTTGTCACTATATATTTCAAGATTGTGCTGCTTAATATTTTTTCATAACTATCACCAGTATAACTTTCTATCTTCTCAGGATGATTCATCAATTCAGTTAAAAGGAGTCCAACCAAAAGTTTAAGTTCAATGTCATTATAAAGTTGAGGTTCATAAAGATTCATAATAATTGATTCAATAGCATCTTTAACTTTTTGATGATCTTGAACCTTAAAAACAAGGTATTCTCCGTCATTATCATACGAATATAAAGCATCAAAAATAAACCTTGAAACAACATTTTCATTTTCAATCATTGTTGATAAAAAGGATAAAAATTCTGGTCTGATAATAAAGTTAAAAATGATATCATTTTCATCACAATAATCTATTGCATGTTCAATATTTTGATTTAATAAAAGAAGTTCCCCAGTTCTTATTGTTATGTCTTGTTGATTGATATGGTGTGTCATCTGGCCACTATAAACATACATCAATTCAATATAATTATGACGATGAGTTGGATATTGACAAAATCTAGCATGCTTCCTCACAGAAAACATTTGATCTTTTTTTAAAAGCTGATGATAATCAATAACATGAGAAGTCTCATCAGAAAAGATACTTTTATCAATATTATCTATACCCTGCAAAGAATCCATTTCTTCCTGGGTAAAACATACCAATTGTTCAAGGATATGAATAGGTATCATCTTGCTCCTCCATTAAAATAAAATTAAAAATTATTCCTGTATATAAATCATCACTTGATTATCATTACCAACTTTTTGATAATCCTGATGAAGTATAATTTCATATTGGATATGCTCAGGCACATTTATTGTCCAAATGATTTCATGATTTTTTCTTTGCCATGATGACTGGATCATTCCCTGTTTGGTTTGAATCGAACATTCAACATGCTGAACCTTTTTTGAAAAATAAGGTGAAAGTCTGATTTTATGAAAACCGACTGCTTCTTCATCAATTTGAATTCCTGCCAACCCTTGGTAATACCACTGTTGATAACTTGCAAACATCGCATGATTTAATGACAGCTGTTCTCCAACAAATAATTCTGCCAAAGCTTTATTTCCTGTTTTTAACATTGCTAAAAAACCAACATCACTCTCTTGTAACAGCCAATTTTCGATAACTTCATTATAACCATAGCGATTCAAAACTTCATATGTCAAAGCCATTCCAAAAATCCCTGAATTAAAAATTCCTCGATCACTCTCTATTTTTTGAACAAACTTCTGACATAAAAGTTCAGGTGATGCGAGTTTTAACGCAATTGCAAAAGCAAATCCTGTCTGGCTTCCTTCCCCAAATGTACCATCTTCATTTTGAAACTGATGAATAATCTTAGATTCAATCTCATCATATCTTTTTTGATATTGAGATATATCTTGATGAAGAATACGACCAATGATGATGTTATATTTCAAGAAAAGTAAAACTGTACAATAGCCTAAAAATAATTTATCTGGTGTTGGTTTTCTAAATTGACCAGCAATTAACAGACTTCCATGATCTCCCAAACAACAATGAACTAACTTCTCTAAATCATAGTTCAAAAGATATTTCATTTGTTTTTGTAAATAAGGATATTCCTCTTCAAGGACCCTTCGATCACCATAGTACTGGTAGTGTTTATAGGTTAAATAAGGATAAACCAATTGCCATAAAATAGGTCCTTCTCCTTCACCAGTCCCATTTGATTGGATTCCCATATAAGGTGCAGTTTCTGGAATACCGCCATTTTCTGTTTGTTCAAAGCGAAAATCTTTAATAATTTTTTTATAGAATTCTTCTAAATCAAAGATATAGAGATGAGAAGTTGCTAAAGCGACCATATCACCACCATATCCCAGTCTTTCACGGGCACAATCTTCAAAGGTACTATGAACATTATTTAATTTTGTACGCATGGCTGCTTCATACAATTCATTGAAAATAGGATTGTCTGTCTTTATCTTTCCAATTTGCTGTAAATCGGTATGAACATAAGTTGCTGACAAACTGAGAATATCCTCTTTTTTCAACCCTTGGATAAGGACATATCGAAAAGAATGATATGTGAATGTATTGGTATACACATTTTCGCCTTGACAAGCAATGATTTCATCTTTTTGAATTCCCATAGTTGGCGCTCCTGCTCCACCAGGAATGACCATATCTTGAATACGTTCACCAACACTTCCAGCCAAACATGTATGATAATCCATCTGGCCATCTTGAAAATTCTCACTGTATTGCAACACAACATGTTGATGAGCTTCAGCTTGAAATGTGAGATTGATAAAGCCAGAAATCATTTCACCAAAATCAACAATTAAGCCCTTATCACTCAAAATGTAATGTTGGAAAGTTACAGTTTGCATTCTTTTGATGGGCGGAATTGTATTTCGCTCCATATGTCTTTTTGTTTCATCAATACAAACATTCTCAATTTGAGAAGTATATGGACGAAAATCAACTTTTTCACCTAGATATAAATTATTAAATAAAAATTGTCCTTCTTTCATAAACCACGAAGCATCACTAGAAAGAATCACGCGATCATTTTGAATCAAATCACATAGCACTCTAGGTTCCCCTATTTCTTTAAGTTTTTCTCTTAAATTGTATTTTCCAAACAATCTTAAAGGTGCTGGATTATACATCCCATTCCCTAGTTCTATTTGAATCTCATTTTGACCAACTTTTAAATAAGAAGTGACATCATAGACATCATAATAAACACATTTTTGAAACTGTGTCCAAACAAGGTTCAATTCATCTTCTGTTATTCTTTGTCCATTGATATAGACAATTGAATATCCAAGTGTTGCAATATATAAATAAGTTGTTTCTAAATGCTCAATAGAAAATTGTTTAAAAACAATAGTATTTCTATGATCTTGATAATATAATGCATCATTTTCTCCATAATCTTGATCATGCCCCTTTATCCAGTGACCAAGAAATTGATAATTATCTTTCATAATTTCATCTCTTTCATAAGAAAAATACGATAAAAGAAGTTTATTCAACTTCTTTTACTGTTTCTCCATTTTGGTTTTGAACTTCTAATTCAGCTTCTTCTTTAACCAATTGATTATCTGCAACTCTGACAAATGGTAACCATATCAGAACGACTGCAACCAAACATACAATCTGTAAAAGAGAACCTGCAAGACTTCCTGTTGTTAAATATCCACTAATGATAATCGGTGTTGTCCATGGGACCTGAGCTAAACCTGTACAAACAGGAACCAGTTTTAAAGCAAAAGCAACATAAGAAATCACAATTGACGCAACATTGCTTAAAATAAAGGGAATAAAATAGATAACATTCATCATTAATGGAATTCCAAATAATGTAGGTTCACCGACGTTGAAAATATAAGGAACCCCTGCAATTTTCTTCATTTCTTTATAACGTTTACTTTTTGCAATCATGACAATAGAAACAATCGATCCAATAATTCCAATACTTGCAAAACTATCCCAGAAACTTTGACAGATGATATTTGTAGGAACGCCACCAGCCATAGAAACTGTTTTATTGGCATCTTGTAAAACCTGGAAGATTGGAGTCATCACGCCATTCACAATAGAATCACCATGAATCCCAAAGAACCATAATAATTGTGAGAACATCTTAACAATAATAACACCAGGTAAAGAACCTCCAACTGCCTGCAATGGCATACCTAGAACATGGTTAAAAATAGCTAAAGCACTGCCTCCACTAAAAGCATCAATCACTAATCTTAGAATCCAGAAAATCGTAATCACAACAAATGAAGGAATAATTGATTCAAATGGAGCTGATACAGCAGGTGGAACAGCTGCAGGCATTTTAATTTTAATTCCTTTATTATCAATAAACTGATAAACTTTTGCAGTCACAATAGAAATTAAAATTGATAAGAAAATTGTCTGTGCTCCTAAATAAGTCACATCAATAAATTTAAGGCTTGTTTTCGGATCAATAACGTGTGTTCCAAAAGGAATAAGTAAGACAAATGCGACAACAGCTGTCAGTGATACTTGCATGCCATTGATCTTTAATTTATCTGCTAAAGATCTAGAAATTGCCAGCAGTACTAACAAACCTCCAATCCCTAAACTTGCATCATTCACCAAAGCCAATTTCCCCTGCCAAACAGCAGTTTCTAAACCAGTTATATTGGTAATAAAATCAGTAAATGCTGGTACTGGGAAAAAAGCAATAATCAAGAATATAGAAGCAATAAAAGCAAATGGCATATATGCTAACATTCCATCTTTAATTGCATTGATATAAATATTTCCACTTAATTTCACTGATACTTTTCCTAATACATTTGAAAGAGTATCAAAAAACGAGTTTTTCTTTTCCATAAAAAGTATTTCCCCTTTCTTTTTTATACTTTTAATCGTAATAGAATTGGCCTTTTCATAAATTACAATTTCATTATAAAGTCTGATAACCGCTTTCACAATGTCATATTTTGATTTAATGACTATCAAAATTCGACTTTTAATGTATAATAAAAAAAGAGGTGATATTTATGAACTATAAAGAATTAGATATTTTGTTAAAAAGTGCTATGAGTTATTCATATTCAACTGATGAAAGTCTTTATAAACATTTTGAACAAAAATTTGAGAAAGTTCCTTTTCAAAATGACTTTCTATTTGTTTTTCACCATGATCGAGAATTTAAAAATAAAAATCATATGATTTCACTTCATCAAAGAATGCATGGAAAAGTTCCAAATCATATTTTTCATTATATTGTGATGACATATGTCTATTCAGGAACGCTCACAATGACTGTTGAAGATAATACTGTTACACTATCACAAGGTGATATGATTATCTTTGATAAACATGTGCCTCATAGTGTAGAAGCAACAGGTGAGAATGATTTAGGTATTAATATTATTTTAAATGAAAATTATTTCTCTAAAAAATTTATCAATCACTTACCCAATGAGCAATTCACTTCGCAATTTATGATTGAACTTATGAATAATCAGCGTACTCATAATCACTATCTTCATTTTTATACAAAGAAAGATCATCTTGTGCATAACTGTATTCAAAATATTTTGTGTGAACATTATGATTCTCAGATGTGCTCAGATGATATCATTGATAACTATATTATGATTCTGATTACGCATCTGGTTAGAAAATTTCAATACAATACGAATCTTTCTGTGCAATTATTTAAGAATCAGCAGCTTTTATCAGAGATCATTCATTACATTCAGCTTCATTATCAGGATGGTAACCTCACTACAATGTGTCATCAATTTGGCTATGATCCTTCATATACCAGCAAACTTATTAAGCAGTTTTCTGGCAAAACATTTAAACAGCTTGTCAATGAAGAACGTATGAAAAAAACAATGATTTTGCTACAAAACAAAGAATTACCTATCTATGAAATTGCGCAAGAAGTTGGCATTAACAATTTGACAGCATTTTATAAAAGATTTCAGGAATATAGCGGTTATACACCTCAGGAATACCGAAATAAAATAGAATAAAGACTTCAGTATTTTCAAAACTTTCATTTTTTCTTCACAATAAGTCTTGAACTTGATATAATAATACTCGAGGTGATGAATCGTGGAAAAACGTGAACCAAAAGATTTAACAAATTATGAACGACGTTTTGAAGAAGATCCTAGCTCGTTTAATGATTTTCAAGCTATGGATTATGTAAGAGAATTAAAAAATCAAGGACGTACTGACGAGGCAATTGAAGTTGGTAAAACATTCTTGCAGGTTGGTGAAGGATTAACTGGGTATATTAATCAATATTGTTATGCTCTTTATAATAAATTCATTAATGTTGATGAAGAACAAATGAAAGCAAAAGAAGATTTATTTTTTGGTATTGTAGAAGAAATTGCTTCTTTATGTAAGCAAGAAAAATATTCTCCTTTAGAAGCAACAATTAACAAAGCAATCAAATATGTAATGAATCAGACACCTGTCAATTATAAGAAATTGTCTGATTTACTAGATCATTTAGATGTGCAAACATTAAGCATTGATCCATTTGTTAATAATGCTGGTAAAGAATATGAATCAAAGAAAGAAAAATGGTATCGTTTAAAAGTAAGATGTGCTTTTGAACTTGGTGATTATAAACAATGTATTGAATATGCAAATATGGCATTTACACAACCAATTAAATGGCATTATAACAATTTAAATTGGGTTAAGTATTATCGTGCATCTTCGCTAGTTAAACTTGAAAGATACGAAGAAGCTGAAAATGAATTCTTATCACTAGGAAATAGAATTCCTAATGTTGATGCATTTGAAGTTTTATTTGATTTATATATGAATACTGGTAAAGAAAAAGAAGCATATACTAATTTAATTTATAAATTCTTTACATCTGGATATGATAAAAAGCAATTACCACTTTATGAAAAGATTTTAACAATGGTTAAACAAAAACAAAATAGTGAAGTCACTGCACTTGCTAATGCTTTTGTCTTTAAATTAAAAGAAGAATCACAAATTGATACAACTGATAATGAAATTGCTGAAGAATATAAAGATTTTGATAGTAGTACATTATATGATCGTTTATATAATCAATTAATGGAACATTTAGATGTTTATATTGAGCGTTTTGAAGGTAAAGTTGTTTACTATAACAATGATAAACAATTTGGAAGTATTTATCAGGAAGATGATGATAATCTTTTCTTTAGACAATCAGATTATATTTATGATGAAGTTGTTGAAAAAAGAGATGTTGTTGAATATAGTATTATGAAAACTTTTGATGTTAAGAAACAACGTCCAACAACAAAAGCTATTCTATTAAAAACATTATATGAAGATATCAATTATTAAGCCATGAAAACATGGCTTTTTTCATTGTTAGATTTTTTAACAAAAGTGATTGTGTTATAATTCTTATAAGGTAGGTGATGTCATGAATTCAATTTTATTAATTGGAGCTATTGTTATTATAATATGTATGTTATGTAGTCAACTTTCAAATAAATTTGGTATTCCAGTCTTATTTTTCTTTATTTTATTAGGAATGATTTTTGGAAGTGATGGTTTATTTAAAATTCCTTTTGAAGATTTCCACTTTGCTGAAAATTTATGCAGTATTGCATTAATATTTATTATTTTTTATGGTGGTTTTACAACCAATTGGAAACAAGCAAAGAAAGTTGCTCCTGTTTCTATTATCTTGTCCTCTTTGGGAGTTATATTAACTGCTATAATAACAGGATTATTCTGTTATTATGTATTACATTTTGAATGGTTAGAAAGTTTATTAATTGGTTCTGTTTTATCTTCAACAGATGCAGCAAGTGTATTTTCTATTTTACGTAGTAAACAGTTAAATCTCAAATATAAGAGTGCATCTTTACTAGAATTAGAAAGTGGGAGTAATGACCCTTGGGCTTATACTTTAACAGTTATTATTTTATCTTTAATGTCGCAAAATATAAGTATTCAAGATATTTTCTTCATTGCTTTTTCTCAAATAGTATTTGGATTGATTTTTGGTGCTGTTATAGCTTATATCTCAGTCAAGATATTTGATCATTTTCAGTCTGAATTATCTGGAATGTCCACTCTCATTATGGTTGCTATTGTTATTCTTTCTTATGCTCTGCCATCTTATTTTAATGGTAATGGCTATATAAGTGCTTATATCGTTGGAATTGTATTAGGAAATATTAAAATTGAAGATAAGAAAGGACTTGTGCATTTTTTTGATGGTATTGTAGAACTCTTTCAAATGTTTCTTTTTTTCCTTTTAGGTCTCCTCGCTTTCCCTTCTCAAATTCCTTCACTGCTAGGTGATGCTCTTTGGATCGCCCTATTTATTACTTTTTTAGCAAGACCTGCTGTTGTCTGGTTAATTATGAAAATCTATCATAGACCGTTTCAGCAGATTCTGCTTGTTAGTTTTGCTGGTTTAAGAGGAGCCACATCTATTGTTTTTGCAATTATGGTAACCGTTTCTTCAGCCTATACCAAAAATGATATTTTCCATATTGTATTTTGTATTGTTCTTTTGTCTATTGCAATTCAAGGAACACTTCTGCCCTATCTTGCAAAATACCTTTTTATGATTGATGAAAAAGATAATGTATTAAAAACTTTTACAGATTATAGTGAAGAAACAAATATACAATTTATTAATTTGAAGATGACAGAAAATCATCCTTGGATTCATATGTCTATTAAAGATATTGTTTTACCACCACAAACCCGTATTGTTATGATTAAACGTCATAATATAAAAATGATTCCAAAAGGTGACAGATGCATAGAAAAAGATGATGAATTGATTTTAAGTGCATTTGAATCACAAACTGATGATGATATGATATTGACTGAAATGCGCATTGATGAAAGCAATGATTGGTTAAATTGTTATTTAAAAGATTTAGAACTACACCATGCTTTGATTATTTTAATCAAACGACAAGGCCAAACATTGATTCCTACTGGCGATGTACAATTATTAGATCAAGATATTATTGTTATGGCTCATAGTAAAAAGTAACACCCACACCTCTTTGTGCATAATGTATAAAGAGGTGAAAATATGTTATCATTACTCGAAGAAATGCCAGTGCTTATCTTTATTGGTGCAATTGTTTTTAACTGGTTATCAACTTTTTTAGGAGCTAGCCTTGTTTATGTCACAGACAAAGAAAACAAACATCTTGTCTCCATCGCTCTAGGTAGCAGTGCGGGAATTATGATTGCTGCTTCTTTTTTTTCATTGATTCTTCCTGCTATGGATCTTCTAGAGGGATTAAGTAAATGGTATTTACTCATAATTCCAGCAGGTTTTTTCTGTGGAGTTCTTTTCTTAACACTATGTGATAAATTACTTCCGCATGAACATATGATGTCGCATGAACGTGAAGGTGTCAAAGCAAAATTATCACAAAATCAATTATTAATGTTAGCAATGACTTTGCATAATATTCCTGAAGGATTAGCTGTTGGTGTGGCTTTTGCATGTGCTCAACATGATATCATACCAGCATTAATTTTATCCATTGGTATCGGTATTCAAAATTTTCCTGAAGGAACTGCTATTTCCTTACCTATGCATCAATATGGCAAAAGTAAATTCATTGCTATGATGTATGGTCAATTTTCTGGAATTGTTGAAATTCCAGCAGCTATTATTGGTTATATTTTTGCAACAGCAATTAATAATATTCTCCCCTTTGCACTCTCTTTTGCAGCCGGTGCAATGTTATTTGTTTGTGTTGAAGATATGATTCCTGAAGCATCGTGTAAAAATCAAATTGATATTGGTGCTATTTCATGCATGATTGGTTTTCTCATTATGATGATCTTAGATATTATGTTGTCGTAAATGATCTTTTTTATTATTGTTTTATGATTTTTAGAAATATGGTATTTATATTTGTGTTTTTCACTTATCTATATATAAAATAATAAAGGTTTGTATTGACAAACAAATTTCATTCCTTTAAGATAAGAGATATACATTTATAAAAACAAAAACATTGATGTGACATAGTAGAAATTCTTGAGACATAAGAGATATGATGGCTGGTGCAAATCATACGATAAAGAGTTTTGAATTCACCACGGAGTTGTTATTCTGATAAGGAGTAACCGGAGTCATAACGTTATTTATGAAAAGTTTTCAACTTACGAAGGTTATATTTGTGAAAATATAACAAACTGAGGTGGTACCGCGATCACTCGCCCTCTACTAGGCGAGTGTTTTTTGTTTTTATAAGAATGGGGAGGAAAAATGATGAAAAAATTAGCTGTATGTATGCTTGCTTTAGGATTAATGCTGACTGGATGTGGCAGCAATGATGCCGGTGAAAGCAAAGCCAAAGATTTATCTGAAGTCAAAATTGGTGCTATTCAATTAGCACAACATCCTGCATTGGATAAAGCATATGAGGGATTTCAAGAAACATTAAAAGAGGCTGGAATCAGTAAAGATCAAATTGATTATCAAAATGCGAGTGGAGAACCATCTAACTGCCAAACAATTACTGAAAAATTTGCTAATGATAATGTTGATCTTATTTACGCAATTGCGACTGATGCTCTGCAGGCAGCAGCCAATAAGACAACAACAATTCCAATTATTGGTGCAGCAGTGACAAACTTTGAAGAAGCTGGGGTTGTAAAATCAAACGAAAAACCTGAAACAAATGTTACTGGTGCAAGTGATATGAATCCAGTTAAAGAACAAATGGAATTATTAAAGAAATTAGTTCCTAATGTTAAAAAAGTAGCAATTTTCTATTGTAGCGATGAAGCCAATTCAGTTTATCAAGGAAACATTGCAAAAGATGCTGCAACAAAAAATGGTTTAGAACCTACAATTGTGACTGTTCCAAATGATTCAAGTGCAATTCAACAAGTGGCTGAATCTATGATTGGAAAATATGATGCTGTTTATATTCCAACTGATAATTTATTAGCATCAAATATGGCAACTGTTGCTCAAATTACAAATGCCAATCATTTACCTTGTATTGTTGGTGAAGAAAGTATGTGTTCTAATGGTGGTTTAGCAACATTGAGTCTAGATTATTATACTGTTGGTGTCAATGCTGCAAAACAAGCTTTAGCTATCTTAAAAGGTGAAGCCAAACCTGAAGAAACACCAATTTCATTCATTGAAGCAAAAGATTGTAAATATTTTATCAATAAAAAAGTTGCAACTCAATTAGGAATAACAATTCCAACTGATTTAGATGCAACAATTATTGGAGAATAGGTGTATATAATGGGATTATTATTATCATTACAAGGTGCAATAGGGCAAGGAATTCTTTGGGGAATCATGGCCCTTGGTATCTATTTAACATTTCGTGTTTTAGATATTGCTGATTTATCTGTAGATGGAAGTTTTGCAACTGGTGGAGCCGTTTGTGCTGTTTCTATTATTAATGGAATTCATCCAGTTATTGCTATTCTTTTAGCAACTTTGTCAGGTTTTGCAGCTGGCTTTATTACTGGTTTTTTGCACACTAAATGTAAAATGCCAGCTATCCTAGCTGGGATATTAACTCAGTTAGCCCTCTATTCTATCAATTTAAGAATTATGGGAAAGAGTAATATTCCACTTTTACAATCTTCAACTTTATTTAAAGATTTTGCTAATTTTGTGAATATGACACCAAACTGGATTACAATTATTATTGGTCTCATTTGTAGTATACTGGTTATTATTGGAATTTACTGGTTCTTAGGAACTGAATTTGGTTCTTGTTTAAGAGCAACTGGTAATAATGAAAATATGGTAAGAGCTAATGGTGTGAATACTGATACAACAAAACTCTTTGGTTTGATGTTAAGTAATGGATTGGTTGCTATGAGTGGTGCATTAGTAACGCAACAGCAAAGTGTTGCCGATGTAAAAATGGGTGTTGGTGCGATTGTTATTGGACTTGCTTCGATTGTTATTGGGGAAGTTGTTTTTGGTAAAAAAGCTGGTTTTAAATTAAGATTGGTTTCTATTATTGTTGGTTCTATTATTTATCGTATTATTGTTGCCTTAGTTTTACAAATGGGATTAAATACAGATGATTTAAAACTGCTCACTGCACTTATTGTTGCTATTGCCTTAACAGTCCCTGTTATCCTTGAAAAGAGAAAACGAGTAGCAATGTATAAGAAACTCACAGGAAAGGAATTCCAAGATCATGCTTAAGTTAGAAAAAGTATCAAAATCCTTTAATGTTGGGACACCTAATGAAAAATGTGTTCTTAAAAAGATTAATTTAGAACTTGATGAGGGTGACTTTGTCACTGTTATTGGTGGTAATGGTGCAGGAAAAAGTACAATGCTGAATATGATTGCTGGCGTTTATCCAGTCGATTGTGGAATTATTACTTTGGATGGAAAAAACATTTCATTGGCACCAGAATATGAACGTGCAAAAATGATTGGGCGTGTTTTCCAAGATCCTATGATGGGAACTGCAGGTGACATGCAAATTATCGAAAATTTAGCAATGGCTGCACGTCGTGGTAGAAATCGTACTTTACGCTGGGGTGTGACAAAAGAAGAAAAAAGTGAATATTATGAAGCTGTAAAAATGTTAGGTTTAGGTCTTGAGGAACGCTTAACAAGTAAGGTCGGACTCCTTTCTGGTGGTCAGCGTCAGGCATTGACTTTATTGATGGCAACATTGCATAAGCCTAAATTACTCTTATTAGATGAACATACAGCTGCATTAGATCCAGCTACGAGTGCTAAAGTTTTAAATTTAACAGCAAAAATTGTAGATGAACAAAATTTAACAGCATTAATGGTCACTCATAACATGAAAGATGCCATTGATATTGGTAATCGTTTAATTATGATGTATGATGGTCATATTATTTATGATGTTAAAGGTGAAGAAAAGAAAAAATTAACAGTTAATGACTTACTCAAGAAATTTGAAGAAGCCATTGGTGAAGAATTTGTTAATGATAGAATGCTTTTAGGCTAGAATAATCTAGCCTATTTTTTTATAAAAAATAATCTTTCCTTTTCTAAAACACAATAAAATATATCACGATAATCTTTCACGCCATGCTGATGTAATTGTTTCTTTAACCATGCTTCATCTCTATTCATTGTCTGTAAAATCTCATAATTAATTTCTCCATCATTAATAAGTGATTCAGGCATATCCACCTGACTCTTCTGACTTTCAATAACTGATAATTGACCATCAGTTTCTAAAACTGCAAATTCTACTTCCGATAAAGAGCCTATTCCCTGCTCTCTTAAATGATGACAAAGATCATCGACTGAATAATTCAATGCACGCATTTTTTCCTGATTTAACTTGCCTTGATAAACAATAAAAGTAGGATGCCCTTCTAACACCTTTTTGACAGGTTTAAACTTCATAGAGACATATGAACACAATTTATCTAATAAAATAATCACAAGTGCTGCTAAAGCCCCATGTAAAAAATTCACATTATCATCACCAATAGATAATGTCATAAGTTCACTAATCAACAAAAAAACAATTAAATCAGAAATGCTTAATTTTCCCATTTCCTTTTTTCCAAGATATCTTAGTAAAATAATCAAATAAAAATATGTGCCAACACATTCAATAAATATTTCTACATATTTCATAAAATAGACTCCTTTTCATATAATATACAAGGAGGAAACTATGAAAAAAACAATACGTACTTATATCAATACCTTATTATTATTTCTCATTCCCTTTGTAGTGATTTCACTTATTCTTGCCATTTTATCATATTTCATGCAAACAAATTCATTTGTTGTCAATATGATTATTCAAGTGATTTCTTATTTATTGTTAATTGTTTCAGCGCTTTATTTTACTTCACAAATATCTGAAAAAAGATTATCTCATTGTTTATGTTTTACGCTTATTTATTTTTTAATAAGTTTACTTATTCATTTAGGTAATATTCATTATTTGCATCTCTTTATGAAATCATTATTATTTATTTTTATTGGTATTTTTAAAGAAATACGAACTCGTAAAATTGCATAAAAAAACAGGTTTTAACCAACCTGTTCAACAAACATAAAAATCGTAATCAGAATTAAAAAAAGCATCGATATCAAAATAGCTTGTATATTCAATATATTGATAAAGATAACACCTAAACTTGCTCCAATAATAAAGAATAAAATAATAATGTAATAGTCAAGACTCCTTTGTAGAGTCTTTTTATCTTTTGTATGAAAATAGAGATATAAATTTTCAGTTGCACTTCTTAAATTACCTGTACACATTGTAGAAGCATATGGCATACCGTGAAATTTTCTAAAACTTTCGACTTGTAATGAGCATACAAAAGAAATCATGATATTACATAACATATTATATTCTTGTGGTAAAAAAGCGACAATGAGCAAGACAAACCATTCTATACATAATATGATTTGTCGCCAATGGACTTTTGTATTTTCTAAGAAATGACGTTTAATCATCTCAGCCACAATTACACCTATTAGAAAAGCCAATATAGGTAAAAGATAATAGAGTGCCTGAATATAATTTTGTTTAATGAGTTTGATTCCAAATAAAACCATATTCCCTGTTTGGGCATTGGCAAAAACTTCACCACGACATAAATAGGTATATGCATCCAAAAAGCCCCCAACAATAGCTAGCATAATACCAATACGAATGGTATCAGACATCTGTCTTTTTTCATTCATTTTTCATTTCCCCCTAAAAATAAAAAGATGATGTTGCCATCATCTTAAGAAATATATTCAATCTTTAATATCTTGACTTCATAAGGTTCAGCAACCCCAACAGATACGATTTCATTAACTCCATGTTCCAAAATAGCTTTGGCAAGTGGAGATTCATTTGAAATTTTACCATTGAGAGGATCTGTTTCAAATGTACCAACAATTGTATAAGATTCTGGTTCTGGATTCTCTTCTGATAAATCTAAGATTGTCACTGTTGCTCCTGGTTTGGCAACTGTGATATCTAATTGTGATTCATCAATAATTTGCACATGTAATAACATTTGATCAATTTCTTTGATTCTTGATTCAATATGTGCTTGTTTATCTCTGGCAGAATCGTAATCAGCATTTTCAGATAAGTCACCTTGTGAACGGGCTAATTGCAATTCCTCAATAACCTTAGGTCTTTCAATATTAATTAAATGTTCTCTTTCTTGCTTTAATGTTTCAACACCACTTTGGGTTAATAACACTGCATCATGATCCATAATATTCACCTCGCGAACTATACTATATCATAAAAATAATCAAATTACTAGCATTAATCCATGATTTTATTTCTAATCAACAATACTTTTTATTTTTGTAATTAATAAATCAACAGCCACACGATTACTTCCACCCTCTGGAATAATAATATGAGCATATTTTTTAGAAGGTTCGATAAACTGTTCATGCATGGGTCTTACTGTATTCATATACTGATTACAAACAGACTCAACACTTCTTCCACGTTCCTCCGTGTCTCTTCTTAAACGTCTAATAAAACGAATATCGCTATCTGTGTCTACATAAACAAGTATATCACATAGCTCTCTAATCCGTTCTTCAGCTAAAACAAAGATCCCCTCAAGAATAATCACATCTCTTCCTTCAATTGTTTCTGTAATGTGACTACGATTATGTTGTGTATAATCGTATGTTGGTTTATGTATTGTTTCTTTGTTTTTTAATTTCTTTAAATGATCTACTAATAAATCTGTATCAAAAGCCAAAGGATGATCATAATTTGTTTGAGTTCTTTCTTCATATGTTAAATCACTCTGATCTTTATAATAATCATCCTGTTTCAATATTTTCACTTTGTGATTTCCTTTAAAAGCATCATATAATTGTTGTGCAATTGATGTTTTTCCTGATGCACTTCCCCCAGCAATTCCAATAATAATGGCTTGTTCTTTCATCGTATAACCTTCCTTCCCATATCATTTGGTAAGATTTCTTCATCAATTTGGACATATAAGACTTCCATTGGATGATTTGCTACCTCTATACTTTCTTTATCTTCATTATAAAGTTTTTCTACAGTAAAGAAAAGATTAGGATGATGTGGTGAAAAAATTTCTATTTTATCGCCTACTTTAAAATAATTACGTTGTTCAATTTTTGCCAAATGCTCCTGTTTATCATATTCTAAAACACGCATGACAAATTCTTGGGTAGGATGCTCATCTCGCATATAAAACAACTGTTCCTCTTGACTTGGATGATCATAGAAAAAACCTTGACATAAAGCACGATTGGCTGCTTTAAGTAATTCATCACGATAACTTTCATTTTGTTGAAAATGATCGGGATCTTCACAATAAGCATCAATAAGCTTACGATAAGTTGAAACAACTGTTGCAATATAATGTAAAGATTTCATTCTCCCTTCAATCTTAAAAGAATCAACACCCAATTCAATCAATTCTCCAATATGATCAATCAAAGACATATCTTTACTCGACATGCTAAAAGGCATATCATCTTCATGATTAACAAGTTCACCATTTTGGTACAAATCATAGTACCAGCGACAAGATTGTGAACAGCCTCCACGATTCGCATCACGACGGCTTAAATAATTTGATAACATACATCTACCAGAATAATGGATACACATTGCACCATGTATAAAATACTCTATATCAACAGGTGCATATTCCATAATTGTCTTTAAATCCTCATAAGTGACCTCACGCCCTAAAACAACACGATCCATTCCCATATTCTGATAAAACTCAATTGCTTTTAAATTAAGCGTCGATAACTGAGTGGAAACATGAACTTCTAAATTTAAGTTCATTTCCTTAGCAATTGTCATAATATAGGGATCAGCAACAATAATAGCCGTTACACCAATTTGATCAAGTGTTCTTAAATATTCCTGAATGCCTTGTAAGTTATCCTGATGTAAGATAATATTACATGTCACATGAATATGTGCCCCATACTTTTTAGCAAACGCAACACCTGCTGCAATATCTTCAATTGAAAAATTAGAAGCCTGTGAACGAAGTGAAAATTCTTTACCACCTACAAATACCGCATCAGCTCCGTACATAATAGCAACCTTAAGTTTTTCTAAATTTCCAGCAGGAGCAAGTAATTCTGGTTTTTTTATAATTTTTCTTTTTCCGTTAACGATTTGACTCACGTTTCTCATTATCCATCTTCCTCATATCTTCTAATTTATAAACAGTCTGATCAAATAAAAAGCCACGATCCAATGGTGTATTTAAATGATACAATAAATTCATATATTCTTTTACATCTCGATTATATGTTCCTTTTTCATAACTCTTCAAAGCATCACTATATAAAGAGGCAATCTCAATAGCTTCGTTTTCACTCATCATCAGTGTTTCAATATAAAGATAATCAAAATCATGAATATGATTGAATAAATCTAAAGTATATAATCGACTATCAGAAAAGATATGTGTCCCTTTACGATCTTCAAAAATTCTAAACAAATATTGTGAATCCTTTGCTTTTAATGATAAATGATTTTGCCCATGAACTTCAAATTGGAGCGATGATGCTTCCTGATAATTTGTTAATAATGCTCGCTTACTGGCAGCAATATATTCAACGCCATGAGCATGTAACATAAGTGGCATCTTCACTTCTTTTAAAATCGTCAGTTGTTCTTCTAAAGGAATCACACGTGATAAAAAAGCACTTGTCACACCTTGTTTTTCTAATACATTTAAAGTATTTGCATTTGTATTCAATGTCTCAGGAGCATACATCATATCAAATGAATAATGCTTTTCTTTAACCATTTGTAAAACACCAAAATCTTGAAATACTAAACCATGAATAGATAGTAAAGACAAGTTTTCTAAATAGTTTTGTAAACTCTCAATTTCATGCTGATCGTATAATGCATTAACAGCAACATAAAACTGACACTTTGGATATTGCTTTGTCAATTCTGCAATTTCTTCAAGTGCAAAATGATAGGGACAATGAAAAGAATGTTCCCCACCCAATATAAAAATATCAATTCCCATATCTATATAATCATATAATCTCTGTTTTTCATTAAGTGATAATACTATTTTCATTTATTTTCCTTTCTTTTAATCACACAAATGCCATCACCAACAGCATAGTAATTCACATCAAAATCCTCATGATTAAAAATCCAATCTTTAAATCTTTTAATTTTCTTAACCAATTGTTTTGTATTTCTATTTTTAATATGGTCAATATCAAAAATCATACCATGAAAATCTAAATTATCAACAATAATGATTCCTTTTTCTTTTACAAAAGGAACATACTTCTCAAAGAACTTTTGATATTGCGCTTTCGCTGCATCTATAAATAAACAATCATAAGGCTGATTTTTTAATAAATCAGTATCTAATATCAAAGCATCTTCATGATATAAATTAATTTGTGAAGAAAGTTCGCGTTTTTCAATATTTTCAAGAGCTTCCTGATAACGTTCATTATCAATTTCAATACTATCAACTTTTAAACCTTCAACATGGGTTACCATCATCATTGCCGAATAGCCAATCGCAGCTCCTATTTCTAGACACGTTGTTGCATGAATCTCATTCAATTGTGCAATCAAAAAGAGGATTCCCTCTTTTTGCATAACTGGAATATGTCTTTTGAGTGCATCCTGTTCTAATTCTTCTAAATTCATTATTCTAGCCATAATCCTGCATCCTTTGCTTTTTGAACTTCTTTCATATGTTCCTCATATGTTTTAGTATAAACCACTTTGCTCTTTGTTTTATCTTGAGGATCTTTCATTGCAAAGAAAAATAGATAATCATGATGTTTATATTCAATGCATGCTTTCATTGTTGATTCAGGAATTGTACTAATAGGTCCAACAGGCAACCCAGTATATTTATATGTATTGTATTTTGAATCAATTTGAAGATGAGCTGTTGAAACATTAACACCAGTTCTTTGCCATGCATAATTAACTGTAATATCACTTTGTAAAAGTCTACCTTGATCAAGACGGTTTTTAAATACACCCGCTATCATAGGACGATCTGTCTCATCAGTTCCAGATTCTCTTTCTACAACTGAAGCAAATGATAAAAATTGATGTGGTGTCCATCCTAACTTCTGGATATCATCTTTGTAAACAGATAATTTCTTGTCCATCATATCCAAAGCCAGTTTTGTAACACTTTCTAAAGTTGGATTTTCTTCTGTAATATAATATGTTTCAGGATATAAGTATCCTTCTAAAGGATACATAATCTCTTTATTAAGAATGCTCTCGTCAATAAACCAATAATTTTTAATTAAAGATTTTAAATAATCTTGTTTTCCCCATTGTTTGATAATATCATCTTTTGATAAATCTAAAATTTCCCCAAAAGATTTAGCAACTTCTGGAATTGTATTTCCTTCCTTAATTGTTAATTTTGATTTTAAAATATATTCAAAATCTGGATCTTCTATGATTGAAAAAATCTTTGATAAGGACATATTCTTATTCAAAATATATGTATTCGCCTGTAAATTATCAAAATGATTCAATTTCAAAAATATTTTTCCACACATTTTATTATTAACAAGTCCTGCCTGATCTAATGTATCTAACATCTGTGTTGCTGATGAACCAGATTCTATTTTCACGATTACTTCTTCACTCTTTGAAGAAACAGCTGAAATACCACTGTTATAAAAAAAGAAGCTTCCTAATAACGCAACTGCTATTATGATTCCAATAACAATAAAAATGATTTTTTTATTCTTCATAAAACATCCTCCATCTTTATTATTATAAGTGATTTTACAACAATTATCAATAAAACATCTTTTTTTACAATAATTGCATTCAAAACAATCATTAATTTATCAAAAAAGATGACCTTTATTTCCTAGTCATCTTATAAGTTGCATTATTTTTTATCGTATACTCGTCCTTCAATCAAACAAACAGGTTCACCAACCGGATAATTAAAATGTGTTTCAAAAAGAACACCTTTAGACTCTTCACGTTTTAATTCATAAGTTTCTAAAGTTCCACCTTTTTGTGAAGCAACAATCAGCCAACGATCATCAACCATAATCATAGCTCTTGGATTCTCATCTGTATCTACAAATTCAATGTATTCCAATTTTCCTGTTTCCTGATTCACTTCAAAGACACCAACAGAATCATGTCCACGATTAGAAGCAAATAAATAATCACCAGATTGTGATAAAACAATATCTCCAGCTAAACTTTCTTTAGCAAATTCATCTTTTGGATATGTATCTACTTCCTGTACAAAAGTAAACTGAGCATTATCATATCGATAAACACAGACTGTATTAGAAAGTTCATTAAGAACATAAGCAAATTGTCCATTTGGCGAAAAAACAATTTTCTTTGGTCCAGAACCTGGTTTCATTTTGAATGTATTTTCTTCATCTCTTGTCAATTTTCCTTTTTCACCAATAGTATAAACAACAATTTCATCTGTTCCCAAATCACAGACAACCATTCTTTGATGATCAGGTGTTTCATCAATAAAATGAGGATGTGGTTCACTCTGACGTTTTGGATCAATACTATGACCCTCATGTTTAATACATTGTGTGACCTTAACAATTTTTTGTTTAAGAATAGGAATTGTCACAACTTCACCATTATAATAATCTACAGCATAAGCAAAAGTTCTATCCTCATTCACATAAGAATCCATATATGTTTTTCCTTGATAATAAACTTTACCAGCTAATCCAAATTGTAAATCCATTGTTGCATATTGCCATAATCCACCATCTGTATTACGTCCAGTATTGTTTTTATAACATACATAAATAAAACGTTCACGTTTAAAAATAGCTGTTGGATTTGTCATAGATTTATAAAATTTCTTTTTAATTAATTCACCATTATCAATATCCAAATGAAATACATACATTCCTCTTGTCAAATGATTTCCATAACTTCCTACAAATATTGGTTTTACATGTCTTGTTGGAAAAAATAACCCCATCTTTAAAATCCTCCTTAATACTTTTTATATTATTTCATATTTATATGAATTTTGTATAAACAAAGAAAGGTAACTCTCGTTACCCTTTGTTACGACAACAACATTCATGATCTTCATCATCATGACCTTCACCATGACAACACTCATGATCTTCACTATCATGACCTTCACCATGACAGCATTCATGATCTGCATCACCATTATGACAACATGTATGTTCTGTTTCCTCTTCTTCATCTTCAGCTAGAAAACTATTAAAGACTTCTTCAATCATTTCCCATTCCTCAGGTGTTTCAACTGGATATAAACGTCCCTCATCATCATAAATTGATGAATAAACTTGAGGTTCTTCAATTGTTGCATCATAATATAAAACATATTTTTTCTCAGTTTCATCACTTTCAAAAGTAAATAAAACATCAAATTCTAATTCATTACCATTATCATCAATAACTTGTATTTTATTTGCGTCCATATTATCTCCTTTGACCATCTAAATAACCCTGTAAAATTTGTATAGCTGCCATTTTATCAATGACTTGCTTTCTTTTTTTTCTTGACACATCAGCAAAAATCAACTGGTTTTCAGCAATGACAGTTGTTAATCTCTCATCAACCAAAATAACTTCTACATCCATCATTTTCTCAAGTCGTTCTTTAAAATCAATAGAGATTTGTGCACGCTCGCCCAAATCTCCATTCATATGTTTAGGAAGCCCAAGAACAATAGTATGAATGTTATTTTGTTGAACAATTTCTTTCACATGATAAGCCGCACTTTTATAATGATTTTCTTTAAAGTGATATGTCTCGACTCCATGAGCAATCATTCCCAAAGCGTCACTCATAGCAATTCCACATGTTCTTGATCCTAAATCTAATCCCAATATTTTTTCCACTATTTAGACTCCAAGTAAAACTTAACAAGTTCCTCAATAATTTCATCACGATCAATCTGCTGAATAATTGAACGTGCCCCCTTATGACTTGAAATATAAGCAGGGTCATTAGAAATCAAATATCCAGCTATTTGATGGACTGCATTATATCCTCTTTCATCCAAGGCTTGAGAAACTGTCATTAAATTTGCATGAATGACTTCTCTTTTAATCTCTTCTGAATTAAATAGACGTGTTTGAGTAAAATCTTTTGCCATAGCACATACCTCCTGTCTATATAATCCATATTACACCATATTGCTCAAAATTGCTAGTAAAAGTGCTTAGAAACATTGTTTTATTTGCTCAATAGCTAATTCTATTTTGTCTAATGCACTACATCC
This sequence comes from Candidatus Stoquefichus sp. SB1, assembly GCF_001244545.1. Taxonomy (NCBI): domain Bacteria; kingdom Bacillati; phylum Bacillota; class Erysipelotrichia; order Erysipelotrichales; family Erysipelotrichaceae; genus Candidatus Stoquefichus; species Candidatus Stoquefichus sp. SB1. The sequence continues at coordinate 482,845 of NZ_LN852694.1, read as the reverse complement.
TCCTTGGGCAAAGTCAGGCTTTCCGCCACCTCTACCACCAGTCACTTCATTGATCATTTTGATATAGTTACCAGCTTTATGTCCATTCTTGACCATAGAAGGTGTTAATCCGACAAAATAAGATACTTTACCTTCATATTCACTAACTAAAATAATCATTCCATTTTGCAGTTGATCACGCAATTCAAATGTGATTTGTTTAGCAGTTGCATTATCTTTATTTTCACTGACATATAAGAATTGTACACCATTTATCTCTTCTATATTCTTTGTTTTTTCTTTTGCTTCAATACTATTGAGTTTATCTAAGTATTGATCACGTTCTTTTTTCAAAAGTGCTGTCTCTTCAATAAAATGTGTTACTTTTTCTACCAATTCAGCTTTATTTTTAATTTTCAATAAATCACTGATTGTTTGCAGCGTTTCTTCATTTTTCTTTAAAGCCAAATAAGCATTTTGAGCAGTCACAGCCTCAATACGTCTCACCCCAGAACCAACGCTTTCTTCACTTTCAATCTTAAACAAACCAATTTGAGCACTATTAGAAACATGACATCCACCACATAATTCTTTTGAATAATCACCAACACTGACAACTCTCACTTCATCACCATATTTTTCATCAAAAAGTGCCATTGCTCCTGAATTCATTGCTTCTTCTTTACTCATTAACTCAATTGTTACATTTAATCCATTAAAAATTTGTTCATTCACTTGATCTTCTACTTGACGAATTTCTTGATCTGTCATCTTTTGAGGATGGGTAAAGTCAAAACGTAATCTTTGTGCATCAACATATGAACCTGCTTGTGAGACATGGTCACCTAATACATTTTTTAATGCTTTTTGTAATAAGTGTGTAGCAGTATGATTATTTTGAATAGAAGCACGTTTTTGTATATCTACATATAATGTCAACTGATCTCCCACTTTGACACTTCCCTTAGATACTTTAATGACATGTAAATGTTGAAGATGAGGTGCTTTACTAACATAAGTCACAGCTAGTGCTGTTGTATCATTTGACATTGTTCCTACATCAGCACACTGTCCTCCCATTTCAGCATAGAATGTTGTCTGATCTAAAATAATTTCACCTTGAGATGTAATTTCTTCACATTTGACACCATCTATAAATGTAGCAGTAACAGTTGCCTGAATTGGTGTAGGATCATAATAAAATGTACTTGGTGTTTCAAAAGCCATTAAATCAGGTTTTTGTGAAGACATTGATTCAACATCACCACGAGCATTTCTTGCACGCTCCTGTTGTGCTTTCATCTCTTTTTTAAATCCTTCTTCATCCACACTAAAGCCAGATTCTTCAGCAATTTCAACTGTCAATTCTAATGGGAAACCATATGTATCATATAATTTAAAAGCATCTTTGCCAGCTAATTGCTTTGTTTGAGATTTTTCTAACATCTGATTTAATAATTTTTCACCATTTGATAATGTTTTATGGAAAGCTTCTTCTTCTTTTTTGACTAAACCACTCACATAATCTGCTTTTACTGGTAAATAATCATAAAAGTCTTTCATTATTTGGGCAACAACATAAACAAGTTCATACATAAAAGAGTGATTGATTCCTATTTTCTTACCATAGCGCACAGCTCTTCTTAAAATACGTCTTAAAACATATCCACGTCCAGCATTATCAAACAATGCCCCATCACTTAATGCAAAAGTGACAGTACGAATATGATCAGCAATAACACGATAGGCCATTTTATTATCTTCATATTTAACTTGGGCCATTTCTTCAGTCGCATGGATAATTGGTAAGAAGAAATCAGTATCAAAATTCGTTTCACCGCCTTGAATAATGCTGACTAATCTTTCTAAGCCCATTCCTGTATCGATATTCTTTTGTGGTAATTCTTTATATTCTTTTCGATCAATTGCTGGGTTACAATCATATTGTGAAAAAACAACATTCCAAACTTCAATATAACGATCATTTTCTAATTCTTCAAAAAATAACTTTTCACCTAAACCATCAGGATCATATTTTTCACCACGATCATAAAAAATTTCAGAATCCGGTCCTCCAGGACCTTCTCCAATCTCCCAAAAATTCCCGTCTGTTTTTAAAATATGACTCGGATCCACATGACACACTTCTGTCCAAATGCGATAAGCTTCTTCATCATCAGTATAAACAGTGATATAAAGTTTATCTTTATCAAATCCTATCCATTCTTCACTCGTTAAAAATTCCCATGCAAAAGGAATAGCTTCCTCTTTAAAATAATCACCAATTGAAAAATTCCCTAACATTTCAAAAAAAGTATGATGTCTAGCTGTTTTTCCAACATTCTCAATATCATTCGTACGAATTGATTTTTGAGCATTCACAATACGATGACAAGCAGGTGTTTCACTACCATCAAAATATTTCTTTAATGCAGCAACACCAGCATTAATCCAAAGTAATGTAGGATCATTGTGGGGAATTAATGATGCGCCAGGTTCTACCATATGTCCTTTTGACTTAAAATAATCTAAAAACATTTGTCTTACTTGATTTCCAGTTAACTGTTTCATAAATATCCTCCTTTACAAAATAAAAAAGTCATTCCTTGCAAGGAACGACTATATCGCGGTACCATCCTTATTCATAATCAAATGACTATGCTCTCTAAGTCGATAACGCTGACTATGCGTTGATGTTTTCATCACTCTCCAAAGTAGCTTTCTTTATATTTCCTTGGAAATTTCCACCAACCATTTCCTCTCTATCAAGAAAAACATAAATACTCTTCTTTTTCAACGATTTGACTCATGTATTATAACCAATTTATTTGAAAAAATCAACATAAAAGATAAATCATCAAATACTTATCAATATTTTTTGATAGGTTTATCTGGACATAATTTATAAATCAGTTTTAAAATCAAACGATCAATTCCTATAAAAATAACAACTGTCACAACATTGAACAAAGTATGCATATTTGCAATTTGACGCATTGGCTCACAGGGTGTCCAACTGGCAACAAATGAAATGATTGGAGTCACAAGACAAATAGTCATAAAGAAAGATGTTCCCATAACATTAAATAATAGATGAAACAATGCCAATCGTTTGGCATTACGATTTCCTGATAAAGAAGCTAAAAAAGCAGTCATACAGGTTCCAATATCAAATCCCATTAAAAAATAGACTGCCTGTGAAAAAGGGACAAGACCTTGCATAGCAAGGGTTTGTAATATACCAATAGAAGCTGATGAACTTTGAATAATAGCAGTTAAAATCGTTCCAGCAAACACTGCCAACAGAGGATTTGATAAAGCCATCATAAAATGTAAAAAAGTAACTGATGTTTGCAAAGGGATCATTGATTGCGCCATAATATTCAATCCCATAAATAACATTCCAATTCCAGTTATAATTTCACCATAACGCTGTATTGTTTGCTGTGTAAAAAAAACAATCATCACAACCCCAACAATAGCAAGAACAGGTGCGATAGTTCCTAATTTTAAAGCTATCATCTGACCAGTTATAGTTGTGCCAATATTTGCTCCCATGACAACCCAAATAGCTCTTTTAAGGCTCATGAGTTTCGCATTGACAAAGCCAATCAGCATCACTGTCATAGCCGATGAACTTTGCATAACACAAGTTAATAACATGCCTATCATAATAGCTTTTATCTTATGATTTGTTAATTTTTCTAAAATCGTTTCCAATTGACCACCAGCCAATTCTTCTAATCCTTCTGACATCATATTCATTCCATATAAAAACAATGCCAGACCACCAAATAAGCCAAGAATATCTTCTGTTTTCATAATCCACCTCTTCTCCTTCTATTATAAGAAAGCAAAACAAAAGAAATGGTAAAAACAAGCAAAAAACAGGATTTTCATCCTGTCATCTTGTCTTATTTTATTCTTTATAAACGATTTGTTTGACTTTTGAAAAAACATTGAGATTTTTTAGCAATTCTAATATCAGAATACTATATGATAGTAATAATGGTGAAAAAATCATCCCTACGATGCCAAAAAGATCACCAAAAAAAGTTAAAGCAATAAATAGTGGGATAGGATGCAATCGAATACATTTAGAAAACAAATAGGGCTGAAGATACGATGATTCAATATATTGTAATACAACAACTGCAATAAAAGCAGCATAGCCTAGTTGAGGATGAATAAAATATTCATAAATGACTACAGGTATTCCCCCAATATAGGGACCAATATAGGGAATTAAATTTGTAATAGATAGAAATATTGCTATCCAGATAGCTATTTTTTCATCAATAAAAAAGAAAGGAATTAAACACATTATGAAGAAGAAAACAAAATCTAAAAGCATTGATTTAATAAATTGATAGGTAATTAATTTTAATCGTTTTAAAGTTTGCATACAATGTCCTTGTTTTTCAAAAGGCAGATAAATAATGATCTTTTCAATGAGATGTAAATTATCATAAGACAGATAAAAAGAAATACCCATAGCTAATAAAATATTTGTTACCCAATAGAATAGAGATTGTGTCCAATCATTTAGTATTTCAATTAAATAATCAATCACTTGATATTGTTCTAAAAATTGAATAATGGTAGAAAAAATAGGATTTAATTTCATTGATCCATTACAAAACTGATTATAAAATCTTAAACATTGGTTCAAAATATAAGGAGCAACAAAATAACATCCAATGATAAAAAAGAGAGATAATGATAAATAGATATGAACAACAACAACTTTTCTACTTAATCTTTCATTACTAAAATAATTAATCATTGGATCTAATAAAAAATGAAAAAATAAAGCAATAATTAAAGGAAAAAAAGATTAAAAATATAACATAACAAATTACCAATTTGAAACAAAGTAAAAACATAGTACAACAAAATAGCACAAATACTCAATATGATTAAGTTTTTAGCAAGATCAACTTTACTCATTAGACAACCTCCCAGATAAGAAAAGGACTGCACATCAGTCCTTTGTACTTCTTAAAGTTGTTCTTTAATAGCCTTTTTTGCTTTATGAACTGTATGTTCAATATCATCAGCACAAGGCATATCACTCATCATAATCATTGCGGCAGCAACAATTCCTGCTGAGAAAAAAGCAACTGCTAATTTAGACATCGTGTCTCACTCCTTCAAAAGTACATTCTTAGTATGTCCTTAATCCATGAAATCATACGGAGAAATTGACTCTGTCTCACACATTTTCTCAGTTAATGTTGTTCTTCTTTTTTCATCATGATTATTTGCAATCCCATATTGAAAAAAGTGGTGATTTCCTAAGATAAACAATGATTGTTTTGCTCTTGTTAATCCTGTATAAATCAAATTTTTTCTTAACATAATATAATAATCTTTTAAAACAGGCATAATCACAATTTTAAACTCATTTCCTTGTGATTTATGAATACTCATACAATAAGCATGTGTTATCGTATAAAAATCATTGGCTGTATATTCAACATATGTTCCATCAAAATCAACAATCAATGTATCAGTGAGATATTCAAAATTATCTTTATAACAAATTTCTACCAGAACACCAATATCACCATTAAAAACATTATCTTCAATACGATTTTTTAATTGTAATACTTTATCACCCTCACGATAAATTCTTTTGCCTACACGCAATTCATTTTTAAAGCCATCGCTAGGATTCAATAAATCCTGTAAACAATCATTTATTGCATCAATACCCGCAACTCCATTATACATGGGTGCTAAGACTTGAATATCATTTGCATCGTAGCCTTCTTCCATTGCTTTAGAAACAAGAATTTTGACATATTGGACAACATCATAAGAAGCACATGTCTGAAAATGAATATCTTTATATTGAAAGAAAAGATTCTCATCATATTCATCATTACGAATACTATGTGCCAATTGGATAATTCCACTTTCTTGTGATTGTCGATAAATATGATCAAGACGAACTGTTGGAATCTTATTGCACTCCAATAAATCTTTTAAGACGTGACCTGGTGCAACTGAAGGAAGCTGCTGATCATCTCCAATTAATAAGATTTTATTCACTCTTCGAGATGCTGATAATAAATTTGAAAATAATAATGAATCTACCATTGAAAATTCATCTATTACTAATAAATCAACGTCTAATGGATTTTGTGCATTAACAGCAAATGTATTGGTATGTAAATCCCATTTCAAAAGACGATGAATGGTACTTGCTTCTAAGCCAGTCACTTCACTTAAACGTTTAGATGCCCTTCCAGTAGGTGCTACTAAAGCAATTCTTTGATCCGGATTTAACTGAGCATACAATTTGATAATGGCTTCTACAATGGTTGTTTTTCCAGTACCAGGACCACCTGTTAAAATCATAGCTGATTGCTGTAAAAATAAATGAATCGCATCTTTTTGTAAATTATCATAAGTAATAGATAATGTTTTTTCTAATGATAAAAGTGACTGATTGATTTCTTCTTCGTCATAGTCATTCAAAGGCGCATCTAGCCATCTTTGAAATGTTTGAGATATAATCATTTCACTTTCATAAAGATCACTCGGATAATATTTTTCAATATTCTGAATAATCTTTTCTTCTTCTATGAGTTCACTAAGATATTCATCAAATTGTTCATAAGATATATTAGGAATAAAACGATGAAATCGTTTATACATAATATCATATTCATGATAAGTACTTCCATCTTGGAAGCATGCTTCTTTTAAGGCATAAAGAATAGCCGCCTTTATACGATGTTCATCTAAAGGATCAACACCTATTTTCAAAGCCAAATCATCAGCTGTTTTAAAACCAATCCCATCAATATCATCAATGAGCTGGTAAGGATTGTTTTGGAGAATATCTAATGTATGTTCCTGATAAACCGCTTGAATCAATGCCAAATGCTTAGTACTAATTCCATGCCCCATAAAGAAAGATAAAACTTCCTGATCAAAATCCTGTGAAGATAAGACTTCGGCAATTGTTTCTCTTTTCTTTTCATTCATTCCACGCACTTGATCTAAAACATGCTTATCTTCTTTAATTTTATTCAAAGCATCTTTGCCCAATACTTCAACAATAGCCGTTGCCTGTTTTTCTCCTACTCCCTTAAATAAAGGACTAGATAAATAGCGAATGATTTCACTTTCATCATCCGCTAATATAATTTCATAAGACTGGATTTGAAATTGTTTTCCATATTTAGGATGGATTATATAATCTCCCTGGAAATGATACTTATCTTGTGGATTAACATAACTCATATATCCAGTTGCTAGAATCGGTTTATCTTCCTGTTCACTATCAATAACACAAACAATAAATTTTGTTTCCTCACTATAGAAACGAACTTGCTTAATAATTCCTGTATATTCTAGCATTATAAGTATGTAATCTCCTCATTATTTTTATAAACCTTTTCAATTGTTCCTCCACCTAAACAAATATCACCTTGATAAAAGACTGCAGCCTGTCCAGGTGTAACAGCTTTAATTGGATTCTTAAAAGTCACATAAACAGTTGTTTCATCAACAAAACGAATCGTTACATCATTATCTTTTTGACGATATCTGAATTTAGCACTACAAGCTAACTCACCTTCTGGCTTCATACTTGAAATCCAATTCACATCAGTAATCAGTGCACCTTCACTCATAAGCCAATCATTTTGATCACCTTGACATACATATAGGATATTTTGTCCATACTCTTTTCCAACAACAAACCATGCATCACCAGGACCACCAATATTTAAACCTTTTCTTTGACCAATTGTGTAATACATAATCCCTTGATGAACACCAACGACTTTTTTTGTTTGAATATCAACCATTTGTCCTGATTTTGCAGGAATATAATTTTTTAAGAATTCTCTAAAATCCCTTTCACCAATGAAACAAATACCTGTACTATCTTTTTTATGAGCAACTGGCAATTGTAAATCTTCAGCAATTTTTCGCACTTCTGGCTTTGTTAATTCACCAATTGGAAATAAAGATGCTTTTAATTGTGATTGATTTAATTGACATAAAAAATATGTCTGGTCTTTATTATTATCGATTCCTCTCAACATGATTGAATCTTGTGTTCCATGATGTTCTACACGAGCATAATGTCCCGTTGCAATATAATCGGCATCAATAGATTTTGCATAATCTAAAAAAGCTTTAAACTTTATATGTTTATTACAAAGGATATCAGGATTTGGTGTTCTGCCTTTGGCATACTCTTCTAAAAAGTAAGTAAAAACATGATCCCAATATTCTTTAATGAAATCAACGCGACGAATTTCAATTCCTAAATGCTCAGCTACCTTTTTGGCATCATTATAATCTTCTTCCTGAGGGCAAATATCATTATCATTCGTTGGATTTCCTAATATATCATTATTAAGCGAAGAATCCCAGTTACGCATAAAGACTCCAATAACCTCATATCCCTGCTCTTTTAATAAGTAAGCAGCAACCGCACTATCAACACCACCGCTTAAACCTAAGACAACTCTTTCTTTCATAAACACCCTCCTTATTGCCTCTTTATTCTATCACTTTCCTATCGTATTATAAAGGGAAAATTCGACACTCTTTAAAAATATTTACACTTCATTTTGAAATCATGTATAATAATAAAAACGAGGTAAAATACAATGATATATCCAATTAATGAAACAAAAAACATCTTAATGAAAATGACCCAAGATAAAATGGATGCTTATGCTCTAGTCAATGCTTTTTATTTCTTTTTAGATATTGATATAGAATGTGACAGCTGTGATTTTCTTGTTGAAGCCCATCCAGGACATAAATATAATCCCCTTACAAATGAATATGGTGAAGAAAAACTGGTCTTATCTTTAACAAGACAATTCAAACTGGATTATGAATCTGAATATCATCAGACATCATTAAATATTTATTTTGAAATGACTCCTTATTTTGATAAATACCGTTTTAAAGAGAGTGGCATAACCTGGACCTTAATAAAGATAGCATTTAATCTTAATAAAAATTCAATTTGGGCAACAAATGATAAAAAGAAAAAACAAATCTATTATTTAATAGAAGATGTTTTAGAACATGGAAAATACGAATCTTATGATATCAATTATGAATATACTGACTAAGAAGAATCTGATTCTTCTTTTTTTATGTTAAAAAAGAGAAGACACAAGTTCTTCTCTTTCGTTCAATCATTATTTTAATTTAGACATTGGTAACATCGCAGCACCAATTGCTCCACAATCTTCCAATTCTGTTTCTAACAATGGTATGTATCCTCTCATACCTACATGGATTTTTGCATTGAATTGTTCAACTAACTTATCATAGAAATAACGTTTAGATTTCATAACCCCACCACCAACAATAAAGCAGTGTGGATCCACAGTATGAGCAATATTTGCAAACATTGTTGCAAGTTCACTAATACATTCATCAACAATTCCCTGAGCTTTTACATCACCTTCATCAGCTAATCTAAATACATCACCTGCATGAGCAACTTTATCATCACCTAGAATTTCTTTTCCTTTACGTGTGATAGCTGTTCCACTTGCTTCACCTTCAACAGCTCCTGGATTTAAATTTCCAAACTTATAACCATTGTTCTTTACAATAATATTACCAATTTCCCCAGCATGTCCTCTTCCACCTGAAACAAGTTGACCATTAACAATAAATGCTCCTCCAATTCCAGTTGAGATTGTTACATAATAACAAGTTGTTTTTCCCTTACCTGCTCCTAGTAAAGCTTCTGCAAGTCCAGCAACATTTGCATCATTATCAATAAAGACAGGCAAATTAAAGCGACTTGATAACTTCTCACAAATAGGATAATTTTCAAATCCTGGTAAATTTGTTGCCATAATCATAACACCATGTTCTGTATCAACAGGGCCTGGTACACCAATTCCAATTCCCTGGACATTTTCCAATCCTCCACAAATTGAGCAATCTAAACTTTCAATTTGTCTCATAATTTTAGAACAAACATAGTCTGGTCCTTTTTCTCTTTCTGTAGCGTCTTTCACTTCACTATATGATTTTCCATTTTCATCAACTAAAAGAGTACGAACATTTGTCCCACCTAAATCAATTCCAATATAGTATTTCATCTCTGTTCTCCTTCCCATTATTTAAATCTATTATACAATAAATATGTTCATTTTCATAGGTCATTTTTTACCAAAGATTTCATTTTTAATTTTTAGCAGATTTTGAGGCAATGGACATGTCACAACAAAATCCTGTAAATATTTCAAACAACCAATAGGTTTAACAAATTGAATCTGGTATGCATGTAAAAACTGATAATTTAAATGATATTGTTTTTTTATTTTTTTATTTAATTCAAAATCACCATACTTACTATCACCTATAATAGGATGTCCTAAACTTGCTAAATGAATACGAATTTGATGTGTACGTCCAGTAACCAATTTGACTTTTAGTAAAGAATAATCTTGATTAGCTTCTTTATTTTCAACAATTGTATGCATCATTAATGCTCCTGGGGTCTCTTTATGAACGACTCTTGATAATGATTGATCACTTTCTTTTTTCATATAACCAATTAAATCATCTGAAGGCATATAACCTTTACAAATCGTTAAATAACTCTTTTCAATACAATGACGCTTTTTAATCATTTCATTTAAATCTTGTAAAGCACGCATCGTCTTTCCAAAAATGACAATTCCACTGGTATTGCGATCAAGGCGATGAACTGGAGCTGGAGTAAATCCCAAAGATGCTTCAGGATCATATTCACCTTGTTTATAAAGATAAGTTAATACCTGATGTGATAATGTATTTAAATCTTCATTAATATCTTCATGTACCAATAATCCTGCAGGTTTTCCCACAATTAAAATATTTTCATCTTCATACAATACAGAAAATTCAATCTTTAAATCATAAATTGTCTGAGGTTGAGTATATTCCTTGAATTTATCATCATATAAAAATAATTCAACAATATCACCTTTTTGAAGAATATAATTCTCTTTAACTCTTACACCATTCACCTTAATATCTTTTTTTCTTAACATTTTATAAATCAATTGTGTAGGTGCCTGGCACAATAATTTCTTTAAATATTTATCAATTCTCTGATTTGCATGATTGTCATCTATTTCTATTTTTTTCATTTTATCACCGTCTCCTATTATACAGAATTTCTCCCAAAAAATACACAAAAATCATTTGAAAGCCTTTACAACTTTAAAATATTTGGTATAATGATATTGTTAAGTGATGTTCACTTAATCATACCCCCCTATTATCACCCTAACGTGTAAATAATAGAGAGAATGAGAAAGTATGCTCCCCCGCGTACTTTCTTTTCTTTTTGTGGTATAATAATTAACAAAAGGAGAAATGATAATGGAAAAAGAATTAAATCGAACTGTTATTTTTGATGGAAAAATCATGCAAGTTACAAAAGAAGAAGTTGAATTAGAAGATGGACATCATGCTTTTCGTGAAGTTGTTTATCATCATGGTGGTGTCTGCATTTTAGCAGTTAAAAATCATCAGATTCTGCTTGTTCAGCAATTTAGATATCCCAATCGTATTCAAACATTAGAAATTCCAGCTGGAAAACTTGAAAAAGACGAAGATACCAAAGCCTGTGCTTTTCGTGAACTAGAAGAAGAAACAAATCATCGTGCCCAAGAAATGAAATTTATAATGAAAGTTTTACCATCTCCAGGCTATACGAGTGAATGGCTTTATTTGTATGAAGCTATTGATTTCAAAGAAGTTGATGACTCACTCGAATGTGATGATGATGAATTTATTGATGTCATAAAAATGGATATCAACGAAGCCTATAAAAAAGTTTTAAATGGTGAAATCGTCGATGCTAAGACTGTCATCGCTATTATGTATGCATACACAAAAGATCTATAAGCAAATATAGATTTTTTGTGTAAAAAAAAGTTATCCAAACGGATAACTTGATTTTATATATTGGCGGTCTGGACGGGACTCGAACCCGCGACCTCCGCCGTGACAGGGCGGCATTCTAACCAACTGAACTACCAGACCAATATATAATTGCCAAGGGCAATACGATGGCGGAGACAGAGGGATTTGAACCCTCGCGCCAGTTTCCCGACCTACACCCTTAGCAGGGGCGCCTCTTCAGCCTCTTGAGTATGTCTCCATCAGTTGCCTAAATATAATAGCATATCTCTTTTTAAATTTCAATAGGAATTTAAAAAAAATCATATCCCCTTTTATTGGGGATATGGTTTATTTAAAAAATTGTGGTAAATAATCTTTATGTGCTTCTAAAAGTTCATCAAATACAATATTATTTTCTGTATCACTTGGACAAAGAGGATTAAAGTTCATTGCTGTAATTGCTAAATCACGATCACCTTTAATTGCTGCTTCCACAACCATTTGTTCAAATGATTTCATCATTTGAATATAGCCATTAATAGCAAAACGACAATCTCCAGTAGCAAGTGGAATAGGTCCATCACTTGTGATACGACATGCAACTTCTACTGCACTATCTTGTGGTAAATTAGAAATTGCGCCATTATTTCTAACATCAACATATTGTATATCACCTTTATTAGTATAAATGGATTCAATTAAATTACATGCTGCATCAGAATATTTTGCTCCACCACGTTGTTCTAATTGTTTTGGTTTGATTTCTAATTCTTCATCAGCATATAACTCAAACAATTCTTTTTCAACTTGACTCACTACTTCACCACGAACACGTCCTTCATCAAACTCTTTTAATTCATCTTGTAATTGTTCTTTCGTAAAGAAATAGTAATTATGATATGGACAAGGAATCGCATGTAAACCTCTAATAAAAGATGGAGAATATGGTAATGATACAAAGTTTTTCATAGCAATCGTATCTTCAGCCGAAATATTTGCATATTTTTCAACGATTTCATCCATAACTGAATGACCATCTAAAAAAACATTTGTAGCGAAAATAAAATGATTAACACCTTGTAATTCTAAAGTTACACGACTTTCATCTACTCCTAGAATTTTTGCAATACCTGCCACCATATTTACAGGAACATTGCATAGTCCAATAACCTTTTTAAAATGAGTATGTTTAAGTACCGCTTCAGTCACAATACCTGCAGGATTTGTAAAATTAATTAGCCATGCATCTGGACATAATTCTTCCATATCTCTAACAATATCTAAAATAACAGGAATAGTACGAAAAGCTTTAAACATTCCACCAGCTCCATTTGTTTCTTGACCGATCATTCCATGACTTAATGGAATTCGCTCATCAGCGACACGTGCAGGTAAACGTCCAATTCTCATTTGTGTTGTTACAAAATCAGCATCCTTTAATGCTTCTCTTCGATCATAGCTTAAAATAACCTTCATTGGTAATCCAGCTTTTTTGACCATTCTTTGAGCAAGGGCCCCTACTGTTTCTAATTTTTCTTTCCCTTCTTCAATATCTACTAACCATAATTCTTTAACAGGAAGCTGGGCATATCTTTTAATAAATCCTTCCACCAATTCTGGAGTATAACTACTCCCACCACCAATTGTTACTATTTTTACTGCTTCTTTTTTCATGATGACACCTCTTTCTTTATTTTATATTGACAAGATGATTATAAATTATTCTCGCATTCAAACAACTGCTTCAATTTAAAACTATACCGGTACAGTTCCAAAGGTGTATGTGGTATAATAGAAAAAAAGAGGTATGAATATGAAAAAATATGAACAACTTGCAAAACACATTGAACAACAAATATTATCTCATCATTATCATCAGGGTGAAAAACTGCCATCTATCACTCAGTTGTCAAAAGAACATCATTGCAGCAAAGCAACTGTTATCAAATGTTATGAAAAACTTATAGAACAACATCTCATTTATGTAAAGTCACAAAGTGGTTATTATGTGGCTGACGGTTTCTTAAAAACGGCTTCTTCACATGAACGTTTTACTTTAGATACTGGTAATCCTATTGTTTCAGCCACATCATTAATAGATGCAAAACATTGCTTATCCATTGCTATTGAACAATATTCTGAATCATCCTTAAATATTTCATTACAAGGTGTTGAATCATTACGTCATATTTTACCAGATTTTTTATCTTCTCTAGGTATTTACGCACAAGAAGATTCAATATATCTTATTCAGGGAGTTACTCAGATGTTATCGTTTCTCTCTTCACTAGAATTTGATAATCATCATCAATATATTCTTATTGAAGAACCCACTTATAGTTATTATGTACAATTTTTAAAGTCTATGAACATACCTGTTTTAACAATTCAAAGAGATGAAAATGGAATTAATTTAAAAGAATTACAGCAATTATTTTCCAAATATGATATTAAATTTTTTTATACAGTACCACGAAATCACAATCCCCTTGGAACAACCTTAAACACATACACACGTCAAAAAATTGCTGAACTTGCTTTAAAATATAATGTTTATATCATTGAAGATGATTATTTTGCACATTGTTCATATTCACCACGTTATCTTCCTATCAGTTATTACATGGAAGGACAAAATTGTATATATCTAACAAGTTTTTCTAAAATCATCCCCTACATACGTATTGGCATTTGTGTAATTCCAACTCATTTCAAAACTCTATTTGAAAAACTGATTCATCAGTCTTATTATTATTCATATCAATTACCATCATTGATTTCACAAGCAACCCTAGAGTCATATTTAAGAAGTTCGCTCTATCAAAAACAAATCAAAATATTGCAAGATCAATTAAGCAAAGACTATCAGATTATAGAAAAAATCACCCAGCAGTGGGATTCTCAAATTGCCTATCCTCTTTATGATCAATCAGGTTATTACTTAAGCCTCAAAATAAATCAAACCATCCAATTAGATATTCTTCAAACAAATTTACTTGCTCAAAACATTAAAATTGCTAGAAATGAAAGATGCTTCTATCATCAAGAAAACTTCAATCACACTCTACGTTTAAGTCTGGCAAGAATTCATCCACATGATTTAGAAGAAGCATTAAATCTTATTTATCAAACCCTTCTTCAATATCTTATTAAAAACTCTGCTTATAATGATTAGACTAATAACAATTTTCAAATAAAAAAACCCTTCATTAAAGATAAGGGTTTTAAGAGATTATAGAATCTCATTCATATTTAATTGGTCTCCCCTCACGGGCTCGAACCGTGGACCCTCTGATTAAGAGTCAGATGCTCTGCCAACTGAGCTAAGGAGAGTTCATCAACGGATATATAATACACTAAAACTTATCAAAAATCAAGATATTTTAAATGGAATATTATAAGAAAATTTGCTATAATGGAAAAGACAAGGTGGTGGGAGCATGTATATACAGTCTATCAATCAGACAAAGGTTGTGATTATACCATTGGATGGAACAATTTTTGACTTAAATAGATATCGATATAATTATTATCATCACATGTGTGAAAAACAACAAAAGACATTATCAATAAATACATTCTATCTACATCTTTCTAATATGTATGATATGTATAAAGAACTTCCATTGAGCCAACAATTAGATGTAGGACCACTTAATGCTAGAATTGAAAGAGAGATGTTTCAATATTTAAGTTATAAAGGCATTGAGCCAAAAGAAGGATTTTTAGAACTATTAGAATATTTACATCAAAAACATATTCCAATTGCTGTAATGTCTACTCATCGTACTAAAGATGCTGTTCAATATTTGAAGATGTGCCATCTTTATCATAAAGTTCATTTCATTATTGGTAGTGATACGTCAAGTATGCCTCTACCTTCTACTCAAATGTTAGAGACCATTAGAGACCACTTTCAGGTGCAAAATGATGAAACATTAGTTATTTCATCATTTATGGCTTTAAACGAAGCTGCTAATCAATTAAAAATGAACGTTATATATTGTGAAGATTTAATTCCGGCAGGTAGTCCTGAAAAACAATCATCTTATAAAACTGTTCATAATCTTTTTGAAGTTTTAAATACTTTATTATTTGATCGTTATGAAGAGATTGAGATGTATTCACCTATCTTAGGAATGAATGGTCGAATGAATAAAGATGAATTGACAGATGTTAAAAATAAATTAAAAAAAACATATCAAGATGATGAACAAATTATCCATTTAATTGATAAAACATATGCTTATTATATCTCTCAGCTACAAGAGCAAACAATTAAAGACGGTAGTGTTCTCATGCAAAAAACTGGAGCTAAAAAGAGATTCCATTTTGATGATGATATGTCTTCAAATATAACTGAACATGATATTTCTCAAATAGCCAAAGAAGAAGCATCTCAGCCTCTTGAAGAATCAACAGAGGTCGTTCAAGAAACTGAACCAACATCATTGCATATTAATCCTTTAGATAAACAGGAAGAGGAAGAGTTAACTGCTCTTTTACAACAAATTAATCATAAAAAAGATAATGCTGCCCCCGTAAAAAGTGTAATGGATATGGGTGAAATTGAAAGTATTATTGAAGATTACCAAGAGGATGAGAATATAGAAAATGATGAAGAGCAAGGATCAATGATTCTTAATTTTGGTTTTAATACAATTTATACTTTTGCAATATCTTTTCTATTTTTATTTATTGGATTAATTATTTATATTGCATTTATTCATCAATTTGATGATAATCAAGGTCCATTTCTTATTTTAAATACCTTTTTTGGGTATTATTATCATATCATTGAAACAGTTTTTCGTTTTATATTAGATGGACTTCACTCTTTATTGTCTTTTATTCCATCTTATCTTCAATATTCAGTAGATAATGGAATGTTTTCTACTGATGGTATTATTTTATTAAATATTTTTATATTCCAAAGTCTTATAATCGGAATCATAAAGATAATCATATATTTTATGAAAAGAGGTCATAAAAATGAAAGCGTTCGTGAATAAAATGAAAAGAATTGATATTCGCTTTGCTTTTTTTATGACTCAATTTTATGATCATTCTCTTTTAAATGAAATGATGAAATTCATTAGCTCTTGTGGAGATTTTGGCATGAGTTGGTTAATTGTTATCTTAATTAGTAATATGATAGAGAAAACAAGATCAATGTCTATTCATATGCTGATTGCTTTAATTGCTGCCACGCTTATTGGTCAGGTGACAATTAAAACACTTGTTAGAAGAAAAAGACCATGTCATACATATCCAGATGTTCCACTCTTGATTCCTACACCTAGTGATTTATCTTTTCCATCTGGCCATACGACATCTTCTTTTGCTTGTAGTACTGTTATGTTATTCTTTAATCCATTACTTGGTATTATTGGTTATATTTATGCAACTTTAACAGCAATTTCAAGATTATACTTATTTGTTCATTATTTAAGTGATGTTCTTTGTGGGATTATTTTAGGAATTAGCATTGGAATTGGTGTTTGTTTATTTTAAAAGGTTGAGTAATTAAATATCTCTGGGGTTTTTACTGGCACTCAAATTTATTGGGGTGCCTTTTCTTTTTATATTGTTTCTTCTTTTCATTTCTATGGGGTTCTTTCTCTTTATATTTTCTCTAAATCATTATATGATTATTTTATAAAATTTACAGAAAGAAAATGGATAAACAATCGCCCCGACCAAAGTTTGATTATTTATCCTGTCCTATTGAAGAACACTATGATAATAATTCAAACTCACAAAAAAATCAAGCCTTTCAATCAGTTTGTTTATGACAGATTGATTAGAAGCATCAACTTCAATAAAATTGAGTGCTCCAGTTGTCATTCCCACAGCTGGACTTTTCATGCCTACTATGATCGTCATACTGATTTCTTCAATAGAGATATTGTTATCAGAATACTGAGAGTTCAATGCACTGATTGCGGTGTGACTCATGCAGTTCTTATTCAGGAAATGATTCCCTATTCAATTGCCGATTTCTCTGTTATCTGTTCATCTGTCAATTATTCTCAGTTCACTTATTCCTCTCATCGCTTTTTTCTCATCCATAAATATCACGATATCCCCCTTAGATACATAACCTTATGCTGGATGAACCGCAGAAATCATCCTTGTCTTTTCTATTTTCCCACATGACTTTTGTATGCCTTTCCCTTTTTCTATGTTACTTTTGTCTTAGAAACAAGATGAAAGGAGATTTTTATATGAAGGCTATCGATGCACCACCTCTTTTGGAAGATGGTGAACTGCTCAATACTACCATTATGCCTATTATTTCCGAAAATGATATTCTCAAGTTCTTCAATCTTGAAAAAGATGATATTCAGGAATTCAGAATCACCCATCAGTCAGATGGAATTTACATCTGCATCAGACTGAATGTCAAATATCATCAGTGTCCTGTATGTGGTCAGATGACTGATAAAATTAAGGATTATTCTCAAAAAAAGATTATTCATTCCGTTCTTAATTATTCCCAGTGCTTTATCATATACGAAGCCAGAAGATATCGCTGTCCTCACTGTCACAAAACATTCTTTGAACACAATCCCTTTGTATTTGGAAGTTCCAGAATCTCTGTAGCGACTGTATCCAATATCCTCAGAGATCTTAAGCTTCCCAATGAAACATTCACATCTGTTGCCAGGCGTTATCATGTTTCAGTAACCTCCGTCATCAATATCTTTGATGATCATGTCCGTATTTCCAGGAGACCTCTTCCTGCATGTCTGGGTATTGATGAGGTTTATGCATTCAAGACTTATAAAAGCAAATTTGTCTGTGTGCTGGTTGACTGTACTGACCAGAAGATTGTTGATGTCCTGCCAACACGTAAAAAGGATGACCTGATCAGCTACTTTATGCTTATTCCCAGAGAAGAGCGTGAAAAGGTGCTGTACTGTTCGTTTGACATGTGGGAAACCTACAGGATTGTTGCCAGACACGTCTTTCCCAATGCAAGCTGCTGTATCGACAAGTTTCATGTTGTTCAGGAACTGGGGCGAAGAATGGATAAAGTCAGAATATCAGCTCAGAAAAAGTACATGACACAGATCAGGGAACTTCAACAAAAAAAGAAGAATATCGGCCTTACAAAAGAAGAGGAATATATATACGAGGAAGCATCCAGACACTACTATGTGCTTAAAAAATTTAACTGGATGTTCATCTCAACTGACAACAGAATATTTGATCCCAATGAGGAAAAGAGATACAACAGAAGACTGGAAGGATACTACAACTATTATGATCTGTTTGATTATATGGTGAAGTATGACAGAGAACTTGATATCGCCTATGACCTTAAGGACAGTGTTACCCGTTTCTACAGACAGTGTCATTATGAAGACGCAAAGAAAAAACTGGAAGAAATCATTATCGACTTCAGGTGCTGTCCTATAGAAGAGATGAGCCAGTTCGCCAACACTCTGACAAGATGGAAGCAGGAAATCATCAATTCCTTTATGATTGTAGACAGGGAGAAAAACAGAAAGATGAATACTGCGATTGTAGAGAACCGCAATAAAAGCATCAAGCTGATCAAACATGCATCAAATGGATACCTGAACTGGGAACGTTTCAGAAACAAAATCTTATTTTCACTTAACAGTGATACAACCTATTATCTCAATATTATAAAAAAGGAGGACAAATAATAATGATAAAGACATACAAGCTTATTCTGGAGGACGATGAGAATAGGATTCTTGAAGAAGATGAAGTTCTGGAAGAAATACTGGAAGACATAAGTAATATGTATAGAAGAATCATGATAATATCTTCAAAAGTAGATAAGATTTTAGAAAAATCCAATGAACGATTCTAATTAAAAAAGTCTATACAAAAAAGTGGGGTCAGTTAAGCCCCACTTTATTTGATAGATGAGATTCACGAAATCCCAAGTTATTTTAGATTACCAAAAGGTTCACTACTCTATGTAGCGAACCTTTTTAAAATAAAATCATTAACATGGAAATAAGATTATTTGTAGCATGTGTTAAGATAGGTACATAAATGTTATTCTTTTTCTCATACAAATAACTTAAAACAAGACCCATAAAGAAATATGAGAATATTTGTACCCACTCAAATAAATTTCCAGAAAGCACAGACATCATAATATGAACAAATCCAAAAATAAATCCTGATAACAAATGAGCAACAATTGGATGAAGTTCATATGTCCAACTAAATACGATCCCTCTAAAAACCATCTCTTCTAAAATAGGAGCAAAAATAACAGTTGTTACAAACATTAGTAAAGGATGTGCTAATGTTAATGTTTGAATAAGACTCTGATTCTCGCTAGATGCTCCGCCACCTAACATTAATGTAATCAAACCACCAATAATTCCAACAACATAAATAAGTACAGTCCCAATCAGCAATCCATATATAAGATTGTTTTTTAAATCTATTTTAAAATCTTTCCACTGTTGAATCATTGTATCCTTTAAAACCCAGCCTACAAGACATGCACTGAATAAATCTACTCCAAAATTCAGATAAGTATTCATTGAATTATAATCTATATTCCATGAAAAAGTCACAATAAGAAACTTAAGAACAGCACTTCCAATTAAAGACGCACAAAACATATATAATGGTAAAATAACGAGCATAAACATCCATTTAGACTGTGTTGATAATTTTCTTGTAAAATTGTTATTAAACATGTGATTCTTCTCCATTATATTGGTATTTATTTTCATAACGATGATACGCTAACTCTTCAAAGAAAATTGCCTGAGATAAGTAATATTGTGGCAAATATGTGTAAATTCCTAAAAACCCTGATGCAATTAAAGCAATTATTGATCCTAGCATAGGAATAAATGATAATAATTCTGCAATGATTGATTCGACAATGGCAATAACAATAATCCAAGCAAAGAAAGATAATTGTAATTTAATTAAATCCCAGATATGATCTTTCATCATTTGAAATGACTCTTTAATAGCATCCATTGTTGTTATATTGTACTGTTCAAGTAAGTATGGAACAGCAAATAAAAATGTTGAAACAACAACTGCTAAAATAATGATAATAAAAAACATCAGAAGTACAACAAAAATAATTGATGGTGAATATGCCACAATATAGCTTAAAATTGTATAAGCAGATGCACCATTAAATGCAGCACTAGAAATCAGACTGTCTATTCCAGAAAAAGCTGTTCCAAAAAATAATGTAACTACAAATACAAGAATAAAGATAGCTACAGCAAGGACTGCCCATATAACAACTGATGTTAACAGGTATGTAGGAAACAGTTCTTTAAATCTTCTAAAACCAACAAAAGCATCATCGTCATTTAATGCTTGTGCATTATTTCTTACCATTTTAAGTGAACTCACAATATAGCCATGGTGAAATGTTAAGAAAAGAATATTGATTGCTATTGATATAAATCTTGCTAATACATTGGCAGTGCCACTAAATAATGATGGAATTAATCCAACCAACATTAAAATAGTTAAAATCCTTATAAATTCAGGTTTATTTGTCATTAAAACTTCATTCGCTCTATTTTTAATACTTGAAATATTCATAATATCACTCCTTAATGCTATTTATTATAGCATATCTCTTATCTGATGTCTAAACTTGTTTTAATGGCCTGATTGACTCTTTCCATAATACTATAAGATAGACTCCCTAGTTTCTCATCAATTCTTTTTTTATCAATTGTTCTAATTTGTTCTAACAATATGACAGATTTTTTTTCTAAAAAATCTGGTTCAATAATCACATGGGTAGGTAAGTCATTTTTAGTCATACGTGATGAGATAGGTGCTACAATCACTGTTGTAGAATATTTATTTCCTTTATTGTTCTGCAATATCAATACAGGTCTATAACCACCTTGTTCGCTGCCTACAACAGGAGATAAGTCAGCATAATATATTTCTCCCCTATTCATAGTTTTCCTCCTATACTTTTTAATAAAGCATATGCAAGAAAACTCCTAAATATGATAAATAGTCAATCTTACGATTGACTATTCTTTCTCTCCTTTATATAAATAATACCTAAAATGACTAATCCTAAAGCAAGTACACCTGTTGTCACGATAAAAATATTAAAAGTATCTTGAGTTTTTGTAAATTCCGTATACTTTTGTAATTGATCTTCAGTTGTTTCATAATTATAGAAACATTTCTCACCATTTTCGTTCATTAAATAGACTTGTACATAATTTTTCATTGCTTGATCATTATATACCCACCCATCTAACTCTAATTCTTTTAAAGTCACCTTTTGAAAAGTCATTCCATCTCTTTTTTGTAAATCCTTATCAATAGGAATAATAATGAAATTACGTTCATCTATTTGAACTCTTTTAAATTCATATAAAGGTTTTCCATCTTCAATAACATAAAAAGCTTTACGATTTTCTTCATCTACTAAATAGCAAATTGTTAAATTCAACTTATCACTTGTCCATGCATCAACATCTTGATTCTCTATTTTAATAGTTCCTTTTTGAAAACTTGAAGGTGCTTCAACTCCTGATAAGTTTCTGACAACTCCTAAACGACTCTCATCAAGTGTTAAATAAACAAGTGGTTTTTCATCAACATTGACATCTATTGTATAATTACGTGTACTCCCATTTTCTGCTATACATTTGATAACGAATGTATTCTTTCCAATTTTTAAATCTTTATCTCCCGTTCCACTTACTTTCGCTTTAGAATCTTTGGCTTTAGCATTAATTGTTATTTTTGTTTTATCACCTTCTAAATTAACAGTATATTTGGTTGTATTAGCACTAAATTCAGGTGATAAACTTCCTTCACTGACTGTCAATGAAGATAAAGCATTTTCTTTTGAACGATTGTCTTCCTTTGACACTGTACTTTGTGAAGTTTGATTGCTAGAATTTGTATTCGTATTATTTGAATTTGATGAAGCCGCATTAACTTTGACTGTTACATTTTTTGAATAATTTACATCATCTGAATTACCACTATATGCGGCATAGACTCCACTTATTTTAACAGTGCACACTCCAACACTACTTGGTGTCACAGTAAATGTCACTGATGTATTGTCCGCATCCGCTGCTCCACCTTTCACAGAACCATTACTGCAACTTGCATGAATGGTTGCATAACAATCGCTTGCTGTGACTGTTACCTTAAATGATGAACCTATTGTAATACTAGATTGACTAGCACTTACGCTCACTCCCGCTGCATGTATGGGATTCACTGATAATCCTAATGATAAACAGAAAATTATTCCTGCAAATACTATTTGTTTTAATTTTTTCATATTGTCCCCCTATTATTGAATCTGATATGTTCCTAAAATATGACGTCTTATCAAGACATAATCAGACGGTGTTACTTTTCCATCTCCATTGATATCAGCTGTTATACGTCCATTTCCAGTTAAAGTCAATGTTCCTAATATTTGTCTTCTTGCCATAACATAATCCGATGGGGTAATCTTCCCATCTCCATTGATATCTCCTGTTACAAAAGCATGATATACAGAATTTTTATACTTAATATCAATATGTTGACCATCGCATTCCAAAACGATATTTCCATGATCTTTTGTAGTATAAATATCACTCATTGACAAATCATTTTTTACTTTATTGGTTGGAATGGTAACAGAAGTATTGGTTGTCCCACATTGTACAATACTGATAACAGGATTCACTTTCAAAAAGAATTCATAGTTGCCAGAATGACTAGAAACACTAAAATCATTATTTGTATGACCATGATGAGGCACTTTCAATACATCAATATTACTAATAGCATTAGGATTATTTTTCATAAGCTGCTGTTGTGCTGCCACTTGGATATCTCCAGTCAATAAAAAGGAACGTTTCCCATAGTCTACGCGAATAACTAATGATCCATTGTTATCAGCATCACCATTTCCACTTATTGTTGAATAATCTGTAGATTGATCACTTAAAAAAGTAACTTTTGCACTTCCTAATTGAAAAACTTCATTTCGTTGTGGAACTTGTAAAACAGCTCTAACTTTACCTGATGAAGCATTATCAGCAGCTAATTTTTTAAAATAACGATAATAACGTGTTGTATAATCACGGCCATTATAATAAATATGGTCATATGTATACTTATTAATTACTTGCAATAATCCACCTAGATGATCAAAATGTGGATGCGATGATATAACATAATTTATGTTTTTCACACCTAGTGAATCTAAATAACGACTGACATCGCTATTATTGTTTTGAGTTAACAATAACCTTAATTGACTCATAAAATCAGGTGAATTTTCATCAATATTATTTAAAGAATCGTTATGAAGCAAGTGTTCTAAATCACTTCGAGTCGTTTCATCATCCATCCGATCTGATTGACTAAGATATCCTCCATCAATAAGCATATTTTCTCCATCACACTCTAGATAAATCGCATCACCACTTCCTACATCAATATAATGAACTTTTAATCCACTTGTAGCAAAAGTATTTTCTACTCCTGCCATACAAACTAAAGAAAATGTTGTTAATAAACATAACAGTACTTTAATTTTCTGTTTCATGAATAATCCCCCTTAAAAAATCAATAACCCTCTGTGTACTCAAACCATCTTGATAATTAAAAAACACATTCTTAATCTCTTTCATATGTTTAACTTCACATAAACTATTTTTAATAGCATTAACAATTTCATCTTCATTTTGACACATTGGACATTGAAAATCATTTAAATCAACAAAAACACCTAACGATTTGCTATAATCATCTAAGTCAGGAACAAAGAATAATAAATTTTTTTCTAAAATCATATAATCAAAAACAATTGACGAATAGTCAGAAATAAGATAATCACTTATACTAAATAAAGCGTGTGTATCTTCATGATTCATATTAATGATTCGCTGATCATCAGCAAGCTGATAATTTCCCATTAATGGATGAAATTTATAAAGCAAGACATAATCATCTGGTAATTGTTTTATGATACTCAATGCATCAAATGGAACGGCTGTAAATCCTTTATAAATATTTCCTCTAAAAGTAGGAGCATAAAGAATAACTTTTTTATTTTGTAGTTCAGGATATTTTTGATATAATTCTTTTTTTCTATCATCAAGCCATTGGTGATCAAATAATTCATCAGTTCTTGGTAATCCAATTGGTAAAACATGTGAGCGAGGTACACTAAATGCCTGACTATATGCATCTTGCCAATAAGCAGAAGTTGCTAAAACATAATCATAATTAGCAATAGGATATTCTCTTTCAATAGCATTTCCAAATTTTTTAATTGCACCACATGCATGCCAAACTTGAAGAACTATTACGCCTTTTCTTTTAAAATGTGAAACAACATAGTTATTATCATGTAATAAAACGATTTTTGATGTATTAATGAGATAAAGTTGTTTCATACAATTGATAAAATAAAGAAATTGTCCCCATAAATCTTTATGATACTTAATCAAACACAAATGAACATCAAATTCTTTCAAGTCCAATTGATTATAAATGAATTCAAAATCAGAAGTTAATTGTTCTGATTCTAATGAAATAAATGTTACTTTATTCTTTTTTATTTTAAACATTGAAATAATCAATGATTCAATTGTTAATATTATATTTAATATCATTTTTTGAATTCCCATAGTATTCTCCTTGTGTAACTCTTTCTATTCTAACACTTTTTTTATGACAAGAAAATAGAAAAAAGTTCTATATTTTCAATAGAACTCAATTAAAGAACATCTTTAAAAACAATATCAATCACTTTCTGTGCACAATTACCTGTTTGTTCTGAATTAAAACGTTCATTAAATACTTTCAAATATGAATAATCATAAATCTGATTTTTAACATCCATTAACATTTGCTTTTCATCATCATAAATCTTTCCAGGCAACTCTTTATAAATATCCAGATAAAAACCTCTTAATTCACCCTTATACTCTTCAATATCATACATATAGAAATAGATAGGTCTATTTAAGACTGCATAATCAAAAAACACACTAGAATAATCTGTAATCAAAATATCACTTAACACATATAACTCATTAATTTCAGCATCTGCTGAGATAGAATAAAGAAATCCATCTAAAGTATGATCATTTTCATATTTATTAATAATTAAATAATGTGGTTTAAAAACAACAATATAATCATCACCTAAAATATCTTTCCATTTTTGAAAATCAGCTTTTAAATCAAATGTATAACCCGCTGCGACATAAGAATTATCTCTCCACGTAGGTGCATATAAAACAACTTTTTTATCTAATGGTAAATGAAATTTTTGTTTTAAAGCCTTTATATCCTCTGGAGTGGCATTCGTAATAAAATCATTTCTTGGATATCCTGTTTCAATTAATCGTTCACGATTAATTTGAAATGATGTCTGAAAAACTTCAGTACAGAATTTATTTGGTGAAATCATATAATTATATCTTTCTACATCAATATCATAAGATTCACACATTTTATCAAATGATACACCTGATCTATAAAAAGTCGCATTTTCAGGTGCAATAATATCGTGAGCTAAACGTTTTAAAGGTGTCCCATGCCATGTTTGTAAATATACCTGTTTAGGTTTCTTACATATGTATGTAGGCATTTTGCAATTAATAATCCAATATTTTGCTTTAGACATATAATAGAAATAAGAAAAACTAAAATATTCTTTCACTTCTGCTCCTGGAATTTTTATATTTTTTTCTTTATGATTTTTAATAAACCATATGAATCTATAATCTTTAAATCGTGAATCTTTTCTCATTTGTTCATAAATAGCTCTTGGATTATCAGAATAACCTCTACCATGAAAAGAGATAAATATCACAATTTTATCATCTACTGACACCAAATTATATGTTGATTTATATATTATTCTAATAATTTTTCCACTTAACTTTTTTATAAAACGTAATATAAACATTTTTATTCACCTCGCCTATTGATTATGCCATTATCTTTACAAAAGAGCAAGATTTTTAACACTTTATATCATTAATTTTCTGTTTTGTCTTTTTCTTTTCATAATAACATACACTTATAAATAGAATAACACCACTGCAACTTATCATTGCTCCTATTTTAATGAATGGCGTTGTATAAATCAATTGGATGTCATGGTTTCCTTTGGTTAGAGGCGTACCCATATACATTGTATTAGCTCGATACAATTTTTCTTTTTGACCATCAACATACAATTGCCACCCTTCACTATAAGGAATAGATAGACATAAAAATTTATCTTTGTCTAATGAAATCTTTCCTGAAACTTTGTTGGTATCCATTTGAACATTTTCAAGAACATTTTCAGTTCGATTTTTTATCTGCTCATTAAATCTATTCATAACTAAATGTGAAACTGACATTTCCTTACAAGTATATGAACCTTTTTGAGTAAATTCTATTTCGATTTGCTTTCTTTTATTTTCTGAGTAACCTAAGTTAACTAGAAAATCATCTGTTCCATTATAATATGTATTATATTCATTTTTTAATAATATTGTATTCCTTACTTGATCTGATTTTAATTTGATCTTTGCCTCAGTTATATATTCACCTTTTTTATTCTTAGAAGCTTTATAAGCTAAATTTTTGTATGATAGATATAATTCACTATTTTCAACACCCTCGAACTGAATTATCATTTTGGCATTTTTATCAAGAACATCAAATCCATTTTCATTCCAACGTATACCGCTTTGTGAAACAATGGTATATGGAGTATTTTGATCCATTAGTGTTGGAGTCAAATTTTCTAAACTTAACTTTTCTTCAACATGAACAGCATCTAATAATAATTGTTGACGTTGTAATGCTGTAGCATTTTTATAATCATCTTCAGATACCTGCTTATCATATGTATATCCTAATGGTAAAGATAATTCTGTTTTAAAAATATCATATTTATCAGATTCAAATACTTTTTGATTATATCCATAAGGACGATAAGCATTCTGTTTTTTTTCAGCAATAAAATATTTAACCGACGCCAAAGCATCGAGGTAAGCTCGATAATTTAAACCTGTGTAAATTGAACTTAATGCATTAAGATTATTCATTTCACCAAAATAATCCGTTATATATCCACTTCCTAAACTGTAAAAGAATGAAATAGAATGTTCATTTTGTTGTAAAGCAGAATTAACTAAATAAGTTTTACCAGTATTTGTTTCATCATATCTATAAAATGTTTGATCATTTATAGCTTTTAATTGTTCAGCACGTGTATGATAAATTTGAGAATAACCATCTTTAAATTCAACAAATTCTTTAACATAATTTAATTGTTGAGGAAAATATTTAAAAAATGCATTTAATGATGTATTCATCACTAGTAAAATAACCATAGAAATAACAAAAAATGAATTCTTTTTCAAAAATTTTGTATTGTAAAAAAACATAACAATATATATAAAAAACATTATAAAACTTGATAAATAAAAATTATAAGTACGTGTTTCTTTAAATCTATAAGCCAATATAAAATAAATGATACATAATCCAGCTAAAACAATGAGTTCCTTTTTATTTAATTTTTTTAAATCATTAAACATCCAACAAGTTATCAATGCAATAATAAAAGAATAACCAAATTGCCAACGATTACTAACATATGAAAAACCATTAAAAATATAACCACCAATTGGTAAACAGATAACTATTGTTAAAATAATAAATCCAACTTTTAAAGCTATATTTTTTCTTTTTATAAATAAAACAAAAATAGATATTAATGAAAGAGATGTATAAGCACATATAGTCCAATATCCACCAAAATTATATGAATTAAAATTAAGAAAAGAAGACAAATAATATGAAATGCTGTATAATCCATCAAAAGCAATTTTGTACTCACTTCTTGAAGTACTTAAAAAGAATGATATCACAGGTAGTAAAATAATAGCTGATATAGCAATTCCAATAATAACATTGAAAATAAATTTACCTAAAAAATAAAAAATATGTCTTAGATGATTATCTTGATACAAACTAAAGTATCGGATAATTGCATATATAAAAACCAATAAACAAAGCATATAAAAAAAATAAAAATTGCTAATAGCAGAAAGAGCTATCATGCATATAAAAAGTTTTGAAGATTGATATTTTAAAATCTTTTCAGTTCCTAAAAGCAAAAGTGGTAAATAAATCATTGGATTAATAAAATAAGGATGTCTAACACCTGCAAAAATAATATAGCCACAAAAGATATATGAAAGTGCTCCAATCATAATTGACTTTTTATCTTTATTCATATTAAAGCAAAAATATGAAAAAGATAAACCAGCCAAGTATAAACGTAATACAACTAAAAATATATATAAGTATTCAGTATATTTGGGCATAATAAATATTGATAATAAATTTAATGGATCACCAATAACATAATAATGCATTGTAGCAAGAATATCAGCTCCATACCCCATGCTAAAATCCCACATCGGAATACTAAAATGATGATTAACAAATATTTCATGAAAGAGTGAACGAAGATAATTTCCAAAATACATTAATGTGTTATAATGTTGCACTAACCCATCTTTTGTTTCTCCCTGCCAAATAAATGACTTCTTTGTTAATATAAATGACATATAAAACAAAGTCACAGAAAACATAAAAACAAGTGTAAAGCATATAACATAAATCATAAAAGGATGTTCATTTTTACATATTTTCCATTTATTTATTAATGATGTCATGCGATGTTTTCTCCTTTTTAATATGTTCCTTTACAATATAAACAGGGCGATGCTTACTTTCAGTATATGATTTTGCAAGATATTGTCCTAAAATTCCAATAAATAACAATTGTACTCCCGCAGATAAAAGAATAAGAGTCGCTAAAGTTGGAAATCCAGCAACTGGATCACCCCACACCAACGTTTTAATAACTATCACAAAAATAAGGATAAAAGCAACAAAACACAGAATTACTCCAAGTATGGAAGCAATAACAAGAGGAGTTGTTGAAAAAGCAATTATGCCATCAAGTGCATAAGCAAATAATTTCCAGAATGACCATTTAGATTCCCCACTTGCTCGATCTTCCACAGTATATGGCATATAATAAGTATTAAATCCCACCCATGAAAATATTCCTTTCGAAAAACGACACCTTTCTGGTAATGAAATAATTGCATCTACTACATTTCTTCTTAATGTTCTAAAATCACTAGCAGATCTCACTATTTCAATTTCTGTCATTTTATTGATAAGATTATAAAAACAATCCTTGAAAAAAGTTAGTATTTTTCCCTCTTTACGTATATCCTGATAAGCAGCAACACAGTCACAATCTGGATTTTCTTCTAAATACGTCAACATCTGAATAATGTATTTAGGATTTTGTTGCAAATCAGCATCAATTATAGAAACAAATTCTCCTTGACTAGCTTCAAGTCCTGCTAATAATGCTGCTTCCTTCCCAAAATTACGAGAAAAATGAATAATATGTATATGCTCATTATCTCTTGAAAAAAGTTTCTTTAATTCGCTTAAAGTTTTATCCTTACTACCATCATTAATAAATATAATTTCATAATCAAAATATATATCTTTAAAAATTTGAACCAACGCTTCATAAAAAGGATAAATATTATTCTCCTCATTATAACATGGTACAATAACAGATAATTTCATAATCCATTCCCCCTTATCACTTATTAATTTTTAAATACTAAGAATTTACTTATAACATAATTAGATATTAAAACAATAACTTGTGTTTCTAATTTTCCAATCAATTCGTCCTGTCCAATAATATTTACAAGTAGGAAAACACCTCCAACTTCAATAACCATTGTCAACAAACGAGCCCCAATAAATTTACTAGCTTCTGAAATCAATTGTTGAATTGTTTCACATTTTGATTGAAAAACAAAAATTTTATTTGTTATATATGCGAAGATAATTGAAGTCACAACAGAAACAAAATTACTTAATGTTACATCTATATTTAAAAACTTACACATAACTGTAAAGACAATAAGATTAACAAGTGTTGTGCATCCACCAACAATAATATAACGAATGACTTCCGTATTCATATTTGTTAAAAATGCTTTTATCTTTGAAAACATAATATATACCCTTTCTTTTTATAATAATTACTCATCAAATACATATTAACATGCTTTTGTCCATTCTTCATACGGAATCATTTGTTCCCAAAATTTGTGAATAGCTCCAATTTGTGAAGTAAAAGCTTCAACCATCTGCATCTTCTTATTTAAAATATCACCCTGATACGTAGGTTTTAATCCTTTTGGCATCTTCGGATTATTATAAAATTTTCCATCGTTACTATAAAACTTTCCAAAATAATATAATTTGCTATACATTCCATTTTTAATAGTTGCTTCTTTAACCATTTGATTAGTCATTTTATGATGAATATGTCCATATTCTCCCTTAGGACTATGAGTAACAATTTCTTTCCAATTTTTATACTTTAAAAGTTTATTAACATCCTGTTTTATTCCTTTTAAAACCATGCTCCAATCATCCTTAACATTTTTCTTTTTCAAATCAGGATAATTTAAAATAATATACTTTGTCTGGCTTATAGTCATCGCATCTGCCAATTCCTTTACTCGCTGAGCATTATATCCATTCGTTAAAACAACTACAAACCAATTTCCTTCCAATAAATGTCCACCACCCCAAAGTGTTTCATCATCAGGATGAGCAACAATCATAAGTTTCTGGCAATCATTAATACCAGAATTCTGTAATAAAGTCTGATTAATAAACCCACTATCACACTTAACAATCAATTTCAATTTCTTTTCTTTTTTACTAACTTCATCCTTATAAGAAACTGTAACATACCCTGGTCTTTTTGTAGTTACTATTCCATCTGGGGAAATACTTGCAACATTATTATCATTTGATGAAAATTGATAATGTGATGCACTATTATCACTCATATTTGAGATTTCTCTAAACTGAAAGATGCTGCCTGTTTCTTCTTTTAATTCACTATCAGCTTTAAAATCTACAATTTTGGATGGAATTGGTTTTTCAACAACATTCAATTTAATCTCTTTATGAATATCAGTATTCTTGACTTTTACTGTCAATATTGTCTGACCAATTGACTTGGTCTGAACCAATCCCGTTTCATCTACTGTAGCAACTTCTGGATGAGATGACGATATTTCAAGTTGCGTCTGTGTTGTATCTTTTGGTTTAAATAAAACATTCAGCTTAAATTCTGTTTGACTATAGATATCATATTTAGGAATGCCTGTAATCTCTATGCTATTTAACTTTTTTTCGTGATGTACTTCCACAGTACATTTTACTTTTTTATCTGAATCTTTAACTTGTAAAGACAATTGAGCAGTTCCAACAGCTATTGCTTTAAATTCGCCATTATTATCAATAACAATAACCTTATCATTATCTGATGAACATCTTAAATCTTGCAAAAAATTATCATTTGATATGTGAAAAGCAAGCTTCCCACTATCATGCTCATATAAATCTAGTTTTTCATAATCTAAGGTCAAAGATAAATTCTTTAACTCTATAGTTCGTTTTATAAATTTATATCCTTGAAAAGCAATAATCATCACAACAATTGAAAGTACTGCTATTATTAAAAATGATTTTTGTTTTAATTTTAATCTTCTCTTTGCCATTGTCATATATCTCCAATTCTCTATGTCAAAGTATAACGAAAAGATTTGTAATTCCTGTGAACATATAAGAAGAATAGATAAAAGTATACTGGCATTTATGCTTGTGTTTTTTTAGATTTACCAATTACAAAAGGAAAAAATCTTTTAATAATTTCTGAAACAAATGCTGATCCAAAACAAATAATAAGTAAACAAATCATTGTTTGAATAATTTCTAAAGAAAAAATTTCTATCTTTGTCTCATTCAATATATTCACAATAAGCATTGCAATTGGAACAAATATTGGTCTATGAAAAGCATAGAAAACTAAACTATTTTTTCCTATATATTTTAATACTTTTTGTTTTTCAAATACTTTCGATATAATTAGAGCACTCCAAATTCCAGTAAAAGCAGTCAAAAGATAGAAAAGTGGATTTCCAATATTTTGGTAAAATAAGTCTTGTCTTCCATGATATGCAAAATTAAGATAACCAAAAATAGTAAGTATTGGTATCAAAATAAATAAATATTTACAATGTAAATATTTTAAAATACTTTCTTTATAATTTTTCATTAAAAAACCACACCCCACAAAAAATGTTGCCATTGAAACAGTATCTAATGCCCAAATCCAACCAGGATGATAGATTTTTGAAATTAAAACAGCTACACAAAAGAAGATAAATAACTTAACAATCATATAACAACCATGATTTAATCGATAACAAATAAACAATAGCAGTTGCGCAAAGAATAAACTGACTATAAACCATAATGTTAGATAATAAGGAGTATCTTTAGCACAAATAAAGATTCCTGCCAAATTTCGTAAAGCACTATCTGTTATTTGCAAAGGAAACTGTCTTACACCATATATCCATAACCATGTAAAAAATGAAAGAAAAAAATAAGGCAATATAATTTTTTTGATTTTATCTAAAATAAATAATTTATATGAAGAAAATTTATCTAAGTTCAAAACAAACCCAGATAGTAAAAAAAATAGTGGTATATGAAATGTATATAAACTATTCACAATGATTTTTGGAGTTACTGATAGATGTCCTAAAATAACGAGAATTGTTGCAATCCCTTTTGCAGTATCTATGTAATCAATGCGTTTCATACATCTTTCACCTTAACTTTCATAACTGACAAATGACCAACATTATCAACTATTTCATATTCAATTTCAATATTCTTATGTTCAACATACCATTGCTTAATTAATTCTAATTTATCTGTTTCAGGTCTCATCATTAAATAGACATTATCATACTTATCAAGATTACCAATAAAATTTTCTGGTTCATTTATATTGAATTTTTTCATCTGAGAATAATATCGTTTCGAAAAAGTATCCCAATTTCCTAAAGTCATGATATTTTGATTAAATAATTGATGATCAATAACCAATGAATTTATTTGATACTGAGATTCAACCATCGCACTAACTCCCTCAAATACAAATAATTGATTAGAGTGATTGTGTACATATTGATAACTTTTACTTTCTTGATATGTAGGCACAGGTTTAAACCATTGTTTATCCTTAATTCCATAAAAAAGCAATAATACAGGAAAAACACCTATGAAAAAATGTGTATATTTAAAATGCCATCTTTGACCATCATACCACTCTTTAAAATTATACAACAACAATATCACACCTAAGATAATAATTGGAACAAAAACTCTGTCCACAATTCTTACACGCACAATTAATGCACACATATCTGCTAATGTAAATAAAATAATACCAAACCCTAGATAGTTTTTATGCCTATATATAATTAATAAACATACAGAAAAGCCTAAATACAGCATATAGATTGGTTGGTTAATAAAATTAATAATAATTCTCATGGGATTCAATTCATATGTATCACTTAAACTTCTTAATGAAGTTAAATTCTTCAAAGTTGTATTACCAAATGTATCTAAATCAGTAAATATCCAAGCATTAAGACAATTCAAATCATTTTCACTAATATGTTTTCGTTCTAAAAAAGAAGCATATTTCTCATAATCAATAGACTCGTAATCTCTAATTTGTGTACTTAAATCATTCCATTCAAGATAACTTTGTGTAATTGAATCATTTTTTAAAATAAGAATATTTGAAATATTGACAATCCCAAATATTATTAAACTTATAGCAAAATATATTTTTATTGATTTTAATCTTTTCCAATTATATATAATATATGGAATAAAAATAATTAGCAAACTTAAAAAAACATCTTTTCTAATAGATATTCCCATAAACAAAAATAAGCAACCCAAACATTTAAAATAAGATGAATTTTTTTCAAAAAGGAAAATCAAACCAACAAAGCAAACAAGGTATGCTATAACTGTATAAGTAAAATAATTCAATAAAATTAATTGAGCAAATAATAACAATACAAAACTTAATAAAGAATGATATTTTTTATAAAAAAGATATTGCAATGCACTAAATGAAACTGTCAAAAAGAAGTGCATACTTATTAAATAAATATTTAATTGTGTAAAGATACTTTTAAATAAGTATAGTAAATATGTAAATCCGACACTTAAATAAGGTAAAATGATAAATTGATTTTCTCCACTACCCCATATGCCTTCAGTAATGTAATCAATAAAAATATCATCGACAATTCCATAACGAATACCTATAATTAAAATAAAGCAAAGAGTCATTACAATCGGAGCAAAAAAGATGATTATTTTCTTTATTCTTTGACTAGACATACTTATATTCCTCCATATGTAAATAAGTATCCTGAATATCAGGATACTTATTCTTTAAATACAATATCAAATATTTTTTGAGAAGCGTTTCCTGTTTCATACTCATTAAATTTATTTCTAAAATTTTGTAAAGCAGAATCATATTTTACGCTCACCTCTTTAACATTGATTATAGCTTCCTTAACATCTGCATAACTTTCTAATAATGGACCAGGTGCCTCAGATTCAAAATCAAAATTAAAACCTCTCAAATAGTCTCTATACTCTTTTAAATCATATGTAAAGAAGAAAATTGGTCTATTTAATATTGTATAATCAAACATAACTGATGAATAATCAGTTATAACAATATCAGAAACTAGATAAAGTTCCTCAACGCTACTATAAGTTGAAAAATTATATACAAAATCATTAATCATATTCTTATGAAAACCAGGATAGGCAAATGGATGTATTCTTAAAATCAAAATATATTCATCACCAAAAGCCTTTTTCATATCCTCTAAATCCAAATGCATTTCAAAATAATTTCTTTTACGCCATGTTGGAGCATACATAATGACTTTCTTATTTTCAGGTATTCCCATTTTTCTTTTTAATTGTTGAATATCATTTGGATTATTTTTTTCAAACAAAATATCATTTCGTGGATATCCAGTTCTTAAAAATTCTTTATGAAACGCATAACAACTTGCAGTTATTTCTGAAGCTTTTTCACTTTGGACAACTAAATAATTCCAGCGTGAACGACGACGTAAAAAATTCTCACGTAATATAGGATCATCCAATTCTCCTGGAACATCCAATCCTAATGTTTTTAATGGGGTACCATGCATTGTTTGAATTTCAATTTGACCATTTCGCTTCTCATATTCATCATGGAAATTAACATTATTCACAAAATATTTTCCAACTGCTAAATAATAATAATATTTTAAGCCTTTTCTTCTAACTCTTTTAGCATTTCCTAAAACCGGAATATATTTATCATTCAATAACCAAACACATTCAAATTCTGGATGATTCTTATCAATATACTCATATAAATATCGAGGATTACAATGATATTTTTCACCCCACCATCCTTCAAAAATAATACATTTTTTCTTAATTGGCAGTTTTCTCAAAACTGGATATACATATTTTTTAATAAGTCTCCTTTTACGAGGCGAATTTTCATACTTTTTCCAAAAATGTTTTACTTCCATCGATAACTGATTATCAATAATCTGAAATTTTATTTCTCTTTCATTCTCTTTAATAACATTTTTATAAACTTCTGTAGGGAAATAGAGAGCATATATAGAACTAGGTGTATCTTCTAAATAAAATAAATAATTTCCCAGCGCGATATTTTGAATTGCTTCAGGATTATGAAAATCAATGATATATTGAATTGTTATATAATCACTGTGAGTTTCCATTTTATAAGCATCAAAAGTTGTCTTATAATTATACTTTGTATTTTCAAGAACTAGTTTCAAATTCTGTATCATTTTTGGTAGATACACTTCAAATTGTACACTAGCCCCATTAATTTTAAATTTTGAAACATAGACTTGAGACGCATGCACTGAAATACGTAGATAACCATTTTTATCATTTTCAATAAAATAAATATGATTGTCTTTTTGAAAACTTATTGGTTTTAATTTTGAATGAACATGATGAGAAGAGAATTTATGATATGCATATATATAATTTGTTCCTATTGGCACATCCTTTAATGGAAAAACCGGGTGAGAATCTTTTACTGAAAATACCAACTTCTTATCATCACCTATATAATATTGATCAGACGATTCAGGAAATTGAATTACTCCATCATTAACCTCCAAATTATCTACAAAAGTTATATCTTTTGAACAAATAATTTGAAAATTACCATCATTGATTAAATGTGTTCTTACCAGCATATTATTCACATAATGTGATTGAATTAAATTACTACTGTATTCATCAGCTTTTCCTAAGAAAAATTCTTTATGTATAAATGTGTGACCATACTCTATTAAAATCAAAGTATTTCCATCTAACATATTTAATATTTGTGGATTAGTTAAATCAATTGTAATACGATAAGCACAATTATCATAATTATATTTGGTTACCTTTAAAGGTTTACGATTAAAACGATAACCTCTCTTACTTGTCAAATAATGAGATGGTTTTTTTTCTATTTTGATTTCAACTTTTTCATTTTTATCTCGACTATATAAAAAAGCCTTAACACTAAACTCATCTTGTTTCTTAAGTCTTGCTATATAAAACAAACAATCTACAAGTAATTCACTATTAATAAAATTAACTTTTTGAACTGCCTGAATCATTGGATAAAATTCCAATTCCTTTGTCATATTTTTTAAAGAAGAAGGAATATCCTTCATTGGAAAGTCCCCAATATATCCATTAGCTGTTTTTTTAATAGATAGTGATTTAAATGTTGTTTTTTGATAATCTAATAATTTTAATAATTGCGCCACATTATTTTGATGAATATAATAATATTTCATTTTATCAATTGCTCTTAATAACTCAAAAGCTTTAGGATCAATATTATCTAAATAACGATTAATTTCTTTTAAAGCAATTTTTCGGTATTCTTCACTTGCATCAACAAATTGATTAATATAAAGCTTTAAATCAACATCAAGCCATTTATAATCTTTCATTAATAACGCAGTTGGATCTGTGACATTATTTTCATAAAAATTATTAACCATATCCATTATTTTAATACGATCAGTAAAATTCTTAATGTCAGTTCTATTTTGTGTTATTGATTTACTCACACCATCACGCGTACGCCATAAATAACAAACATCCGTGATAACTCCTACCGAATTTGCTTTAAAATGAGCTGGAATAGTTACAGGGATATCTTCATAGAGTATTTTTTCAGGAAACTGAAAATGATTTTCCTGATAAAAAGAAGTTTTAAACAATTTATTCCAAGATGTTGTATCATAAACAAGATTTGGATTATCTAATATATGGGTATGCTCATAATCATCATCAAAAACCTTTTTATGCAATGGAGAATCAAATACAGATGTAGAATTGAATCTCTTTACATTTCCTATAATTATATCGTTGTTTGTCTTTACAGCCAAATTATACATTTTTTCATATGCATCTTCAGGAACAATATCATCGGAATCAAGAAAAATCAGATAATCTCCTTTAACATAAGGAATAGCATAATTACGTGCATTACCTAATCCTCCATTTTCTTTATAAAAATAATGGAAATGAGCATTATCACGTTCATACCTTTTTGCAATATCTGCAGAATGATCTAATGACCCATCATCAATCATCAAAACTTCAATATCTTTGAGAGTCTGTTTCTTCAAAGACAATAAACACTCATCTAGATATTCTTCAACATTATAAATTGGAACAACAACTGAAACCTTAATGTTACTCATAATCATTTTCCTTCCTCATATATTGACATTTTCAGTATACAAAAAAATTTATTTCAATTTCAAATCCTTTTTTATTTTTGTAGTACTTATTCCATCTGTTCTTGGAAGATAAACGACCTCACAATACTCATTTAGATAATCAAACTTACCTTCCCAATCACTTCCCATAACAAAAATATCAATGTTATGCTCCTTAATATCATTAATTTTTTGTTCCCATGAATTTTCAGGGATCACTTCATCAACATACTTTATAGCCTCAACTATGGCCATTCTTTCAGAATCAGGAATTGCACATTTCTTTCCTTTAATAGCATTAAATGCATCACTAGAAACAGCAACAACTAAATAATCACCAAGTTCTTTAGCACGTTTTAATATATTCAAATGACCAATATGAAACAAATCAAATGTTCCATAGGTAATAACTCTCTTCATTATATGCCCTCCTTTCTAACCAAATATTCTAGAAAAAAATCCTTTGTTAGCTTTAGAATTCAAAATAATTCTTTTTTCAAATTTATCATCACGTTCTTTTTTCTTTCCAGCATTATCTAATGAATTATAATAATCCACATATTCAGCATAATGATCACAAACCTCATCAATAGTGCCATATTCTTTAAGCATTCCACCTTCAATCCACATAGCTGTATCACAAAAATCTCTAACTTGAGGTAATGAATGCGAAATAAATACGATGGTTTTACCTTCATTCTTTAATTCTTTCATCTTATTTATACATTTTTGTGCAAATCCTTTATCTCCAACAGATAATGCCTCATCAACAATTAAAATATCAGGATTCAAACATAAATTAATAGAGAAACCCAAACGTGACTTCATACCACTTGAATATTTTTTTACTGGTTGATACAGAAAATCACCAATTTCAGCAAATTCAATAACACCTTCTGTAATTTCTTTAATTCTTTTTTTTGTTAGTCCCAATAAAGCACCTTTAAGTTCAATATTCTCTAATCCAGTTAATTGCTGATTCAACCCTGTATTAATGGCAATTAATGCCTGTTCACCATTAACAATCATTTCTCCTTCATCTACTTCGCTAATACCAGCTAAAATAATAGACATTGTTGATTTCCCAGAACCATTTGTTCCTAAAATACCAACAACCTCACCTTTAGGAATTTGAAAACTGATATTCTTTAAAGCATAAAATCGTTTATTACTAGAATGTTTTTTATCTTTAGATTTCAAACTATATATTTTTGAAACATTTTTGAATTCAATAGCATATTGTTTTTCCATAATATCACCTCTAAATCATATCAATAAATTTGTGTTTGAATTTATACATCAT
The DNA here is from genome assembly GCF_001244545.1 of Candidatus Stoquefichus sp. SB1. Lineage (NCBI taxonomy): Bacteria > Bacillati > Bacillota > Erysipelotrichia > Erysipelotrichales > Erysipelotrichaceae > Candidatus Stoquefichus > Candidatus Stoquefichus sp. SB1. The sequence goes on along the minus strand of NZ_LN852694.1, from coordinate 442,828 downwards.
ACAACTACCAAACGCAAATAAAACAAAAGTAATTACCCAAAAGGCTATCATAGAATTGTGATATGCCCATAATCCCTTATGAAAGAAAAAACAATCTCGATATCCTTGAACCACATAATAAATAGGATTCATTTTTAAAATCAATTGAGCAAAATGTGGTAATTTCGTTGGAATCGACCATAAAATTGGTGTCAAATATAATAGTAATCGCATACAAGCCAAAACAAGTTTTCTTGTATCACGTGCTAACATATTTAAAACAGATGTTGTCATTGATAATGATATTGAGAAAATAGCTGCGCAAAACATATAATAAATAAGTCCAATCCAATGAATACTTGGGTAGTATCCACCAAAAATAAAAAGAACAAATACAATTAGCATCAAGCAGACGTGATTAAACAATTCCTTTAAAATAACAGTGGCTGGTAGAATACTGACTGGAAATTTCATTTTTGTAATCACGTTTACTTTTGAAAAAATTGCATTACAACCGTTTGTAATACAAGGAGAAATGAAAAACCAGACAACCATACCACCCAACATCCAATATATATAAGGAATATGACTTACTGCCTTTTTTTCTAAGATAATTCCAAAAACAAACCAATAAGTTAATACTTGAATAATAGGGTTAGCAAAATTCCAGAACATTCCTAATTTTGAATCACGCATATCTGCAATTAATTCATATTTTGAAATAGAATAAATCCTAAATAAATTTGTAAAATTTTCATGTAAGACATATTTAATACTCTTAAACATAAATAACCTCCTTAAAATAGACAGGTCTATAGCCTCTATTGTTATACACGAAAAAGGGAATAATTGCAACTTAATTCTTATAAATTCCCTTTTTTGTCCATTCTTCTTATATACAATCTATTTATTCATCCATGATTCATCACTAGGATCTTTTTTCCAAGCTTTTAATTTTTCTAAATCACCCTTTTGTATATAATTGTTCTCCACTGCCACTTCAACAAGTGTCTCATAATTTGTCAATGTATAAAAAGAACAATCTTTAGCCTCAAAATTTATAGTTGCTTTAGGTAAGCCATATGTAAATATAGCAACCATTCCAATAACTTCACATCCAGCTTCTCTTAAAGCATCGACACACTCAAGAGAAGAACCACCTGTAGAAATCAAATCTTCTACAACAACAACTTTCATTCCTGGTTTTACTAAACCTTCAATTCGATTATTTCTACCATGAGATTTAGCTCCACCACGAACATATCCCATAGGCAAATCTAAAATATCAGCTGCTAATGCTGCATGAGCAATCCCAGCAGTTGCTGTTCCCATCAAGCATTCGCATTCAGGATAATTTTGTTTAATTAATGTAGCTAAACCTTCCTCAATATCTTTTCTTACTTTTGGATATGATAATGTTAAACGATTATCACAGTAAATAGGTGACTTAATACCTGAAGCCCAAGTAAAAGGCTCATTTGGTCTTAAAAATACTGCCTCAATATCTAATAAATCTTTTGCAATTTTTCTTTCCATCTTCTTATTCTCCTTGAAATTGTCTATAAACTTCGTGATATGTCTCAACTGGATTTTCCGCTCTTGTAATTGTTCTTCCAACAACAATATAACTTGATGTCATTTCTTTTGCCATCGCTGGTGTCGTTACACGTTTTTGATCATTGACACTATCACTTGCTAATCTTATACCAGGTGTCACAGTTAAGAAATCATCACCTAACTGTTCATGAATATTTTTTGACTCTAATGGCGAACAAACAACACCATCTAATCCAGCTGCTTTTGCATTTTGAGCCCATTTTAAAACAACATCATCTAATGCTTCATGAATTAATAATTCGTTATCTAGCACTTCCTGATCCAATGATGTTAAGCAAGTAACAGCAATGCATAATGGTCTTTTTCCATTGACTGCACCTTCATTTAATCCTTCAATTGCTGCTTTCATCATTGCAATACTTCCAGACGCATGAACATTAACCATATCAACATCCAATTTAGCCAGTTGTTTCATAGCACTTTTAACAGTATTAGGAATATCATGTAGTTTTAAATCTAAGAAAATCTGATGACCTCTCTTTTTAATAGCCTTAATCATTTCAATTCCTTCACCATAAAAAAGTTCCATTCCAACTTTTACATAAAGTTTCTCATTTTCAAACTGATCCAAAAAGTTTTCTACTTCTGCCTTTGTTTGAAAATCTAAAGCAATACAAATTCGACTTTCGCTCATAGTAACCCTCCAAGATACATTTTTCATCATTATATCATATATTCATAATAAGAATAAATAAAATCATATATTTTCATGTTATTTATTTAAAAATCATCAATTTACTAGCCACATAATTAGCAACAATCACTATTACATTAGACACACATTTCATAATCAAGCCATTAAACCCTAATATATCAACACTTATATACATAATCACTATATCCAAAACACCAGTTGCTAATCGACATCCAAAAAAGATGTCATTTCTTTCATTAAACTATATATAATTTTCAAACACATATTTTCTATTTACAAGACAAATAAATATACACCAATATTAATAATAATTCATCATTATATAAAAACAACTTTATACTTCATTAATATTCCAATTATCATATTTATTTGATGCTATTTTTATGACACTCATCTGTTGTTCTATCACTTATAATATAACGTGGCCTCTGTTTTGTTTCCATGTAAATTTTTCCAACATATTCGCCAATTACACCTAATGAAATTAATTGAATGCCACCAATAAAACATACAATAATTAATGTACTCGCCCAACCAGGTGTTACACTGCTATGGAAATAAGATATGAAGGCATAAATAATCATAGCAAAACTAAATAGTGAGATAAAGATTCCTGTAATTGTTATTATTCTAATAGGCTTAATACTTAAACTTGTAATTCCATCAAATGCAAGTGAAAGCATTTTAGATAATGGATAATGACTTTCTCCTGCTATACGTTCATGTCTTTCATAATAGACAGATGTACTTTTAAAACCTACCAATGGAATCATTCCTCTTAAAAAAATATTCACTTCTTTAAAATTACTAAACTCCTGTAAGACTTTTGAAGAAATTAATCTATAATCTGCATGATTAAAGACAACTTCAGCACCCATCCAGTTTAATAACTTATAGAACCCCTCAGCAGTTGCTCTTTTAAAAAAAGTATCTGTTTCTCTTTTACTGCGTACACCATAGACAATTTCAGCACCTGATAAATACTCATCTATCATCCTATTCATTGCATTAATATCATCCTGTCCATCACAGTCTATTGATATTGTAATATCGCAAAAATCTTTCGACTCCATCAAACCGGCTAAAACAGCATTTTGATGTCCTCTATTCCTACTTTGACATATGCCTATATAATGCTCATTTTGTGATGCCAAATCACAAATAATCTGCCATGTTTTATCCTTACTCCCATCATTTATAAACATAATTTTACTTTCAGAATGAATTTTATTTTGTTCAATAAGTTCATTGATTTTATTTAAAAATAAAGGTGCTGTTATAGGTAAAACATCTTCTTCATTGTAACAAGGTATAATTAGATATAAAATAGGTATCTCCATAACAAACTCTCCCTGATTTCTACGATTTGTCACATTATACTCTAATCTTACTTAAAATTCAAATAACTCTTTTTTAAACCCTCAAAAAAATGACTAAATAAAAATTTATTAAAAATTATCAAAATATAAATAAATTTAGTTACAGTATTAAAAGCATTGTTTTTATATTATTCTATTAAACAAAAAAGGCGTCTGACAAAGTCAGTTTAAAAAACTAATTCTGTGTCAGCAACCTCTTTATTTTTTTGGAGTTTTCTTTTTAAATGTCTTATAATCAATATTCCATTGATTATAATCACTATTATGTTGATGATTTTTAAACCCAAAATGTTTTTGAATATAATTCCCTATATATTTCGTCATTTTTTTAGCTCCAGAATAATTCAAATGATTTCCACCATCTCGTGAATCTGTATTCCAGTCAAACGCTGTTTCATATTCTTGGGTATTAAAATCTAAAAATGGTATATCATTCTTAACTGCAAAGTCGTTAACCGTATTCGATTTCACATAATTCCATGATGTCTCTGAAGGATAACATATAAAAAGGATTTGACAATGATTTTCTTTCGCTAAATCAATAATTTTTGGAAGATATTCTTTTGTATATGACGGAAAATCTTGCCTGGCATCATTTTTACTCATATATGAAAAGCCTTTTTTATTAGCAACTACTGTCGTTTGATAGTAGTATCCTTTCAGTATTTCCATGCGTTCCTGAAAGTTTTTATCAGCAGTATATGATTCATTTTTAATTTCATTCCAACGCTTACTTTTCATAAATAAAGGATAACTGTATTTCATTGCAATATAACTATAACTTTCATCATCACTCTTTTCACGATTATCAAAAAAAGCATCTGTTTCTAAAATCAATAATTTAGGTTTTTGAACTGTTAAAGCTTCTTTTAACATATAATATGACAATTTCATATTTTGTTTTGGAGCAGCGGCTACAAAAGATGTATATCCTTGTTCATTCCATAATTGAAGAGGATTAAAAGCACTATATAAATCACTGTTTCCAATGGCAAGAATATCAATATTATTAGCATCTTCTTTTTCAATTGGCGTTATATCATTTTCCTTATTTTCTATATTGCCATTTTCTACTGATTGCTTTGTATTTGATTTATTATCATTAGAAAAAATCATACTACCTATGATAAAAGCGACAGCCAGAAAACATGAACATCCTGCAATCATTAGCAATCTTTTTTTAACACTGACTTTTAATTTTAATTTACGTTTACTCATATACATACCTCTTCACTATTTCCCATGTATTGTAACAGAAAAATGTGTAAAATCTATGAAAATTAGTAGAAATTAAAAGATTTTTGATTTTATATAAATTAATGTTATAATAAACACTATAGAAAGTGAGGTCTCCTATGAATCATTCTCGTTCAATAGTAAAACAAGCATCTATTTTAGCGATTGCTGGGATTTTGGTAAGAATCATTGGTGTTCTTTATCGAAGTCCTTTAACTTCATTAATCACGACTGAAGGAATTGGCTATTATTCAACAGCCTATAATATCTATGCACTTATATTACTTATATCATCTTATAGCATTCCTACAGCTATATCAAAATTAATTTCTGAAAAACTTATTTTAAATCAGTATAATAATGCTCAAAAAATATTACGCTGTTCTTTTATATACATATGTGCAATTGGCGGAGGAGCTGCTATTGTTGCATTTTTTATTGCTCCCTTTATTGTACCTGAAAATGCAGTTGCTGCTTTAAGAGTCCTTTGCCCAACAATTTTCCTTTCAGGATTACTAGGTGTATTTAGAGGTTATTTCCAAGCACATCAAACAACATTATACACATCCGTTTCACAAATCATTGAACAAGTTTTCAATGCCATTGTTTCAGTTGGTGCTGCTTATCTATTTATCCAACCTTATTTAAGTGTTGGTGGTAGTCAATTAGCAAGCGTAGGGGCTGCTGGAAGTGCCTTAGGAACTGGTGCTGGAGTACTGATTGGTTTAATTTATATGGGACTGATGTATTTTAGACGTAAAGATAATCTCATTGTTAAAGATGAACCAGATAATCATGAAGATTCATATAAAAGTATATTTAAAATGATTTTAAATATTGTCACACCTATCATTTTCGCAACATGCATCTATAATTTAGTCACAACAATTGATATGTATATTTTCTATTTTGCTATGGGAACTGGTAAAGAAGCTATTACAATGTTTGGTGTATATTCTGGTGAATATATTGTTTTACAAAACGTTCCAGTCGCTTTAGCTTCCGCAATGTCAACAGCATCTATCCCTGCTATTTCTTCTTCTTGGGCAATTAAGAATTATCGTCAAACCAAAGAACATATCCGTTCTGGTATTCGTGTAACAATGATGGTCTTAATACCATCAGCAGTTGGAATGACCGTTTTGGCTTTCCCTATTATGGGTATCTTATTTCCTCAAGAAGATACTATTCAATTAGCAACTATGTTATTAGCTGTTGGGAGTCCAGGTGTTGTCTTTTTTGGATTATCAACACTTACAAATGGAATTCTTCAGGCCATTGGTGAAGTGAATGCTCCTTTAAAAAATGCAGCCATCGCTTTGATATGGCATTGTATTATAACTGTCTTATTATTATTTTTTACACCACTTGGACTTTATTCTTTAGTTATTGCCAATTGTTTTTATGGCTTACAGGTCTGTTTTTTAAACCAAAAATCATTACGTAAAAAAACACACTATAGACAAGAAATCAGACGTACCTATGTCCTTCCATTGGTCGCCGCATTGATTATGGGGATTGTTGCTGGTGGATGTTATTATGGATTATTTGCCCTTACAAAAAAAGTATTTATCCCACTTATCATATCTGTAATTGTTGGTGTGATTACTTATTTTGTTATTATTCTTTACATGTATGCTGAACATCCTAAAGATCTTCAAGCCATTCCTTACTTAAATAGAGTTGTTTATAAAATGAAGAAACGTTAATGAATTTCTAAAATCAGTCAATGAGAGGAAAAAAAGATATGAACGAAAGACCAATAACAACATTATTTATGCTCATGTCAGTTGATGGGAAAATTAGTACAGGTCGCTCAGATGATCTAGATGTAGATTCTGATTTTCCTAGAATAATCGGTGTTAAAGAAGGACTTCATCAATATTACGAATTAGAACAAACGACTGATCTATGGTCATTAAACTCAGGAAGAGTTCAAGCAAAGATTGGTGTTAATGAAAAAGCATTGCCTCATAAAACGCCTGTTTCATTTGTTATAATTGATAATCATCATTTAACAAAGCATGGTATAGAATATATGTGTGCACTATCTAAAGAGTTTGTACTTGTGACAAGCAATCCTCAACATCCTGCATTTCAAATTAATGAAAACAATTTACATATTATCCAACAAAAAAAGCTCAATCTCAAAGAAATGCTCTTTATTTTAAAACAGGACTATGGTTGTGAACGGATAACTATTCAAACAGGCGGAACTCTTAATGAACTATTTCTTAGAGAAAAGCTTTTTGATTATGTTGATATTGTTGTTGCTCCTATTCTTATTGGTGGTAAAGAGACTTCAACACTTATTGATGGATATTCCTTAACTTCTACAGATGAATTGGATAAATTAGGTGTTTTACACCTTGAAAAATGTCAACCTCTTGATAATTCATATATTCGCCTCACATATAAAGTCATTAACTAATGTGATATGAGTCATTACTTTTTAAAATTGAGATTAAAAAAATAAAAACATGGTGATGTTTCTGATTAGATAACATCACCTTTTTCTTTATATTTTTACATATACAATAAAATACATTATTTATTTTTGAACTTTTTAAAAGAATTTCTTTTTCTTAAATAAAATAACCAATCCAATCACCAGCAATACACTAATACCAATTACAATTGGATAACCATATTGACTTTCCAGTTCAGGCATATTTTTAAAATTCATACCATACCACCCAGCAATTAAAGTTAATGGCATAAATATCGTTGTCACAATGGTGAAGAATTGCATTGTTTTATTTAATTTATAGTCTAATTTAGACTGGTGAGCCTCGCTAGCCTGATTCAAAAGTTCTCTTAATATTTGAACATTATCTGACAAACGTTCAATACGTCTAGTGAAAATCTCAAAATAACGCATATCATCATCCTCAAAAATATGATGATGATTCATTTGTAACTCTTCACCAATAATAACAAGATTATCATAATAATTTCTTAATAATAAAAGTTCCTTACTCATTTGTCTTAATTTATTAGTAAAATAAAGTGACTCTTCTTCACTATCATGACTTTCTAATTCTTCAATTTCCTCTTGAAGTTCTTCAATATATTGATAATCCTTAGAAATCAGTTCACTTAAAAAATAATAAACAAGTCGAGTAATGGAAACCCCTCTTTCTAAAACATAATCGCTAGATGACTGGAAAACTTCCTTAATATGTCCATCTTCATCATCAATAACAACAACTAGAAATAAATTCTTAAAAATGAAAAAAGATAAAGAATCTTTTTTGATAAAGACATCTCTAGCATTAATAAGATTAATCAATCCATAATAATAATCAGTATGTGGAATAATAATATTTTGATCTAAAGAAGATGTTTCTTCACAATGTAATAAAGCTCTTTTAGTGATATGAAAATGATGATAATTTTCTTTTAATTCATCTAGTGTCATCATGGCTATATACATATGATTATTTTGAATATCTTCAATATTGACTTCTATTTTTTTATCATCTACTTGATAAATCATTTTCTCACTCCTAAACAAAAATAGAGGATATTTCCCCTATTTTTTTGAATCTATTAAATCCAATAAATCTTGAACAGTAGAAATTTTAAGTAATTCTTCATCTTGAAATTCCACACCAATTTCTTCTTCTAATTCAAATACTAAATCCACTAAATCCAAAGAATCAATCCCTAATTCTTTAAAAGAAGATTCTTTAGTTAATTCTTTTCCTTTTAATTTACTACTTAGTCTATCTTTAATCTTGTCAAAATAATCCATTATTATTCACCTCTTATCCATATTATAACTATTTTTTTCACAAATAACAACATTTACATGAATGCTTCTTTATTTGTCAAAACATATTTCAAATTCAAAGATGATAAATCATCCACGCATTCATAAAATTGATGATCAAGTTCATCCAGAAACCATGATACCTCTGAATAATCAAGACTCTCTAGTTCTTCAATTCTTGCATCACAGTCCTCAGGAACAATTCCCTCTTTAAAAATACTATTTGCTTTATCTAATATCAAAGCTGTATTCATGGCTTTAATCTCCACTAATGCTTCAACTGTTTCATTTGCAAAATTACCTGCACTATTTTCATAGTATTGATGAATACCACCATTATTCATATTTAATTCAAATGTTTGACAGAGATAAAAAACTCTTTCAATACCATTGAGTTCATTAATCAAATCACCATTCTCACACTTTTGGCAAATAATATTATATAAATCAGTAACAATATTTTCAGTATTTTGACGTGCAATGATTTTACTTGCTTGTAATGTGACGTTATCTAACACATCTTCATATGTTGCCATTTTATCTTCCCCCATTTCTTATTACTATTTTACACTTTCTTATTCCAAATGTATAGTTTATCTTTAACCTACTACTCCAAAGAATAATGTACATTATAATACATATTTATTATTCTTTTGATACTGTATAAGAAAAATGATATAATCAACAATATATTTTATCTATTTGTATATTTATACATGAAATAATGACTTTGTAAAGTATTATATGTTACTAATCATATATATTTAAATTTAACAATGGAGGATTTTATGAAAAAAATATTATATTCAATTAAAAAATATATGTATCTAAGTAATGAAATATATATAGAAAAAAATAAAACAATAAGGAGAATTATTCTATTATGATATCATTTGTATCCTTTGCATATATAGCATTTTTAATCGTTACTGCTTTATTATATTACCTTTTACCTAAAAAAATAAGATGGATAATTTTATTAATTGCAAGCTATATATACTATTTTATAGCATCACATGAATTAATTTTATTTCTTTTACTAACAACTGTTATTATATATGTAGTAGGTTATATACTCAATCGACTAAATTTATCAATAAAATCTATTTCAAAAAATATAGATAAAGATTTAAGAAAAGCCAAAAAACAAAAAATAAAAAACAAAAAACGTTATGTTGTGATAACTGGAATTATTCTTACTATCAGCAGTCTGTTATTCTTGAAATATTTTAGTTTCTTTGCTGGTAATTTTAATGCATTAGGAGATTTATTGCATTTACCTATTGATATACCTTTAAAAAAATTCATTCTACCATTGGGTATATCTTATTATACGCTTATGGCCATTAGTTATATAGTTGATATCTATCGTGGTAAATATCCAGCTTGTAGCCACATTGGTAAACTTGCTTTGTATTTATCATTCTTCCCCCAAATGTTAGAAGGTCCTATTTCTCGTTATGACGAAACTGCAGATAGGCTTTTTCGAGGAAATCGTTTTCAACTTGAAAATGTACGTTTTGCTGCTTATCTCATTTTATGGGGTGTCTTCAAAAAAATGGTCATTGCTGATCGTGCCGCTGTTTTTGTGAATGCGATTTTTGGAACTGATCATGGTGGCATTGCAGTGATATTAGCCATTGTTCTTTATACTCTACAAATTTATGCTGAATTTTCTGGAGCTATTGACATTGTTCGTGGAAGTGCATATTTATTTGGAGTATACTTGCCCCAAAATTTTCAACGTCCTTTCTTTTCAAAAAGTATAGCTGAATTTTGGAGAAGATGGCACATAACTTTAGGTTCATGGTTAAAAGACTATGTTTTTTATTCTGTATCACTTTCTAAAATGTGTGTAAATCTCAATAAATTTGTAAAAAAACATTTTAAAGGTCATTTAGGAAAATTCATTTTAACTGCATTCCCATTATTTTTTGTTTGGTTCTTTAATGGTTTTTGGCATGGTGCTACTTGGAAATATATATTTTATGGTTTATATTACTATGTCATTATGATGGCTGCTAAATTTGTTGAGCCTTGGATTATGAACCTTACAAAAAAATTCAATAAAAAATCATGGTATAATATATTTCAAATACTACGTACAACATTTCTTGTTATGATTGGTATGTTAATATTCAGAGCAAATACGCTTGGTGATGCATGGAAAATGATACTCAATATATTCCATCAACCATCTGGTGATATATTGTCATATGGACTTTTAAATATTGATTTCTATATACTCATTTTGACAACAATGATACTATTGATAACAAGCTTCATACAAGAAAAAGGATATCACCTCAAAACAATTTTAGAACACAAACCAGTTATTTTACGTTATACAATCATACTATTTATTATTGCTATGATTATTGTCTTTGGCATGTATGGAGAAGGATACAATGCTAGCGACTTCATTTATGGTGGATTTTAGGAGGAGCTTATGAAAAAAACAATGAAAGGAATTATTGCTTTTATATGCTTTATTATTGCATTAGCAATTATGATTAATGGATTATCAAAAATCTTTATACCTAAATGGAAAGAAAATGATTCTATGCAAACATATATGATGCGTGGCTTTTATGATGAAAAAAAAGATTCTATAAAAGTTTTAAATGTTGGTGATAGTGATGTCTACCGTGGTGTCTCTCCTAACATTATTTGGAATACTGCAAAAATACCTTCTTATACATTGTCTTCTAGTTCGCAACGTATGTGGCAATCATATTATTTAATAAAACACGCTCTTAATTATCAATCTCCAGAAGTTATCTTTTTAGAAGTCAATGCTTGTCGCTATGATTCTGGTCGTGAAATTGCTATGATGCATCAGTTCTTTGACAATATGTTACTCGACCAAGTCAAATGGGAAGCATTACAAGATGAAGTCTTTGAATTTACACCAAGTCAAAAATTAAACTTTCTATTCCCAATTCTAGAATTTCATTCTCGTTATAGTGAACTTACCAAAGAGGATTTCACACTTGGTCTTGGAAATTTACATTATGCTGAAAAAGGATTTGCTATGAAAACAGAAATTCAGCCTTATAAAGGTTCAATGACATATATGAAAAAGAAAAAAGACAAGAATTTTCATATAAGTGTGAAAACGAAAAAATATCTTGATATGATTGTTAAATTATGTAAAGAAAGAAATATTCGTCTTGTTTTATTTAAAACACCGGAGCCAACAAATTGGCGATTAGAACATCATGAAGCAGTAAATGAGTATGCTAAAACTCATCATTTAGACTTCCTTGATTACAATATAGGTAAACAGCTGAGTTTATTTGATATGGAAAAAGATACTATGGATAAAGGAACACATTTAAATGTTTATGGCGCTGAAAAATTATCAAAATCTTTAGCTGAATATTTACAAAACATTCTAAAAATAGAGCCTGAAACAAATCAAGAGACTATTCAGATTTTCGATAAAGATTATAAGATCTTTTTAAAAGATAAAAAAAGATATGAAGCCTTAACATCTGAAAAAGAATCATAGCATCTATAAAAAGATTCCTCTAAAATGAGGAATCTTTTTATATTCAGTAACATTTATTTATAGTTATCTTTATTAGTATGAATCATTTGAAATGAATACTTACATTAATTCGTTCATCTGAAAATATTCATTCTCATTTAAAGTAAGCATTCATCATTCAGATTTGGATTGTATAATTTCATATACTGGATACATTTTATCAAAATGATAACCTAATTTTTTAGCAAGAGCTAACGATATTTGATTGTGTGCATCCCAACTTGGATATAAATTCTTATCTAAACATTCTAAAATAAGTTTTGCTCCACAGATTGTTGCCAATCCCTGATGACGATAATCTTTATGAGTGTCAATTTCAATTTCAATTCCATCTTGATAATATATGTATGAAGAAGCTCCAGCAACAATTTCTCCATGACAAAGAATAACAACACCTAAACCATGTTTCAGATAATCTTCATAGCTAGCAAATTGTGAACATAAATCATGAAATGGTTGATAAGAAGATGAAAGTATTTGCTCATATAAATTGACATCTATCTTCTTTAACTGATAAGATGACTCTAATTGTTGAACAATATCTTCCAAATAGTTCTTATCAAATATATTCTTTTCTTTTAACAAAGCATATCTTTCTTGTCGGATAGCTTGCTTTCCATAAACTTCTTCAATTAAATTTGACCATTCTTCAGTTTGTGGGACAGCAATACAAAAATCTCTATGAATATTTTGAATGAGTTCCACATCTGGTATTCCTGCATAGAAAATAAAATCAGCAATAATAATTTGTGCAGATTTTGGATTCTCATTATGATCCACATAACACTCTCCCATACAACCCTGTAAATAAGAATAAATAAATGATTCTTGCCAACCCTCAAACAACCCAGCAACTTTCTTAGAATCCTGACACAATTCCATATATTACCCCACCTTTACTATAACTTATTATACACTATTTACAAATGTATCTCCACTTCAACATCTTCATCGCTTCTCACTCAATATGTTTTTATAATTGTTCTTTGAAACAAAAGAATTATTCGCTATAATAGAAATATGGAAAATCAAATATTAAAAATACTAACTGAATATCAAAATCAATATATTTCTGGACAAGAAATCAGTGAAAAACTACATGTCTCACGTATGACAATATCTACTTATATGAAAAGATTAAAAGAGAAAGGCTATGAAATTCAAACATCTACAAAAAAAGGATATTGTTTAACATCTAATAATGACATTATTTTTATTGATGAAATCAAAAATCAAATTCATCCTTTTTATCAAAATATTGAATATTTTGATGAAATTGATTCTACAAACCAACATATGAAACCTCATGATTATCAACAGGGAGATATCATTATTGCTGATTATCAAACAAATGGGAAAGGCAGAAATGGAAGATCTTTTTATTCACCAAAACAAAAAGGAATTTATCTCTCTTTCATGCTCAAACCAAATCTATCTCTTTATGATTCTTTAAAAATTACTGCTTGTTGTGCTGTTGCAGCAATCAAAGCGATTCAAAAAAACTATCCATTATCACCACAGATCAAATGGGTCAATGATATTATGATCAATGATTTAAAGGTTGCAGGTATCCTCTGTGAAGCAACATTAGAGATGAATACTGCACAGATAGAAACAATGGTGGTAGGTATTGGTATTAATATTCATCACTATCCAATGCCTGCTCATTTACAAAAGATTGCAGGATGTGTTGAGGATTTCTGTGAAAATCAAGTCAAACGACAAAAAATCATCATAGATTTTTTAAATTTCTTCTATGATGATTATACAAATCTATCCAGTTTATCTTTTCTAGATGATTATCGTCGTTATTCATATGTCCTACATCAAAATATCACTGTCTACGAAAATAATACATCTTATCCTGCTTATGTCTCATCTATAAATGATGATGCAAGTTTAACCATTCTGGTGAATGGTCAAGAAAAGATTTTACAATCTGGTGAAGTCAGTATTCGTAAAACTAATCACCAACAGCACACATGATTTCACCAACAACAGCAACTTGATCTTCAACTTTAGCTTCAATGGCGGCAAAATAAATTCCGCCTTTTTCTTTTGTCAAAGTCACTTTCATGGTTAAAACATCACCAGGAATCACTTGCTTTTTAAATCTGGCTTTATTAATTCCAGCAAAATATCCAATCTTTCCTTTATTTTCTTCTTTAGAAAGAAGTAAAACACAACCTGTTTGAGCAAGTGCTTCAATAATTAAGACACCAGGCATCACATGTTTATCTGGAAAATGTCCCAAGAACTGCATTTCATTAGCAGTGACACATTTTCTCCCAATAATTGTTTTTCCATCTTCACTTATACTTTCAATACAATCAACCAATAAGAAAGGATAACGATGAGGAATGATTTTTTGAATATCATTTGAATTATATAACATGATTAATCCTCCCACTTCTTAAATATCAATGAAGCATTATGTCCACCAAATCCTAAAGAATTATTCATTGCATAATGAATATCTTTTTTTCTGCTCTCATTAGCAACAATATCTAAATCACATTCTTCATCCTGATTTTGATAATGAATCGTTGCAGGAATATAACCCTCTTCAAGAGCTTTTAAACAAATGACTGATTCTAATGCCCCACTTGCTCCTAACAAATGTCCTGTATACGATTTTGTTGAAGACATTGCTAATTGATATGCATATTGTTGAAAAGCATATTTTACAGCTGCTGTCTCTGTTTTATCATTTAAAGGTGTACTTGTTCCATGGGCGTTAATATAATCAATATCTGATGGCTGAAGATGAGCATCAGCTAATGCATTTTTCATTGCTTTTCCACCACCACTACCATCAGAGAGTGGAGCTGTAATATGATACGCATCGCAAGTTGCTCCATAGCCAACAATTTCACCATAAATCTTTGCCCCACGAGACAATGCATGTTCTAAATCTTCTAAAACCAATACCGCGGCTCCTTCACCCATGACAAAGCCACTTCTGTCTTTATCAAAAGGAATCGATGCATGATCTTTGTCAGTTCCAGTGTGTAAAGCTTTCATAGCCGCAAATCCAGCAACTGATAATGGTGTAATAGAGGCTTCACTACCTCCAGCAACCATAATATCCTCATAGCCATCTCTAATTTTATGAAAAGCTTCCCCTATCGCATTTGTTCCAGCAGCACAAGCAGTAACAACTGATGAGACATGTCCATTTGCGCCTAAATCAATTGCTACACTTCCTGCTGCTAAATTAATTAAAGTCATTGGTATAAAGTAAGGTGAAACTTTTGATGGACCACGATTTAATAAAGATTGTTCTGCTTTTTCAATAGATTCAACACCACCAATACCTGAACCAATTATCACTCCTAAACGATCCTTATTAATTTGTTCTAAATTTAAATTAGCATCTTCAATGGCCTGTTTTGTAACAATTCTTGCAAATTGGGTAAAACGATCATTGAATTTCAATTCTCGTTTTGTAAAATATTGTTCCATATCTAAACCTTTGACTTCACCAGCTAATTTTACTTTATAATCACTCGTATCAAAATGCGTAATTTCATCAATTCCACAAACTTGATTCTGAATCCCATTCCAAGTTTCTTCCACTGTATTTCCAATTGGAGACAAGGCTCCCATACCAGTAATGACAACTCTCTTTTTCATCATTCTTC
Organism: Candidatus Stoquefichus sp. SB1; assembly: GCF_001244545.1. Lineage (NCBI taxonomy): Bacteria > Bacillati > Bacillota > Erysipelotrichia > Erysipelotrichales > Erysipelotrichaceae > Candidatus Stoquefichus > Candidatus Stoquefichus sp. SB1. Next base: position 426,990 of record NZ_LN852694.1, on the reverse strand, counting down.
CTCCCTCTACATGACCATTCCGCCATCAACATTAATGACTTGACCTGTCACATATTTTGCCTGATCGCTTGCTAAAAAATAAGCCATATTTGCAACATCTTGAGCTTCTCCTAAAGTATTTAAAGGAATTGCCTGTAAAATATTTTCTTTTGTCTTATCATCTAAAATATCTGTCATATCTGTAGCAATAAAACCAGGAGCAATTGCATTGACACGAATATGACGTGGAGCCAATTCTTTTGCAACAGATTTTGTTAAACCAATAATCCCAGCTTTACTCGCTGCATAATTTGCTTGCCCAGCATTGCCGATTTCACCAATGACACTTGCCATATTAATAATCACGCCAGCACGTTGTTTCATCATAATACGTGTAACTGCTTTAATCGCATGAAAAGTGCCTTTCAGATTGACATCAATGACATCCATAAATGTATCAGAATTCATTTTTAATAACAGTTGATCCTTTGTAATCCCTGAATTATTTACTAATACATCAATCTGACCATAATTATCAATAGCCGTCTTCATCAAACGTTCCATATCTTCATAACAAGAAACATCACCTTGACAAAGTAATGCATCAACTCCTAATGCCATACATTCCAATCTCACCTGATTGGCTTTTTCTTCACTTCCACGATAATTAATAACAATATTGTATCCTTCTGTAGCAAATTTCAAAGCAATTGCTTTCCCAATTCCTCGACTTGCACCAGTAATCACTGCAACTTTATTCATCTTTTAATGCTCCTAACATTTTATTTAAACTTTCAACATTATCCACACTATAAACAGGGATTGGTTTATCTGTTTTTTTAACAAACGAACTTAATGCTTTACCTGGTCCAATTTCAACAAAGACATCAACCCCTTGTTCAATCATATATTGTAATGACTGATAGAAATAAACACTTGATTTGATTTGTTTTGTTAATATATCAGTCAAATCACCATCTTCTTCTTTACCAGATATATTATAAACAACTGGTAACTCAGGTTTTTGAATAGAATATTTTTCTAATTCAGCTTTTAATTTTAATGATGCTTCCTCTAATAAAGGTGAATGAAATGCTCCTGATACATTTAAAGGAATCACACGTTTTGCTCCAGCAGCTTTTAATTTTTCACTCGCTAAAGCAACAGCTTCTTTTTTCCCTGTAATTGCAATTTGTCCAGGACAATTATAATTGGCAATTGTCACATCCGCAATCTCTTCAATGACTTCTTGAATCTTATGAGCATCCATAGCAAGAACAGCAGCCATTGACGTTGTTCCTGCAGGTAAAGCTTCACTCATTAATTGACCTCTCGTACGAACAATGTGAATGGCATCATGAATTGAAAAAGCATTTGCATAAGCCAACGCAGAATATTCTCCTAAAGACAATCCAGCCACATAATCAGGCTTAATTCCATGTGCTTCAACGACTTTTGCAATGGCAAGAGATGTTGTTAAAATACATGGTTGTGCATAAGCTGTTTCATTTAAAATATCAGCTGGTCCCTCAAAACAAATTTTCTTCACATCAATATCGATATCTGCTTGATCATATACATCCTTAGCAACTTGAAAGTTTTCATAGAACTCTTGCCCCATTCCTACATACTGAGCACCTTGACCAGCAAAAATAAATCCTATCTTCATTGATTTTCCTCCATTTCTTCCATATACTCCTTAATTAATTCATCCACATGTTTCATACCTGTTATTTTAGCTGCCTGTGTTCCAACAAAAACCAGACCATTATTGACATTACCTTTCACACTTTGAATCAATGCTTCACTAATACAATAAGGTGTATCTTCTGGCGTACAAGGAATCATACAATGCAAACAATTTTGCATATGAATATTTCCTCTTTCTCTTGTTTTTTTCACAAATTCATTAACAATTGCTCGTCCTGGAAATCCTGTTGGACTTTTAACAATTTCAATATCTTCAGCTTTGGCATTAATCACCATATCTTTAAATTCAGTAGCCGCATCGCATTCATATGTGGCAATAAATGGAGTTGCAATTTGAACACCACTTGCGCCCAATTTCATAAACTCTGCGATTTTTTTACCCGAATCAATTCCACCAGCCACAAAAACAGGAATTGTTTTTTGAAATTTTTCTTGAAAAGGTTGTAATTCTTTTTTGACATCAGCTAATATATCTGCTAATTTTTGACAAGTTCCAGCCAATAAGTCTTCTTTTTTAAAACCTAAATGTCCACCAGCTTCACTACCTTCAACCACTACAAAATCAGGTGTATATTGATAACGTTTATCCCATACTTTTGCAATCAGTCTGGCAGCTTTTCCACTTGAAACAATCGGAGCTAAAAGTGTTTTCCCTTTCGCTATTCTAGGTAAATCAAGAGGTAATCCAGCACCTGAAATAATAGCATCACAACCACCTTCTATCGAAGCCTTAACCATTTCTTCATAGCCTTGTCCAGCCACCATAATATTAACGCCAATTAATCCATGTCCATCAGCAATTTCCTTTGCTTTTTTAATATGATATTTGATAGCTTCACAATTGGTTGCGATAGGATTTTTTCTAAAACCCTCAAACTGATACCCTGGATGTGCAGCACTGATCACACCCATTCCTCCACACTTAGCAACATGTCCAGCAAGTGAAGATAAAGAAACACCGACTCCCATACCGCCTTGAATTAAAGGTATATCTAAATATTTATCTTGGATTTGAATCATGATAATTCCTCCATGATGTGATTGAACTGAGAATAAACATCTTTTAAAGAACTCATCAAATCATCAAGAATCTGTTGCATTGGTTGTTTCTTTTGAATCATACCAGCAATTTGTCCCATCATGACAGAACCCGTTTTCATATCACCATCTTGAACAGCTTTTCTTAAACCACCAAGTGTTAATTTTTCAAGTTCTTCTCGACTTTCAAATTGTCCTTCTAACTTTAAGTATTCTCGTGCCATTTGATTTTTCAAAATACGGACTGGTGTATTTACGCTTTTTCCAGTAACAACTGTATCTGTATCACGTGCTTTAATGACTGCATCTTTGTAGTTCTCATGAATTGGACATTCATCAGCAACTAATAAACATGTTCCAACCTGAACACCACATGCACCTAATGCAAAAGCAGCCATCATTCCACGCCCGTCTCCAATTCCACCAGCTGCAATAACAGGAATATTCACTGCATCAACAACTTGAGGAAGTAAAGCCATCGTTGTCATTTCACCAACATGTCCGCCTGATTCACCGCCTTCGACAATCAAAGCATCGGCTCCTGCTCTTTCCATACGTTTTGCTAATCCCACACTTGGTACAACAGGGAAAACTTTAATGCCAGCCTCTTTAAACTGAGTCATATATGCACCTGGATTCCCAGCCCCAGTCGTTACAACCAAAACGCCTTCTTCACAAATCACATCCACAATTTCTTTGGCATATGGATTCATCAACATAACATTGACACCAAATGGCTTATTCGTTAATTGTTTACATTTTTGGATTTCTTCACGTGTTTGCTCAGGGTTCATTGAACCAGTTGCAATAATACCTAGTCCTCCACAATTTGATACACAGGCTGCAAACTGAGCTGTTGCTATATTTGCCATTGCCCCTTGAATAATGGGATATTTTATATTTAATAATTTATTTAACACAATCTTCTCCTCCTCTTTTATCAATCAATGTTGCTCCATATGTCAAACCAGAACCAAAGCCAACCAAAATAATTCGTTTTTGTTCATCAATAAGTCCCTGTTCAAAAGCTTGAGCATAAGCAATTGGAATACTTGCTGCTGAAGTATTTCCAAATTCCTGTAAATTCATATAGAACTTTGAAAGATCAACTTTCATTCTTTTGGCAACATGATTAATAATGCGATAGTTGGCTTGATGAGGAATAATCAAGTCAATATCTTCAATCGTTAAATGTGCTTGATTTAAAACATTTTCAATAGATTCTTTTAAAACACGAACAGCAAATCTAAAAACATCATTTCCCTGCATTGTTAAAAATTGTTCAACTGGTGCCAGATTTTGTAAATCCTTTATTAAATTTAACCCCTCAGCTTTTAAAACCCCTAATAAATCGCCTTCACTATTTGCATAATGATATAAATTCCTTGTTCCTGCTGTTAAAATCATCGCACCTGCTCCATCCCCAAAAAGAACACATGTTCCTCGATCATTCCAGTTAATCATCTTACTTAATGTTTCACTACCAATAATTAATATATTTTTATAACGATTCAATAAATCACTTGCTAATTGAAAAGCATATAAAAACCCACTGCATGCTGCATTGATATCAAAAGCAAATACAGGAAGATCATTTAAACCCAATTTTGCCTGAACAATACAAGCAGTTGATGGTGTTAAACAATCAGGTGTCATTGTTGCAACAATAATTGCCTGAATATCAGTTTTTTCTATTTTAGCATTCTCAATAGCCTGCACTGCTGCTCTTAAGGCAAGATCACTGGTATTTTCATCAATTGTAACATAGCGTGATGTGATACCTGTTCTTTGGACAATCCATTCATGACTTGTTTCTACTCGTTTTTCTAAATCATAATTCGTGATTTTTTGTTGTGCTTTGGCAAGTCCACATCCTAAAATTTTTACTGTATTATTCATCCTCAATGACTTCCCATCTTACGAAATTTTTCATAACGTTTTTCTAACATATCTTTTTCTTTTGTTGTTTTAAGAGTCTCAAGTGTTTCATAGAGATAACGATCTAAATCATGTAATACAAGTTTTAAATCATTTTGCATTCCACCTGTAGGTTCCTTAATCAAATAATCCACAATCCCTTTTTCATAAAGATCATAAGATGTTAATTTCATAACTTCTGCAGCTTCTTGAACACGAGAATCATCTTTCCATAAAATACTTGCAAAACCTTCAGGTGATAAAACTGAATAAACAGCATTTTCTAACATACAAATACGATCAGCAACACTTAATGCTAATGCTCCGCCACTTCCTCCTTCAGATAAAACAACACAAATGACTGGTGTTTTTAAATCTGAAAAAGTATATAAGCATTCAGCAATAGCTTGTGCTTGTCCACGTTCTTCAGCTTCAATACCAGGATATGCCCCTGCTGTATCAACAAAAGTAATAATTGGACGATGAAATTTTTCTGCTTGTTTGGCAAGTCGTAAGGCTTTACGATATCCTTCAGGATTACACATACCAAAATGTCGATCTAAGTTTTCCTGTAAAGTTTTCCCTTTTGCCTGAGCTATTATGGTTACTGGCATTTCGTGAAAATAACCAATTCCACTGATAATAGCATGATCATCACCATAACAGCGATCACCATGTAATTCATAAAAATGATCAAATAATTCATTGATAAAATCAATTGCTTTTGGACGATTCGGATGTCTTGCAAGACAAACGCGATCCCAAGCTGTTAAATGATCATAAGTAGTTTTCACTAATTCATCTATTTCTGTTGATAATTGATCATATTCATCACCAGCTTCTAACAAAGTACGTTTTGCCTGTAATTCTTTTATTTTTCTTTCATTATCTATGAGGCTCATAATATTCCTCCATGTAAACTTAATAAGTCTGAGAGAACATTTTTCAAATCTTTACGTTCTACAATCATATCAATAAAACCCTTATCTAATAAAAATTCTGCGGTTTGAAATCCAACAGGCAATTCCTGCTTAATTGTATCTTGTATAACACGTTTACCAGCAAATCCAATTAAAGCTTGTGGTTCAGAAATAATAATATCCCCTAACATGGCAAAACTCGCACTGACACCACCTGTTGTTGGATGGGTTAATAATGTGATATATAATCCTCCCTGATTAGAGAATTTTTTTAATGCTGCACTGATTTTAGCCATTTGCATTAAAGAATCAATGCCTTCCTGCATTCTTGCTCCACCACTGGTACAGCTAATGATCAAAGGTAATTTTTTACGCATAGCTAACTCTACACCCTTACATATTTTTTCACCAACAACTTTTCCCATACTTCCCATCATAAAATGAGAATCCATCACACATAAAACAACACGTTGCTGATTTATCTTTCCAATTCCACAAATCACCGCTTCATTCATACCAGTTGTCATTTTCGCTTTTTTTAATTTTTGATCATATTCTGGAAAATGCTCCTGATTCGTTGAAGTCTCCTTTTCAAAATACTCACGCCAAGTTCCCTCATCAATTAGATTTCTTATTCTCTGACGTGCACTGATTTTCATATGATGACCGCACTTTGGACATACATAATTATTTTCTACAAATGAGAAATAAGGGATAGATTCATGACAAGCATCACATTGCTTAAAAATATTGTCTGGTATTTCTTTTTTAGGTTTAGGTTTATGTCTTTTTAACCAAGAAGAAAACTCTTTTAATTCTTGATTTCTTTTTTTAAACAATTGATCCATTATTTTTCAACTCCTTTATGAAACTTTCACAGAAGCCTGTATCATATTGACCATCAATGAATTCTTTAGAATGTAAAACATAATAATGAAATTTTGTATTGGTAGATATACCATCTATAATGACTTCACTTAATGCAGCACGCATTTTTTTAATACATTCTAAACGTGTTGGCGCAAAAGTAATTAATTTTAAAATCATTGAATCATAATAAGGTGATATTTCAAAGCCACTATACATGGCACTATCAACACGTACACCTCTTCCTCCTGGCAAATGCATAAATGTTATTTTTCCAGGTGTTGGTGCAAAATCTCTATTCATATCCTCAGCATTAATACGACATTCTAAGGCATATCCATTTTGATGAATATCTGATTGGCAATAAGGTAATTTTAATCCTTCAGCTATTTTTAACTGTAATTTCACTAAATCAATTCCACAAATCATTTCTGTAATAGGATGTTCAACCTGAATTCTTGTGTTCATTTCCATAAAATAATAATGACCATGTTTATCCAATAAAAATTCAATTGTTCCCAAACTATCATAGCCAACATGACGACATGCTTTTAATGCATCAGCAAAAAGTTTTTCTCGAACATCTTTTTTTAAAATATGACATGGTGCCTCTTCAATCATTTTTTGATGACGTCTTTGAAACGAACAATCACGTTCATATAAATGAATTACATGACCATGCTGATCTCCAACAACTTGTACTTCAATATGTTTTGGATTTTCAATAAACTTTTCTAAATAAACATCATCATCACCAAAGCAAGCTTTCGCTTCTGATTTTGCATTTAAATATTGTGTTTCAAATTCTTCTTCACTAGTAATCACTCGCATACCACGACCGCCACCACCATTACTTGCTTTAATCATGACAGGATATCCTATTTCCTTGGCAATATTTTGACCATGTTCTACAGACTCTACAATTTCTTTAGAACCAGGAATAACAGGCACACCAGCTTCTTTCATTAATTTTCTAGCTTGTGCTTTATTTCCTAACATATCAATAATATCAGGTGATGGTCCAACCCAGATAAGTCCACATTGAATAACCAATCTAGCAAATTGACTATTTTCACTTAAAAAGCCAAATCCTGGATGAATAGCATCACAGCCTGTATTACAAGCCGCCTGAATAATTGCATTCATATTTAAATAAGAATCATTTGCTAAGGGTCCACCTATACATACAGCTTCATCAGCTAATTGTACATGTAATGATAATTTATCAGCCGTTGAATAAACAGCAACACTCTGAATTCCCATTTCTTTACATGTTCGCATAATTCTGACTGCAATTTCACCACGATTTGCTATTAATAACTTTTCAATCATGATATCACCCTACCCTATCATCATTAAAACTTGATCATATTCAACTGTTTCACCATCAGCCACTTCAATTGATAATACATTTCCACTAGCAGTTGCTTTGATTTCATTCATAACCTTCATTGCTTCAATAATACAAATTGTATCGCCAACATTGACATGATCCCCAACTTTCACAAAGGGTTCTTGATCAACACCACTTGCTTGATAATATGTTCCGACCAAAGGACTCTTTATTGGTGTTCCAGTTGATTTTTCTTCTACTTCATTGACTTCTTTTTCAAGAATAGGTTTTCTGATCACTTCAACTGGTTCTGTTTCTTTTTCTAATGTGATATGCAAATCCCCATCTGTTAAATCCATTTTAGAGATTTGACTTTCTTCAAACATTTTCATAATTGATTTAATTTTTTCAGTATCCATAAGTTTCCTCCTTAGAAAAATAAGCTAAGATATCTTAGCTTATTATTGTTTAGATTCAATTAATTTAACAATATCTGCAACAGTAACTAAAGCAGCTAATTCTTCATCAGAAATCTCAACATCAAATTCAGTTTCTAAATCTAAAGATAATTCAACAGCAGCTAATGAATCAATTCCTAAATCATCTTTTAGATTTGATTCTAACTTGATTTCTTCTCCATCAATATTTAAAGATTCTACTAATGCATCCTTTACTTGTTCAAACATATATATTTCCTCCTATATTTTATTTACTTAAAACTTTTTAATTTCTTACTTCAAATTTTTGAAGTAATGTCAGTATATACCTGTTTTTTCCATTTGTAAATACTTTTTACGAAATTTATTTAAAAAATTTTATATATATTTTTTTAAGTATTCTATTATTCAGTTATTAAAACAGGTTTGATTTCATTTATAATATAGTATTGATTACTATATTATGCGTTCATTATAAACTTATTATATGATTTGTCAACAAAAAAATAGATGCTATTAAACATTAAATTCAGCATCATTGTCACCAATTCTATAATCATATCAATATCTTTTTCATAATACGTTATAATGAAAGAATTGATCTTTTATGTGCTCATATCCATTATAGATAGGTTCCATTATTCAAATGATTGATAAAAATGAGTTTTTAAAAACACAACCATTTTATGGTTGTGTCGATGACATAGTATAGTGTGGTACTAAATATTCAATTCTTTTATAAATAACAACACTTACAAAAACAGACAACAAATCTCCTGGTAAATAGACGAGACATAAACTCATAAAAATCCAACTTAATGAAAAAATTTGTCCATAATAAACGTATTGAATAAATACAAAATATAACATTCCAATGATATAAATCATAACTAGCCCAATACAACTTCTTGAAATAAGAGACATATGATTTGTATTTTGATATCTTCCTACAAACCAGCTACTTACAATAAATCCAATTAAATAACCAAATGATGGAATCAAAACATATGATATACCTCCACCACTTGTAAATACAGGTAACCCAATTAATCCCATACATACATATAGCAAAACACTATATACGGCTTTTTGTCTTAAAATAAGCGATGCCAATATAACAAACAATGTTTGTAATGTTATTGGAACAATCGAGATTGGAACTTTAATAAATGCTCCTACTCCAATTAAAATAGCAAACAATGCACATAAACACATTTCTTTTATTTTCATTTCTTATTACACTCCTTATGGCTTATAATCATACATGAACAAAATATAATTGTAAAGTGTTTTTTATTATAGTCTTTACAATAGATGGCGTATAAAGCATTTTAATATTTACAAATAATCTATGTAATTGAACTATGGCATCATTAATAATAAATGAGAGACACAATCTGTCTCTCACAATTCATTATTTAAAGAGTTCATTATCGTAATTCTATGAATTATCTCACTAATTGAGCTAATCTTTCTACTGATGATGCCTCTTGATGATTAAAAAACGAACTTTCTTTTCTATCAATACTTTCAATTTTTATCATATCCTCTGCTGATAATTCAAAATCAAAGATATTGATATTTTCTAACATTCGCTCTTTTCTCACTGTCTTAGCGAGTGGAATAATTCCTCTTTGAACTAACCATCTTAATATCACTTGCCCAATGCTCTTGTTGTATTTATCACCAATTTCTTTTAATTGTGGATTTGTAAATATATTATTTTTCCCCTCAGCAAAAGGTGCCCATGCTTCCACTTGTACATGATATTTTTGATTTACTTTTTGAGCATCAATCTGCTGATGAAAAGGATTAACTTCAATTTGATTAATTGCTGGCGGTACTTCATTAAATAATGTCAAATCAACTAATCTATCAGGATAAAAATTGCTGACCCCAATTGCTTTTATTTTTCCTTCTTTATAAAGATCTATCATCGCTCTATATGTTCCATAATAATCATTGAGTGGTTGATGAATTAATACTAAATCTAGATAATCTAATTGCATTTTTTGAAGAGACTCCGCAATAGAAGCACGAGCTTTTTCATATCCGGCATTTGTAATCCAAACCTTTGTCGTAATAAAAAGTTCTGCTCTAGGAACAGTTGTTTTAGCAATGGCTTTACCTACTGCTTCTTCATTTCCATAAGATTGAGCTGTATCTATAAGTCTATATCCAGCCTCAATAGCATCCAAAACAACTTTTATACACTCATCTTCATCTTGAATCTGAAAAACTCCAAATCCTACACAAGGCATTTTTATACTGTTATTCAATTGTACATATTCCATTTTCAATTCCTCCTTATTTTTCTAAACTTACTGTATACACTTCATTGATTAAATGATAAGTTCACAACATATGATTTTTCAATAATTTCTTGTAAAGCATAGTATATATGTATTAAAATGAATTATCTTTTTTGAATATCTATTCTTCTACTCAGTTATATTATGGTTATATAATTCAACCAAAGTAAAAACCCCATTAATATATTCAAACTTTAAAATACAACAATTATAAAACCTTTCTTTTTTAATGATTTTTGTATACTCTTCCCACGCTCTATAAAATTGGGCACAGGCTGCTCCATGTGAGACAGCTAAAACAATTTCATGATCATCTTTATTCATAATTTCAGTTAAAGTCTTGACCATTCTTTCTCTTAATTCTATTTCACTTTCTCCACCAAATTGTTGGAAGAAATCTCCATATGGTAATTTTGGATTTAAACATTCATCTTTACCTTCAAATACACCAAAGTTCCATTCTTTTAATCCTTTGACTCTTGTATAAGGCATTTGGTAATCAGTGACAATCTCTAAAGTATCACATGCTCTTTCTGAAGTTGATGAGTAAGCATGATCAAAAATGATATGATTTGTTTTAAAATACTCACTTGCAACTTGGGCCTGTTTGATTCCCAAATCTGTCAATGGTGAATCACACCATCCTTGAATTTTATGTTGTAAATTAAACAATGTCTGTCCATGGCGCATGAGATATAATACTTTTTTCATAACTCTTTTTCTCCTTGATCATTTGATTTGACAATATCTTTTAATGTAATACCAAAATGACGATATCTAGCTTTAGGATTTTTATCAGTCACTAAATCAATTGCCTGAAATGGACAATGATGAACACATGCCAAACAAAAATCACAAACTTTATTTTTTCTTTTGGCTTTGCCATCTATAACTTTAATATTACCAATTGGACAAACCTGTTTGCATATTTGACATCCTACACATCTATTACTCATTATGATTGACTCACCATTATTCATTTCTGGATGTTCATGAAATCTTTGAGAAACCATTTTATAAGCAGCTATTCCTTCTTTTGTTGGTGATGGAATAAAATGTACTCTCTTTTGAATATTTTCAATAGCAATTTTGATTTGTTCATCTTCTTTTTTATCCATAGCTATTTGTTCTTCCATATCAAACGCTGGTAAATAATTATCTACCATTTTTATTGTTTGAATATAGTTCATATCAATACCATTACTATAACAATAATTATAACTCCATATTCCTGCAACACTATCCCTATTTCCATAAGTCAATATCATATAAAAATAATTTGCTTCAAACTTTGCACTTCCAATAAATCTTCTGACCGTTTTGGGTAATTCTCCTGCATAGATAGGTGCCACAATTCCAATGATGTCATCTTTATACTCTAACTTTGCTTTTTTTAATTCCTGTGGAATACTTTTTGGATTCTCTTCCATCATTTTTGCAACATATAAGCAGTTTCCTGTTGCTGTATAATAAAATAACATTGTCATCCCTCCTTTTCACCTTTATTTTAAGGAATATTCTTTAAAATGTACAATATGAATATAGAAATATGCTATAATGAAATAGAATAGTGAAAGGAGAAATTTATGATAGAATTTGAACAACTCATCCATCTCATTGCATTTGATAGATATAAAACATTATCTTTAGCTGCTAAAGAATTACATATTTCTCAGCCTGTTTTAACACGCTCAATGCAAAAACTAGAAGAAACATTAGACATAACATTGTTTGAACGAACAAAAAATAGAATCAGTTTAAATGAAACAGGATTACTTGCCGTTGAGCTTTTTAAAAGAATTATTAGTGATACGAAGAACATGAAAATTCAACTAAAAGAATTTAATAGAAAACAACATACTATCTCTATTGGTACATGCGCTCCTGCCCCACAAACCTATCTTAATCAAAAGGTATCAAGATTTTATCTTGATAAAACAGTATCTAGTGAAATTAGAGATATAAATATCCTTATAGATGGTCTCAAAGATCATACATATACGTTTATCGTTACGCCTTATGAAATCGAAGATGAGGATATTGAATGTATAATGTTTATGGAAGAACAACTTTATTTCTCACTTCCATATGAACATCCTTTAGTCCATAAAAAATCCATTTCTTTAAAAGAAATGGATGGAGAAAAAATATTACTTATGTCTAATATAGGCTTTTGGAATCAAGTACCAAAAAAAATGCCAAACACAAAATTTTTGATTCAAGAAGATAGAAGTATTTTTTATGATCTCATTGAATTATCATCTTTACCATCTTTCACCTCAGATTTTACAATGAAATATGATGGTATTCCTCCAAATAGAGTCGTTATACCTATTACTGATAGTGAAGCTCATGCTACGTTTTATTGTTGTTATTTAAAAGATAAAGAAGCCCAGTTCAAAGGATTCCTTTATACCCTCAATCAGTAGAAAAAATCATGGTCTATTTGTTATATCCAAATAGACCATGACCTTTTTTTAAATACATGTTGATATTTTTTTAATCTTCACTGCTTGATTCAAACTGAGATTGATACAAGTCAGCATAGAATCCACCTTTAGCAAGTAATGATTCATGATTACCAAGTTCTACAATATCGCCATCTTTCATAACAATAATTGTATTGGCATCTTTGATTGTTGATAAACGATGCGCAATAATGAAACTTGTACGTCCTTCCATTAATTTATCCATTCCTTTTTGAATCAGAACTTCAGTTCTTGTATCTACTGAAGATGTGGCTTCATCAAGAATTAAAATCTTTGGATCAGCTAAGAAAGCTCTCGCAATTGTTAATAACTGTTTTTGACCTTGAGAAATATTACTTGATTCTTCATTAATAATTGTATCATAACCATCTTCTAAAGTATTGATAAAATGGTCTGCATATGCAAGTTCACAAGCTTTTTTCATTTCTTCATCAGTTGCATCTAATTTACCATATTTTAAGTTTTCTCTGATTGTTCCACCAAATAACCATGTATCTTGTAAAACCATACCAAATAAACTTCTCAAATCACTTCTTGTATAATCTCTAATATCATGTCCATCAATCATAATACTTCCACTATTGAGTTCATAGAATCTCATCAATAGTTTCACAATTGTTGTTTTTCCAGCACCAGTTGGTCCAACAATTGCTACTGTTTGACCAGCATGAACATGCATTGAGAAATCATGAATAATTGTTTTATCAGGATTATAACCGAAATTGACACTATCAAATGTAACGCCACCTTCGATAGATTCCATTTGTTCATGGGTAATTACTGGTGTTTCTTTTTCTAATTCTTCTTCATCTAAAAACTCAAAGACACGTTCAGCAGCTGCAGCAGTTGACTGTAACTGATTCATAATTTGTGCAAACTGAGTAATTGGCTGATTAAAAGAACGAACATATTGAATGAAGGCTTGAATATCACCAATTGAAATTGTTCCACCTGTTGCTAAGAATCCACCTAATAAACATACACCAACATAACCAATATTTCCAACGAAAGTTGTTAATGGTTGCATTAAACCAGAAAAGAATTGAGATTTCCATGCTGATTCATAGAGTTCATCATTATAAACTTCAAATTTTTCAACAGAAGATGCTTCTCCATTAAAAGCTTTAACAATCTGATGAGCTCCATACATTTCTTCAATGTGACCATTAACATTTCCTAAACTTTGTTGTTGTCTAAAGAAATATTTTTGCGTTCTTTTCATAATTAATGACATCAATAACATTGACACTGGCAATACACATAATGCCATCAATGTCATGGGAACACTAATTGTCAACATCATAATGAAAATACCAATAACTTGCACTGCTGATGTGACAATCTGTGCCATACTTTGATTCAATGACTGCGCAATTAAATCAACATCATTTGTTACACGTGATAAAGTATCTCCACTTGAATGTTTATCAAAATAACTTAATGGTAAACGATCCATCTTTGTCGATATCGCTTTTCTAAAATCATAAGCCACTCTTTGCGAAATACCTGATGTGATAAACTGTTGTATAAAATTCAAAAATGCACTAAATAAATAAATACATGCTAAGAAAATAAGAATTTGTGAGATAGCTGTAAAATCTATTCCACCTGTATGATTAACTTTCGCTAATATACCTTCTCCTAATTTATCTGTTGCTTTGGCTAAAATCTTTGGTCCAAAAATACTAAATACAGTTGACCCTGATGCAAAAATCAATACAAGTAATAATTTTACATAATAAGGTTTTAAATAAGTAAATAATCTTTTGATAGTTCCCTTGAAGTCTTTAGCTTTTTCGGTTGCATGGGCTCCATGCCCCATTGGTCCTCTAGGCATTTGCTAATTCCTCCTTTGAAAGTTGAGAATAGGCAATTTCCTGATAAACCTGACAGTTTTCCATCAATTCTTTATGTGTACCTTTTCCCACTATTTTTCCTTTATCTAAAACAATAATCTGATCAGCATCCATAATTGATGCTATTCTTTGTCCAACAATTAAAACCGTATTCTTTGTTTTTTCTGTTAATTTATTTAATTCTTTTCTTAAAACAGCATCCGTTTTAAAATCCAATGCTGAGAAACTATCATCAAAAATTAAAATTTCTGGATTCTTAGCAATAGCTCTGGCAATTGCTAAACGTTGTTTCTGTCCACCAGAAACATTTGTTCCCCCTTGAGAGATAGATTCATCTAAACCTTTTGGTTTATCATCAACAAATTCTTTTGCCTGAGCAATACGAATCACTTCATCTAATTCTTCATCAGTTGCATCATGTGCTCCATATTGAAGATTAGAACGAATTGTACCAGAGAAAAGAACACCTTTTTGAGGAACAATCCCTATACGTTCTCTTAAATCATGTTGCTTCACATTTCTGACATCAACACCATCAATCATAATATAACCTTCACTGACATCATAAAAACGTGGAATTAAATTAATTAAAGTCGACTTACCAGAACCAGTCGATCCAATAAAAGCCGTTGTCTTTCCAGGTTCAGCAGTAAAGTTAATATCACTTAAAACAGCCTCATGTGCACCAGGATATTTAAAAGTTACACCTTTAAATTCAACAAGACCTTTTTTACTTGTCTGGAATGCTTGAACATCATCAGGATCTTTGATTGATAAATCAGTTGATAAAACTTCATAAACTCTGCCAGCTGCAACACTTGCACGAGGAATCATGATAAAGATCATGGCAATAAATAAGAATGACATAATAATATGCATTGTATATTGAATAAAGGCCATCATATCACCAATAGCAATATTTCCTAAATCTAATTGTTGAGCGCCTACCCATACAACTAAAACAGTCGCAATATTCATAATAAACATCATAATTGGCATTAATACACCCATAGCACGATTGACAAATAAATTGACCTTTGTCAAATCATTATTGGCTTTATCAAAACGTTCTTCACTATGCTTTTCATTTCCAAAAGCACGAATAACCAACACACCACTTAAATTTTCACGCATTGTTAAATTTAATCTATCAATTAAAGATTGGATAATCTTGAATTTAGGCATAACAACTTTAATCAATATAAAGATAACAACTGAAATCACAACTAAAATCATTAAAATAATCCAAGTCATTGATGTTGAATGAGTAATTGCTTTATAAAGTGCGCCTAATCCCATCATTGGTGCAAATAAGACTATTCTTAATAACATAATCATCAACATTTGAACTTGAGTAATATCATTTGTTGTACGAGTAATTAATGAAGCAGTTGAGAATTTATCAAATTCATTATTAGAAAAACTTTCTACTTTTTCAAAAACTGCTTTTCTTAAATTTCTAGCCACACCTGCACCTACACGTGAAGATAAGAAAGCGGCTAACATTGCTGCTAAAGATCCTAACAATGCAATTCCCAACATCTTTAATCCAGAGATTAAAATATATTGTGTCTGCATGCTGTCAACATCCCCGCCTAAAGCTTTATATTCTGCTTTGACACCATTTCCACCAGCAATTAACATTGTTGATTCACCCATCGCATCTAATTGTGAATCAATTTGCTGTGTCATCTTTTTCTTAGTATTGGCATCCATCATTGAGAAAACTTGATAAATATCCATATTTGCAGGTAAGTTCCCAAATTTTTCCTGATACTCTTTGGAATTTTTATCCATTGAATCAATAGATGTAACCATCAACATTGGTTTAATCAATGAACTTTCTAACTGTTTTGTTTCATCACGAGATAAATCTTTTAAAACATAAGCATCTTTTAATTTTGGAAATTCATCTTTGATGTCACTTTTTAAATCTTCTTGTTTTGTAAAAGAATAACTTGATTCAATAACACTCTTTTGATCATCATCAGCAAAAATCAAAAGATGTTGAAATGTTTCTTTACTAAACACATCAGCTACAGGACTATCAAATCCACCTGCCTGAATACCATTTGTAACAATCTGACTCATATAATCTGGCAAAGCAAGTTCTGATTGAGATTGTATAAAAACACATCCAATACAAAGTAAAATTGGTAACCAGAATTTATAAGCAAATTTACGCAACTTTAACATTCAATTTCCTCCTTTATATTATTTTGAATTTTATGAATAACATTTAAGACAGCCTCATAATCCTCATTTGTAATACCTTTACAAATGATTTCCTGATAATGATGGATTGCACTATCCATATCATCCATAAGTTTTTCCCCCTTAGGCGATAAAACAATTGAGTAAACTCTTTTATCATTTCTATCAACTTCTCTTTCAACCAACCCCGATTCAACCAAACGTTTAATGCGTACTGAAAGAGTTGCCTCAGTAATATGGAGATGATTCGCAATTTCTTTTTGATTCATCTTTTCATTTCTAATGAGATATAATAGCTTTCCCTGATCAGGTGTCATATCGCCACAATACATTATCATTAACTTATGATGTAATTTTCCAACTTTTTTCAGTTCCTCCATAATTATACTCAATTTATCATATTTCATGCTTTTTCACCTCTCATTACTTAGTGCACTAACTATTATAGTTAGTCGACTAACTATTGTCAATCAAAATTATCAAAAGAAAACGATTTTCTCAATATTTGAGAATTATTCTTTAAATCTGGGAGTCCATTATGCATTTTCTATGTTACAATATTTATAGAAAGCGAGGGCGAATTATGAACGATATATTTTCTAAAAAGTGTATACAATTACGCAAAAAGTATCACATGACACAACAAGAATTAGCAGATCAATTAAATGTTTCCAACAAAACAGTCTCCAGATGGGAAACCAATGAAAGTTATCCTGATATTGAAATCTTAACTCAAATTGCAGAAATATTTCATGTTTCTATTGATTACCTCTTAAAAGATCATGATGATTTCAAGGAACTTGATAAATTTGATATTATTTCTTATTTTCCATGGATTATAGCCTTGTTAGCAATCTTAACCTACTATATTTTTATGAATTTATCAATTCCTGTCGTTTTTAGTTTTATTATCTATTATTTCATCATGCGTTTTTCTTATCAGTTTTTAAAGCAATATACTGATAAAAAGAATGGATCAACCTTAGTTAAACTCAATACAATTGCTCATTTCTTTGTTGTTCAATCAATCACTTCTCAAATCTTATTGATTCTTATGGTGATGAGTTTAACAAATTCTGTATTTCTTGCTGGAGATTATAATTTTGAGTTTACTGATTCATCACAAATGATGACACCTATTGTTATAAGTTATATCATTGCAGCAATATGTGCATTTATCCATTATATATCTCATCAAAATGAAGATTATTGCCAAAAAAAAGACTGAATTCAGTCTTTTTTTATTCCCTAGTTTGTCCCTGACCATAAATCTTATATTGGAATGATGTCATTTCAATTAAAGCCAATGGTCCTCTGGCATGTAATTTTTGAGTACTGATACCAAGTTCTGCTCCAAATCCAAATTCTCCACCATCGCTAAAACGAGTAGAAGCATTATGATAAACACATGCCGAATCTAAAGAATTCATAAATAGATTTGCACTATCTTGGTTTTCCGTAATAATCGCTTCAGAATGCTTTGTTGAATACTGATAAATATGATTAATTGCCTCTTCAATTGAATCAACAACTTTTATAGCAACAATATAATCATCATATTCAGTCGCATAATCTTCATCAGTTGCTAATGGACAAGTTATTATCTTTTGAGTCATTTGATCGCCACGAATTTCAACGCGTCCATCAAAAGCTTCAACCATCGCTGGTAAATAGATTGCTGCAATATCTTTATGCACAAGAATGGTTTCTATAGCATTGCAAACTGATGGTCTTTGAATCTTGGCATTAACACTAATATCAATAGCCTTTTTTAAATCAGCATCTTTATCAATATATAAATGACAGTTTCCAGCTCCGGTTTCAATAACTGGAACAGTTGCATTTTGAACAACATGTTGAATCAAACCTTTACCACCCCTTGGAACAACAACATCAACATAATCATTAGCCGTTATGAGTTGTGTCACAATAAAGCGCTCATTTTTTTGAACTAGCTGAATACTATTGTCTGGTAAAAGCCCCTTAACAGCGTCTTGCATAATTGTTGTTAAAATCTGATTAGAATGAAAAGCTTCTTTTCCACCTTTTAAAACACAAACATTACTTGATTTTATACATAAACAGGCAATATCTACAGTGACATTTGGACGTGATTCGTAAATAATACCAAAAACACCAATAGGAACACGAACCTGCTTAATGAGCAATCCATTCGGACGATGAATTTCACGAATAACATCACCAACTGGATCTGATAACGTCACTAATTTTAAAACATCCTGTGCTATTGACGAAATACGTTCTTCATTGAGTAATAGACGATCAATCATGGCATCACTCATATGATTTTCTTTGGCTTTGGTAAGATCTTTTTGATTCGCCTGAATAATTTCAGGTATATGCGTCAATAAGGCTTGTGATATTTTCTCTAATGCTATATTCTTTGTTTTTGTTCCGATATTCATCATAGCACGACTTGCATTTTTAGCCAATTGTAATTGTTTTAATAAAGTCTCATCCATTATTTTCCCCTCCTAAAATAACCATATTATTGGCATGAACAACAACATCATAATCTTTATAATTTAATATTGATTCAATATCACTGCTATTATGCCCCATAATTAATTTAATTTCTTCACTCGAATAATTGCTAATCCCCTTAGCAATCATTTCATTATTTTGATCAACAATATCAATAACCTGCCCCATTAAAAAATGACCATCGACATGACAAATACCACTTGGTAATAAACTTTTACGCTCAAAAACAGCTTTTTTAGCACCATCATCAATCATTAATTGCCCTTTAGAATGTGTTCGATAAGCAATCCAATGTAATTTAGCATTTAGATTCTTACCACTTTTCCCATTAAACCATGTACCCTCTTGAGTGTCATCAAATATATGCAATAAACTATTTTCTTTACTGCCATTAACAATAACAAGATGTCTTCCATAATCATTCACAATCTTTGCAGCTCGAATTTTTGTCATCATTCCACCTGTTCCAAATTGAGATGATGAACCTCCTGCCATGTCTTCAATATTTTTATCTACATGATTGACAAATTTTAAGAGTTTGGCATCTGGATTGTGATGTGGATTGCTCGTATAAAGACCATCTATATCACTCACCAAAACCAGTAAATCGGCATCAACAACAGGAACTAACAAAGCAGCTAATGTATCATTATCTCCAACCTTAATTTCCTCTACTGCCAAGGCATCATTCTCATTGACAATTGGAATCACGCCATAATCCATCAAAGCATGCATTGTATTTGATAAATTCATTAAGCGTTTGCGATCATCAAAATCACCATGATTAAGTAAAACTTGAGCACATTTTAAATCAAAAAGCTGGAATATTTCTTCATATATCTGCATTAATTGGGCTTGTCCAATCGCAGCCAAAGCTTGTTTTTCAGGAATTGTCTGAGGCTTAGCTGATAACTGCAAAGATCCCATTCCTGCGGCAATGGCACCAGAAGATACCAAAACAATTGAATATCCATCTTTTATTAATTTTGAAATTTGTAATATTAAATATAAAATTTTTTCTTTATCAATTTCACCTTTTTGATTACATAAAGAAGATGAACCCACTTTAACAATAACCCTTTTAATTCCCTCTATTTCTCTCATCATGATCCCCTCTTATTTCCTGATAAAATAAATATTTAGCAATTTCAAAACGTCCTTTAAATATTTCAATATATAAAAACAATGATGTCACCATACAAAACAAAGTCAATATTTCATTTAACGAACCAATTACCAACATACATAAACCTGTTATCATCCAATAAATAACATGCCTAATAAAATAACTTACATATAACATCAAAAAATCAATCATATGTCCCCTCATTAAACGAATAGAATAAGAAATACACTCACTCCATGAAAACTCTTCTAATTCCATCACATAAGGAACCGGTGTAAATAAAGCAGTTAAAAACAAATAAACGAAGATACATACTATAATATTCAAAATGAGTAGACTATTGCTCATTAAAACATGAATTTCTTCAAAATTTGGTACAAAAAATTCTGTTTGGATCAAGGTATTCCCTAATGATGATATCCATTCTAAAGAAAACTCTGGTATTAATGAATGAACAGATAACAAAATCGGTAAAGCACAAAGAAGAGTTATAAACAAAATAATAGCTTTTCTCATTAAATATGCAGGAGCAACTCTTGGAAACTCAATAATGCCAATCATTGATTGATGATAATCAATTAATGGATGTTCATCATCCACTAACTTCATTGCGCATTTCACATATCCATGTGCGATAGGACATAAAAACAAAGAGACAAAGAAAGAAAACAGACCACTTCTTAAATACTGTGCCAGCAACCCCACGTAGCCAACATAAAAGAATTCTGGTATAATCTGTTTCCGATATTTCATATAAATCCCATCTGCTTTGTTTTTAATTCCCCTGATACTCATAATATACCCTCTCTTGTTTTTTCTATTATACACAACTTTTATATAAAAGTAAAAGAATTATCAAGAAAGGGTTATGACTTCATTCATCATAACCCTCTTATCTATTGAACTTTATCAATTGAATATAAAATATTACCTTCTTGCCCATCAGCTCTGTTATGACCTGAAGCATCTAATTGATGACAGGCAAATAATTCTATGCCATGGAAAACAGTTGGTACATGATCATCTTTCCCTGCTAAAATCAAATCACAGCAAGCAATCACATTATCTAATAATGCTTTTTCAGATACAAATGTCCCATGATTACGATAAACGTAATCATAATCATCTTCAAAAGTCTTTAAATATATCAAACTTTTTCGATATTCAGATACACATGATGAATATTCATCAAACAATAAAACGCCAACGCCACATGCATCTCCAAAAATCACAGTTCTCTCTTCTAAAATAAGGGGACACATCATACCTAGAGTATGTCCTTTCACCAGAATCATTTGAATCGTGATGTCACCAAGATCAAAAGTATCCTGATTGGTAATATCTTGAATATCTCCCTGATATGTCAAAACAAAATCATCCTCGTCTATTGGCACATCACTATGTTGCTTAGTATCAGTAATACGAAAAGCCATATCACCATGTTTTTGAAAAACAGGTAAATCTGCATGATTCATATAAACCTCTTCAAACAAACCAGCTCCACCCATATGATCAAGATGGCCATGAGTTAAAATGACAAATATAGGAAGAGTTGTTATTTGAGCAACATATTCTCGTAAATTACCAATCCCATTACAAGTATCTAATAAGCAGGCTTTTTGACTCCCAATAACCAAATAACAACACACACCCGTAATATCAGTAATGCGATATAAATGTTCAGATAACTTTTCATGTGTAAAATATTTCATAAATTCACCTACGCTAAACTTTCATCTAATTTCATAAACCACATCACAACAAAACCAATAACAACACTTGCAACAAGTGAAATAGCTAAAATAATATAATTTGAGTTAGGTCCGCCTAAAAATGCAGTTAATCCATAAATACCATTAGATGGTGTACATACATATGCTTTTAAACCTAATAACCCAGTTACTACACCAGCAATAAATCCAGAAGCAATGCCAGCATATAGTGGTGTCTTATAAGGAATATTTAAACCATATAACATAGGTTCCCCTACACCACCAAATAACCATGTAATAAAATAACCAAAAGTTAATGATTTTTTCTTTTTATCTTTAAATTTCCATAAACAGCAAAGTGTCACACCTGCACCAGCCCAGCTACAAGCTAAAATAGCTGGCATAATAAAAGCATCATAACCAATCATTGGGAAAGTCATAAACAAGAATGCCATTAAAACATTATGCATACCTGTCAAAACTAATAATGAGAAAGTGGCTCCAACAATACCAACCGCAAGTGGTCCAGCAATATCATATAAACCGATAATTCCCTGACAGATATATTGTCCTAAAAAAGCACCTAATGGGCCAAATAAACATAATTCTAAAGGTAACATAATAAACAATGTTCCTAATGGAATACCAAAGACTTTTAAGACATCTGGTGTATACTTTTTAAAGAAACGTTCTACATAAGATGCAATCCAGATTGTTAATATAATTGGAATAATAGATGATGTATAATTCTGTACTGATGCTGGAATTCCATAAACATCAAACTTTGTTCCATCTGTTGCCATCTGAATTAATGTTGGATGAATCAGAATGGCTCCTAAAAACATTCCCATCAATTCATTCATTCCAAATTTTTTAGCTGCTGTATATCCTACATAAATAGGAATAAAGTATAATCCCGCATCTCCTACAAAAGTAAATAAAACATATAAACTATCACTTTCTGTTAAAACTCCTAATAATTGTGGACCCAAAACTGCAACAATTGCTTTAGCAATCCCCATACACAATAAGACTGGAATCATTGGTGTCATACAACCAGCCAATGTTCCCATCACTTCATTAATATAATACTTCCAATCTTTTTTCACAGGTTCACTGACTTTTTCATCAACCTTAATATCACTCTGTTTGACTGGTAAAAGTTGCATTACTTCATCATATAAATCTGTGACTGTTGGACCAATAATCAATTGTAACTGCCCACCTTTATAGACAACTCCCATGACTTCATCCATTGCTTTTAATTCATCTTGATTGGCTTTTTCAATATCATTTAAAATCAATCTTAATCTTGTCATACAGTGTGTAACAGATTTAATATTTTCTCCTCCACCCACTTTTGACAAAATCGCTACTGCTAATTCTTTATGACTCATCTTTTTTCTCCTCCACTTTAATATAGTTATTAAAATAAAGGTCTAGCCAGCCGTACTGTCACTATCCAGTTTAAGATACTGCCCACCTCCTTTCTATTCATCAATACTTATTAATCTGTTAATTTAATAACATGAACTAATAAATATAAGATTTCTCCTTCCAATGGTTCCTCATATTTCATAGATACATATTCTAAAATGTGCATAACACATTGATATTGTTTAGGGTATTCTTTTTTTAATGTATTCAATAATGTTTGACTTTTCTCTGATTTCATATGTTGTTTGTTCATTATTCTTTCAAAGAAAACTCTCAAATGCATAATAAAACGTGTATATTCCAATCCATCTTTATCAATTGTTAAAGCAAAATCACTTTCTACAATATCATAGATATCATCAATCATTCCTGTTAGTTCAATAACATCTCTAAAATTAGCATTAATTTGTGCATTAACAATATGTAATGCAATAAAACTGGCCTCATCATCATCTAACTTCACATCAAAAGTTTTTCTAATCATCTCAACAACCAACAATCCTGCCTGATATTCTTGTCGATATAATCTTTTCACATCCCAAAGCAATGTATTGTCAAAAACAATTCCCATTTGAATTCTTTCTAATAAATTAAAAATATGATCTGTTAAAGTTACATAAATCTTATCACTTAATTCTTTATCAACATGCTGTTTAATGACATCAATCATCGCTTCACAGGCGGTGATACAATCATCAGGAATATTCACTAGAATTTCCTGATAACGTCGATTTGTATCTTGATTATCAATGACAAATATTTTATCAATCTTCTTTTCATCAATGCTGTCACCATTTTTCTTTTGGAAAGCAATTCCTTTTCCCTTCACAATAATTTCTTCATTGTTCTTATCTAAACTCATAACAGCATTGTTATTGAGTACCCTCTTAATTATCATATCATCACCTATTCTATTTCTAGTAATACATCATGAACAGCGATTTCATCTTGCGTTGTCTTAATCATCTTCTGATATTGTGATGTATTTGTCAAAATAACCATAATATCCGGCTCATATCCTGCTTGTATCACCTTATTGAGATCAAATTGAATTAATAAATCACCACATTTGACTTTATCACCTTGTTTAACAAATGCCACAAAACCATCCCCATTCATTTCTACAGTATCAATTCCAATATGAATAAGAATTTCAATCCCTAAAGTTGTCTTTATCCCAATTGCATGATGAGTTGGAAATAACATTGTCACTTCTCCATCAGCTGGAGCATAAACGCATCCATCACAAGACATAATCGCTATACCATCACCCATCATTTTTTGTGAAAAAGCTTCATCACTCACTTCTTCAATATTTTTTGTACGCCCATTTGCAACACTATACAATTTCATAAATTTCCTCCTTCATGTAAAAAGACCTGATTGCATAATTAAAAATAATTATGTAATCAGGTCTTGCTTAACTTAATAATTACAATACTGAACTACTGGATATAAAATAGCATATTTTGACAAAATTGTAAAGGCTTTCTTATACAATTTTACAAACTTCTTTATTTTTCTTCTAACACATCATCTTGAAATTGTGCATTATAAAGTTTTTGATAAAATCCCTGTTGTGCTATTAACTGTTCGTGGGTTCCCTTTTCTATTAAATAACCATCTTTAATCACAAGAATTAAATCCGCATTACGAATTGTAGACAAACGATGAGCAATCACAAAACTTGTACGTCCCTGCATCACTTTTTGCATTGCATCCTGTAACATATGCTCTAAACGTGTATCAACCGATGAAGTGGCTTCGTCTAAAATCATAATTGGTGGATTTTTCAAAATTGCACGAGCAATTGTTAATAACTGTTTTTCACCCTGCGATATATTATTTGCCTCTTCATTGACAATCATATCATAGCCTTCTGGCAATGTTCGAATAAAGTGATCAACATTCGCTTGTTTAGCAGCCTCAATCACTTCATCACGACGGGCATCTATCCGTCCATAACGAATATTATCATAAATCGTTCCATGAAATAACCATGTATCTTGTAAAACCATACCAAAAATAGAACGAAGTTTCTCTCTTGGCATGTCTTTAATATCTACTCCATCTATCCGAATACTACCAGAAGTTGGATCATAAAATCGCATCAGTAAACTAATTAATGTTGTTTTTCCTGAACCTGTTGGGCCTACAACAGCAACCATTTGACCACTTTTAATATCGACATCTAAATCATGGAGAACTTCTTTATCATGGTAACCAAAACAAACATGATCTAATTCAACATGGCCAATCACACTCTCAAGTTCATGTACTTTTTCTATTGGCGGTTCTTCTTTTTCATTCAAAACCTCAAAAATACGATGGGTTGCAGCAAATGCTGACTGAATCTGCGAAGATAAATTACTGACTTGAGATATAGGGTCATTGACTTGCCAAATATATCTCACAAAAGCTTGTAGTTCACCAATCAATAATTGACCTTGAATAGCATAAAGACTCCCTACAAAACCAATTGTTCCTATAATAATATAGGTTACCAAAGAAATACAAGGTGAGATAATGGATGACATGAACTGAGCTTTAAAAGCATGATGACAAAGATTATCATTAATCTTTTTAAATTGATGAATTGACTGCTGTTGTTTATTAAACAACAATATTTCATTATATCCTGTATACATTTCTGTAATTGCGCCATTGAGTTCACCTAAAGCATCTTGTTGAGCCTGAAATTGTCGTTGTGAACGTTTCACAATGAATCGTGTAATCAGCAAAGCTGATGGAATAATGAATAAAACAATACATGTCATAACAACGTTGATATTAAACATCATGACAATTGCTAATGTTAGCATCAAAACACCTCGGATAAGTTCTGTTAGTGTTTGTTGTAAGGCATTTGATAATGTATCAACATCATTTGTAATACGACTTAAAATATCACCAAATTGATGAGTATCAAAATAACTGACAGGTAATTGACGAATTTTATCTTGAAGAGCATTACGTAAATCATGCATTGCACTTTGAATAGAATTTGTAAGTGTAATTGTTGTGATGGATTGAGACAAGGTTTTTAATAAATACAAACCAATCAAAACACCAATAATTTGAATGACTTTATCAAATTCAACTGTAGCTTGTGGGACATGATTAGCAATATCAGTCGCATTTTTCATTAGCAAAGAAGTAATCATTCCTTCTACCATAGGAGAAACAGACAATGCAAAACATGTCACTACAACCATAAACATAGCTAAAAAGAAGCCCCATTTGTAAGGTGAAATAAATGGTGAGAGTTGTTGAATAGAGGTCTTAAAAGTTTGCCATTTCTTATTCATAACGCAATTCCTCCTCACTTAACTGTGATAAAGCAATCTCATGATAAATTGAACATGTCTTTAAGAGTTCTTGATGTGTTCCTTGACCAATAATGCGCCCCTCATCTAACACAATAATACGATCAGCATCCATAATTGTTGAAATTCGTTGAGCAACAATCAGTACAATTGAATGTTTTGTTTCTTGTTTAAGGGCAAATCTCAGTGCAGCATCTGTTTTAAAATCTAATGCTGAAAAAGAATCATCAAAAATATAGATTTCTGGCTTTTTAATGATTGCTCGGGCAATACTTAAACGCTGACGCTGTCCACCAGAAACGTTTGTTGCACTTTCAGTAATCATTTCATCAAAACCTTGTGGTTTTTCCATAATGAAATCATAACTTTGTGCAACAGTAGCTGCATGTTTTAATTCATCTAATGATGCATCAGATTTCCCATATCTTAAATTATCTGCAATTGTTCCAGTAAATAACATCGCTTTTTGGGGAATAAAACCTATTTTATTCCTTAATGCTTCCATTGAATAATCTTGAATATCCATACCATCAATCATAATTTTTCCAACTGTAATATCATAAAAACGGGGAATCAAGTTAATCAATGTACTTTTACCAGAACCTGTACTTCCTATAAAAGCAACAGTTTCTCCCTCTTTTGCCTGAAAGGAAATATCTTTTAAGACGGGAATTTCACTATCCGGATAAGCAAATGTTACATGTTCAAAAGAGATTGAATGTTGGCTCACCTCAGGCACATCTAAGCAATCGACATCCTGAATATGACTTTTGGTTGTTAAAACTTCCTGAATACGCTTAGCTGAAACGGCTGCACGTGGATACATGACAAACACACTACAAAAAAGCATCATAGAAAACATAGCATGGAATAAATAATCCTGAAAAGCCACAAGTTTTCCAACTTGCAAAGAACCAGTATTAATCATTTGACTGGCAACAAAAAAGATCAGTAAAGTTGCTATATTCATTAATAAATAAAAGACGGGTTGCGTTAATGTCATTAATTTAAATATGTTTTTTGTATACTTTGTAAAGACATCATTAGTTTCATTAAAACGTTGTTGTTCATATTGATCATTACCAAAGGCACGAATCACTTTTAAACCAGATAAATTTTCACGAGATATACGATTCAATTGGTCTAATGAAGTTTGTTGTTTTTGAGACATTGGTTCAGAAACCTTAGCAACAATAATGACTCCAATAACAACTATTGGTAATGTTGCAGCAATAATGAGAGATAGTTCTAAAGATGTCTTTAATGTCATAACAAAGCTAATAACGACCATAACAGGTGTTAATAAAGCTGTTCTTAATATAACATTAATAAACATTTGGATTTGAAAAGCATCATTATTCGTACGTGTAATTAAAGATGAAATGCCAAAACGATTAAATTCATAAGGAGAAAAAGTTTGTACTTTTGTAAAAATATCATTACGAATATCTTTTGTAATTGATGTAGATATTTTCGCACAACAATATCCTAATAAAATCGTTCCAGCAACACCTAATAATGAAATAAAAATGGCAAAAAACCACATAGAATATAAATAGTTTTGATTTTGGGTTGAAACTCCATAATCAATCATATTGGCAATAATTGTTGGCAGACCTAATTCAACCAAAGCAAAACCAAAAACAGATATCATATTCAATATAAGTAACTTTTTATATCTTTTTAAATAATGTAATATCAGTTTCATATAGGTCTCCTTTCTTTTGACATATTCTCATGTTACACTATAGGGTAACACGATAGTCAATACTTTTTCATCATATTTGAAAAGGTCCAAACGGACCTTTTCTTATCTTGTTTTGTCTGCAATTTGTTTTAAAACCATTGCCACAAATTCATCAAGTGAAACAGTTGTTTGTTTTTGTTCCCCGTATTGACGATAAGTCACTGTTCTTTCATCTCTTTCCTTATCTCCTAATACTAACTGATAAGGAATCTTTTTCATCTGTGCTTCACGAATACGATAACCTAATTTTTCTTCACGATCATCTAACTCTACACGTATTCCTTTAGCTTCTAATAATTGATAAACTTCCTTAGAATACTCTAAATGATATTCATTTTTAACTGGAATCACTTTTACTTGAGTTGGTGCTAACCATAATGGGAAAGCTCCAGCAAAATGTTCAATCAAAATACCAATAAATCTTTCAATAGATCCAAAGATAACTCTATGTAACATAACCGGTCTCACTTTTTCACCATTATGATCTACATAAGTTAAATCAAATCTTTCAGGTAAATTCATATCTAACTGAATTGTTCCACATTGCCAAACTCTTCCTAAAGAATCTTTCACATGGAAATCTAATTTTGGACCATAGAAAGCACCATCTCCAGGATTAATTTTGTAATCCTTACCAGCAGCCTTACATGCAGCTGCTAAAGCAGCCTCACTCTTATCCCATATTTCAATTTCACCAATATATTTTTCTTCTGGTCTTGTAGATAATTCAATTTCATATGGTAATCCCAAGTTTGTATAAACACGATCAATAAATGCAATCAATCTTACAACTTCACTTTCAATCTGATCTGGTGTCATAAAGATATGAGCATCATCTTGAGTAAAAGTACGAACTCTAAATAAGCCATTTAAAGCTCCACTAGCTTCATGTCTATGAACCTGACCAAGTTCTCCCATTCGAAGTGGTAAGTCTTTATATGAATGTAAACCGTTCTTATAGACTAACATACTACCAGGACAATTCATTGGTTTAATTGCAAATTCACGATCATCAACATAACTTGTATACATATTTTCTTTATAATTATACCAATGTCCTGAAACTTCCCATAATTCTTTAGACATCATGATTGGTGTTTTAATAAATTCATAGCCTTCTTTAGCATGTTCTTCATACCAGTATTGTTCTAGTGTATTTCTTAATAACATTCCATGTGGTAAGAAAAAAGGCATTCCAGGAGCATATTCACTCATCATAAATAAATCTAATTCTCTTCCTAATTTTTTATGATCTCTTTTCTTTGCTTCTTCTAAGAAATCTAAATGTTCCTGTAACTCTTCTGGTGTTGGGAAACAAACACCATAAATTCTTTGTAATACTTTGTTGTTCTTATCACCTTTCCAATAAGCACCAGAATGTTTTAATAACTTAAAATTCTTACATTGTTTTACAGTTTCAACATGTGGTCCTCGACATAAATCTACAAAATCTCCTTGACGATAACAAGTAATCTGACCATCTTCTAACCCACCAATCAAATCAATTTTATAAGGATCATCCTGAAACATTTCTAAAGCTTCTGCTTTAGAAATTTCAACTCTCACAATACGTTTACCATCCTTACAAATCTTTTTCATTTCTTTTTCAATCTTTGGTAAATCCTCATCAGTAATCACTTGATCACCTAAATCAATATCATAATAAAATCCTTCACTTACCACAGGTCCAACCCAAAATTTAGCCTCTGGATATAAATGTTTGACTGCTTGTGCCATCACATGGGCACAAGAATGATTCAAAGTATTTAAAACATCTTCATTTTTAAAATCTCTCATCTTTCTTTCCTCCAATTTCATCTTTATTTCTATTTTTCAATGGTTTTCTTTTGATGTTATATACTCATCTTATAACAGGTGACAAAACCTGTCCATATTATCCATTGTTGCTTCATTTTTATGAGATAATCATAAGAATCATGATAAATATGACTATTTGTTTTACAAAAGAGTGTTGTCAGTGTAATTTTTAAATCAGTATGCTGTTTTTCTTTTATCATTTGTTCACACACCATGACTTCCTCCTTTCATAAAAAAAAGAGATTTCATCCAAAGGACGAAATCTCGTGGTACCACCTTTATTCATTATCTTACGATAACCTCTAAGTCTTAACGCGACAACACGACATTCTCTTTCGAGTGTAGCTATTAGGGAGTATTTCTATATATCCTGGAAAACTTTCACCAGCCGTTTTCTCTCTTAACAAGATGCTTATAGAAACATATCCTAAATCATTGCTTGTAGCATTATTTTACATCATTATCCGATTTTGTCAAGTCATCTGCGTTTTTCTCACGTGCATTTTCATAATACTCTATAATTTCTGCAAAACCATAAATAATAAGTGCAAATAGAAAAGACATAAAACATGACCACAGCATCATAATCATTGATTCAACACCCATCAATTCGCCTGTATTTAAATAAGATGTACTAATCGCAATATGATATGCCTCTCTGCCTATATTTCCAATCAAGAAAATATATGCACATACCTTCAAAATTTTTGATATTTTATTTAACATATATCTCCTCCATTAATATGACAATAACATAAAATATAATGAAAATGTTTTAATTTTCTAATTTAGAAACAACTTCTTTATGATTCAAAATTTCAAAACGTTCAATAACTTTACTTATCGCATAGATCAATAAAGATACAATAAAATACATAATGATACTATTAATAATTCCCAAAACTGTTTCCATAAGTAAATCACTTGGACTTCCTAGTTCAATAAATCGATTTATCTCACGTACACACGTTCTCAATAAATTGACAATAAAGAAGACATAAGCTGATATTTTAATTTTATAGGATGTATGATTAAACATAACTTCACCTCAAAAATAGAATACCATAAAAATGTGTAAAAGTTATGAAAAAATCAGATTTTTTTCGTTTTTAATTTCACAAAGTCATATTATCAATATATTTACATATGTAAGTATATTTTTTTAAAGAAAAAGTAGGAATAAATCCTACTTTACATTGACTAATTGTAAATAACTTGTTGTTCCTTTAATACCTGGTGTTCCTCCAGTTACTAAAATTGTTTCACCAGCATTAATACCATTTTCTTTAGCAATAACTTCTGCTAAATTTAATAAACCTTCAGTTGTTTCCATTTGTTTACAAGAAACAGCTTTAACACCCCAGTTTAATGCTAATTTTCTTAATGTATCATCAATTGGTGTTGCCGCAATAATTGGGCATTCTGGTCTATATCTTGACATTTTCTTAGCAGTAAATCCTGATTCAGTGAAAGCAACAATTGCAGCAACGTTGAATTTTGTTGCAATTTCAGCAACTGACATACAAATAGCCTCTGATGCATCATCAGTTGCAGTTCTGACTGCTTTTCTATGTAATGAAGCATAATCTAAAGTTGATTCAGTCTTTAAAGCAATCTTGTTCATAACCATAACTGCTTCTTCAGGATATTTCCCTTGTGCAGATTCACCAGATAACATAATTGCATCAGTACCATCATAAATAGCATTTGCAACGTCACTAACTTCAGCACGAGTTGGTCTAGGATTTTCTTGCATAGATTCTAACATTTGAGTTGCAGTAATAACAACTTTTCCAGCTTCTTTACATTTTGTAATTAATTGTTTTTGGATTAATGGTACATCTTCAGCAGGAACTTCAACACCTAAGTCTCCACGAGCAACCATGATTCCATCAGCAACTTTTATAATATCATCCATTTTTTCAACACCTTCGCTGTTTTCAATTTTAGCGATGATTTGAATTTCAGGTTTTCCATTTTCAACAAGAATTTTCTTAATGTCTAAAACATCCTGTGGACGACGAACGAATGATGCTGCAATAAAATCAACATTTTCTTTACATCCAAATTCAATATCAGCTCTATCTTTTTCAGATACGAACTCAAATCCTAATTCAATACCTGGTACATTAATACCACGTTTATTTTTTACTTTACCATCATTTGCACAAACACAAACAATATCAGTTCCTTCCACATGATCAACTAATAATTCAACTTGACCATCATTAACCAAAATAAATCCACCAGGTTTAACATCTTTATATAAATCTTTATAAGTAATAGTAAAACGGTCTGATGTCCCAACGATGTCTTCTACACAAATTGTAGAAACTTGTCCTTTTTTAAATTCAGTTACGCCACCTTCGAAATCCCCAGTACGAATTTCAGGTCCTTTCGTATCTAAAAGAATTGCACAATGAGTTCCAAGTTCAGCATTTACATCACGCATAGTTTGCATTTTTGCTCCATGTTCTTCATAATCACCATGAGAAAAATTACAACGCATCACGTTCATTCCAGCTAAAACTAATTTCTTTAACATCTTTGGACTTTCAGATGCAGGTCCGATTGTACAAACAATCTTCGTCTTTTTCATTTTTTCTTTCATACTTTACTTTATCTCCTATACCCTCATATTTATATTAACGAAGTTTTAATACATCTTCGTAAATACCTTGATTGACTTTACGTTTATGACCTAAGACTTCTTCAATAGGTAAACCTACAATTTCACCTCTTACATCACTGACACATAATCCACCTTTTCCTTCTTCAAGCAATTCAACAGCTTTAATACCCATACGTGTAGCTAAAACACGATCTCTTGCAGTTGGACTTCCACCTCTTTGCATATGTCCTAAAACATTAGCACGTGTTTCAAATCCAGTCGCTTCTTCAATACGTTTTGCAAGTTCATGAACATCTGTAATATGTTCAGTAATAACAACCAAAGCATGTTTTTTATCTGAAGCTTTTGAACGTTTTAAAGTTTCAATAATCTCTTCTTGATTAAATCCACTTTCACTTGTTACAATCATTTCAGCTCCACAAGAAAGACCAGCATGAACGGCTAAATCTCCACATCTTCTTCCCATAACTTCAAGAATTGTACATCTTTGATGAGAACTTGAAGTATCTCTTAATTTATCTAAAGCATCTACAATTGTATTTAATGCAGTATCAAATCCAATTGTAAATTCTGTATCAGGAATATCATTATCAATTGTTCCAGGAATACCAATACAATTAATTCCCATTTCTGTTAATTTTAATGCACCATTATAACTTCCATCGCCACCAATAACAACCAAAGCTTCCATTCCTACTTTTTTCATTTGTTCAATGGCTTCAAGTCTCACAGCAGGATCTTTAAACTCTGGAAAACGAGCTGATTTTAAGAAAGTCCCACCAATATTAATAATATTACGTGTACTATGACTATCAAATTCCATAAAATCTCCATCATGCAATCCTTTATAGCCTAATCTTACACCATAAACTTTGATTCCTTTATTTAAACAAGTTCTTGTTACAGCACGAATCGCTGCATTCATTCCAGGAGCATCTCCACCTGAAGTTAGCACTCCAATACATTTCACCATAATTCTTCTCCTCTCACTTCATAGCAATTTGATTTTATCATAAAACATTGATATATTCTACACTTTTGTTATCATTCTATTACTTCAAATTGCCTCCGTCAAGCATTATTTCAATGCTTAGCGCTTTCAATTTTGAAATAATTGTATTTGCACGAATTTCATCACCTTTTTTTATAGTATAGACCTTTTTAAGATCTTTATAACCATACATACTGGTAAAGAATGTAGGTAATTGATTTAATAAACGATAAGATAAGATCGTTAATAAAATTTCATCTCTTGACCATGCTGTTACATTTTCTTCACCAATGCCATCTAATAATAAATAGTCCACTTTCATTAGTCTCTCCATAGCATATTCATTATCACCTGTAGAAAAACTTGCTTTTAAATCAATAAGATATGTAGGGAAATGAATAAATCCTATCTCTTTTCCCTTTTTAGCTAATGAATTCATTAAACCAGCTAAAAGTGTTGTTTTCCCTGTTCCCATTTCACCATGTAAAAATAAGCCCTGACTTGCTGGTTCTTGAATATATTTAAGAATATGAGCTAAAGCCACTTGGGTATTTGGTGATAAATGCTGAACATTTTCAACAATTTTCAATTTTGTTAAATCAGTTAATAATAAATGCTCATTCATATTTGTCACAACAAATTTCTCTAAAAGTAAACGTTTCTCTTCTAAAGTTTTACCATATAAACAACTTTCTAACTCAATAAGAATTTCACCATCACGATAAACAAGATTCTTTTTCATCCCCTTATTTTCTTTAGGACAGTTTTCTAAAGAGCGACAATGTAAACATGTTTGATAATCATCATGAAAATCTAAAAACTCAACCCAATAATCATCCATCACCGATGTATCAAGATGATTTTTCTTAAGAAACTCCTGTATATCCTGTTCTTTTGATAATGCATAAACACTTTCTTGTTTCATATGTCCAATATCAAAGTTACCCATCATATCTCCTACTCTTTTCATAACTGTCCCTCCTTCAACTGACTTAATAAATTCATTAATTCATCAGATTGTTCTTCTTTTATTTCAACTGCTTTCACTTCAACCTTTTCTTCTTCATCACTTTTATCCATCAATTCTCGATAAGCTTCCATAGCTGTATGAATATTCTTACGTGCCCATGAAGCACCAATGGCTTCACAATAACGTTTAGATAAACGATTTTGATTTTTTCCTAAAACATATTCAATTAAAACATTAACAACTGAAGGCTGTAATCCCAATTGTACCATCAACATTTCAACAATCATTAAATCATGGAAAACCGGTTCTTTTCCACCTTGTTTATCTTTCAACAATTCATATGGTGTTAAACTATCCAAATACTGCATATGTAATACAAGTGGTGACTGTTCTCCTGTTGTATGATATTGTAATGGCTGTTTATGATAAACTTCCTTTAACTGATCACGATTATCCATTTCATAATACTTTTTGATATTGACTTTAAAAAGATCCCTTTGAAAACCATTTGACTGCATAGAATCCTTAACCAACCCCGCCAGGCTTAAAGCATCAACTGAATAGACAATAGCCAATTGTACTATATATTCAATATCATCGTTTGATAATTTAGAACGATTGATTTGATAATCTGCTAAGCTTTTATATAAAAGTTCTAAATCATATGTTGTTTCAATTTGTTGTATAGATTTTTCTTTTAAATCTTCATTATACTTTAATAGACGTCCTTTTTGATGTAAATGACGAATTGTAAAAACATCTTGAAATTTAGCTGTAACATCTTCATAATCTTCAAGATTTTCTAAAGAAATCTTGAAATATTGAAGCGTTTTTTGAAAATCTTCTTCTGACATAGAATCAGTGAATAATGAAGTTAAAATCTGATTTTTAAAAAAGGCTTTTAAAGAAAGTGGTGATTGTAATTGATATACATATTGAGTATAGTGTTCATCATGTTTAATATATGTTTTTAAAAGACCAATCGCCTCTAGAGAACGAAAATTCTTTTCCATTTCTATAAGACTCATTGAGATAAATGAAACAAGTCGTGATAATGATGATGGTGCCACCATCTTTTGCATTCTTTTTCCTTCAACCACAAGCATCATATATAAACTTATAGCTGGTGCTCCCACAAGTGGCTGATATAAATAATAGAGAATATCGTTTTGAACATCATCTAAGGGATAATGAAGCTCAACTCTATATAAATCACTCATATATAGTTTCATCTTTTAACACCTCTAATACACTTTCTATGTTTTGATATAAGTCTTCATAATGAAGACGATTATCAATAATATAATCAGCCATTGTTTTTTTCTTTTCAATAGAGATTTGTTGATTCATAAGCAACAAAGCTTCTGATTCACCAATATGATTTCTTTTCATTAAACGTTCCATTTGCGTCTTTTCATCAACATAAACCACAACCACTTTATCACACATTGCTTCTAAATGAACTTCATAAAGTAAAGGAATATCCAAAAAAATCAATTTTCCCTGATATTCATCAATTGCTTTTTGCATTGTTTCAATAACATAAGGATGAATAATATCTTCTAATTGTTGTTTCTTATGAGAATCATGAAAAACAATATGTCCTAACTGTTGACGATTAATCGTTCCATCCTCATTTAGACAATCAAATTTCTTAATCACCTGTTCATAACAACTTGTTCCCTGACAAAGTGCCTGATGTGAAATCTGATCAGCATCAATAACCTGATATCCATGAGTTAATAAGTAATTTGTCACTGTACTCTTTCCAACGGCTATAGAACCAGTTATGCCTATAACTCTAGTCATGATTCATAGACTCCTTAATTTTTTCCATAATAGCCATACAATTTAAAGAATCTTGAAATGTCATTTTTGGACTTTCAATAAGATGATTTTTAAGACAATCGTGAACTTCTTCTATTTCAGTGAAAAAGTCATCATAAATATAAGACTTATGAATAGTACGTGTAGAATCATTCACAATAATTGCTGCTGATTCTGGTCGATAAAATGGTGTCGCCTGAATCTTTCCTAAAGTTCCATAAATTGTCATTTGTTTATCTTTTTGACGATCCATTGCCATTTCTAACAATGCTGTTTGTCCACTTTCAAAAGTTAATTCCACCCAGTCATAAGCATCAACACCAAATTTTTTCTCCCATTTTGTTTCAATAGATTGGAGTGGTGAATGAATATAGTCAAGAATAGTCGCAAGGTTATATGTACCTACATCATACAATATTCCACCTTGCTGTAAGTCAAATAAATAATGTCCTTCACGATAATCCACATCATAACAAAAACTTGTTTCCACCCTTAACACATCACCAATTTCACCAGACTCAATGACCTTTTTTATTTCTGCAACTAAAGGGACAAATCTTGTTTTCATGGCTTCTAAAAAGAAGGTCTGATTTTGCTTAGCCAACTGGCATAAATGAGCTGTTTGCTGATAGGAAAGAGTCGCTGGCTTTTCACATAAAACTGCTTTGTGTTTTTCTAAAGCTGCCTTTGCCCATTGATAATGATCAGCATGACGCGTTGCGATATAAACAGCATCAATACACTCATCATCCAATAATTTTTCATATGAATCATACATATGAATACCTGGATATTGTTGATGAAAACTCTCACGCTTTGAAGGTGTTAGTGATGCCACAGCATACAAATGTCCTTGCGAACTGTTTGCTAAACTATTAATAAATCTCATTGCAATATTTCCTAATCCTATAATTCCCCAACGAATCATATCAGTACCTCCTTTTTTGACAAACTGGACAATAATATGTTCCTCTTTGATTTAACATTATTTTTTTAATGGCTCCTTGACAACATGGACATACTTTTTGTCCATGAGCATTGAGTTGAACTTGAAACAATCCATGAATACCATTAGCATCAAAAGAATGAATTGTTGTTCCACCTTGAGCAATTGCTCGTTTTAAAACATCTATAGAAACTTGTCTTAGTTCATCAACTCTTTTTTTAGATAATCGTGATGCTTTTGTACGTGGATCAATTTTCATTAAGAAACAGATTTCATTGGCATAAATGTTTCCAATCCCACACATAATGGATTGATCTAAAAGGGCTGACTTAATGGGTAAAGATGTTTTATGGAGTAAAGCATATAATTCCTCACTGCTTATATCAAATGGTTCTTTCCCTAATTTATTGAGAGGCAGTTGCTCACGATACAAATAGCGATCAACAAGTTCCAACCTTCCAAATTTACGTGTATCTATATAACGTAAATCTCGTCCATCATGAAGATGGAAAACAACATGTGTGTGTTTATCAACAGGTGTTTGGCTATCAACAATATGATACTTTCCTTCCATTCTTAAATGCGATACAAATGCATCTTCATCTAATAAGAAAATCAAATATTTTCCAACACGATCAATCTCTCTTAATGTTTGATGTGTTAAGCGTGATATAAATTCTTGTGTATCACCATTTATAATCTTATCATAATAGACATCAATACCTTCAATATTTTCATTTAAGATAAATTGTCGTAAAGTTTGTCTGACTGTTTCTACTTCTGGTAATTCTGGCATTTTCTCACCTACTTAAAATCATACCAATTGGATGCATAAGCACCATCAACTTTTAAGGGAACATCCATTTGGAAAGCTTCAACCATGGCTGATTTAATTAATTTCATCATTTCATCTAATTCATCTTTATAAACATCAAAAATCAATTCATCGTGAACTTGTAAAATCATCTCAGATTTTAAATGTTTATCCTTCATTAATTGATCCACTTTAATCATCGCAAGTTTTAAAATATCAGCACCACTTCCTTGAATCGGTGAATTCATCGCAAAACGCCTTGCCTGTTCACGAATCATAAAGTTTTTATCATTGATGGTTGGAATATATCTTTTACGATTTAAAACTGTTGATACATATCCTGTTTTCTTGCAGTCTTCAACAATTTGATCCATATATACTTTAATCTCTGGATATTCTTCAAAATATCTGCGAATAAATTCTTTCGCTTCTTTTAAAGAGACTCCGATCTGTTGAGATAACTTAAATTCTCCCATTCCATAAATGATTCCAAAATTAACTGCCTTCGCTTGTCTACGCATATTCGCAGTCACTTCTTCATCTTTCACTTTAAAGACCAAAGCAGCTGTATGGGTATGGATATCCTTATTTTGATTGAATGCTTCAATCAATGAACGCACACCTGCTAAATGAGCCAAAATACGCAATTCAATTTGGGAATAATCAAATGTGACCAAATAATCATGGCTTGGTATAAAAGCTTTACGAATCAATTTTCCTTCCTCTTGTCGAACTGGAATATTTTGTAAGTTTGGTTCTACTGAAGATAATCTCCCTGTTTGTGTCAGTGCCTGATTATAAATGGTATGTATTTTCCCATCTGGAAACACTTGTTCCTGTAATCCTTTGACATATGTTGATGAAAGTTTTGTTAACATACGATATTTTTGAATTAATGGCACAATCGGATGAAGTCCTTCAATCTTTTCTAAAATATCTTGAGAAGTTGAATAACCTGTTTTTGTCTTTTTGCCATTAGGTAAACCTAATCTTTCAAATAAGACTTCTCCTAATTGTTTAGGAGATGCAATATTAAACTCCATATCTGCTAACATATAGATATCTTCTTCAATTTGTTTAATCTGTTGATCAAAATCTACTTCCATTTCTTTTAAGACCTGTATATCTACCTTTGCTCCTACATATTCCATATCAGCCAATATATAAGTCACTGGCAATTCTAAATTTTGATAAAGATCATATTGCTGTTCATCTTTTAGTTTTTGAATTGCTTGATCTTTGAGTTCATAAATAGCTTTGGCTTTTGAAACCGTGTGTCTAGCCAATACATCAGTATCAGGTATATGTTTTTTAGCAAGTTTTCCAAACACTTCTTCTTCATATTGAACACTCTCATAATCATAATAATCACAAATATATTTCATTTCATCTTTTAGACTAGGATTTAAAATATATGAAGCCAATTGTAAATCAAAATCCATTCCTTTTAATTCAATGCCATTCCATCTTGCTGATAAAATTTGAGCCTTTATGTTATAACTATATTTACTATAGTTTTCATTCTTTAAATAATCTAAAAAATCCTGATCTTTTAAAGCATCTTCAAATGAAATATAAAATGCTTGATCTTTGTTATACAAAGCATAACCTAAAACAATAGATTTATGATAATTCTGATCATAAATTGCCCCTAACAAACTACTATCTTGAGTAATTGGTGGCATCTTTGTGACAACTTCATAATGAAATTCAGTTTGTTTTGGTGATTTTGATTCCATAGACATCTTTTTGAGTAATGAATTCATATCATACTTTTGATAAAATTCTTTTAACTGTTCAAAATCATAACCAGTATAATGGCAATCATCAAGTGTAACATCTAATGGAATATCGCTTAAGATAGTAGCAATTTCTTTAGATTGAATACCAAGTTCAATATTCGCTCTAATCTTTTCACCCATTTTTCCTTTAATCTCTGCACAATGTTCTTTTAAATTCTCAATTGTTTGATATTCATGCAATAATTTTAAAGCTGTTTTTTCACCTACTCCAGGAATTCCAGGAATATTATCAGCACTATCACCCATTAATCCTAACAAATCTCTCATTTGATCAGGCTGTAACTCATATTTTTCATAAAATGTTTCTGGTGTAATCACATCATCACTTTTGGTTTTCGTATTACGCTTATAGACATGAACATGTTCATCTACCAATTGCATCATATCTTTATCACCTGTCATAATGTTCACTTGATAACCTTGCTGGGATGCTTTTTTGGCTAATGTCCCAATAATATCATCACCCTCATATCCTTCCAGTTCACAAAATGGGATATTATGTGCAGTTAAAAATTCTCTAGCAATTTCAAACTGACATTTTAATTCTTCAGGTGTTTCTTTTCTTGTTCCTTTATATTCTTCTAATAAATCACTTCTAAATGTTTTTCCTTTTGCATCAAAAGCAACCATAATCCCTTTAGGATTCTTCTTAATGACATTTTCTAAGCGATTGGCAAATCCAAAGACTGCATTGGTTGGAATCCCATCTTTATTCACCATTAAATTTCCCATTGCTGCAGTTGCATAATACGAACTAAACAACCAATAATTTCCATCTATTAACACTAATTCTTCCATATCTATTCTATCACTCTTGCCTTATCTACAATGAAAGATAATTTATCTTTCATATCAACTCTTCCATTGATAAGACAAATGTTTCCTTTCTTTAACATCATACCTATATTTTTATATCGTGATGCAAATACAACACCATCTACACTTCCTGTTTCATCAAATCCTTCGATGAAACACATTTCATCACCTTTACGATCGGTAATATTCTTCACTCTTTGTAATTGAACAACAATATTGACATGCTGGTCAATATATTCATATAAAGAAGAGACATTAACGTATGCGACTTGTAACTTCTCTTTCATTAGTTCAATTGGATGCATTGATAAATAAATACCCAAAACAGCTTTTTCTCTTGCTAATTTTTCTTCCTGAGTATCTTTATAAACTGTTAAAACAGGTTTTTCATCAATTCCCAAACTATTCTTTAAACTTCCATAATCTCTAATACTATCTAAATTTTTATGAATCATTTGTCGTGACATACCA
This sequence comes from Candidatus Stoquefichus sp. SB1, assembly GCF_001244545.1. Lineage (NCBI taxonomy): Bacteria > Bacillati > Bacillota > Erysipelotrichia > Erysipelotrichales > Erysipelotrichaceae > Candidatus Stoquefichus > Candidatus Stoquefichus sp. SB1. The sequence goes on along the minus strand of NZ_LN852694.1, from coordinate 384,978 downwards.
AATTCATCAAGCGCTCCAGCATCAATTAATGATTCTAACATTTTTTTAGAAACTTTTGATTCATCCATTCTTATCACAAAATCAAAGATATCTTGAAACAATCCATTTTTTCTTTCTTCAACAATTGCTTTATAGCCTGCATAACCAACATTTTTAATAGCCAATAATGAATAACGAATATGACCATCCTCAACCATAAAGCGCGCCTGTGAATAATTCACAGAAGGCGGTAAAATATCAACATGATATGTTTTACACTCTTGAATACAATGTAATTTGGTTGTTTCACTTGAAAGCTCATTAGATAAAATAGAAGCAAAGAAATAAAGTGGATAATTTGCTTTTAAATAAGCTAACTGATAAGCAACATAGCCATAAGCCACACTATGAGCTTTCCCAAATCCATAATTCGCAAATTTTTCAATTAATTCAAAAACTTCATTAGCTTTTTCTATTTGATATCCCTTTTCAAGACAGCCATTTAAAAATTCTTCTTTCATAGATTGCATCAGTGCAGTCTCTTTTTTAGATACTGCCTTTCGCAGGATATCTGCTTTTCCTAATGAAAAGCCTGCCATCATTTGAGCAACTTGCATAATTTGTTCCTGATATATCATAATGCCATATGTTGATTTTAAAACAGGCTCTAATTCTTTTAATGGATATGTCACTTTCTCATTATGACCACGACGCTTTAGATAGAGTGGAATATTTTCCATTGGTCCTGGTCTAAATAAAGCAATAGCAGCAACAATATCATCAAAACAATAGGGTTTCATTTTTCTAAGCAAATTACGCATTCCTTGAGACTCTAATTGAAAAACACCAAATGTATCTGCTTTTGAAATCAGTTCATAAGTTTTCTGATCATCTAAAGGTATTTGATTTAACATAACTGTTTCACCAGTATCACGTTGAATATCCTTACAAATATAATCAATCATTGTTAAATTCTTTAAACCAAGAAAATCCATTTTTAATAAACCCACATCTTCAATATAATCCTTAGAATATTGTGACATCAATGTTGATGTTGGTCCTTTGACTAATGGAATCACATCACGTAATGGTTGTTTTGATAAAATCACACCAGCTGCATGTGTTGAAATATTACGAGGTAAATGTTCGATAACACTTGTTGCTCCTATAATTTTCTTTAAGATCGGTTCCTGATTAATCATTGATTGAAATTGTGCTGATGTTTGATACATGGTTGTAATGGTCTTTTTATTCTTCGGCCCCGTCGGTATCATTTTTGCAATAATTTCTAAACGCGCCAAAGGAAGCCCCATGACTTTACCCATATCTTTAATCGCAACACGTGGTCCATATGTATTAAACGTAACAATTTGTGCAACATGTTCCTGTCCATATTTTTCAACCACATACTGAACAACTTCATCACGACGATCGTCTTGAAAATCAACATCAATATCTGGCATAGAAACACGTTCCGGATTTAAAAAACGTTCAAACAGCAAATCATATTTGAGTGGATCAACATTGGTAATCCCCAAAACATAAGCCACCAAACTTCCGGCAGCACTTCCTCTTCCTGCCCCTACTTGAATTTTATTCACTTTAGCAAAACGAACATAATCCCACACAATCAAGAAATAATCATCAAATCCCATTTCATGAATCACTTGCAGTTCATATTTCAACCTTTCAATATACTGATGAGGAATATTCTGATGAGAAAATCTTTTTTGAATGCCCATTTTACATAAACCTCGCAGGTATTCATAAGCATTTCCATTGTGTGGTACAGGATAAGCTGGCAAGTGTTTATCATGCATTGGAATTGTGGCACGACAAGTTGTCAAAACACGTCTTGTTTCTTCAATAATCTCTGGCGAAAAAAGTTCTTGCATTTCACTTTCTGTTTTTAAATACTTTTCTTGCGTTAATGGTTCATATTTTGCTTCTAATGTAACACCATGAATAGATGCCTGCATCAAATCAACTGCTAAAGCATCCTGTTTTTTAAGATAACTGACTTCATTTGAACAGACAATTTTAATTTGTACATACTTAGCAAGTGAAATCATTCTTTCATTAAATGTCTGCTGTAATTTTAATCGATGATTTTGAATCATAACATAATAATGATCCTGAAAAAGAGACTGAAATTTTTTTAAATATTTGACCGCTTCATCTTCCATTTCTTTCACAATCAATCTTTCTACAATTCCCTCAGGACAACCAGAAAGAATATAAAGATGATCTTTATATAAAGATAAGTTCTCAAGCGAAATACATTTTTCTTCATGCAGGTTAATATCACAGCATACCTTGACCAAATCAAAATATCCAATATCATCAATAGCTAAAAGAATAAATGGATAAATTTCATTTTCAATCATTACACTTGCTTCCATTCCAAAAATAGGTTTAATGTCATTTTTTAAGCAAGCTTCACTAAATTCTAATACACCAAACATATTATTTTTATCAGTCAGTGCTAAGGCATCCATATGTTTGGCACTGGCATCATGAATTAAATCTTTAATCAAAATAGTACTATTTTGAAAACTATAAGAACTATAAATCTGTAAATGTCCAAACATACGATTTCCTCCTTTATTTTATATATTATACCAAAATTTAACTCTATAAGATACTATGAAAGATATTTTATTCATGATTCTAGTATACCTAACTATCACTTATTTTAGCTTGATTGAATCAATAAATCCATTGGAAATAATTGTTATGATTACAATATACAATGAAAAGAAAACAAAATAAGCATAATCGCAATATAAAGGCATAACACAACATAAATCAACTGCATCAAATAAACAACCTCTATACTCATAATCCATAACCTATATAAGTATAAACCAATCAAATAAAAATGATATTGTAATTGAATCACTTTAAACCATCGCTGATTTAATATAATGACAATACTTATCAATACCGCTATCAAATGAAAAGGGATTATCCATTTATAACAAACCAATTGTAAAATCATACATAATGCACATAATAACTGCATTTTCTTTATTCTTTGTATCATCATATTCTTCACCTATTCTATGATATGATGAAAATACAAAAATAGACAATATTACAAAAAGTTTATCACCCAAAAGAAAAAGTGAGTATTTTACTCACATTCCTTTAATGCCTTTGCTAATTGATCAGGACAAGACGTCGGCTTCATTCCACAACGAATTCCTTCTAATCTTGCAACCACTTCATCCAAATCCATACCTTCAACTAATTTAGCAACACCTTGAGTATTGCCTGAACATCCACCAATAAATTTAACACTTCTTACTTTTCTTTGATCATCAATTTCAAAATCAATACGTGAAGCACATGTCCCTTTTGTTTTATAACTATACATTCCTCATCCTCCTATTTCAATCTGTCTTTATCAATCACATAAAGTTTATCATTGTCTTTAAGACCACTAGATAATCTTATTTTCCCATCATCCAATAACCAAATAGCTTCCACGCCATCCAATGAGTTCACTAATTTTAAACCATCTTCATATTCCATTAAGAAAACTGCAGAACTTAGAAAATCAGCCAATCCACTATCCTCAGTGATAATACTTACACTTCTAAAATGAACTGCTGGATAAAGTGTATCTGGATCAATTAAATGATGATACTTCACACCATGAATATCCTTATAAAATCTCTGATAATCACCACTTGTGACAATCGATTCACCCTGAACAACCAAAACAGCTTCATTATCAATATCTTCATCATCAGCTTTATGACTAAAATTACCATCCTTAGGAGATTCAATTCCTACACAAAACTGTTTTTGACACTCATCAAGATAAAATTCTCCCTCTTTTAATATTTTTCTTTCACCATGACTCGCAACATTACCACCACCACTTAAAAGGAAATTATCAACACCCATTTCAATCAAATCCTGTTTAATCAATTCAATTGCATATCCTTTCGCAGTTGCTCCTACATCAAGAGAAACATTAGCATCATCAATATACACCGTTTGATTTTTTTTATCAATCTTAATGCTCTCTATACTCGTATGCTTATTGGCTTTCTCTAATTCAGCTTTTGTAGGAACTTCTCCAACACCATCATGGCTTTCTGCCTTTTCTCGATACTGATGCCATATATCAATAACGCTTCCAAAAGCAATATTCACTTTATTAGAGATTGTACGATTTCTCTCTATACTGATTTCTAACAAATCAATTAAAGGTTGATCAACTTTAATAGCTTTCTTCCCAGCAAACTCATTGATTGTTCTAATATTATTAAGATCTTCATAAGAATTGTATTTATCAAACAAATGATCATAATAGTTAAGATCTTTTTCAATCAACTCACACTGCTTATTAAAATCATCTTCACTTAAAACATATGACATATACGTTGTAATTGTATCAAAAGGTCCAGTAAACCTCTTTGTCATATATTCATAATTTTCTTTTTTCTGACAACCACTTAAAATCACTATCATCACGACTAATAAAACACATATATTTTTCTTCAATTTCATCACCGTTTTTTATTATACCAATAAATAAAAAAAACTGCGATATATTTTCGCAGTTTTTCCATATTTTTTATTGTAAGTTAGCTCCAGCTTCAGCATAAGCAGCTAAGAAATCATCAATTGTGATTGTACATCCAGCAGCTAAATCAGTTCCTTCTTTAGCAGCTTTTCCACCATGATAATCCATAGTATCTACTTTTGCAACTTCATCTAAAGTTTTATCTTTAGCAAAGTTTTCAAATGCAACAGCTTGTTCGTTCCATTCTTTTTTGATTGGAGAAGCTTCTTTCATAGCATATTTATCTTTTAATTCAGCTTTTGTATCAGTAACCACTGTTCCGTCATCTTTTTTGTAGATTTGAGCAACATCTAAATTACTATATACGATTTTACCAGCATCATCAGTAGCAACTAAAGCTACAGTTGTATTCAATTGTTTCTTTTCAGCATCATTTGACATTACATCACCGATACCAACTTTTGCAGCATTAACTTCTTTAGCATTTGTATTTGCTTTAGCAACAGCAGCTAAGAAATCATCAATTGTGATTGTACATCCAGCAGCTAAGTCAGTTCCTTCTTTAGCAGCTTTTCCGCCATGGAAATCCATAGTATCTACTTTTGCAACTTCATCAGGAGTTTTTCCTTTAGCCCATTCTTCAAAAGCTTTGGCTTGTTCATCCCATTCTTTTTTGATTGGAGATGCATCTTTCATTTTATAGTCAGCACCACGTTCTTTTTTCGTTTTGTCTAATTCACCTTCACCACCAGGTGTAGATTGTGCAACATCAACATCAATATAGTTGATTTTTCCAGCACTATCTAATCCTAATGCAACCATAGTTGTGTTAACTTGACCTTCATCATTTAAACTACTTACAATCCCTAAACCAACTTTTGCATATTTAGCAGCAGTGCTTCCTCCAGCAGTGTCATCTTTTTTACCACATCCAACTAGAACAGTTGCAACTAATGCAGATGCAGCTAATACTTTTACTAATTTGTTCATAAAATTCTCCTTCCCATATATCTTTTTTGAACTACCTACATTATATCTTGAAAGCGTTTATATAGCAAGATATTTTCACGTGATTATACGTATTTTTTCACACATTTTTGCTATCTTTAACAAGGTTTGTGATTTTTTTCACTGAATTTATCAACATTTTTTATTTTCTTTAAATATTTCTTTTTTTGTTTTCTATTTTAGAAAATTTTTTCATTTTTTAATAAAAAAAGATTTTTAAAATGATTAAACATTAACTTTATCTATGACACATTGTATAATGAAAGTAGAAAGCAAAGGTGACGATTATGCAATTATTAAATGCTATCAAAACAGTTCGATTATTTCAGGAAAAAGAAAATTTAATTTCTCTTTGGACAAGATGGGGAAAATCGCTTGATAAAAAGCATATATTACAAGAATATCCAAGACCACAAATGAAAAGAGACAATTATCAAATGTTAAATGGTTTATGGGATTATTGCTTTAGCAAAACAACTGCTTTTCCTGATGCTTTTGAAGGAAAAATTCTTGTTCCTTTTTCACCTGAGAGTCAGCTATCACAAGTACAAAGGCAATTACAGCCTGATGAATACCTTTGGTATCAGACATCACTTAACGTATCACCTTCTTGCAATAAACGTTGTTTATTACATTTTGGAGCAGTTGATCAGATTGCTGATGTTTATATTAATCAATTATTAATAGAACATCATGTTGGAGGATATTTGCCTTTTACGATTGATATTACTGATGCCTTAAAAGAAAAAGATAATCTTTTAACAGTCTGTGTTCAAGATTTATCTGATACATCATATCACAGCAAAGGAAAACAACGTTTAAACCGTGGTGGAATGTATTATACTGCACAAAGTGGTATATGGCAAAGTGTCTGGTTAGAATGGGTTCCACAAAATTATATTCAGGACGTAAAAATTATTCCTGATTATGATCATGATCAAATTAAGGTTTCCATAATATGGAGTGATATTGCACCTTCAAATATTCAAATGATAGTCTCTCATCAAAATCCTGTATCTTTCATAGAGCCTCATGATTGTTATATATTACCAATAGAAAATAAACAATCATGGAGTCCTGATCATCCCTACCTTTATTCTTTGCAGATAAAAACAGAGCATGATGAAGTTGAATGTTATTTTGCAATGCGTATATATACAATTGAAAAGGATCAAAATAATATTCCGAGAGTTTGTTTGAATCATCAGCCAATTTTTATGAATGGTGTACTTGATCAAGGTTATTGGCCTGATGGTCTTTACACAGCACCAGCTGATGAAGCCCTTATCTATGATATTCAAACGATGAAAGATTTAGGATTTAATATGATTCGTAAGCATATTAAAATCGAACCATCACGCTGGTATTATCATTGTGATCGTTTAGGAATGATTGTTTGGCAGGATATGGTTAATGGTGGTGATCCTTATCATACTTGGTTTATTACTTGGATGCCTTCTGTATTGAGTTGGACAAAGAAACATATTTCTGATAAACATAGTTATTTGTTATCAAGGAAAAATCAAAAAGGAAAAGATGAATGGATTTTAGAATGTCAAAAAACAATTGAACATTTATCACATTTTCCTTGTATTAGTACATGGGTATTATTTAATGAAGCTTGGGGACAATTTCAAACCAAAGAATTAACCCAATATATTCGTCAGTTGGATGAAACGCGTTTTATAGATTCTGCAAGTGGCTGGTTTGACCAACATTGTGGAGACTTTAGGAGTGAGCATCATTATTTTGATAAACCTCAAATTATCCCAGATAAACGTGCTTTTGTAATTTCTGAATATGGTGGCTATGCCTGTCCAGTTGCGAGTCATATGAGTGTATCAAAAGTCTATGGCTATGGGGCTTATGAAAATCTTGAAGATTTTAGCAAAGCTTATCATGAACTTTTTAAGCAAACAATTGCACCACTTATTAAACAAGGGTTATGTGGAGCTGTCTATACACAAGTAAGTGATATTGAAGAAGAAGTCAATGGATTATTAACTTATGATCGAGAAATATGTAAATTGATTTCTAAATAAATGACATAAAAAAACACATCGTTTGATGTGTTTTAATCTTTTTGTTTGATCATTTTCATGATATTGCTTAACTTCATTGAATTACCATAAGACAAAGTCCCTCGACGATATAGTTTTGCTCCTACAAACCCTATAGCAATTGTCGTTAATACTAAAATCACAAAAGAAATGATAATTTCAATTATTGAAACGGAACCAAGTGCAACATTAATAAACATACACATCCATGAAGTCAATGGTACATAACTAGCAACTGTTGCTAAGACACTATCAGGCTGTCCCATTGATATAAAGCTTATAAAGAACACTGCAATAATCAATAATTGGATAGGCATTGTTGCACCATTAACCTCTTCAACCTTAGAGCATAATGCACCAATGGCTCCAAATAGAAAACTAAATAACAAGTAACCAAATACACCAAATAATCCAAATGTGATTAAAACAATCACTGGAATATTCAAGAATGGATCTAAAACATGATTCCATACATCAGCATTCACCTGATAGGCCAGTAAACAAGAACCCAATATAAATACAGTTTGAATTACACCTGCAATTGCTCCTGCAATCACTTTTCCAAAAATCATTGCATAAGGTGAACAACTTGTTACCAAAATTTCAATAGCACGATTGCTTTTTTCACTTGCAACACTGATACCAATTTGATTTCCATACAATAAGATCATCATATATAAAATGAAAATAAGGACATATGTATAGAAATAATTATTCATTCCATCTGTACCTAATACATTTGTTTCAAAAACTGCTGGTGTCTGATAGATTTGATCTATTTTTGAAGCATCATAATTTAAATGATTCAGTTCATTTAACTGATAGACCTTTTGAAGCACTGATTGAAAACGCATTGCTGTTTCATCATTCAATGATGAATTCTTTACATAATATACAAACTCTAAAGGTGATTTGATTTGAATGCCAGCATCAGCACTACCATCTTCGACTTTATTTTTGATAACTGATAAATCACTTTCAAAGGTAATATGATATTGTGTAAATGCCTGTGTAATGAGATCAGAATCTTTAACTATTCCCTTTTCATCATAAATCATCATCACTTTATCCTTTTCTTGATTTGTGACTTCCTGATTATCGCTTTTTTTAGAATTATCAAAAAAACGCGGCATTGAAAGAAGAATAAAAGCTGCCAAAGCAATCAAGACAATAGAAAGAATAAAAGATTTTTTCTTCATCATTGTTTCTAATTCAAAGCGTACAACAAGTAAAAACTGTCTCATAACTCATCACCTGCCTTTGCCACAAAAATATCTGTTAATGAAGCTTCATAAACCTGGAAAACATCTAAATCAACATCATGCTGTAATAATGCCATTAAAACATCTTTTTTACTTACATTTTCTAATAATTCAACAATAAACTTTTCATCTTGTCGTTCATAAATGTTTAATAGATGCTGGCATTGATTCAACAATAACTGTTCAAAATCTTGCCAAGTCAAATTGGCAGCTACCAAAACAAGACGATTCTTTCCAAAATCTTTTTTTATTTTTTTCAGATTCCCTTCTAAAACAACATGACCATGATGCAAAATAACAATATCTTCACAAAATTCCTCGACATAGTTCATCTGATGAGATGAAAAAATAACTAACTTTCCTGCTTGAATTTCTTCTTGAACAACTTCTTGAAGAATTTGTGAATTAACTGGATCAAGTCCTGAAAATGGTTCATCTAAAATAATGATATCAGGATCACACATAAGCGTTTGGGCTAATTGTACTTTTTGCTGATTCCCTTTACTTAAGGTGTCTAACACACGATTTTCATATTCAGCAATCCCTAATCTTTTCAGCCATTTTTTAAGATTCACTTTTGCCTGCGTGCGACTACATCCACGTAACATTGCCAAATAAATCAATTGTTCAGCGACTTTTTTCTTTGGATATAATCCTCTTTCCTCAGGCAAATAACCAATATTGTATGCAGTTGCACAAAATGGCTGATTATCTATTAGAATTTCCCCAACATTTGCTTTAAAAACATCCATCAAAATACGAATTGTGGTAGATTTTCCAGCACCATTTCGTCCTAATAACCCAAGTGCCTTACCACTAGAAATAGAAAATGAAATACCATGCAGAACCTCATTTCCATCAAAACTTTTATGTAAGTTATTGACTTTTAATTCCATCATTATCCCTCCTTTGGATATCATCATTATAGTATGACTTCTTTATAAATGCAATATATATTTTGCATTTGTAAATTATATCTTTCATTCATCCTTGATTTTTCTATAAAAAAAACTATAATAATAATGAAAGGAACTAGGTGAGTGCTATGAAAAACTTAAAAATGAAAATGGCACGGATGGAATTAGGAATGTCACAAGAGGAACTTGGCAAGAAAGTCGGTGCGACAAGACAAACAATTGGATTAATTGAAGCAGGTCGTTATAATCCTTCTATTAATCTTTGTATTCATATATGCATTGCTCTTCATAAACATCTTGATGATTTATTCTGGGATGATTCCTATGATAAGGAGGAACTCTAAATGAAACATAGTTTATTGAAAGATATTATTGGTTATGCCAAAACAAAAGGACGTGCACCTTTAGATGAACGTCAGATGAATACATTAAAAGACCTTTATATAGAATTAGCAAAATCTACCCTTTTGGGATGTATGGTTTTCATTATCTTATATGGCTATATGGATTTTAGAAATATGGAATGCCAAATTAGCTTTTTAAGTTTATCAAGCAGTTATCTTGGTGCATTGACTTATTATTATTTGATTCGTTTTTGTTATCAGCAAGTGATTGGTATTGATGCTAATTTTGAAATTTTAGTTGTCCCAGCATTATTTTTTACACCTAATTTAATTTTGAATACAATCCATATTATTGGAGATTTTCTTCAGGTCAACTCATTTTTTTATATTATAACAGCTTTATTGTGGCCAGTTTATCTGCTTCTCATTTATTTAGGAGCCAATCGTATTTATCAAAAAGGACAAATTATGCAAGAACAGCAATTAGAAAATGGGGAAATTCGCTTTCGTTCACGTAAACAGGTTGTCAATTATATTATCATAACAATTATTATTTTAGCACTTTTTCCAATATCATATGATTTATTATTTCAATTAGGTTTATTAGCATCAACAGTATTTATCCTTTATTTGTTATGGTATTATGGTTTTCATACACCTCAAAATGAATATATCTTAGATGAATCAGGTTTGCATTACTATAAAGCATTGTGGAATCGTCAAGGTGGTCATATTGCTTATCAGGATATTGAATCTGTTGAACAAAGAGATACTTTTAATATTGGCTATGCTAAAGATAAAGTACTGATTCATTGTAAAGATGGCAAAAAAATTATGTTATTTCCAGAAAATGCATATCAGTTTTGTATTGAAATTGAAAACAATCTTTATTAGATAATTCTCTCTAAATAAAAAAGACTAATCACGAATCATTAGTCTTTTTATTTTCTATTCCTCAGCAATTTCTTCTTTTTGATCGACATCCTCAACGCTAAAAAACATAAAGACTGTACCAATCACAGAAATAATAGCTCCAATTAATAAAACTTTAGATACCCCTAATGCATCCAATAAAACACCACCAGCAAGACTGGCAAAAACACTCGCAAGTGTCATTGCTCCTGTTACTAATGCTTGTCCTTTATTCATGTCATGAGCATCTACTAATTGTCTAACATAATATACAGAAGCTGGAATAAAGACGGCATATGCTAACATTTGCATAACTTGAGCAATATAAATCATCATCATATTGACTGCAAAATAAGTCAATACATGCTTAACACTAAAGAATACAGCTGAGATAATCATCATACGACGACATCCCACTTTCTTTTGCAACTTTGTAAATAATGCCATTGTTGGTAGTTCTAATAATGCTGCTAAGAATATAGCATTTCCCATATCAGCACTATTTCCATTGATATGATTAACAACCTGAATAAAGAAATTATTAATGATTGAATGGTCAAAAAACAAGAAAACTGTTGCAACAAGTAAAAACATAAATGTTTTATATTTCTTAATAAATTGTCCCATAGATAATTGATCATGTTCTTCTTGTTTTTCTTCATGAACAATTTCATCTTTACCACCTGGTAAATAGAAAGTATAAACAAATAATAAAGCACATAGTGATAATCCTACATAGAAATAAGGAAGCAGTTCAGGACTAAAAATTGCAACAACATTCCCTAAAATAAGTGACATAACAGCATAAGCAACAGATCCAATTCCTCTTGCCAAACCAAAATTAATATGAATTCCATTTTTTTCAAAAGCAAATGTTAATGAATTAATAAATGGTTGTAATACTAACATCAAAGTAAACACTGTAATTGTTAAAACAACCATAACTATTGATGCCCCTGATATAAAACTTAATATAAGTGACAAAACAATAATTGCAACCAAAATAATTGAAATCAGCATTCTTAATGATAACTTTGTTGTCTTATCCATATAAGAAGCAATGGCTGGTTGTCCAAAAACAGCCAATATATTAGATATTGATAAAACAATTCCAATTGTTGTATTACCAAATCCTCTATCTAACAAAAATACAGATGCATAACCAATCATAGCACAGCAAATCATCCAATAAAAACCATGAATGCAGGCATAGCGAATATCTAAAGACTTACTTTCCATTTCTTTTCCTCCCTCTCATCATAAAAATCTTTCGTCAACTTTTGACGAATCTTTAATAAAAGTATACAACGTTCTTAATTATTTCATTAAAAATTTCAAAAATTGAAAAAGAAAAGAGTTCTATGATGAAAATTTCATTTCATTTTCTTCAATACATTTTGCAATACGTGCTTGCACATCGTGAGCAATTTCTGTACTATTCATATCTTTATAATCATCATAATATAATGGCTCTAAATAATGAATTTGTGCATCTACAGGTGCAATTGTATTATTATCAAACACCTTATAACAATCAATCAATGCAACAGGAACAATTGGCTTTTTCGCATCAATAACTGTTTTAAAAGTTCCACCTTTAAACTCAAGCATTTGATTTTGTTTTCTACATCTTGTTCCTTCAGGAAAAATAACATAATTTCTACCAGCACTCATTTCACGTGTTGCTTTTTTAATAATTTTCATTGATGATCTTAAATTTTGACGATCCATTGCTTCAAATTGTAACATTTTTAAAACTTTTCCTAAGACAAAGACATTCATTAATTCTTCTTTAACAATAGCTTTAAAAGGTTTATCATGTGTTTCAAACAAAATTAATGCATCAAATAATCCTTGATGATTAGGTGCTATTAAATAACCTTGTTCAACTGGTAATTTTTCAACCCCATAACAATGAATTTTGACTCTTGATTTTGAATTGATTTTACGGATCATCTTTTGTCCAAAATCAAATCTTTCTTCAAAAGATGTCTCTTCTAAATGTTTATTATAATAACGAATCTTTAATAACCAACCTGGAATACGGTATAATAATCTTATAATTAAAAATAAAATTCTTTTCATTTTGTACCTCTTTGATAGATTTGAAGTTCAAATGTTTCAAATGGTCTTGTTTCTTTTAATTCAAATCCATATTCATCAAAATCAGGAAAATATGTTTCTCCAATATGTGTTCCAGGAATTCTTGATATTAATAATTGATCTGCTAATGGTAATGATTGTTTATAAATAGATGCTCCTCCAGATATAAATAAATCTTCACCTTTGTCTTTATATTCTTGAATCACTTCTTCTAAAGATGTTCTTACTTCTACTCTGTCATCATCAAATGGTTCAAAACAAACAACAATCGTTTTACGATTTGGTAGTGGTCTACCAATCGCCTGATATGTTGTATATCCCATTAAAATGGTTTTATGAATCGTTGTGTCTTTAAAATGTTTTAAATCTTCTTTATTATTCCAAGGCATTCCATTTGATGAATCTTTTTTACCAATTAATTGTTCATCATCCATAGCCACTATAATACTTATCATTAAACACTCACCTTCCCTACTAATTTCCCATAACTTTGATAATTTTCTATCTGAATATCTTCTATCTTAAAATCAAAAATAGATTTCACTTCAGGATTTAATTTCAATTGACATAGTGGTAATGGAACACGAGAAATCTGTTCCTTTACAACATCAAAATGATCCTTATAAATATGTGCATCGCCAATAGTATGTACAAACTCTTTAGCCTCATATCCACAAACTTGTGCTAACATAGCTGTAAATAATGCATATGAAGCAATATTAAAAGGAACCCCTAAAAACGTATCAGCACTTCTTTGATAAAGCTGACATGAGAGATATTTTTGATCGTGAGAAACATAAAACTGCAAAAAAGCATGACAAGGTGGTAAAGCCATTTTGTCAACTTCAGCTGGATTCCAGGCACAAATAATATGTCTTCTCGAAAATGGATTATGAGTTAATGAATCAACTAATTTTGCAACCTGATCAATTCCTTCATTATTAAAATTACGCCACTGTCTACCATAAACCGGTCCTAATTCTCCATATTGAATAACAAATGGATCATTTTCAGGTAAAGCTTTTATCTTTGCAACAAACTCATCTAAAGATTCACCCTGATAATCTTTTGAAGCTTTAAAAATTTCATAAGGCCATTCATTCCATATTTTTACATTTCTATCTACTAAATATTTAATATTTGTATTTCCTTGAATAAACCATAAGAGTTCTTCAGCTATTGGTCTTAAAAACATCTTTTTTGTTGTCATCAAAGGAAAACCTTCTCTTAAATCATAACGTGTCTGATAGCCAAAAACACTGCGTGTTCCTGTTCCTGTACGATCATCACGATCCTCACCATGATCTAAAATATACTGACACATTTCTAAATACTGTTTCATTCCATTCACCTCCCGTTTATTATATAGGATTCACTCATAAAAGTCATTAAATAAAGTCAATAATCAAACAAATGCTTTTGTTCTTAAACAAAAAAAAGAACTGAGTAAGTCCTTTTTAATCATCATTTTGAGAACACTGAATACGGTAACGTTCCATCATTTCCTTAAAAATTTCTCCATTTGTTGGTGGTGTATATGTGATGGCATTAGCTCCAGCACGAATCGCTTCTTTAATGGTTTCTTCATTTGGTCCACCTGTTGCAATAATTGGAAAATCTTTATCAATTTCTCTTAATGCTTTAATAATATCAACTGTTTTCTTACCACCAGAAACATTGACAATACTTGCTCCTGAATGAAGCATTCGTTCTTCTAAAGGTTCATCTAAGGAAACAATAGTTAAAACAATCGGAATATCCACAATTTCAGCTAATTCCTGAACAAATCTTGTTTTCGTAGGAGCATTTAATACAACTGCTGATGCCCCATTTAATTCAGCATCCAAAGCAATATTATTAACTCTTGGTCCAGCTGTTGTTCCACCACCTACACCTGCAAAAACAGGCTTTTGTGCAACTTCAATGATTGATTTGGTAATCTGCATTGTTGGCGTAAATGGATAAACTGCAATAACTGCATCTGCATTACAATTGGCAATCACAGCAACATCAGTAGAGAATACAAGTGATTTCACTCTTTTTCCATTGATATTGATTCCTGACACATCATAAATACATTCTGGAACTTTGACAATATGTCTTAATTTTGATTGTACTATAGGCATTTGTTTTGCCACATTCATCACCTCTTTCTTTATTTTATACTCTTTCTATGAATTCACTGTTAAGAAATGATATAATGCTCCTAATAAATTTGCATCATTATGATACTGACATGTCAAGACGACAGGTCTAATTTTGGCATGTGTAAAATGAGCGAAAATCACATCTAATCTTTGATTCACTTCATCTAACAAATCATCTCTTACACTGATTCCACCACCAATAATAATCTTTTCTGGATCATAAGCATATTGAAGATTATAAATCCCATTTGCTAATACATAATAAAATTTATCAACAGCTTTTTCATAATCACTATCTTCATGATAGTGATCAAATATTTCTCTACCATCAAGTGTAGAAACATCGACACCTTTTGCTTTTGCTACGGCACGGACAACTGCAACTGTTGAACCAACATGAGACCATGTTTCCATTTCTTTTGTTTCAAAATTAAAATCAGCAATCATATATCCAAATTCTCCACCATGTAAGTGTTGACCTTTATGGATACGTTTGTTTTTAACAACAGCACCACCAATACCTGTTCCACTGACAATAAAACAGCAGTCATTGACATCACTTGCAGCACCCTTCCAAACTTCTGCCAATGCAGCACAATTGGCATCATTTTCCAATTCAACATCTACACCCAAACGGGTTTGTAAATCATTTTTGATATTTGGACCATGAATATAATCAAGAGCACTAGATCCGCCAATAATCCCCTTCTCACTATCAACAGCCCCTGGCATACTTAAAGCCAAGCCCCTGATTCCTTTGTACTCATGGAATGTCTCTTCTATTAATTGATAAAAAGCTTCCAGTGTTTTTGGTGTTTTCTTTGAATCTGATTTAAGAATATCACCATTTTCTGTTAATAAACCAATTTTTAATGCTGTACCACCTACATCTATTGCTAAATAATTTCCCATGTTTTCTCACCTCATATATCCATTATAAAGAAAAACTTCTTAGAAAAAAAGAGAATATGAACTTTTTTTAATTCTCTTCTCTATGAATCCAATATCTTTGTATAATTCTTCCATCTAATATGATTTCATTTTCTAAAATACCACCATTTTTCATAATTGTCTTAGCAGAAGCAATATTCTCTTGATTACATGTCACCAAAACATCTCTTATTTTCCATTCATCACATTTTTGTAATCCTAATGATAATATTTCTGTGGCATAGCCTTGACGTCTTTGACTTGGGCGAACACTATAACCAATATGTCCACCACACTGCATCAAATACTCATTTAAGCGATGGCGGATATCAATAAATCCTATCAGTTGACCAGTTAATTTTTCAATAGCTAACAATGTTGATGAAGGAACAAATCCTTCATGGACAGTTATTTCACTTTCATTCTCCTGAATATTTTTTAACCATTCATCAAAATCATCAGTCAATTGTAATCCAGCTGTGCCATCCATATTATCTCCTGATTCTATAAATTCTTGTTTATATTCAAGGATTTGTTGCTGATAACTTATTTCTATAGGAACTAATTTCACTCTCATAAAAATTTTCTCCTTTTTATTCAGTTTACAAAATATGACACAAAAAGTCCACATCTTTGTGTTATTATATAAACAGATGATAAGAGACCTCAGAAATTATCATCTACAATTCAATCCTTTTCCTCTATATCAAAGGAACATAGGTGCAAGATCAATGATCTTGCACCTATTTGTTTTTAATCAATCATTTGAATAATATGATCGACAACAGATTCCAATGAATTATTATTGAGAATGTGAAAATCACATGCCTGAAGATACAATTCATGTCTTTCATGATAAAGATCATAAAGTTTCTCTGGTCCATCTTTTAATAATGGACGGGTAGAAATTTCAACATCATTTAAAATAGCTTCAACTGGACGATCAATATAAATAATCATCCCATTTTCTCTTAATGCCTCAATATTCTTAGAATTTTTAATAACCCCTCCGCCTGTTGATATAATATAACCTTCTAGTTGACCAACTTCTTGACAACAGATTGTTTCTCTTTCCCTAAAATAATCTTCAGAAATCTCAAACATTTGAGGAATCGTCATTTGATATTTATCAACTAAGTATTCATCAATATCTATAAGAGGTCTTAAAAGTTTTTTTGCAAGAAGAGTTGAGATTGTTGTTTTTCCACAACCCATCATTCCAATCAATACAATATTTTTCATAGATTCTCCTACTTTTTCGCATAATTTCCAAGCACTCTTAAAGTAATGGTATGAGTTTTCATATCCTCTAATGCCAAAATAATATTTTCATTTTCTAAATTTCCTTCAATATCCACATAGAAAAAATATTCCCATGGTGTTGCTTTTAAAGGTCTTGATTCAATTCTTAACATATTGATATGATGATCATTAATGACTTTCATCACCTGATAAAGTGATCCCACTTCATGTTTTAAAGTCAATACAATACTCACATGAGAAGCATCTTTTGATGTTTCTAAATGTTTTCCAAAAATAATGAAACGTGTTGCATTTGTCTTTAAATTTTGAATATTTTCTTGTAAGATTTCTAAGCCATAAAGTTTAGCTGCTTTATCAGAAGCAATGGCTGCTTTTGTTTTATCTTGTTCATTAGCCACATATTGGGCAGCTAAAGATGTATTTGCAAACTCTCTTTGATGAATCCAAGGGTGTTCAGATAAAAACTGACGACTCTGTAATAAGCCCTGAGGATGTGAATAAACTTCTTTTAAGTCAGCTAAAGAACTGCCTGGAATTCCTAATAAATGTTGAGATATAGAAAGACTCTGTTCACCAACAATAAAGAATCCATAATCTCTAATGGCATCATAGTTATCATTAATAGCACCAGTTGAAGAATTTTCTAAAGGCACAACACCATAATCAATTTCATCATTCTTCAATGCTTCAAAAACCTCATCAAAATGTTCATAATTTTTTCTTTTGGTTTCACTACCAAAATAAGTATCTAATGCCTCTTCAGAAAAAGCCCCAGTCACGCCTGGATAACCGACTACAATATTTTCACGACGGGCTGGTAAAAGTTCATAAACATTTTGAGGTGGAATAAATGAAGCCTGATAGGACTTTGAAATATTCATCATATCTTGAATAAATGTTTTGGCATAACCTTTCAGTTCGTCATTGCAAATGCGATTCGTATTTTTTTCAATCACTTGTAATTCTCGCTCAGATTGAAATATTTCCATATCATGTGCTAATTTATATGTAATAACATCTTTTGCAACATTCATTCTCTTTTCAAATAAAGCAATCATTTGCTGATCAATTTCATCAATTTCCTGACGACATGTTTCTAAATCTTTCATATATCTTTTATCATATCCAAAATACCTAATGCAGCCATTGATTCAACAACGACAACTGCTCTAGGTACAATACATGGATCATGCCTTCCTGTAATTTCTAATTCTGTATTTTCTTTTGTTTTGACATTAATCGTTTGCTGAACTTGAGAAATGGATGGTGTCGGCTTTATACCTACTTTAAAAATAATAGGCATACCATTACTGATTCCACCTGTGATGCCACCATTATGATTGGTCTTTGTTTTCACTTTCTCATCTGCATAGTAATAACAATCATTGGCTTCATGTCCATATAACTCTGTGATTTTTTCACCCAATCCAAAACTCACGCTTTTGACTGCTGGTATACTAAATAACAAAGGTGATAAATGTGACTCAATGGAATCAAAGAATGGATTTCCCAAACCTGCTGGAACATTTAAAATCGCACATTCAATCATCCCACCAACAGAATCCTGGTGCATTCTTGCTTCCTCAATTGTTGCCTGCATTTTTTCAAAAACATCAGGATTTAAAGTTGGATACTGTTGCTGTAACATATTTTCAATATCCTGTGAAGAAATATCAACGCCAAAAGAGTCATCATAAACATCTTTAATACTTTGAATATGGGCACCAATCACAATCCCTTTTTGTTTTAAGATTTGTTTGGCAACACTGCCTGCAAAAACAATTGGTGCTGTGATTCTGCCAGAAAAATGCCCTCCACCTCTGACATCGTTAAAACCTTTATACTTGATATAAGCAGGATAATCACTATGTCCAGGACGCATGCATTCTTGCAATAAAGAATAATCTTTAGAGTGTTGATCACTATTATAAATCATTGCACATAATGGTGCTCCTGTGGTGACATTATTCATCAATCCACTCATAATATGAACTTCATCTTTTTCTTTTCGCGGTGTTGACATGATGTTTTGTCCTGGTGCACGACGTTTCATCTGATGTTTGATATCAGCCATATCTAATGGAATACCAGCTGGTAAATTCCCCATAACAATACCAATAGCCTGTCCATGACTTTCACCAAAAATAGATAATTCAATATTAGTCCCCCACGTTGAACTCATCATATACACCTCCTAACATCGTAAAATGTTCCCAAAAACAAGGATAAGATTTTTGCACACAATCCTTATCATCAATTTCAACTTTTTCTTGACAAACAGTTGAAGCAATGGCTTCCATCATTGCCATACGATGATCATTATACGAAGACACTTGGCCCCCACGAAGTGTTTTCACCCCTTCAATAACCATTGCATCAGCTTCTTCTTTAGCCTTGCCACCTAACTGATTAATAACTTCAACAGTTGCTGATAAACGATCACATTCTTTAATACGCAAACGTCCAACATTTTCTATACGTGTTACACCTTCACTCAATGCACATGCTAAAGCAATGACAGGAATGATATCTGGACATTGTGAGCCATCAATAGTTGTGGCCTTAAGATGCCCTGGATACATGTGATATCCATCATCCTGAAGCATTAATTGACATCCCATTCGCTCTAAAATATCAATCGCCTCTTTATCTCCTTGCTGGCTTGATAAATTCAACCCTTTTAAAACAACATCATTGCCTAAAGCACCAGCCACTAAATAAAAGGCTGCTTGAGAAAAATCTGCTTCTACATCATAATCACATGGCTGATATGTTTGTCCACCCGGAATCACCAATTCCTGATAGTTATGATTTTCAATATGCACACCATATTGTTCTAACATTTGCAATGTTAAATCAATATAACCCTTAGACTCTAATGGTGAGCTAATCACAATTTTGGAATCATCATCTAGTAATGGCAATGCAAACAATAAACCACTAATAAATTGTGACGAAACATTCCCAGGTATTTCAAATTCACCAGCTTTGAGTTGTCCCTTAATATATAAATCTAAAACATCTTCCTGATATAAATAACCAATATTTTGTTCATCAAATATTTTATAATAAACATCCAATGGGCGTTTCCCCAAACGTCCCTGTCCTATAAAATGAACATTTGCTTCACAAACAATAGAAATAGGAATCATAAATCTTAAAGTCGAACCTGATTCATGACAATCAATATCACACATATTTCTTATAAAAGTAGTTGTTCCATCTATTTCTAAATAATCATCATATTGAAAAATCATTGTTCCTAATGCTTTCATTGCTGAAATGGTTGCTTCAATATCTTTAGAGTATTCAATATGACGAATGACGCTTTTCCCTCTCGCAAGTGATGCACAAATAATCGCACGATGAGCCATACTTTTTGAAGGAGGAACATCCACACTTCCTTTTAATTTTTTAGGTGTTATTGTTATTGCCATTTTAAACCTCCTCCACTTCATCGATAAAAGTTAAATCACTTGGATAAATATAGGATTGTCCTATTTCATGCAAGAGAACATAAGACAATTTTTTATTGATATTTTTTTTATCAACAGCCATAGCCTGTTTTAAATCTGCTGTTTTTAAATGAGAAACATGTGGCAATTGATAAGTCTTTAAGACATCACAGATTTGACTAGCAGTTCCTGGCTTTGTTAATCCTTTCATTTCAGCAATCTGTGTTAGTTGAACCATGCCAATACTAATAGCTTCACCATGTGAATATTTTTCATAATGGTAATATTGTTCAATCGCATGACCTAAAGTATGTCCAAAATTCAATGCCAGACGATCTCCAAAATCAAATAAATCTTTTTCAACAACATCTCTTTTTAAATCAACACAACGATAAATAATCTCATCAATATCCTGATATAATTCTTCAAATGATGAATAAGTTGCCAGTTGCTTAAATAGTTCTGCATCAAAGATACAGCCATATTTAATCACTTCACCCATGCCATCACTAATAAATCTTTTATCTAAGGTCTTTAGTGTTTTTGGATCAATCAAAACAAGACTGGGATGTTTAAAAGCACCAACTAAATTTTTACCAGCCGGTAAATCAACCGCAACCTTTCCACCAACACTCGAATCAACTTGAGCCAATAGGGAAGTAGGAATTTGGACAAACTTCACACCACGCAAGAAAGTACTTGCAACAAAGCCTGCCAAATCACCTATCACACCTCCACCTAAGGCAATGATTAAATCAGTACGTGTTAATTGAAATGAAAGCAATTCATTATAAAGTTCAGGTAAAATATCAAATCTTTTTGACTGTTCACCATGACGAACAACAATATGAGAAACTTCATATTCTTTTTTTAATTGGGTTTCTATTTTTTCTCCATAATATGAGAACACTTGATCATCAGAAATAATCATAATCTTATTGCCTTGAAAAACAGGTTTGATATAACTTAAAACCTCATCTAATAATCCTTGTTGTATATATATAGGATAACTGTCTTTTCCTAAATTCACTTTCATTTCCATAATTTCACTCCTAAACTTCTTTACCTACTATTTTACCTATTTCTTTGATTTGTTCAATCAATTGTGTATATTTTTCTGGTTTTAATGATTGAGGTCCATCACATAAGGCTGTCTCTGGACTATTATGCACTTCTATCATTAAACCATCACATCCTGCTGCCACGGCTGCCTTTGCCATTGGTTCTACTAACCACCATTTCCCTCCGGCATGTGATGGGTCTATAATGATTGGTAAATGTGTTAATTTCTTAATCACTGGGATAGCCTGTAAATCCAATGTGTTTCTTGTATATGTTTCAAATGTTCTGACACCTCTTTCACATAGGATGACATTTGGATTTCCACTTGCCATGATATATTCAGCACTCATGATCCATTCTTCAAATGTTGCACTTAGCCCTCTCTTTAACAGGATTGGTTTTGTACATCTTCTTCCAACTTCTTTTAATAAGTCAAAGTTTTGCATGTTTCTTGCACCAATTTGAACAAGGTCTACTTTTTCATTGAATTCATCTATATATTCAGCACTCATCAATTCTGAAACAATAGGAAGTCCTGTTACTTCTTTAGCAGCCACTAAAATATCTAACCCTTCTGTTCCCATTCCCTGGAAAGCATATGGTGATGTTCTTGGCTTAAATGCCCCACCTCTTAACATATTGGCTCCTGCCGCTTTAGCAGCCTTTGCAATTTCAATGACCTGTTCCTTTGATTCAACTGAACAAGGACCAGCAATCAATGCCAAATGATCTCCACCAACTTTCACACCAGCGACATCAACGATAGAATCATCTGGATGGAATGCACGGTTGGCTAATTTATAAGGCTCACTGACATGCATAACTCTTTCGACAACTGATGAAACTTCAATTTGTTTAGGATCTACTTTTGTTGTATCTCCAATCACACCACAAATTGTCACATCTTCCCCCACAACAATATGTGTTGTTAATCCTTTTGCCTCAACGACTGAAGCCACCTTTTTTACATCTTCTTCACTTGTTTTTGGTTTGAATACAATAATCATAATCTTTTTCTCCTTTTCTTTTTCCCCTACTGTATAAATAAAAAATCTCTCATCCATAAGGACGAGAGATACATCTTTCGTGTTACCACCTTAGTTTGCTTATATATCACTATATAAAGCCTTATCAAGTACGCCTAACCTTTAGGTTCATACTCTCATGCTATAACGGGCATTCCCGGACTAAGCCTACTTTGTTCAGCCGTCTACTCCAAGATGAATTCAATTAAATTCCCTCACTCTTTTTCACCAACCAAGAGTTCTCTACGCAAGTTCAATAATCTACTCTTTCTTTTCACTGTATTTATATCAGTAGTTTTGTTGTTAGTATTTTATGCGATATCTTCTCATTTGTCAATGACTTTTATCTAAAATATAAATATTTTCATTATTTTTCCATATATTCGAAAAATAAATTATGATTTCCCTGTTCTAAATATGACAAAGTATTGTTTTCTTAAATAACGGATTTTGTGTAAAAGATTCCATTTTCATTTGATAACAAACAAGTTCAAATAATCGATCATGACTAAGCAATGGATAATGATTCATGATCTTTTGAACACATTCGTCAATAGATTGAATCAGATGAATAGCTTGTCTTATTTTTTCTTGACCAACTTCCTGTGGATATACAGTATCCCATGCAGGACAATAATAGTCTATAGAAGGGATTGTAAGGAACTGATTTAATGTTTCTAAGCTTTGATAAACATTGGTATAGATAGGAATATCTCCAATCACAGCAATAGCATCACCAGTGAATAATATATGATGATTGACTAAAAACGAAAGTGAACCATGAGAATGACCAGGTGTTAACAAAATACGCATAGATAACTTTTCTTCCAATTTAATTTCCATTTCCTTTTCAATAACAAAATCAACATCAACAGAATTTTGTAAAAGGCTATAGAAATTTGGAATAGGTCTATCTTTAAATTGTTTATCAATATTCTCTATCCACTCCTTTTCAGCTTGACTTGCATAAATTGGACAGCCACTTTGCTTTTGAATCGCATAAGCACTCCCCATATGGTCAGGATGTGCATGGGTTAAAAAAATACCATGAACATCTTCTATTTGATAGCCTATTTGATGAAGATAATCTTCAATTTTCTTTTCTGAGCCATGTACACCTGTATCAATAAGATAACAATGTTCACCTGTCAAAATATAAACATAAACATATCTTTCTATTTGTGGTGTCACATGAAAATTTATTTTTATTTGATGAAGACCTTCACATATTTTCATTTTCTATTCCTCCTACAATCATCGCATGACTTTCAACATTTAATTCTCTTTTATGACTGATTTTTAAATATTCTGGTGAATGAAAACATTCATCACATAATTTACGATGAGGAAAACGAATAACAATGACTCTCTCTGGTTTCCACTCATGACTTAACGATATGACATTTTCAGTCCTCACAAGATATTCACCTTTATAACTTTCTACAATTGGTTTCACAGTTTGAATATATTCGTCATATCCTTTTCTTTTTTGCTCATCTGAGCAAAACACCTGAACAATAAAATAACAACTCATTTTTCTCTCCTTCTACACAAGTGTTCACTTGCATTTTTTACTAAAAAGAAATGACACAAAAGTGTCATACCTTTTGAATCCCCTTGACAAAAACTTTCACACTCTTTTGAATATATTCATCTGCACAAAGTGTTGTGAGATGATCTTCAAAAGATGCTTTCAAGAATACAAAACCAAAATTCATTGATAAAAAACTGATTGCTAATGCTTCCATATCTTGTTGAATGATTTGATTTAATTCCTGCATATTTTTAAAATATTGTATCAGCACATCTTTAAAAACTTGCGGAACTTGCATAATCCACTCAGCTGTATCTTGAAACAATTCTGGACTTCTGAGTCCAATAGAAACTTTAACAAATTGTGGTGTGACTTTTTCCATATAAACAGATGAAAAATGGAGAAGGTCATTGTATAAATCACCAGTGATTGGATAAAAGTCATCAGATGTAAGATGAGGATGCCAATTGGCTTGCATAGCACTTAAGACAATCTCTTTTTTACTTCCAAATTTTCTAAATAGTGTACTCTCATTCACATGGGCATACTCAGCAATTTCTTTTGTTGTCATGGACGCATATCCTTTCTCCATAACAAGTTTCATAGTTGCATCTATAATTTTTTGTTTTGTTTTATCCATAACCTCTCCTTTGCAAGTGTTTACTTGCATTTATTTTAATCTCTATTTCATTTTTTGTCAATAAAAAGTGCTCATATTCCTATCAGCACTTTTTATTCATTCACTTTATCATTTTTTAATTATTAACCATATACTTTATACACGGTTTTCTAAAACATAAAGACGATGTTCCATTGGAAAATAAACAACATAAAGAGTATCAAATCCATCATTTTTCTTGATTTCAATGAAATAATAGTCTTGAACAAATGGTGGCATAGGAACATCCGTTCCATCAGGAATCCAACAATCCCACAATTCTTGAAATTTGTCTGCTATTTCATTATTTTGTTTTTTTTGAAAAGACATCATATCTAAAATTTCATCATCCTCAAAATGAGCAATAAAATACTCTAACCCATCTGATGCAAATACGATAGGTGATTGTCGTTGATATTCTATTTCCATTTTTTCAGGTAATTGAAGGTTCCATCCATTAATTATTGATTGAGGATTAGCAGTTAATGAATCCTCATCTTTCCTTTGAGATTCCTGATATATCAAAGCAATTCCTAACAAGATTAAAACAACTAAACACCCAAGACCAATTTTCTTTTTCATATTCTTCTCCATTAATATTTTTCAGTTATATAACTTTAAACTTCTTTACCTACTATTTTACCTATTTCTTTGATTTGTTCAATCAATTGTGTATATTTTTCTGGTTTTAATGATTGGGGTCCATCACATAAGGCTGTCTCTGGACTGTTATGCACCTCTATCATTAAACCATCACATCCTGCTGCCACTGCTGCCTTTGCCATTGGTTCTACTAACCACCATTTCCCTCCGGCATGTGATGGATCAATTATGATTGGTAAATGTGTTAATTTCTTAATCACTGGAATAGCCTGTAAATCCAATGTATTTCTTGTATATGTTTCAAATGTTCTGACACCTCTTTCACATAGGATGACATTTGGATTTCCACTTGCCATGATATATTCAGCACTCATGATCCATTCTTCAAATGTTGCACTTAGCCCTCTCTTTAACAGGATTGGTTTTGTACATCTTCTTCCAACTTCTTTTAATAAGTCAAAGTTTTGCATGTTTCTTGCACCAATTTGAACAAGGTCTACTTTTTCATTGAATTCATCTATATATTCAGCACTCATCAATTCTGAAACAATAGGAAGTCCTGTTACTTCTTTAGCAGCCACTAAAATATCTAACCCTTCTGTTCCCATTCCCTGGAAAGCATATGGTGATGTTCTTGGCTTAAATGCCCCACCTCTTAACATATTGGCTCCTGCCGCTTTAGCAGCCTTTGCAATTTCAATCACCTGTTCCTTTGATTCAACTGAACAAGGACCAGCAATCAATGCCAAATGATCTCCACCAACTTTTACACCAGCGACATCAACGATTGAATCATCTGGATGGAATGCACGGTTGGCTAATTTATAAGGCTCACTGACATGCATAACTTTTTCTACAGCTTCATCAACTTCAATTTGTTTAGGATCAACTTTTGTGACATCCCCAACAAGTCCAACAATCGTTGTTTCTTCACCCTGAGACACATGCGCACTCAAGCCAAACTTTTCTACCTTTGTCACCACTCTTTTTAAATCTTCATCAGTTGCTTTTGGTTTAAATACAATAATCATTTTTATTTCCTCCTCTTATATACAAAAAATCTCTCATCCACATAAGGACGAGAGAGACCATCGCGTTACCACCTTAATTCGTTACTATCTCACAATAGCAACCTCTTCGAGTACCAACATACTCTAACACAATAACGGGTGTATCCGTGCCAACCTACTTTATTCAGCCGCCTACTCCAAGATGTATTCAATGATAACCCAATGTTCTTTTTCACCACCCAAGAACTCTCTACAATTGTTTATATCATTTACTCTTTCTTTTCTTTGTATTTATCCATATTCTATATAATATTATGAATGATGTCAAGAATTTAGAACAAAAAAGCTCATTACCGTTAAGTAACAAGCTTATCAAACTATTCATCTTTTACTTTAATAATTTCACCATTCATCACTGATTGTATATACTGTTTTGCCTGATCTATTGATGTTTGATCAGGAATTGTAATAAACATTCCATTTGGATTCACTTTAGTAACATCTCCCACAGTTGCTAAAGTCTTTGTACGTTGTGAAGGATCACCATCTAAATGATATGATTGAACATCCCATGATGACATATCATCAACTTGCATATTAATCAAAGATTTAATTTCCTGAGAAGTCATATTTGTTTCAAAACTATCTTTTAATGATTCAAAAACACCATCCATTTTAGTAATAATCGTTGCTGAAGTACACTTCTTCAAAATTGCTTTTAACATTAACATCTGATTTTTACCACGAATTGTATCACCTTCAACAAATGCCTTTCTTTCTCTTACAAAAGATAAAGCTTGTTTTGCATTAAAATGATTTTCACCAGGCTTAATTGTATATTTTCCTTTTTTTGTAACAAAGACACCATCATCTCTGCCAACTACTCTATATTTAGGCACATTAACTGTAATACCACCTAAAGCATCAACAACATTCATAAATGATGTAAAGTTAAATTTTGCATAATAGTTAAACTTAATTCCCATAAAGTTTTCTATTGTTTGGATAGTACATTGCATACCACCTTTAGCACTATGCGTCAATTTATCCTTA
Organism: Candidatus Stoquefichus sp. SB1; assembly: GCF_001244545.1. NCBI lineage: Bacteria > Bacillati > Bacillota > Erysipelotrichia > Erysipelotrichales > Erysipelotrichaceae > Candidatus Stoquefichus > Candidatus Stoquefichus sp. SB1. The sequence goes on along the minus strand of NZ_LN852694.1, from coordinate 357,113 downwards.
CCACTCACACCATCCATTCCTACAATATCTACAAAGTAATCACGTGGAATACTTGTTAAAAAGACTTGTTTTGTAACAGGGTTAATTGTTGCAATCATATTCACATCAGATAATGCAAATGTCCCAATTGGTCCTTCTTTATCTGTTCCACTAATTAATATATGAAATGGTTCTTTTGTAACTTTCGCACTATTCGCTGAAACACTTGGAATCTTAATATCTATTTTTTTAATAATCTTAATTTTTTCATTAAAACCTTTTTCAATATCATCAAAAGATTCAAGATCAACCGCTTTGACAATCATTGCAGAAATTTGATTTTTTTCTAATGCACTAATAACATTTGCATATGTAGTTAATTGAGTCACATCAATATTACCAATTTCATCTTCTATGATTGTTTCACATTTATTGACATTAATAGCATCCATAGCTGTATTGCCACCAAAAGGTTTTCCTTTTAAATCCTTTAAAGATTCAAATGCTGAACTTTTCAATACAACAACATCCATCTCAACAGTTTGATCTCCACCACCTGTAATTGCAGCTAAAAGATCTGATCCTTTCATGCCTGATAATCCACCAAACACTAAAGCAACTGCTAATATAATATTAACAAGTTTTAAAAATGTAACTCTCACTGGATGTCGATCATGTTTATCTTTTTCACCAAAATATAAAGATACAACAAAAATCAATAGAACAATCATTAATGGTATGTAATATTTTAATGGTAAAATCTGTAATTCAAACATAACAAACCCAAAAAATATTGTTGCCACAAGAGATAAAATAAATAATAATCTTCTTGAAAGTATTTTTTTCATAAATGTTTTCATATTGTCCTCTTTTCTTACATAATATCAATAATACTTTTATTATACACACTCAATGCATAATTACAAATATAATTTTTCTATTTGTCATTTCATAACATTTGTTATTATATGCTAAAGTTATGTATAACTTGTGAAATTTTTGTATCCAACTTGCAAGAAAGGGAATTATTTTCAATAATTCCACCTGACTTATAGTCAGGCTCCAGATTGTTTCTTGCCATCTGGATATAACTATATCTCATTTCCTCCTGTCTATCGGATAACGCATTGTCTGTAAGTACGACGAGAATCTGTTCTATAGTTCTTTTGTTTTAACAGCCAGTCCATTTCGTTCACTATGACCATGTATTCTTTCTCTGATTCATATCATAACCATAATGATGAACTGGTTATTTTTTTATTATGCAGCTAGCTGACTGTAGTTCCTCCACCTTGTGAGTTGTGGCTCGTTGATTTGCTGATACTGTTTTAATGGCAGTCTTTCACTGTATCCCATTCCTCTTCTGGCTATCACATATGATGCTGCCTTATGTATGCTGATTCCTTTCTGTCTGGCATATTTCAACTTTCCTATGATACTTGTATACGCCGGATTCACTTCATTGATTCCTATCCTTTCTCTGTATGAGCGACTGTAAAGCTTTTCAATGATCTTTCGATATGAGAATTCACTTAGCATTCTCTGATACTGCTTATTCTGATTGTACAGTTCAAAGTCCTTTTTCTTCTTTTCAAAGTTAAGTTCCTCTATGATCAGTGGCTTACCAACTTCTCTGCAGTACCCGATAATCTGTTTCACTGTGTTTTCTATGATCCATTTTCTTTGACTTGATGTCTTACTGCTGAGATCAAATAGAATATCACGGCAGTATATCAGATTCCCGTGTCTGTCTATCTCGCTTAATGATATCCTGTCATTATTGATATCTATTCCAACTGTTCCTTCTGTGATTTCAAACAGGCATTCCTCATACTTCACATCAAGTTCTATTGCTGCACTGATAATGAAGTAATCACCTTTATCCATGAGTGTATAGCACACTGCCTTTCCCTTTGTGGCATGCTTCAGATTCAGTACTCTTATCAGTTCTTCCCTGCGATAGGGAAAATCAAGTGAAAACGTATGCTTTCTCTGATGGGTATCGATATATGTCATTGTCTTCTTTTCATGATCATACTTGAACAGATTGTTGCAGTATCTGCCCTGACTTCTTCCGGTTATCTTCATATACCTGTTTTTATGAAAACGAATCTGCTTCATCCTCTTTTCAAGCTTTTCTATCTTATGCTCCATTCTTGTCTTTCGGTACTTGAGCATCCTGATGCGATGACGTGTTGCTTTCATCAGCTTATTGAGATGCTGAACTTCAAATATATAGAGAAGCATATACTGATTTCTATAGTAGCAGTGAAGAGGATCACGACTGCACCACTTCATATCCCTGCATCTGTAGACAGGCGGAAGTACTTCACCATGTGCAATCGCTTTAGAAAGCGCTATAAGAGTAGACTTGGTCATTCTATACTGTTTAAGAAACTTTGTTTCCTGATCTATCTTCTTTTCAGTCTTTCTTAGTTTCTTCTTTTTCATTGATATCGACTTATGATGCCATGTTTTCTGTGACTTCAGTATTCCTTTAGCCTCACTGATAGCACTTAAAGGGAAGTAGTCATTGGTATGATAGATATCCTTCAGATATCTGGAGTTGATGCTATTGTTATTATAGAGTTCTCTATATGACTTATGAAGCATGGACTGATAGAGTGATATATCATTTTGAATAGCGAATGCAGTATCATAGGATAATTCATGATAATAGACTCTGGTAGATGAAATCGTTATCTTAGGCATAGTTATCTCCTTTCATGAAAGAAAAGAGGACAAAACAAAGATACATCAGACATGTATATTCATTTTATCCTCGAAGACTTCCGTACTCATATTATAGCACAGAGCAACTTATCATTCAATGCTTTCAGCAAATATATTGACTGACGCATCCAAATTCTTAATAGATTATGGAAAGTAAATAATAAAGAATGCAACGATATTTCGATGTATAGTTCAATTACTTTCCATAATATTTTACTTTCTATAAATTAGATAAAAAAAAGAAGCCGAAGCTTCTCAATCTTATTTTGGTAAGAATACTAAGAAAACAACAAAACATAAAACCAATACCCAAACAATTGGTTTGACCTCTTTAGCCTTACCAACACCAACCATAGTTAAAGCATATGTAATAAATCCAATCGCAATCCCATCAGAAATAGAATATGCTAAAATCATAAAGATAACTGTCATGAATCCACTTGCCGCATAAACAATATTATCCCAATCAATTCCTTTTAATTGTTGAGCCATTAAAATCCCTACAACAACTAATGCTGGAGCAGTCACTGCACTTGTTACACATGATAAGAGTGGTGAGAAGAATACTGATAAAAGAAATAAAATTCCTGTTGTGATAGCTGTTAAACCTGTTCTTCCACCCACTTCAACACCTGATGTTGATTCAACAAAAGATGTCACAGTAGAAGTCCCCATTGTTGCTCCAAAAACAGTTCCAATTGAATCAGCTAATAAAGCTTTATCAACATTTTCCAATTCACCATTTTCATCAATTAAATTTGCACGATTAGTAACAGCTACTAAAGTTCCAGCAGTATCAAAGAAATCGACAAATAATAATGAGAAAATCGCAACTAGACAGCTTGGATGAGCCAATAATTCTTCCATTCCAGAAGCAAAAGCTCCAATTAAACTAAAATCAAAATCAACAGACACAATACCGCTTGGTAATTGTGGCATTCCTTTAATTCCACATAATCCAGCCACAACACCAGCAACTGCAGTGATCAATAAACCATAGAAAACTGCTGCAGGTACTTTTTTAGCTAATAAAACAATTGTAATTAGAATCCCAAAGACTGCCAAAATAACAGCTGGATCTTTTAAATTTCCTAATGCAACTGCTGTTGCTTCACTAGCAACAATAATACCAGCATTCTTTAATCCAATAAAAGCAATAAAGAATCCAATCCCAGCACCAATCGCCAATTTTAATTGAGCAGGAATTGCATTAATAATCATTTTTCTAAGTCCAGTAATTGAAATGATTAAGAAAATAATACCAGATACAAAGACACATGCCAATGCTCCCTGATAACTTAATCCCATACTAAAACAAATAGTATATGTAAATAAAGCATTGACTCCCATTCCAGCTGATAATGCAACAGGATAGTTAGCTAACAATCCCATAACGATTGTTGCGACAGCACTACTGATTGCTGTTGCTAAGAATACACCCTGTACGCTCATTCCTGTTTCACCTAACATTTGTGGATTAACAGCTAAGATATAAGCCATTGCTAAGAAAGTTGTCACACCTGCAAGAATTTCTGTCTTAACAGTTGTTCCTTTTTCTTTTAACTTAAAGATTTTTTCTAACATAAATAGCCTCCCTCTTTTTTAAAAAACATTGAAATTGTACATTGTTTTTTTCTATTTGACAAGAAAAAACGGATATTCAACGGACATTTTTGATAAAAAAGAAAAAATCTTAGAATTCCTAAGATTTTAATCATCATATTTTTTATATTCAACTTCCTGTTTATCAAAATCAATAAAAATTTGATAAGCCTTATTTTTTTCATCTGTATCCCAAATTTCAACAAACGAAGGTTTCACTTCAACTAAAATTTCAGTATCTTCATGACTATAAGCATTATAACTGCCCCATAAATACTTTTGATAGAGTTTTTCAAATTGACGACCAGGTTCTTCTGTAACCAAACCTTTTATCGTTGCTATACCTTCTACCTGAATACCACTAAAACATAAAGCCACACGTGGATTTTCATATAACTGTTTTGTTTTTCTAAAATTCTTGTCAGTCTTAAAATAAATAGCATCATCATAAATTAAACAACTTACATTTCTAACCATAACATGATCATCAACGCCTGATGCTAAAGCCATAATTTTTGAGGGTGCTAATTTTTCAAATAAAAATGTGACTGCTTCTTTAAATTCCATATTCGTTTCCTCCTTATATTAAGCCTTGAATAGCTAACACAACACAAATAATTGAAATTGTAATAAATAAACCAATAATAATTAATCCAGAACCTTTAGAATGTTGCCCTTGCCCTTCAACCAAATGGGTTTTTCTCAGAATCGTCACAACACTCTTATATAACAATAAAGTTATCCCAGCATTTAAACTAGCTTTTAAAATATTAAATAAGACAATTCCAGGTAACCACATTGTCACAACAGCTTCACGTGGCATATTGTAATAAATTGGCGTAATAATATAATTCCAAATTGTCATACAAATTGTCATGACAACAATCCCACTGACAAGTCCAATAATCGCCCCTTTTTTACTGCGATTCTTTTTATAGATGGCAGCGGCTACACATGCAAATGCACAAGTTGAAATAATATTCATCATAACATCAATAATTGTACCACCTTTAAAAATAATTTCTAATACAGCACAAATCGCACTTACCAAAAAAGCAGCAAAAGGACCATAAATAAATCCCCCAATGACAATCACAATATCTTTTGGATCATAGGTGAGCCAGGGAACGGCTGGAACAAGTGGGAAAAAAGCTAATAAGCTCAAAATAATTGCCAAAGCTGATAAGATTCCCAAAGTTGTCATTTCTTTTACATTCATGTTTTTCATAATCTGTCTCCTTCTTTCTTAAAACAAAAATAACCTATACAAAAAATGTCTAGGTGTGCACAGAAAATGTCTTTTCTCATCCGGACTATACCGTCGGTTCTGGAATCACACCAGATCAACCACAAAAGTGGGTCATGGACTTTACCATCGGTAGGGACTTACACCCTGCCACAAAGACTCTATTCAATTTTGAAAGATGGGTCAATGATTCACATCATCTGCATTATTATCATATACCTTTTTTATTGTTTTGTAAATTGATATAATAGAAATAATAGAAAAAAGAAAGGTTGATTAATTTGAAACAATATCATAATATTCCACCTGTTTATAACCGTGATTCACAAATTCTAATTTTAGGTTCTTTTCCTTCTGTCAAATCAAGAGAAGGTGCGTTTTTTTATCATCATCCACAAAATCGTTTTTGGAAAGTTTTATCAGCTCTTTTCCATGAGCCACCTTTAATCACTATTGATGAAAAGAAACAATTTTTATTGAAACACCATATTGCCTTGTGGGATGTTATTGAAAGTTGTGAAATTAAAGGCTCAAGTGATAGTTCTATTGATAATGTTGTTATTAATGATCTTCAAAAAGTTCTTGAATCATCATCTATTCAATATATTTATACAAATGGCAAGAAAGCACATAGCTTATATCAAAAATATTGTTTATCAATGACTCATATTGAAGATATATGTTTGCCTTCATCGTCACCAGCCAATGCCACATATACATTAGAAAAACTGATTGATTCTTGGCAAATCATTTTACAAAATTCTACACATATCGATTTATCTTGAGTTCATATTCACATGTTAGTATGCCGAGGGAGGTTTTGTTATGAAATCATCAATTAAGGAAAAAAAGCCTTATTACTTAATTATTGCTAGAAAAGTTATTTTCTGGTTAGTGACTATTATGTTAGGAATAGCAGTTCTATTATTATTTACACGTAAAGATGCAAATAAAGGAAGAATTATCTTTACAATGGTACAATTAATAGGTATGTTGTTTGTCTTACGAATTCCACAATTTATTAAAAATAAATATCATTTTCAAATTCCAAATATGTTAGACTTTATTCTTATTGCATTTGCTTTTAGTGGATTAATATTAGGAGATGTTTTTAATTTTTATGGAAGATTTCCTTATTGGGATTCTATTTTGCATACATTCTCTGGAATTGTCATTGCCTATGTAGGATTTATTGTCATTGAATTTTTAGATAAAGAATATACAATTCCATTATCTGTATCACCATTATTTATGAGTCTTATTGTTGTAAGTGTGGCTTTAGCCATTGGTGCTGTGTGGGAAATTGGTGAATATACTGTTGATGATATATTTCATACCAATAATCAGCAATATATGAAATCGACACGTGCAACCTTATATGATGAGGAAGATATTCCTTTAGAGGGACATGAAGCTTTAAATGATACAATGAAGGATCTTATGCTTGATTTGGCTGGAGCAATTGTTGTTGCATCTATTGAATATAAAAAAATTGAAAGTAAACAAAAGAAGGCACTGCTTAAAAAGTAGTGTCTTCATCATTTCTAGGCATTGGTCCTCCAGGTGGAAATGGCGGTCTTGGCCCTGGTCCTGGCATTGGTGGTCCAGGTGGAAACGGTGGTCTTGGTCCTGGTCCTGGCATTGGTGGTCCAGGTGGAAACGGTGGTCTTGGTCCTGGCCCTGGCATTGGTGGTCCAGGTGGAAACGGCGGTCTTGGTCCTGGTCCTGGCATTGGTGGTCCAGGTGGAAATGGTGGCCTTGGTCCTGGTCCTGGCATTGGTGGCCTTGGTGGAAATATAAGCCACCAAAACCATGGTGGTATAAAAAAGCCTTGTCTTTCCATATATGGATCACTTATTTCATAATCATATTGATATTCATCCATGAATTTCACCTCAAGATATATTATGTTATAAATAAAAGACTGCCTAGGCAGTCTTAATAATTTCAATCATTTCTTCTATATTCTTTTTCCCAAATACAACTTTTTTCTCATCAATAACCATACACGGTACACTCATAATATGATATTGTTCTTTAAATTCTGGATGATGTGATAAATCATAGATTGATGTATGAATATTCTTATTTTCCAGTGAGATGCGTTGTGCTGATTGCACAACTTCTGGACACATAGTACATGATAAGGATACAAAAATCTGTAGTTGATGTGATGATAAATCTTGAATCTGCCCAAGAATATCTTCTTTTAAAGGTTGACCATCACTAGCTGCATTATATACAGCTAAAACAAATGAATTGAATTCATGACCACCAGGAACCAAGTGATAACAAACACCTACTGGTTTTTTGTTTTCATCACATATTTGGATAAATGGGGATTGTTGTGTATCTTGTAAATCCATATGAATATGTGGACTTAATGATGAAAACTCTTCTATAAAATTTTTGAGTTCTAATGAAAAATCATCTTGATTAAGGATTCCAACTAGATAAATATCTTTTGTGAGTTTATCTAATATAGGTTTGAGTTGACTACGAATATCAGCACTAATAAATTGTTGATCATTTTGAGAAACTTCAACTTTTGCCTGTTTATGATTCTGATAAGCTTTTGTTTCTATATGATATGCTGATTTTACTTGTGGGATATACTTTTCTAATGATGTTGCTGCAATAGCACCATCACTAACAGCTGTTACAACTTGGCGTAATTCTTTTTCACAAATATCTCCAGCACCATAAACACCATCTCTATTGGTTTTTTGATGACGATCAGTTAACAGATAACCTTGACTATTTAAATCTAATTGATCTTTAAATAATTGATTTGCTGGGACATAACCAGCAAATACGAAAATTCCAAATTGCTGATTTGCTTTGACATCATAGCGCCATGTTGTTTTATCTTTATTGTTTCTAAAAACAGCATATTCTAATTGTTCATGTCCACCCGCTTCAATAATTTCTGTTTCAAAAACAATATCTATTTGTGGATGCGCACGAACTTCATCAGCAATTGTTTTTGCACATGTAAAATCTTCCTCACGAACAATCATTGTGACTTTTGTAGCATATTGTGTTAAGAAAATGGCTTCTTCACATGCAGCAAAGCCACCACCAATGACAAACAACTCACAGCCATCAAAAAACTCACCATCACATGTTGCACAATAAGCAATGCCATGTCCTTGAAATTCTTTTTCACCAGGAAATCCTAATCGACGTGGATGAGCACCTGTAGCTAGCACAACACCAATAGCCTGTAATTGTCCTTGATTGGTTGTGATTGTCTTGATATGACCTTGTAAATCCATTGCTTCAACTTCTGCAATTTGAAATGAGGCCCCAAAATTTTCTGCCTGTTTACGCATATTGGTTGTTAAACTATGGCCAGAGGCTTCTAAAACCCCTGGATAATTCACAACTTCTGATGTAATTGTAATTTGTCCACCTATTTGTTCTTTTTCCAGGACAAGAACACTATATTTTGCTCTTGCAAGATAAATAGCGGCAGAGAGTCCCGCAGGACCTCCACCGACTATAATAGCATCATAAATTTGACTCATTAAATCATTCCTACTAAATCTAAAGATGGTTTTAATGTTTCTTCTCCTGGTTTCCATTTTGCTGGACAAACTTCATCACCATGCTCATATACAAATTGTGATGCTTGCACACGTCTTAATAATTCATCAGCATTACGACCAACATTTCCTGCAATCACTTCATAAGCCACAATATTTCCTTCTGGATTCACAATAAATGTTCCTCTTTCAGCAAGACCATCAGCTTCAATATAAACCTCAAAATCTTTTGCTAAAGTTGCAGTTGGATCTGCTAACATTGGATATTGTATTTTTTGAATTGTTTTTGATGCATCATGCCATGCTTTATGCACGAAATGTGTATCACATGATACTGAATAAATTTCACAATTTATATTTTTAAATTCTTCATACTTATTTGCTAAATCCTCTAATTCAGTTGGACAAACAAATGTAAAATCTGCTGGATAAAAGAAGAATACACTCCATTTTCCTAAAACATCTTCTTTACTAACTTCTTTAAATTCTCCACCTACATAAGACTGTACTTTAAATTCATTGATTTCTTTTCCGATTAATGACATAATATTCTACCTCCATATATATTTTTTACTTATCTCATTATTTTATACACATAATTATGTGTTTTAAGTTAGCTTTTGCTAACTGTATGTAGTTTATCATGTCAAAATAAAAAGTGCAAATCATATGCACTTCATTTTTTTATTTTTTTTCTAATGTAAATCCTTTACCCCCAACTTCATCAACATGTGAAACAATCATAAAAGCAAGAGGATCAATCGTATTAATTTTTTCTTTAATAGCAGGTAATTTACGATATGGCAATACTGATAAAACAAGTTTAGAATTTTCACTCGTATATCCTTTTTCACTTGCTAATAAAGTGACACCTGCATCATGATCATGTAAAATCATATTTTTAATATCTTCATAATGATCACTCATCACAACCAACTGCATTAAGCTTGTTCCAGAAGTTAATGTCTTATTAAGCATAATAGATGTTAACATAACTGTCACAATACCATAAATAACATGTGTTGAATCATTAAATGAAATTTGTAAAACCAGAACAGATAAATCAATACAATTTAAAACAATATGTACTGGTAATCCAAATTTTTTATTTAATAAAATAGCTAAAATATCAACCCCACCAGTTGATGCATTCGCTTTTAAAATCAAACCAATACCAACCCCAATTAATACTCCTGCAATAATGCATGCTAAGAAAGGATCATTTAAATAATGGTGAAAAAAACTTTGAGTTTCAAAAAATTCTAATACCAGAGGAAATAAAAATGTTGAAATCAATGTTGTCATCGCAAAGACTTTTCCTAAGCATATTAAACCTATTAGAAACAAAACTACATTAATTATTCCAACACACATAGAAATAGAGAATCCCAAATAATGATTCAATACAATTCCTATACCAGATACCCCACCTGCAATAATATTATTTTCCAATAATAGTGTACTTAAAGCAAAAGCAATCAAAATATTTCCTACAACAATATAAACAGCATTTAATAATTTTTGTTTCATAATCCTCACCTCGTTGCAAACTTTATCATATCTTCTTCTCAAGAATTGTAACCTATGTTACAATTAAACAAGAAAGTGGTGAATTTATGAAAATAAAACAAGAATTATTTCATTTTTTTGAATCAGCTGGCATCAAAGTTCAATATCATTCTCAAGATATCATTTATATGCAAGAAGATGATGCCAATAATCTTTATTTAATTACCAAAGGAAGAGTCAGGGTTTATGTCATCAGTGCAAATGGAGATGAAACAACTTTAGAGATTTTAGGAAAAGGAAGAATCTTTGGTGAATCATCTTTTTTACAAAATTCTTCACGCCCTACAACAGTGACTGCCATTACAGAAGTTGAATTGATTTCATGCCATCTTGATGATTTATATCCCTATCTTAATGAATCTAAAGAGTTAACTGTCTCTTTATTGCAGATGATGTCTCAGACCTGTGACTATTTATCATCACTCATCAAAAAAGCATATACCTATAATCGTTATGAAAAAGTTGCTTCATTCTTACTTGAACAAATTAATTCAAATCCTCTAGATAAAGATATATTTAATAATACATTAACATATACACATGAAGAAATCGCCTCTCTTGTTGGACTCTCTAGAGTGACAACAACCAAAGTCCTTAATGAATTCGCACATAAAAAATATATTATCAATGAATATAAAAAAATAATCGTTCTTAATGAAAAAGCATTATCTCTTCTATTACAGAAAAAATAATGCTTATTTTTTAAAATGATTCAAAATCGCTTGTTTGACTTCTTCTCCACTTGTAAAAGTATCATGATTGCCAAATAAATAATGATATAATTCATTCCATTGCTTTGTAGAATAATCATCTACAGATATGTTGCTAATGACCTTTGTTATTTCATCATATTGCTGAAAATCTACGATAGCACGTAAATCAGATATATATTGACAGTTATCTAATTGATCAATTATATCTTCAAATATATCATTATTTAACATCATATCTGTTTCTCCTTTACCATTTGAAGTTCGCTAAAGTAAACATTAAAAAACTTGTGTTTATATGGAAAAAAGTGTAAAATACACATGTAGATATATTAAAAATGAGTTTATTAAGCCAGTTTTCAATAGTTTACTTTAACAAACCTTTCTATGATGTAATAAGTGCTTAAAACTCTATCATTATTTTCATAACAAGTCAAAAGAGTATTCAAATAACAATTGAATACTCTTTTATAATATATTTATCTTTTTTGATAAAGTTTAATAAAATCATCCTCTATTAATGGCTTTGAAAAATAATAACCTTGTATATAACGAACTTGTATATGTTTTAAAAATGAAACTTGTTGTGCTGTTTCTACCCCTTCTACAATCACTGGTAGATTGAGTGAAGATGTTAAATTGACAACTCCCTCAATTACGGCCTGACTTCGTTTTGTTTCTTCAGTATCTCCTAAAAATGCCATATCCAATTTAATGATGTCTACAGGTGCATCTTTTAACATATTCAATGATGAATAACCACTTCTAAAATCATCCATTAAAATAATAAAACCATGTTTTTGTAAGTCTCTTGCTACTAAATAAATAAATTCACTATCTTCTGAATAAATGGATTCAGTAATTTCTAACTGGAGATTACGTGGTTCTAAATCATATTTTTGTATTAATTCTGTAAGCATAGAAACAAAATGAGGACGATAAAAATTAAGACGTGAGACATTCACTGATAAAGCCATATCTATTCCTAATTTTTTTAATCTTTGTAAAAACTGACATGTTTTTTCCCAAACATAATAATCTAAATGGATAATATAACCATTATTTTCAATGACTGGAATAAATTCATTAGGAGCAATAAATCCTTTTGTAGGATGTTTCCATCTAACAAGGGCTTCACCACCAATAATTCTTTCCCTTTGAATATCATACTTAGGTTGAACCATAATAAACAATTGCTCATGTAAGATAGCATCTTGAATATCATTAACAATTTCCTGCTCTTGTAATATTTGCAAACGTTTTTTATCATCATAAATACCTATTTTCTGAAAATAATTATCACGTACATCCTGTGATGCCAAAGCTGCCCTATCACACATTAAATTAACTGGTATTGTACGATCAATAATAGGATAAAGCCCATATCGTAATGATACATCTATTTCAATTGCATAATCTTTTAATAAATCTGTTTGACTGATTTCATCACAGTATAGACTTGGAGCAAAGATAAAGAATTTATCTGCATTAAAATGACATGTGATAATATCTGAAGATAACTGATTAAGCAAATGGAGCTGCTGACCAATATAGGCTAATAATTCATCACCTGTTTCCATTCCATATAATTCATTAACAATCTTAAAACGGTTGACATCAATATACATAATAAAGAAATCCTGATTATTTGTCTCTAAAATATTTTTCACTTTATCAAAGAAAACTTCAGAATTATATAATCCTGTCAATGCATCAATCTCAATCTTTTCTCTTAATATATCTGATTCTTTTTTATGAATCAAATATTGAGTATGACGTTTATTTAAAATATAAATCATACCACTAATTAAAACAAATATAATCATGACAAAAATAATGACATAACGATACATATACATTGTATCCCATAATGAATATTGATAACGATAACCAATAGTATGTCCATAAATCATTTTATCTTTTTCAACTTTGCTAAAACTATCAATAGATTTATTAATAATACTTGCAAGTTGTTCATCAATTTGATTATGAGCAGTAATACAAAAAGAAACAGGTTCTAATGAAATACTATGAACACTTAACTTATTTTCATATTCTGGCTTTTGAATTAAATAATTCATTGTATAAGCATTATAAATAGCAAAATCAGCTTTTCCTTGTGAGACATCATCAAGACATTCTTCTATTGATGTATAATAATGAATTTGGGCTTGAGGATAATCTCTTAATAATTCTTGTCCTAATGCTTCAAAAGGAAATGTTAATGCAATTGTTGATTGATTAAAGTCTTCTATGTAAGTATTCTTATGCGAGACAATTACTTGATCGACATCTAATATCGATTGAGAAGACCAATATTTACCTGATATAATATCTTTTGTATCTTTGAGTGCACCACAAAATAAGCCTTGTTGATTCTTAACAAAAGATTCACTTTCTTTATCAGAAGATACAAAATGATAAGTAAAGTTTAATCCTGTTTTTTCGGAAATTTTATCCATCATTTCAATAAGGATTCCAGCTTGTTGATGATTTTCATTCACATATGAATATGGATACAAATTATCAAATAATCCTATAGAGATTGTTTTTTGTTTTTGGATATATTCTATTTCCTCTCGTGTTAAAAGAGGCTGAGTAGAATAGGCACACTGACTATAATATTGATTGTAGAGTTCCATTTCAAAATAAGGTGTGTTGTCATGAATCTGATGTAATGCATGATTCATTTTATCTAATAATTGATGATTACCTTTTTGTACAGTGATATAAAAAGGCTGAGGATCAAATTTTGCAACGACTTTCACTTGATCATGTAATGGTAAACTTCCTACAGCAATCATATCAACTTCTTTATTATTTAATGCTGCAAAAACGTCTTCTTCATTAGCATAATATTTTTCTTGATATTGAAAGTGATTTTCTTTTGCATATTTTTGTAGACTTTGATTTTGATAACTATCGTTTAATAGACCAATCACTTTATTATTCATTGCACTATAGTCATTAAAATAAATTGGGGTATCTAACTGTGTATAAATGATTGTATATTCATTACCAATTGGTAAGTCAGAATAATCAAAATATTGCTCCCTTTCTGCTGTATATTGGGCATTACATAAAATGTCAATATCTCCATTTTTTAATTTTTCTAGACAATTTTCCCAAGTATCAAAAACATAACGATATTCCCACTGTGTATATTTAGAAATTTCATTTAAATAGTCTACAGCATATCCACTGTATACTCCCGTTTTACTCTTTTCAATAAACCCTTTATAATCTATAAAACCTACCTTAATTGTCTCTAATGCATATATTTTTTGTGGAAAACAGCAAAAAATGAGCAACAAAACCACAATAATCAATTTAGATAATCTTTCTCTCATTCCTCATGCTCCTTCGTACGATTGTTTTTATTATACCACCATGATGAAAAACTCACAAGTTCTCATCATAACTGATACATAGAAGTTGTAATATGAGCTCATCTGCAAGAAAAGGACAAAATCAATTTGTCCAATGTTTTAAGAAGTCAATATTTCTATGTATGTAAAACACTCTTTTTCAGGAATATCAAAAAAATTTAATGCTTCTTTAAATGTTTCATCATTTTTAATCATATTCATTATTCCTTTTGTCTCTCCTTCAACCAATACTTCTCTCTATTAAAAAATCCCTATACCTATACGCAAAAATTTAACTTTTTTATTTATTAACGAAAAAAACGAGCAGATGTGTAAGGATTCCACATCTGCTCAAGCGGTTTGTAATGCCCATCATTGAAATGGGCAAATATACTATATAACAAATTTTATGTAATGTCACGCTTTTTTTTATTTTTTATGTCTTTTTTCTTTCAGAACTGTCAATAACAGCCAAATACCTAAGCCAACTGCTGTCATATAACCAATAAATCCTAACGCAGGAATACCAAAAACTTTGGGAGTCATTTGGGTTGTACACAAAAGACTACTTGCCATCAATAATCCCGCACTCACAATACCAACAACCAATTTATTAACCATATGATTAATAGTTGTTAATGGAACACTAGAATCCATAATATCTAGATTAATTTTTAGTCGACCCTTCATCATCATTCTGATCACTTCTGAAAGATGGATAGGAATATCTAAAGCATTTTGAGTTGATTCATAAATCTTATGGGCAGAATTGGTTAATTCTTTTTTTAGATCAAATTGATTTGCCATATGACTTGCAACATGATTGGCAGCAATTTCTATAATACTAATATGCGGATCTATCAACATAACAGTACTTTCAATTGTTACGAGTCCTCGTGCTAACATACTCACACCTTTTGGCATAGAAATACGATGACGATGTGCAATCGTAAAAATTTCCTGTACAACATCTCCTAAATTAATATCCGTTAAATCCATGCTCACATAGTGAGACATAAAAGTTTCTATGTGATCATAAAACAAGGTATAGTCAATACGATCATCGTGTTCTCCTAATGTCAAAATCACATCAACTAATTTCTGGGTATCATTCTCGCCAATTGCTAAAACAGCATTTTTCATCAAATCCTTTTCCGCATGTCCTAAAATACCCATCATTCCAAAATCAATCCAAACAATTTTTCCATCTCTAATACGCAAATTACCAGGATGAGGATCAGCATGAAAAAAGCCATCATCAACGATTTGTTTTATATAATTTTCAGCTAATTTAGCAGCAATTTCTTGAGTATCATAACCATTTTTTGTTAATTGATGCAAATCATCAATTTCATAACCAGCAATATACTCCATGACCAGTACTTTACTTGTACTGTATTCTGTTTCAATAACAGGTGAGCCAATATAGACTATATTTTCATTAAGATGGCAAAAACGTCTGGCAAATTCAGCCTCATTTAAAAAATCCATCTCTTCTTTAGCCGTATGCCAAAATTCATCTAATACAATATTTAAATCAACAACACTACCTAATACTTCATTCAATCGCAATAATTTGATTGCACGACGAACCAAAGAAATATCTCTTTCCATCATTTCATAGATATGTGGTCTTTGGACTTTCACAACAATATCACGACCATCTTTTAAAGTTGCCTTATGCACTTGAGCAATTGATGCACTACCTAAAGGTTCTTCCTCAAAGTGTGCAAAAATCTTTTCTAATTCTGTCCCATATTCTTCTTCAATGACAGTTCTCACAGTTTGCATAGTCATTGGTGCAACATTATCTCTTAATTTAACCAATTCCTGACAATAACGTTGTGAAAACATATCCTGTCTAGAAGCCATAATTTGTCCAATCTTGACAAATGTAGGTCCTAAGTCTTCTAATATCATCCGAAACTTAACAGGATCAATTCCTTTTGCTAAATGATGTTTTCTTAAAATAGTGACAATCTGAGCTAAACGACGCTTACTACTTAATGTTTGATGTTTATTCTTCATTCTCTTGTCTTTGTAATTCTTCAATCTTAGCCTTCAATAACTCTAAATCCTGAGAATTGAGTTTTTCTAAATCCTGACTCACTTTTTGGGCATTGACTGGTTCTCTTAATTTTTCTGCAACTGTATGTTTTAATTCTTCATTTAAAACTTTTCCCTGTTCCACTGTTAGTTCACCTTTTTTAACTAACTGTTCTACCACTTCCTTAGATTTTTCAGCTGTTACAGCCACTGCTCCTAATCCAGCTAACAAAACCTTTTTTAAATCTTCACTTAAATTATTCATAAAACTTCATCTCCTTCTTTAATTCTATTTTACCACTTTTTTATCCTAAAAGTAAAATAACCTTATTCATAATATTTTTATTAAACTCTTTTCTTTATATTTATTCATATCATTATAAAAAATGCTATAATAATAAAAAAGAAAGGATGTTAACCAATGTCAATTATTCATAATGAACCTCAAATTAAAAATCCTATTATAACTGCTGTTCGTGGTCAGTTAGAACAAAGAGCGAGTTGGCTTTATCTTCTTTGTGATGAAGCTCAAAAAAAGGGTGTCGACCCAATGGAAATTGGACCTTCAGCTATTCGTCGTTGTGGTTTATCACAGGGTGAAGAACTCATCAAAAAAGGACAAACAAAAAGTCTTAAAGGATTACAAAAAACACTCTTTACCAAACCAGCTCAATGGGTTTTTGAAATGAAAATTCAAAACTGTAGTGATGATCAATTAGAAATTCATTTTCATTATTGCCCTTTAGTAAAAGCATGGCAAAAAGCTGGCTGCAGTGATGAAGAAATTGCAATGTATTGTGATATTGCAATGTGTGGAGATCGTGGTATAGGTGAAGCTTATGGCTGTCAGTTAGATTTACAAAAAACAATTGCTAAAGGTGATGACATTTGTCATTTACGTTATTATCGAAAAAAATAAACTTAAAAAAAAGAATGCCCAGCATTCTTTTTTTGTCAATATTTAGGAATTAAAAAGTCTATGTATGTTTATGATAAAGTTGTGAAAACTGAATATGGAGGTGAAATCATGAGTCCCAAAGAATTGCTTTATATTGAAGATGCATTAGGTCACGAAAAATTTATGAAAACACAATGTTTAGAGGTTGCTTCTAAAATTCAGGATAATGAATTAAAAAACTATGTGACACAACTTGTAAATGAACACGAACAATTATTTCAACAATTTTTAAATCTCTTATAACAAAAAAGAAAGGAATGTTTATATATGGATGATAAATGTTTAATGGAAAGTCTATTAATGACAATCAAAGGTGTCTCAGATTTGTATTTACATGGAACAATTGAATCAAATACAGATAATGTTCATAATGCTTTTGATAAAGCCCTTTGTGATACTTTAACAATGCAAAATGAAATTTACAAAAAGATGGCTGCTAAAGGCTGGTATCCAACTGAACAGGCTGAACCACAAAAAATCATGCAGACTAAACAAAAATTTGCTTCACAGATGTCATAATTGTAAAAACAGTTCAATTCATTTGAACTGTTTTTACATAAGAAATTCATATTGTTGATGTTTTAATAATTCTAAAGATATATAGAGATTTAAATAATTCATTTCAGATTCTTTAAAATTAAAATTCTGATACTGAATAAATCCATCAAAAGTCATGTCATTTTGATAAAAATATTGAAATAAAATGTTCTGACAATGAACATGATAATTATTCATCAGATTCTTTATTTCATCTAAATCTTCTAATCGCTCTTTTAAATCATTAATATATATTTTTAACTGGTACCACTGTATCATTTTCTTTATATCAGAAATGGCATACATTAATGATTCCCCCTTTGTTTAAATGAAAATTTATTGATCCAAATATGCCAATATACCTGTTTGGAGTCTTGTTAAACCATCTTTTAAACGAGAAACTGGACAAGCAACGTTCATGCGCATAAAACATTTTCCATTTTCACCATATTCATATCCATCAGATAAATATAAACCTGTCTTTCTTCTGATGAATTCAACAAGTTCTACACTATCATTACTAATGCCAGAACAATCTATCCATAACAGATATGTAGCTTGTGATGGAATAACATGTAATTGTGGTAAATAATCCCAAATAAATTGAATAGCTATTTGTTTATTGTTATGGATATAAACTTTTAATTCATCTAACCATGGTTTGCCTTTTTGAAATGCAGCGATTGAGGCAGTAACTGCAAAACTATTAGGCTCAGCTACTTCATCTGTATTGATTCCACGATTGACTTTTTGATACAAAATAGGATTCGCAGCAACAATACAAGCTGTTTGTAAACCAGCTAAATTAAAAGCTTTTGTTGGTGCTATGCAAGTGATACTATTCATTAAATTTGTTTGAGAAACACTAGCAAAAGGAACGTATTCATGATTTGGACTTGTGATATCACAATGAATTTCATCAGATAAAACAATCACATGATGTTTCGCACATAATTCACCAATTCGTTGAAGTGTCTTATGATCCCATATTTTCCCAATTGGATTATGAGGATTACATAAAATCATTAAAGTGGTTTGTGGCATGGCCAATTTTACTTCTAAGTCATGGAAATCAATATGATACTCATTACCATCATAGATCAAATCACTAGATAAAACATGTCTTCCATTATTAACAATAGAATTATAAAAAATATTATAGACAGGTGATTGAATTAAGACATTTTCTCCTACTGTTGTAATTTTTCTAACAATTGATGAAATAGCAGGAACAACACCTGTACAAAACATCATCCATTCTTTTTTCATTTCATAATGATGATAAGATGACCACCAGTTTTGAATACTTTCAAAATATTCATCCGGGACTATATTATAACCAAAGATGCCATGATTTACCCTTTGATGCAAAGCATCAATAATTTCTGGTGCTGTTTCAAAATCCATATCAGCAACCCACATAGGTAACTCATCTGATTCTACATCCCACTTTAATGAATGAGTATTGTAGCGATTGGTTAGTTTTGAAAAATGATAGCTCATATTCATTCTCCTAACTACAGACACATTCTGTTAAAACTTCTTTTGTTATTGTAGGCTGTTCAACAATAACATCCACTTTTGACGGATCAATCTTTTTTTCATCTAAAATCAATTCACCAATACTTTGAACTTGAATTGTACCAGATACAGGATTCATAATACTATCCACATGTGAAACAATATGAGCATCAACATGTGAACAATATTCAAATGCCAAAGTTGTATTGATAAGTTTACAGTTCACCATTTTTAGATTCTCGATATAACATAATCCCTGTAAACTTTCAATTGTACAGTTGATAAATGTGATATTTTTTGTATTCCATGCCAAATATTCTCCAATAATAATTGAATCATAAACAATGACATTTTCACAATTCCAAAAAGCATCTTTAGATATTAATTTTGAATCATGAATTTCTATATTCTTACATCCATCAAAACAATAGTTTCCTGTTAAATTCAATCCACTTATGACAATATTCTCACTATTCATTGCAAAATAATCACCTCTTGCTGTAACGTTTTTTAAAGTGATATTTTGACAATTCCAAAATGATTCTAAAGCAATTGGCATATCAACATTGTTTAAATGAATGTCACTTGCTCTACGAAATGTTTTAGGTGCTTCTATAATACTGTCACTGATTTCAATATGATTTGTATACCAAATTCCAGAACGTGCTGTTTCTAATAAAGTTGAATTCATCACTTTGATATTTTGACAATACCATAAAGGATATTTCCATCTAAAGATACTCTGTTCAATATCGATATGATGACTTTCTTTTAGTGGTGATTCTCCATCAGCAAAGACACAATCCTCGATTTTTAAATCAGCACTTTGAAATAATGCTCTTTCTCCTGTTAAAAATTGTTGTTTTATATTTTTCATTTTATTCCCTTTCTTTACCTTTCATTCAATGATTATTGCTTTGTATATCAAATATATTTTGATTTATTCAATACTTTTCCCCATTAAATAAGCTTGTTTTAAAATATGTGTATCTTTTTTGACATCACCATATTGGTCTAAACCTAAACCCTTAACGACACCTTTTAATGAAGCTTTTTCAAAACATTTTATCCAACCATTTAATCCCAGTATGGCTCCATCCATTGCTGTTTCATCATCATCAGCTGAAGTTGCTAATAAATAGATATCTCTAAATTGATACTGACTGACAAATAATGGATTGCTGCGATCAAGTAAAGTTTTCATTTGTCCACTCATTTCATAAAAATAAATAGGTGTTACAAAAACAATGACATCTGAATTTTTCATTTTCTCAATAATGAAAGAAGCATCATCTTTTAAAACACATGGTTTCCCTTTTTGGCAAGCAAGACATCCTTGACAAAAATGGAAATCATAGTCTCTTAAAGAAATCTTTTCTACTTCATGTTGTTTTTCTAAGGCTCCTTTTTGAAAAGCATCTGCTAATGTATCTGAATTGCCATTCAAACGAAAACTACTTGAAATGATAAGAATCTTTTTATTTTTCATAAGTGCATTCCCCCTTTTTTAACTGATAAATTAAATAATCTAAACAATCTATTTTCTTTTGGACATTGTGTACTTCATTTATGAGAGTACAACGATGACATTTTAAAAATGATAATTGTTTTTGAATATCTTGACTTTCTAAATACTGTATAAACTTTTGAATTTGCATATGATCACAACCTGCATCTTGTAAGTTTCTGACAATTGCTTCATTTGACAATGGATTATCCACTCATTATCGCCTCCTGAAAAACATTATAAAACCTCCTTTTAGTATTATCAAATACCTATATCAAATAGGATTCCATACTTGATAAGCATAGCTATGAAATGTATAATAATAAAAAGGGGTGAAATTTATGGAATTTCGAGTTTTACAATATTTTTTAGCTATTGCTCGTGAAGAAACAATTTCTGGTGCAGCCGAACATTTACATATGACTCAACCAACCCTTTCTCGACAAATGAAAGAGTTAGAGGATGAATTAGGGAAACAGTTATTTATCCGTGGAAATCGGAAAATCACACTCACAGAAGATGGTATGTTCTTGCGAAATAGAGCTGAAGAAATTGTTAATCTGGTAGAAAAAACAGAAAGTGATATTATGCGTTCAGATATATCGATAAGTGGAGATGTCTATATTGGCGGTGGCGAGACAAAGGGCATGAGACTGATTGCTAAAGTTATTCAAAAATGTCAACAAGAATACCCTGATATCAAATTTCATTTATATAGTGGTAATGCTCAAGATGTTGCTGATCGTATTGAAAAAGGACTATTAGACTTTGGAATATTTGTAGAACCGGCTGACGTTTCAAAATATGATTTTTTGAAATTACCTGATAAGGATATCTGGGGATTACTTATGCGTAAAGATAGCCCTTTAGCTTCTTTAAAGACCATCACAGCTGATCATTTAAAAAACATTCCGTTAATTTGTTCACATCAAAAATTAGTCAGAAATGAAATTTCTGGTTGGATGAATAGTGATTTTAATCAATTAAATATTGTTGCTACATATAATTTAATTTATAATGCTTCTTTAGTTGTTGAGGAAGGAAATATTTATGCTTTAACATTAGATAAACTCATTAATACAACTGGTGAAAGCCCACTATGTTTTCGTCCATTAGAACCTCAATTAGAAGTTGGTTTAACTTTAGCATGGAAAAAATATCAAATTTTTTCACGTGCAGCAGAACAATTTTTAAAAACATTAAGAAGAGAACTAGAAAAAGATGCATAATAAAAGCTCCATTTCAATATGGAGCAAAATACATCTTTTTATTTTATTCTCTTATAAATAGGATGATTTTTATTAAATTGAACCAAATCCCATAAATTTCCATACAAATCTTTGAAAACAGCAACAATCCCATAATCAGTTTCTTTAGGTTTTCTGACTATTTCAATATTTTGATCAACGATATCCTGATAGTCTCTCCAAAAATCATCAGTTCCTAAAAACAGAAAAACTCTTCCTCCAGCTTGATTACCAATAAAATTGTTTTGTATCGGTTTCGATGCTTTTGCAAGTAATAATGTTGTTCCTTGACTACCTGGCGGTGAAACAATGACCCATCTTTTATCTTGTTCAGGTTGGTATGTATCTTCAACTAAAGTAAAGTGTAACTTTTGTGTGTAAAATTCAATTGCTTCGTCATAGTCTCTGACAACTAAGGCAATGTGAACAATAGCTTGTTTCATAGATACTCTCCTATTTATATTTTATGATTCTTTATTAAACTTTTTTAAACAGTCTTCAACATCTGTAAAAAATCTGCAAAGATGATATCCATCAGCCACTGCATGATGAATATTTAAAGATAATGGCATAATGATTCTTCCATCTTCATTTTCTTTATACTTTCCCCAAGTAATAACAGGTGCTATATATGTACCTGAATCAAAAATATGCATATCAAAACTTTGATAATGTATCCATGGCAAACAAGATACATCAAATGTGTTTAAAGGAATATTTTTTTGATCAAACCATCGATAATTCTGATATTTTTCCATATCTTTTATAAACTGTTGATAAAATTCTTGAAAGTTAGAATTGTATTCAATAACCAATTTTACAAACTTTTCATCTTCTTGATGAAAATGTGTGTAATATGGTGAAATATAATCCCATATTCCAACTTCTCCTTTTTCATTATATCCCATTCGTAATTCTTCGCGACTATTAACTGCTGAACTTATAATCCATATCATTGATGGATAAAATTTGTATTGTTTATTATGAATGACTTGTAAAAATTCTGTAATATCAATGTTAACACTCATACTCATAACACAACGCAAATCACTTATAAAGTGTTGAAAGAGTTCTGCTCTATCCCATGTATTGAAATCTAATTTTGTAAATTTCATTTTCTGCCTCCTAAAATTTTGTCTTTTGTTTTAAGAGGCTTTATTGAGTCCAAGTTTCATTTTCATCTTCCTTTCTAAAACTATGTTATATGTTTCTATTAGTGTAACACTTCTATTTATATTATTAATTATCTGATAATTACTTATTTTTCTCTACGCAAAACCATATTATTTCTTTAAACGAACCAATTAAAATTTATCTAATTGGAGTCGTTATTTCAATATGATTACTTTCCGTATCAACAATTTCTACTACCCAATTCTTACCAATTTGACTCAGAGGGAAACAAATTTCTAATCCACTTATCTTATTTTTGAGAATATCAATAGTTTCTACCTCAATACTTGGAAGACAATTGCTTCCAAATGTATGAATTTCATTCATCTTTTCATAAGCAAATAAACCTAAACGAAATCCATTGATATCAAAAACACTATAAATATCATTTTTTATCATCACTTTCTTTTCAAAAAAAATTTTCATAAAAATGTATTGCTCGCTCCATATCTTTTACACATAAATATAATGAGCGAATATGACAATTCATATACAAACCCTCCTATGAATTTAATTTTATCAGTTATACTACATTCTCGCCTAAAATTATTTTAGGCATTGTTGTTAAACATCTATTCCAACGTTTGTAGAATTTCTCTATGCCCAGTTTGGATACTCTCGCATGGGCCTCTTCATTTTCCAATACCCAATATAAAACATAAGTAACTTTTCCTACATTTCTTGTAAGTCGAACAGGCAACTCACCTTCTTTAACTGCAGCAAAATCCTTTTGCCTATGCGTTCGCTTTATATAGTGTACTTCAATAACACCTTCTTGTTTTAGATAAAATTCAGCAACTTCTTTCATCAATTCTTCGATTTCTTCCAACTTATTTAATTTTGCTTCATATATACATATCTCATTAAACATAAAACCCCTCCACAAGTTTTTATTTATTTAATTATATCACTTGTATGAAAGTAAATATAGATAATATGTTATTTCAAAAAAAACTATAGTTTTTATTATCTTAGATATAAATTTCTGTATTTTAAAGAATCTATACTGAATAAATATGGCACTTTAATTTATTCTGGGGTAAACGGCATCCTTTAATTTTCGTTTCTTCCTTTAATTCTTATTTGGGATCATTTTTGTGATGATCCTTTTCTATACATAAAAATTCCTTTCGTGATATGATTTGACTGCTTATTTCAATCTATCAAGAAAGGAGTAATATCATATATAATGATATCATTAATATTTTAAATCTTAATCACTCTAATGTACAGTCTTGTATTTTAAAAAAGAAAATAATTGTGTTACTTATTATATTACACTTATAAGAAAGGATATTATCTGTCCTTACTGTCTTCAAAACTTCATATCAAGGATTATCGCAATGTCAAACTCAGTCATCAGGTTATTCGAGGTATAAAAAATCACTTTCATCTTCTTTAGACAAACTACAAATCATAAAAAGACAAGGAAGAAAACGTGGAAAATAAAATAATAAAACAATAACTAAACAAGATTAAATAAACCAAATAAAAAGGTAGAAATCAGTGAATCTTCATCACTTTATTCTACCTTTATTTAATACTTAAACTCCCAGTGATTTAAAACCTATTTAGACTTGACCCCAGAATAAATTAAAGTATCAAGAAAAACCAATCTATATTTTAAAATATAAATTGGTTAATTTATTATTTTTCGTTCTCTATCTTTTCAATCAGTGAAGGCAATTCACTTAAATTCATAATAACAGCATTTGCTCCATAAGAAAGATAAGTTTCCCTTACATTATCTATAGCATGATGCTTTGTGTTGATATCAAGCGATAAATATTCTTCTTCATTATAACCAAGTAAAGAACTTCCTTCGATAACACCAACTGTATAAACACCTGCATGAACACCTTCTTGAATATCAGAAACTGTATCTCCAACTTTTATAACAGCATGGACATCTGTAATTTGAAGTGTCATCATATTCTTAAAAATCATATAAGGGTATGGTCTTCCAAAACTATTTGTAGAATCTGGTGAATACCAGCAGTCAGGTTGATAGCCTTGTGCTTGCGCACTTTTTAATACAGGTTCCATCATCATATCAGTATAACCAGTAGTTGAACCAATTTTTAATCCCATTTGTCTTAATTTATGAACAGTTTCAATAACATACGGTTTAACCTTAGTATGCTGTGTAATTCCTTTCATTAGTGCCTTTTCAAAAATATTATAAATATTTTGAATATCTTCTTCATTAAAATCTCTTTGATAAACACTATGAAATTCTTGATTCAATTTTCCCATATTTAACATTGTTTTGATATGATCAATTTTGAGCATTCCCATTGGTCTTCTGATTTCGTCAAACGTTGGATGTAACCCATAACTTTCAAAGGCATCTTGAAATGCCTGTACAGGTGCAAAGCACCCATAATCCACTGTTGTCCCAGCCCAATCGAAAATAACTGCTTCAATTTTTTTCATTTATACTTCCTCCAAATAATCAGCAATAATATCACATAATTTCAATATATCCTCTTCATAAATTTCACCAATATTACCAATTCTAAATGTATCAGCAGTAGTTAATTTACCAGGATAAATCGCATATCCTCTTTCTTTAATATAATGATACATATCGCCAAAAGCAAAATGTTTATCTTTAGGATAGTAAAACGTTGTAATAATTGGACCTTGATATTCCAAGTCAACATAACTTTCCATTCCCATTCCAGCCATTTTTTGAATGAGCAAACGATTATTATCATAGTAACGTTTTGACCTTGCTGCAATTCCACCTTCTTCTAGCATCTCATCAAGTGCTTTGGCAAATGCCAAGACAACATGAGTTGGTGAAGTAAAACGCCACTTTCCATCTTTATCCATGGTTTTCCACTGATCATATAAATCAAGTGATAAGCTTCTTGCTTTCCCTTGACTTTCAATAAGTCGTTTTTTATTGGCAATAATAAATGAAAATCCTGGTACTCCTTGAATACATTTGTTAGCACTACTAATTATAAAATCAATTCCTAATTGACCAACTTCTATGTCGACACCACCAAAACTACTCATTGCATCAACAATGAAGACCTTATTTCTTTCCTTGACAACTTTTGCAACTGAATCAATATCATTTAAAATACCTGAAGTCGTTTCACTGTGTACCATAGCTACATGTGTTATCGATGCATCCCTATCTAATTCCTTTGCTATCATTTGTGCATCTGGATTTTCATTTTCAGCGAATTCAATAACAGTATATTGAATTCTTGCATGTTCACATATCTCTCTCATTCTTTGTCCATATGCCCCATTAGCAATGATAAGCAGTTTATCATTATCGCCAATAACACTTGTTAAGACAGATTCAACTCCAAATGTACCACTCCCTTGCATGAAAACAACAGTATAATCTGTATCATTAACATGTGCTAATTCTAATAATTGTTTTCTTATTTTTAAAGTAATTTTTTTATAATCTTCATCCCATGTACAATGGTCAAACAACATCTCCTGTTTGACCGTTTCTGAAGTTGTTAAGGGACCTGGTGTTAATAATTTATATGTTTTCATAATTGACCTCTTATTTACATTCTTCTGATAAATTTTGATGTTTTTTTAATAAATCGACTGTTAGTTTTTCTGAGAATACTTTTGGATATGTTGATTGATTGGCTGAATTCGCTGTTTCACCTTCATATAATGGATTTGGATATGTTTTTAACAACTCTTCTCTGCCATTTTCAATAATACATTTTGCCATCTCCATTGCTTTCTTTTGATTATCACTTGATTTTTTATTCACTATAGCAACAGATTCAGTTAAACTGAAATTTCCTTCAGTTGGATCTACAAAATCAATTGGTAATCCTGATGCTTTATCTTGAACTGCTTGATGTCTTAAACCAAAACCAATCGCAACTTCTCCTGCTCTTGCCTTTTTAAGTGGAGCTGAACCTGATGATTCAATATGGGCACCTGCATTTTGATAAATACCTTTTAAAACTTCTTTTGCACCATCATCACCATATTCACTCACCAATGCCTGTATCAATAACCATGCAGTTGATGAAGAAGTAATATCTGTAACAGAAATCATATCTTTGTATTCTGGTTTTGCTAAATCTTTTAAACTTGTTGGCATTGCTAAATTGTTAGCTTTTAATTCTTCTGTATTGACAATAATAGCTCCTTCTTGTGAAGTTATAGGTGCATAGAATGAAGGAAACTTCTCTGTCGTTTTGACATCAAAATCCAAATCAACAAACATTTTATTTTGATCTTGAGCACTATCTAAGTAAAATGAACTCATAGTTACCAAATCTGCTTCAATATTTGTTCCTTCTGCTAATAATTTTCCACCAAGTTCTGAAGTTGCAAATGTTTGAAAGATATATTGATCTTTATATCCATTATTATCTAATGCATTTTTCATTGCTGCTACTGCTTCATCATCTGCATTAGAATAAATAACAACTTGACTTGATGTAGGTGAACTACATCCTGCCAATAATGTTGTACATAATAATGTTGTTGCTAATAAACCTTTTATTGTTTTATTTCTCATTTTGTTTTCTCCCTTTTTTATATGTTAAATAATAAAATATTCCTTTTGCTATTAAGTTAATCATAAGTATAAATATAGATAATACGAAAATTTCATTAAATTTTGCAAAATGTTGTAATTCCTTGATTTTGGTAGTCATAACCATTGTTCTGGCACCAGCAATAAAAATAACTGCACTTACAGTCACCATTGCATTAATAAAATAATAACTAAAAACTTCTAGAAGAGATGATAATGCATTTGGAGTTACTACTCTGACAATTGTTTTTATCCAACTATCTCCCATTAGTTTAGCAGTTGTTTCATAACCTGCATTCATTTTTATTAATGAGTTTTTCATCATCAAATAAGGTGATGAAAAGAAATGGACTATATTACATATAATGATAATGACAAATGTATTTTGAATAGGTGTTCCTGAAAAAATAAGCAGATAGGCAATTCCAAGAACCATTCCTGGAATGGTATTGGTAATCATTGCAATGACTTCTATTGCTTTTTTGAGTTTGCTATTAAGATGACTCCTTGCAACTGTCAAGGCACTTCCATAAACAACAAATGTACCAAACAAGGCTGTACAAATTGCGACTATCAGAGAATTCTGTACAACTCCAAACAAAGCCGGATCATGAATAACAGATATAATATTTTCAAAGGTTAAAGAAATATGGTATGGCCATTCTTTAATAAATGGAATCAGGAATATAACTGCAAAGATTGCTAAAATAATAATATTGATAAGAGTCGTTAAAATTCCCCATAATAGATCTCTCAGCTTATTATCCTTTAATTCAATTTGTGAAATTTTAGTATAACGAATGTGATAACGATCTAACCAATGCAATAATGCAATACTTAAGATTGAAGGAATCAGCATAACCATTGCAACAACAGCACCATTAGCAAAATTTGGTAAACTTCCTAGCATTTGATTATACAATACTCCCGCAACAACTTCATATTTCCCACCTACTGATGCAGGAATTCCAAAATCAGTAAAACTTAAGAAAAATGCTTGTATAAAGGCTGCTGCTAAAGTTGGCAGCATAGGCCTTAAAAGTGTCACAAGAAATGTTTTCATGGAATTGTCTTCCATCAGTTTTGAAACAATAATAAACTTCTTATCTATATATTCCATTGCATTATGAATAAGCATAAACGCAATTGGTAGTGTATAAATCACATAGCCTAATAAAAGACCTGCAAAACCATATATCTCAAATAATTGAGAACCAAACACTTTTGTCCATAAACCTTGTTTTCCAAATGAATATATAATCGCAAATCCATAAGTAATGGTTGGTAATAACATTGGTAACATAGTGATATTTTTCATTCCTTTTTTAAGGAATGAAGGTATTTTTGTATAATTGATTGTATATGCAATCATAAATGCAAAAAGTGTTGTAACAAGTGCACTTATTCCTGAAACAAGAAAACTATTTCTTAATGCATTGACAAAGCCATTTTGGGTAAAGACATTGACATAATGCGTTATTGAAAAGCTCCCTTGACTCTGAAAAGATTGAAATAATAAAGAACCAAGTGGAACAATTAAAAAGATAGCAAATAATATAGTTACAAAAATATAAATAACTTTTATTTCTAAACTCTTTTTCATTGTTATACCATTCGTTCTTGTAAAGGACTAAACAAAGCAAAGATATTTCTTCGTTTGATTTCTAATTGATTAAGAATAAAATCTTGAACAAAATCACAACTTGGTTGATTGATAATATCTTCTGGTCTTCCATACTGTGATATTTGTCCTTCATTAATAATTAAGACTCTATCTGATAATGTAAGAGCTTCTTCTGGATCATGAGTCACAATAATTGTTGTGAGATTATATTCTTTTGCAATCATTTTAATTCTTTCTTTAATTGATTCTTTAATAACTCCATCTAAAGCACTTAATGGTTCATCCAATAAAAGAATCTTAGGCTTCATAACAAGTGTTCTTGCTAAAGCGACTCTTTGTTTTTGTCCTCCAGATAATTGATCTATCTTTTTTTCTAAATGTTTTTCAAGACCTAATAGATGAATTAATTCATTCACTTCTTCTAATGAAGAAATATGTGGTTTATTTTTTAAACCGTATGTGATATTTTCGTAAGCATTAAGATTAGGAAATAATGCATAATCTTGAAAGACAATATTAAATCCACGTTCTTCCATAGGAACATTTGTTAAATCTTGATCATTAAAGATTATTTTTCCTTCATCGACTTCAGTAATACCAAGAATCAAATTTAACAATGTTGTTTTTCCGCTACCAGATGGTCCTAATATAGAAACAATTTCACCATTAGGAATATCTAGAGAAACATCATTTAAAATATTAACGCCGTCAAATGATTTATGAATATGTTCTATTTTTAACATGTTTTTCCTCCTTTTCATGTTCACATGCATTATACACATTCTTTACTTCTCTTATCTATGCACTTTTGTTTAAGAGTTTGTTAAGGGAAAGTAAAAAAGTTTATGTTTTTCAATAATACGACATATAAAAAATAGAAATCTCCTCTATCAAAGTTTGATTTCTATTTTCTCTTATAAACACTATTATTCATTGTACTGATTTCTTTGACTGATTAACTACTTTTTCTTTTCTTGAACAGATAGATCATACCTCCCACTGCAGTCAGAAAAGCTACCAGTGAGATAATTGCATACATCTGATTACTCCCCTGTTTTCTCCTGTCAGTCCTTCCACCCAGCCTGACAGATTCCTGTCACTGACTGGTCTGTCTGTGATGATCTGGTCCACACCATATTTCAGCAGAACTTCTGCATATCCCTCTTTATCTGCCTTTATCTTTGGCTCCTGAAGCACCAGCTTTTCTTCTCTGTATTCATACAGATACAGTTCCCTGCCCTTCCAGCTCTCTGGTCCCCTGACTCCAATATGTATCTTCATATCGATGGTATCCTTTTCACACTGCAGAATCCATAATATATCTTTCCCTGCAGTTTTCTGAATCTTTGCCAGATGACCGCATTCGCTTAAGTCCATTGTTATATTCTTTGATCTGTTTTCCTATATCCACTGTATCTTTTGAAAATCCATCCTCCTCCAATCTTTTAATATAAATAGGTATAAAATTAATATATCTTGTGTATTCATTTTTCATCTCCTCCTTCTTGTTTGAATATATAATAATTTCATCAATTTTTTATGAGAAGTTAAAAAGACAATAATCCTTAAAATATAAGACTTTATTGTCTAACTTCTCATAAAATTAATCTTCTTATAATATTCAGTAAATAAAAAATCACTTCCATCTTCTTTAGACAAACTACAAATCATAAAAAGACAAGGAAGAAAACGTGGAAAATAAAATAATAAAACAATAACTAAACAAGATTAAATAAGCCAAATAAAAAGGTAGAAATCAGTGAAATCTTCATCACTTTATTCTACCTTTATTTGATACTTAAACCCCCAGTGATTTAAAGCCTATTTAGACTTGACCCCAGAATAAATTAAAGTATCGTAAATATTTCAATACATATTCTATATATACCAAATATTTTTAATGTAAACAACTTTATACATACACAATAACAAATACAACTTAAATACTGATTAACTATATTTTATTTAATTCTTATTGTTCATTTCATTTTCTATGAGATAATTTGCAATTTCAAATGCTTTGACTCGCCTTTTTGCTAATGTGATTTGTGACTTATATCTTTCTACATTTTCTTTTGATTCAAATGTTTTGATCGTTTCTTCTAACTTATGTAATATTGAATCGATTTGCCTTTTGGCTTCTATTAAATCATCTTTTTGAAATTCCATGTTTACCTCCCTAAATTTTTATTTCATTAAATCTATTAACCGACATGACTTCATATTTGCCATTCTTATCAATAGAAATAAGAGTCTCTTCTATTTCGCCATAATAATATTAAACTTGATTGCTTCCATTCCGATATAATTCATATACATCCCTGTATTCTTATAATGGCAGATGAAAAAACACCATATATAGAATTGTATATCTTTTTTTGTGATAAAGAATTAATTTGTTTTTATAACATATCTTCGTTTATTCAATCAAAATTATTATCTGTACCTAAAAGTATTTTTCTAAGAAATTATAACTTTCATATTATTCTTTATT
Organism: Candidatus Stoquefichus sp. SB1; assembly: GCF_001244545.1. Classification (NCBI taxonomy): domain Bacteria; kingdom Bacillati; phylum Bacillota; class Erysipelotrichia; order Erysipelotrichales; family Erysipelotrichaceae; genus Candidatus Stoquefichus; species Candidatus Stoquefichus sp. SB1. The sequence goes on along the minus strand of NZ_LN852694.1, from coordinate 324,711 downwards.
GTTTTCACCCCAAATACATAGTTGATCTAATACAGTAACTAAAGATTTCCCTTTTTCACTTAGTCTATACTCAACCTTTGGTGGAATTTGAGGATATTCTTTTCTTATAATGAGTTTATCTGATTCAAGTTCTTTTAAATTATTGCTAAGGGTTTTATCAGTTATATTTTTTAGATATCGTTTTAACTGATTAAACCTTACAACTTCAAACTCCATTAAACAGTAAAGAATAACCATTTTATGCTTTCCAGATATGAGTGATAATGTATAACTGAATCCAGTATCTTCAAAATTAGCATTCTCAATATATGTTTTTATCATTTTTATACTTTCCTTTTTGATAGTACCTATCATAAAAGATGGTACTTGTTTTCTTTCTATGACTTGTTATAATTCTATATAAGAACATAAATTCTGTCAACTTAAATAAGAAAAGAGGTTATGATAATGAGAAAGAAACTCAAAATAACAGAAGGTATTTTCCCTATGCCAGTTTTAATGATTGCAACTTATAACGAAGATGGGAGTGTTAATGTCATGAATGCAGCATGGGGCACTATGCAAGAAAGAGGACATGTTGTATTAAATTTAAGTGAAACACACAAGACAGTAAAAAACATCAAGGCAAGAGGTGCTTTTACAATCAGTATTGCTGATTCAGCTCATGTTATTGAAGCAGACTATTTCGGTGTTGAATCTGGTAATAGGATTACTAACAAATTTGAAAATAGCGGTTTAACTGCAACTCAATCTGAAATTGTAGATGCACCTATTATTAATGAATTTCCACTTTGCTTAGAATGTGAATTCATTGAGTATCAAAATGGAGAATATGGGTGTGGTGTTATCGGTAAAGTTGTAGGTGTAACAGCAGATGAAAGTGTTATGATAGACGATCAAATTGATATGTCCTTAGTCAATGCCATTGCTTTTGATCCCTATACACGTGGCTACTATAAAGTGGGTGAAAGAGTAGGTGAAGCATTTCATGATGGTTTACAACTCAAAAAATAATATTGATATGGTATAAGGTTTCTCATTTCTGAGAAACCTTATTTATTTTAAACGTTATTTTCATATTGGATTTTTATTATTCTATATCATCTATATATATATTTATCATTTCAACTTTTTCATGATAAATGATTATATCATTATTGTTTCTTGAAATAAGAATTTCATTTATTGGCTTTCCATAACTTATCCATTTGTTAGCTATTGTTTTTAAAAATGTCTCTAATCTTTCTTTTTCTAAAATATTAACATTTAAATCGATATCAACATCAATGCTATACATATCCTTTATTTTCCAATAGGGTTCTAATTTAATTTTATTTGTTCTTTTGAAATAGGTATTAAGGGGAGATAAAATATCTTCAACGATTTTCATTGACTCATCTTCTGTATCAGCATTGATAAACATTTTTATAAACATTTTATTAAAAGCCTCCTCAAATTGTTTGAATAGATCTTAATCAGTAGATTTGTATAAAAATTAAATAAAATATGAAAAACAAGAATGAGTTATTTCTGTCTTTCCCAAATATCTATAAGATAGTTATATTCATCCCGAGAATCAGAACCACAATCAATGATGCGACTTAAGTCTATTTCTGCAAGTAAAAAACCTTTGGTATTTTTATGAGACTTCCATAAAGATGATATTGCATCATACAAATCTATCATTTTGATTTTACACCATAATTGATTACATAAAAAGAAATATTCTTCTTGTTTTAATTCCATAATATCAATAAGCCATTGATAAATTTCTTCTTCTGAACAATCATATGATATTTGACTATATGGTTCTTCATTATAGTCATATCTAGAACAATATGCCAAATACAATTCATTAAGTTCTTGATTCTCATTATTCTCATAAATTTTCAATACATCAATACCAGATAATTGCTTAAGCATATTTTTTGTAGATTGTATAGCAATTTTATGTGCTAATAAACCCTCCTGTTGACTCATAATGTACTCACTCCAATTCTTATTGATTATATGACCTTTAACACGATTTCAACAGCAATAGTTAGAATACAGATTCCTAAAATTATAATCATCATGGTAACTGATCCAATAAATACAAAATGACTGAATATAATCAATAATCCACATATAAGAGATGCTACTCCTTCTATTTGACAATGTCGCTTAATATTTTTTACACCACTATACTTTTTTATAAATGGTATTCTTCCTTTTATTATTGTATACAAACCCAAAATAATGAATATTCCACTTATAACAAATGTCATTTCCATAATTTTAATCTCCTTTTATCCAAATGTAATGATTATAAAATTTGAGAAACTATTTATTTCAATATAAATAGTACCTTCTATTTCCAAATTAATTCTATAATAATTATCATAAAAATACTCATAACTAGCAATATTACCTACAATCTGAGATATCAACAACATTTGCTCATCCAAAGTCTCTTTTCTATCCACCAAATATCTAAAACTATCTATTGATCTTCCGACATGACCAGTTTTATAAGGCAAATCTAAAGACTTTTCAAAATTCTTTCTTCCTTGGGGTTTTGATATAGCAGAATATTCATTTGTTTTCAATACAACTACATTAAAGTAACTTGTTGCCATATTAAAATATTCTATATTTTTAAAATTCATATAACAAATAACTGTCAATAGAATATGAAGTCCAATGAATATAGTTATAATTATTTTTCTATAGAAATAAATAAAATCAAAAAAATCTTCTAACAAAAATATTAAACATAAAATACACAAAAACAAACTAGAAGTTGATAAATATTGTAAAGCAAAAGAATTAATAACTACCAATAATAATAAAACTATTAAAACTATCGACTTATATTTTTTTATCAAATTTTTCAGATTTTTTCCTCCTTTGTAATCTTATCATATATAATCAACGACAAAATCTGCTTTGCTTCTCTTTAATATAATTTTATCATTGATTAATTCCTTAATTCAATCAAATAAAGCATAATTTAAAAAATGTGAAATATTAAAATACTATAACATATGTATATTCAGTACAAGGAATAATAAACGCAAGCCTATATATAGCATAAAGTAAACTTTATCCACTGCCTAATTAAAAACAAAATCAATTTCATGATTAAATTTCTTCCTTTATTTTTAATTATGACTAGATGCTTTGTTCAAATCTGAAGCATAGGCTATCACAAAAACACTCATTAATAATAATGCTAAAAATAATTGACTTATTTTCATAGGATACCACCATTTCTTAATCCCTTACCATCATAACACAAATTATGTTAATCCAAAGCTGAGTTTCTATAGCTTATATGATATTATTCTTAATTTACTTGATAAAATTTATGTTTCTTTAATATTGTGTGAAAAATATCTTTTTATACATCATCAAATATAAACTTATCATTAGCAAAAAGAAAAGGACATATTGATATGTCCAAGTCACTAAAATGGGATAGAGTCACAATGTTCTCCATGTTAAAAGATACAAGTATTTGTATTGATTTTGTTAGCATTAACATCTCCAACTTTTTAGTTTCTTATATAATTGGCTTAATTGTTAAATGAACTGTATCTCCGATACTTTTTCTCATTAGCTTTTGAATATCCTTACGAACACCGATTATATAACAAACAGAACCATCATCACTTTTTACACCCATATTGACGACACTTCCATCATATGGTACGCCGTTGAACTCGACATGAACTTTGAGTCTACCTTTACCAAATTCTTTTTTTATATCTATCGGAACTCTTACAAATGCCCCACCCTTATCAGGAACAGGTTCAATTACAGCATCAAATTCATAGAGAAAAGACTTGTTTTCTGTACTTTTTATATCATTCTCTATAATAACTTTATAACACCTCTTTGCTATTTCTTGAATCAAATCCAATGGCATAGAATCTCTATAAGGGATTTGAATTGTACCTTTGTTATATTTTAACCCTTTGGCATCAAGCTTTTTTGAAAAATGTGCCACAGCCTCAGTACCAATATGAAGCACAATATGTTTCTTTTGACCTGCAAAATGGATAATATTTTGCTCTTTCCAATACGTTGGTATACCCCTCACTATTTTTTCCTGAGCCTCAGGTATTGATTCTTGTATTGCCTTTCGCACTGACAACAACTGCTTTGCTACATCCGTATCAAATGACTGGATATATTCATCTATTGTCTTGGGACTATCATCACAATAATGCTGTTGGTTCTGTTCACTAAATTCTCTATTACACTTTGAACATTTCCACATCCATCATACCTCCATATCTTTAATCACCAATATTCTAAATATCTGCCTTTATTTATATTAGTTCTCTATTTATCAGAAATATCTCCGCTATAAATACTTGAATCAACTTTAGAAATAAGTAACAAAAATCACATTCGACATCACCATCACAAGAAAGAGCAGAAAAATGTTCCAAAATACCTTGATCATCATACTTAAGGTTATTGTATATATAGTTTATACAATAACCTATTTTCTAAACCTCCTGAATGTTTATATCTGCATATTCATTCTTAACTTTTTTGGACCACGTATTTCTACTTTTCCTTCAAGTCTAAACAACAAGCCATAGATAGTAGGATTTGTTGATACCGTAGTCAGTAATCTAAACAATTCTATATCATAGGCAAATGTTGTCACATCTTTATCAAATCAATCATCATTTTCATTAGAGAGTTATCATAGTGAAAGTTAACCTCCACCGGCTCACCACCATATATAGAAAATCCTTGTTTAATATATTCAGCAACTAATAATAATCTTTAAACTATATTAGACTAAAAAGACTTATTACATATACGTCATCCTTATTTTTAAGAATTTTCTTTTTTAGTTCAGTATATTAGCTAATTTTTTATAATTTTTGATTACTTTATTAATAGTATCAACAATATTATATATTTGCTCATTATCAGGTTTTACACATTCAGCAGAATAACTATTATACATTAATCTATGTATTTATTCCTCATTAGTCAATGAATATATCTTGTCAATATGCTCACTGGACTTCTTAGAAGTTATGGACTTTGATGGTTCAATAGCATCAATGAAGATTATAAATTCTGCAAACTCACATTTTCTATGGTCATCAAAATGATTTGTCGTCTAGAGCGAGCAGTTACAGTGCAGCAACAGCCTTTATAATAGTATGATATATTGAAATACATTACGCTTTTTCTAATATTTCTATCAACTGATTTGTAGTAAAAGATATTCTTACAAAACCTTTAGTAAATATGTTATTATTGGTTTTATTTCCATAATGGATTGGTTAATCTTGATTTAATTTATATCAAACAAACTTATTTATCATCAATTATATTTGCATTTAATGCAAATCCACAATCAAAATTTTTATCAATATTATCAACTTTTCCATCTTTAGTAGTAGCTGTTCCAGAATATTTTAGAGTTGTTTCATTATCTTTGATTTCTATATCTAGTTTAATATCAGATGTTTCATAATTTTCTCTTATATATACACAAAAGAATTCATGCTGCATAATAATATGATTAGTTTTCAAGTCTATAGATGCAGCAGGGTTAGCAATTCCAGTTGGCAAAATACTTATATGTGGAGCTTCAATTTTAATGCCTTCTTTTCCTGTAGGACCATCGCTAATTTTAATCATCACTTCAGGATGATATGAACACCAAAAATAGTATCCTCCAATACTACAAACCATGAATATAATAATACCAAATATGACTAAATTGATTTTCTTTATTTTAAATTCTATATAGTTTTTCATTTAAGACCATCCTTTCTTATTCTCTAAAATGACCAACTTAATTGATTAAACGTATAACCTAACTACTCTATATGTTAATTTTGATTCCACTATTTATTAGTATAACAGTTACTAAAAATATCAAATAATTTTCGTTGTTTCCTCAACATCTACGATTTTTCTTACGATATTCACTAGGTGAACATCGGTTCATTTTTTTAAATGTTCGGGAAAAATGATCAACATTATGATATCCAACAATATCACTGATTTCATTAATCGGTAATATTGTTTCACTCAACAATGATTTCGCATGATCTATTTTAAATTGAGATATGATTGTTGTAAAATTCATTCCTAGATACTTAATAAATAATGTACTTAAATAAGATTCATTATAATGAAATTTGGTTGCTAACTCCTTCATTGAAACAGTCTGATAATTTTTCTGTACATACTCTACGATTTCAAAGAATAAATCATTTTTCTTGTTTTGAAAAATTTTATATGAATGAACAAGCTTAAAATTTCTAAGTATTGTAATAAATAAAAGATGAGTATGTTCAATGACTGCCTGATTAGAATAAGAATCTTTATAATTTGTTTCAATGTAAATATTTTGAATGATTTCTCGCATATCATTTGTATTTTCTGATTGAAACAAAAGATAGTTTGATAATCCTTTAGAATCATGAAGCACATTTCTAATAAAAATAGATATCAAATCATATTTTGTAAATGCATCAAAAAACAATTGTTCAAAACTACTGTTGCGAATATATATTGTCATAACAACACTCTCATCATCTTCAGTATAAATACGATATTTTGAATGGGGTGCCATAATACAGATTTCACCTTTTGATAATAGTTTGACTTCTTCTTCAAAAATCAGACAAGCCTTCCCACTATAAACATAATGAATATCAAAACAATCATGGGGATGAATGACTTGTTCTTTATATGTCAAATGCTTAATTGCAAATACATCTAAATCACTAGGTATTAGACGTGAATCAGTATACATATGATTTGTACAATTATAATAATTAATATCAATTTGGGTATGAGCAATACAATTTAAAAATTCTTCCTCACTTAGATTCATTCTTTTTTTTAAAACATTCTTTTGAGTTGTATACATTTTCTTTGAAATAGCTTTTTGAAGAGCTTCATGAAATGAACAAGGTTCCCCTGTTTTTTTGATATGTGAAGCCATTAAATTATGAATATCTTGATATGCCACATAACGATCAATCATTATTTCACATCCTTTCAAATCTAAGAAAATGTCGGATTTATATAAAGATTATAACATTCATTTTATTATTAATAAAGACTATAATGATGTCAAGCTAGCTGAAAAAATTACAAAAGGAGGAAATTATGAAAAAGGATTTCTTATGGGGTGGTGCTACTGCAGCCAATCAATGTGAAGGAGCATTCTTAGAGGGTCATAAAGGATTAAGTATTATGGATGTGATGACAAATGGCTCAAAAATACATGAAAGATTAATAACTGACGGAATAAAAGAAGAATACTATTATCCTAATCATGATGGCAATAAATTTTATGAACATTATCAAGAAGATATTGCCCTTATGGCAGAAATGGGATTTAAATGTTATCGAATGTCAATTGCATGGACTAGAATATTTCCTAATGGAGATGAAGAAAAGCCTAATGAAGAAGGTTTGAAATTTTATGATAAGGTGTTTGCAGAACTCAGAAAATATCATATTCAACCAATCGTCACCTTATCTCACTATGAAATGCCTCTTTATTTAGTTAATGAATATGGTTCATGGCGTAATCGAAAAGTAATTGATTTCTTTATTAAATATGCTTATACCGTTATGGAAAGATATAAAAATGATGTATCATACTGGATTACTTTTAATGAAATTAATGCGATTGAATTTATGCCTTACTTTCCAGCTGGATTAATCATCAAAGAAGATGAAAATCGTGATCAGGTCATTTATCAGGCAGCTCATCATATGTTAGTTGCAAGTGCAAAAGTTGTCCAATTAGCACATCAAATCAATCCTCAAAATAAGGTTGGATGTATGGCTTTATTTGGTGTGAATTATCCAAGAACTTGTCATCCTAATGATGTTTTAAAAGCAGAATTGGCAAATCAGGATTTTTTGGGAATTCCTGATGTTCAAATTCTAGGATATTATTCTGATTATCAACTTAAACAATATGAAAAGAAAAACATTTGTTTAATCATGGAAAAAGAGGATGAAGATATTTTAAGAAATGGAACAGTTGATTTTTGTTCATTTTCATATTATATGTCAATGGTTCAAGGTGAAAAAAGAGAAGGAGAAAATCATGTGAAAGGAAATATGGTTGCTGGATTAGAAAATCCTTATCTTCCTACCAATGAATGGGGTTGGCAAATTGATCCAGTTGGTTTAAGAATTACACTTAATTATTTGTATCAAAAATATCGCATTCCTTTATTCATAGTAGAAAATGGTTTAGGAGCTCAAGATCAATTAACGGATGATGGACATATTCATGATAATTATCGCATTGATTATCTGAAAGCACATCTTATTGAAATGAAAAAAGCAATTGAAGAAGATGGTATTCCTTTAATTGGTTATACAATGTGGGGTTGTATTGATCTTGTTAGTGCTGGAAGTGGCGAAATGACAAAAAGATATGGTCTTGTCTATGTAGATAAAGATGATTTAGGAAAAGGAACATATCAAAGATATCGAAAATATTCTTTTTACTGGTATCAAAAAGTTATCGAAACAAATGGAGATATTTTAGATAAGGAGGATTAGAAGATGAGATTAATTATTCGTGCAGATGATTTAGGTATGAGTGATGGGGTCAATTGTGGAATATATAAAGCCGTCAAAGATGGTCTCGTTTCAAGTGTTGGCTTAATGCCTAATATGCCTGAAGCCAAAAATGGTTATATGAAAATCAAAGATAAACATCTATGCATTGGGCAACATACCAATATTTGCTTAGGAAAACCTCTAACAAACCCAAAACTTATTCCTTCATTGGTTCAAGCTAATGGCGAATTCTGCTCAAGCCAAGAAATACGCGCAAGAGGAGAAGATAGAATTGTTATTGAAGAGGCTGAAATTGAAATCGAAGCACAATTACAAAGATTTATCGAAATCACTGGTCAAAAACCTGACTACTTTGAAGGCCATGCAGTAGCATCTCCTCATTTCTTTCAAGCATTAGAAAACATTGCACATAAATATAACTTATTTTATGTGAACCCAGTTGATAAAAAATGGGCTCAAGAATTTCAAATAGAATGTGCAGACTTCTATCATCTTAATCGTCATCATGAGTATAATGTGAAACGTTATATTCTAGAAGATGAAGCAAATATATTAAATAAAAAATGTGCTGTTTTAGTATTTCATCCAGGATATTTGGATCAATATGTTCTAGAGCATTCAACATTTACAACATTGAGAGTCCAAGAAACAGCATTTCTTTGTTCAGATGAATTTAAAAATTATATTAATGAAAAGAAAATCACTATTGTTGATTTTATAAATTATAAGGAGTAGAAAATGGAAAATAGTCAATTTATTCAAAAGCTTTCTATTATTGGAGAAAAGCTTGGTAACAATATTTATTTACAAGCAATATCACGTGGTGTTATGGGAATTTTACCAATTATTATCGTTGGTTCATTTGCCAGTTTATTTATGGGATTACCTGTTGCACCATGGCAATCTTTTATTCAACAGACAGGTTTAACAAGTGCTTTAGGGGCAGTTGTTGCAGGAACAACCAATCTTTTAGGTTTGTATATGACTTTTAGTATTTGTAAGTCTTTGGCTGAGAATCTTAAAATCAAAAATAAAATCACACCAATTTTAGCATTAGTTGTTTATGTTATACTTCTTCCTACTACAGTAGCAAACGACACAGCTTTTCTAAGTTTTGATTTTTTAGGCACAAAGGGAATGATTGTTGGAATTTTAATTTCAATTATTGTTTGTCATTGTTATCAATTTATTACCAATAGAAATATAACTATTAAAATGCCTGAAGGGACACCTACTTATGTATCTGATTCTTTCGTTGCTTTAATTCCTGCTTTCTTTATTGCTATTATTGCAATGGCTTTAAGAATGATGATTACTTTTACACCATATGGTGACATCTTTAATTGCGTTTATTCAATCTTGCAAATTCCTCTTACAGCTTTAATTGGTGGTAGTTTATTAGCAAATATGTTATTTACTTTCTTAACTCAAATCAATTGGTCTCTTGGAGTACATCCTGGATATCTTACAGGTATGACTGCTCCTGTATTATTTGCTTTAGATGGAATGAATCAAGCACTTTATGCTCAAGGAAAAGAAGTTCCTAATATTATTGGTATGGCTTTTTCTTATATCACAACAACAGCAGTCTTTTATCCTGCGATTGCCATTGCTATTTTACTTTTTGCTAAGTCTCAAAGATTAAAAACAGTTGGTAAGGTTGCAGTTGCTCCAGCATTCTTTGGAATTAGTGAACCATTAGTTTTTGGTTTACCAATTGTTTATAACCCTATGATTCTTATTCCTTGGTTGTTTGTTCCTATCTTAAACTTTGGTATTGGATATATGCTTACCTCTGTTCATCTTGTTGCAAAATGTGCAGGTGTAACAGTCTTTAATATCCCAATGATTTTTACTGGTATTATGAATGGAAGCATAAGTATTGCAATTATGGAAATTGCTTTATTTGTCTTAGATATTCTTTTATTTATGCCATTTATTAAAATTATTGATAAAAACTATATCAAAGAAGAAATGAAAATCGAGGAATAAAAAATGATAGATTTATATGAATATCCAGATATTGATTTTCCAAATGGATTCAAGTGGGGAGCTACAACGGCTGGTCAACAAATTGAAGGAAATAATCAATCGTTTCATGATGAAGAAAGTCTTGCTCCACAATTTGGCTATGGTGGAATGCCTTATGTGATGGCTGGAAAAGCTTGTAATAGCTATGAGATGTATGAAGATGATATTCAATTATTAAAAGACATGAATTTAAATATTTATCGTATGTCTATTGAATGGTGCCGTATTGAACCCAATGAAGGAGAATTTAATCAGGAGGCTATTGAACACTATTTTAAGCAACTATCTCGATTAAAAGAAGAAGGTATTGAAGTCGTTTTAACTCTTCATCATGTTTCTCATCCAGTATGGTTTCACAACAAAGGCGCATTTAAAACGACTGATAATATGGATGCATTTATAAGATATGTAGAACATGTTGTTCCTATCTATAAAGATCTTGTTGATTACTGGATTGTTATTAATGAAATGAATATATGTTTTGAATATGATATTGAAGAAAGAATTAATCTTCTTCAATATCATGCCAAAGGTTATCATACAATCAAAAAATATACAGATAAACCAGTAAGTTCTACCCTATCTTATTCTTTTAAGGTTCCTTATAGAGGCAACTATGATACACCAGATAGAATAATGGCTGAATATATTGATTATCAAGAAAATGAATTTTTTATCCATGCTATAAAAACTGGGGAAATTGTCATGCCTTTCTATGATGCCATTTATATGCCAGAATTAAAAGATACATGTGACTTTTGGGCATTAAATACTTATGTAAGACAATTCATTAATAGTCGAAAAGCTATGTTTCGTTTTGACAATCGAACAGCAACACACTTTAAAGCTCTTGATATTCCCTATTTCACAGAAGAAATCAATCCTGATATTATGCTTGAAATGTTAATGCGTTTTCATGATAAACCAATTCTCATTACAGAAAATGGAATAGCTACACAAAATGATCAAAGGCGAATTGAGTATATTGCTGCAATGTTACAAGCCATGAAACAAGGGATTGATTTAGGTGCACATGTTATTGGTTATATGCATTGGTCTTTGATGGATAATTGGGAATGGGGAATTTATGAGCCAACATTTGGCTTAGCTTCTGTAGATAAAGAAACTTTTAAAAGAACAATTAAGCCTAGTGGCTACTTCTATGGTGAAATTAGTAAAAATAATGCTTTAACACAACATATGATTCAAAAATATTATAAGAAATAAATATATTTTTATCTCCCTAAAAATAGAATCATCATCTATTAAAGTATTGAAAATTTCAAATGATAGCACAAAAACGAAACACTTTTTAACTTCACAGTAAAATATAAAGACAGTGATATTATTATCACTACCTTTTGCAAATATAGTAATTAAAATTCAATAACTTTGGGCTCTGTAGTAAAAGAATAAATAGTTGCTATAGCATGTTCAAAATAGAATACTGTCATGAGATTATCATCAACTGTATACATACTTTTCAGCGATGCTTCATTTGCATTCATCATAGATACACGGGCTTCTCGACGTAAATCTTCTTTCACTTCACCCTCAACACGAATCCATGTCCCTTTATTCATACCACAAATCTCAACTTTTTTATTTTTTATCATCTGGTGATACACTTTCTTTTGATTGTTGGTAACAAAGTAAAGTTTACCATCATAGTCACAAACAGCACCAAACGGACGGACATGTGGCTGACCGTCTTCCTCAGTAGCAAGATAAAATGTACCACAAGATTTCAAATACTCTAAAACTTCATTCATTGTCAAATCTCCTTTCAAAATTATGGGTTGTTATTCCCTCTATTTACAGGTATAATTATAATACATAAGAACAATAGTACAAGTACGATATTTAATGATACTGGTATCAGAAAGGAACGTAAGAATGGAAAAAAAGGAGTTATTTGGGCGTTGCCCATATGTCACAGCACAAAAAGTTTTAACAGGTAAGTGGTCTATGTATATTTTATATCTTTTATCTAATGGTGCTATACGATTTAATGAATTGCAAAGACGAATGCCAGAAGAAATGACACATACAACTTTATCTCGACAATTAAAAAAACTTGAGGAAGAGGGATTGATTATACGAACTGAATACCAGCAAATTCCTCCTAAAGTTGAATATAGTATGAGTGAAATAGGAGAAAAATTTAAAGATGTATTATCTGAACTCGAAGTATGGGGAAATGAATATATTGAATATTTGAAAAATAAGAAATAATATTTATTTAATCTCAGTATTTTCTAAAGAAATCATCTTATAAAAAACACCTATAGAGAACGCAGTATAATAAAAATACGGCATTCACTATAGGTATTTTTTATAGATTAACTATTTGTCAGGTTGTTGTCCATCATGTGCTTTCCACATACATTCTGTAATTTCCATATTTGAGAAAATAGCCTTGAATGATGAATCTTCTGGAGAACAAGCATAAATACCAAACTTTATATTTTCATTTCCTTTATGCATATGACAAATTCTCATTTGTTTATATACAACTCCATCTTCAGAACATTCTATACAATAATCATCTTCTCTTCGACTAAATCGATACCACATTGACTTTATACTTGCATCAATTTCTGTAGTAGCCCAATCAGAATATCCATCATTTGTAACTACACTGCCCAAATGTTGAAAATCTTCATTTTCATATTCTATAGAAGCTTTCAGTCAATTTTCACTATCTAAATACATTACAATCCCACATTGGTCAAACCTATGATGACTATCATCAAATTCTGTTTTAACTACAAAACTAAAGAACTTTTTGTCACTTTCCATTTGAAATACTGGTGCATTATCGTTTTGAAAATGATAATATGTTTTCTGCCATAAATCAGTATGTGGTTTTGTAGTCATCTCTACCCCACAATTGACAATTTTATAATCAAGTGGATCTCTCGTCCACTTAAACTTACTTATATCCATAATTATTCCCCTCTATAAATTCTATTTGATAAGGATATTATACATTTATTTGAAAAAACCAACAACAAGATTATTGTCATAGCCAAAAATTTTGTATTTTTTCTATTAGTATTAATCTAACTCAATAGTCATTAAATAGAAAAAGTTAATCATTAATGAAAGTAGTACTATACTTCTTTCTCTTTTAAATCTTTATTCAAATATATATTAGAATTGTAATTTCACATAACTATTTAATAAAAAAAGTACTAAGTTATTTTTAACCTAGTACCTTTATAAATATATTAAATTATAATACAGTTTTACTAATTAAATATTTCTCAGATAACATTTTACCATCTTTCATTTTAATAACTTGATTTTCATGACAATTGAATATTGGATCATATTTTTCAAAATACAATCTTTGTAGTGCAATAACTACTATATGAATCATTTTTTCATAATCATTAAATTCATCATAGCCCTCAAATTCTATATCTTTAATAGAAACTTTATATTCAAATAAATAAAATTGACTATTTTCAATAAAATTATCAATAATAGCATCATCATCTATATCATATTCATATATATATCCAAAAAATTCAGGACCACCTAATGCAATATTATAATAATCAATATCTTCAATATGAGTTCCAAATGCATAGCCACTAAATGAATAATCAGCAAAACGGTAGCCAAATCTATCCAATAGATATTTGTTATCTATAATGTTAACCTCTTTAGTGTTAACATACATATTTATATGTTGATTATATTTAAATGTCAAATCATATGTTTTTAAGTAATCGGATAATGATGTTTTTTTCGTTAACACATCAATCAAGCTGTAACCATTATTATCATTATCTCCATATAATCGTCTTGATAAATGAATAAATAATATCTGATCTATATCTTTTGTAAGATATTCTTTAACGTAGGATTGAAAATAATCATACTGATCATCCAATATCATAATTCGTTTATTTTCCTGTACCTTGTTACAGCAATCTTCAAGTAAATCATCTAATTCTTTAAGATTGATATTTAATACCTCACATATAGATTTCTCCATTGTTTCTTTTGTTGCTGTATTGATATACATGTATTCACCTCCTAATAAATTTTAATAATCATTGAATTTAATCTCTTCTAAATAAATCTCTAGTGTAGACTTTTCATTTTATATTGTTCAAACAGTACTGCAATAAACATAAATCATTTCAAGAATTTAATACCACACCAAAACATACTTTAGATAAATCATAATTTAATCAAATTTTCAGTTCTAAATTTTGATATAGTTTATTGTACTTAAAACATACCAATTCATACATTCAATAAAATCCCGATTACTTTTATATATTATTCAATATTCTTCTATTTTTTCAAAGCATATAACATTTTATTTACCTAGGTACAACAATCTCTTTTTTCCATCGAATATATTTGTTTTTTAATGATCCTAATAAAAGATTTTTAAAACGTATTTTAATTTGTTTTATGCTGCTATTTTGTTCTGCTTTTATAGATTCATTTACATAGATGATGTAATTACTATTTATTTTTTCTTTTTCATAGTTAATAAATGCATTTGGAATTATCAACATATCTTTACAATCAGAATTTTTATATTCATTTATTAACATTTTCCTTTTTTGCAAATGTATATAAATGTACTCTTTTTTTGTGATTTCTTTATTTTCATCAACATAATACCCATATAATTTCCCATTATTCCATGAAAATATATGAGGAAGATGCCCACTGTTTACATCCCAACATCTTTGAAAACCAGGAACATCTACTCTCATATCTGCAAAATCAATATTATTATATGTTTTTATATTAGATGCAATAGCAATCTTAGTCATTCCTAATTGCTCATCAAAATGAGTAGGATAACGTGTTCTATAAGCTTCCTTAAAACTATAAGCTTCTTTAGCAAGAATGACTCTCCATAAATTATTCATTTTTTTATTATTTTTGTATAATGTTAAATGTCCTAATTGATATATTTTTTCGTACAGATTTAAAACTTCACTTGTAATTTTTGAACTTAAATTTCCGAATATCAAATCTGAATCACAATGTCCCCACCAATCATAATTCTTTAAATAATCAGAAAAAATCAGACCATACATTGGCTTATAATCACATAATTTATATGGTCTATTTAAAATAATTTTAAAATCAAAAAATTTCTGTACCTTATTGACAATGTCTTTGAATTCACAAATATGCCATTTTATATTTTCAGAACAAGTATACACATTTGTATTATCTGTAAAAATTAAAAAATCAAAATCTTTATTCATCTCAGCAGATTTGATCCATAACTGAAAATAATTGGGTAATTTACCAAAATATGGTAAAATTATTGCAACTTTAAATTTATTATCCATTTTTTCTCCTTCCTAAGTTATTCATTACCTTTTGATATAAAAATCACATTTAAATATTCTCTACATACCATTACAAAACATTTTATTTTACTTAAAAAGTCTAATTTTAATTCTCTATCAACCACTATTGGCCAGTACCAAGCATTAAAAATTAGCTGACTTATTAATTGGGCTATCACGAGGCCAAATATTCCTAAATTATAAAATTTTAATAAAATTAACGATAAACAAAGACAAAATATAGAAGAAAAGACAAATGATTTAGTATAATATAATCTATTTGTCCCTGCTAAATACCATGAATAACAATCTCTATATTTTAAGATGAATTGATAAAAAGCAATCTCAAATAAAACTACAATATCCACTATTGCATTTGGTCGAACATATTGCAATATTGGTATGACAACTATGACTATTCCTGTTATTCCTAAAAAGAATAACAGAATATATATAGTCATCGAAAATGAAAGATATTTCCTAATATAATCAAAATTCCTATGAGTATATGCTTCTTGAAAAGATGGTTGATATGAGGCAAATAATGCAGTAGATATTTGACCAACTGCCGAAGTTAATTGAACAGCCAAACTATACTTTCCAACTTCTGTAAGAGTCAAGAAAGAAGCACATAGTAATGTTGTCGCTTGATTACTTATATAGTTAGATAAAGATACAACACCTTCTTTCCATGCATTGTGCCATACAATTGTAAATGTATTATATATTTCCTTTTTTGTAGGATTAGGTTCGTTTTGCATTTTCTCACCTATATTTGAGTACTGATAAAATATCCTTTTACATGTAAACCTAAAGATTAATCCACTAATAATATAAGCTATAGATGCACTAATAATTCCTAAACCACAATATAATAATATAACAGTCATTACCATTTGTACTATCTTTGTAAAGGTCCTGATTTTATTAACAGCACCAATTTTACCAATTCCTCGTAAAAAGGAATCAAAATATCCATATAAAAGATTAAAAAATATTCCCAATGCATATAAAATCCAAGCAACTAAAATTATTATATTATTATTTAAATAAGAACTAATTGATAAAATATATATGCTTCCAAACAGTGCAAGCATCATAAATGCAACAGATGAAATAATCGAATATATAATTTGGCAAGTTTTTATAACTTGTTTCATTAGCTTATAGTTTGTTTTGCTGTTTTTTTCAGAAATAACCACATCCTCTTTTTTTAATTCGTTGACACCACTCCAACAATATGCAACATTACGAGAAAAGATAGAATTAAATCCAAAATCAAATAAATTTGATATAGCACCTAGACTAATAAAAACATTCCAAAGTCCATACATATCTGTATCTAGAAAAGCTATAAGAAATGGAATTAAAATAAAGTTTGAACCCAAAGAAACTATTATTCCTATATAATTCCAAATCACATCTGATTTAGTAACTTGTATTTTCATATCAACACCTTGCTTTCATTTTATATTTTTTTCCAAATAGCCAGACATATATTATTGCCATCATAAATGGTACAACTGAAAATAAATCTGTAATCATAAACATTACAAGTGATTCTAATATAAAAACATATAAAAGATAATATTTTAGATTACTATATTTCAAAAGTTTATGATATATTAAATTACATATAAAACCATACATACAACTAAATGACATAACTCCTATAATGCCAAAATCAACATAGAAAAACAAAAAACCTGTGGTACAAAAATTATAGAGATTTCCTCCATCATTAATATATATTAATTCTGTTTGAATCACCTCTAAGAAATTCATCGCTTCTTTTATTACTGTTAATGAGTTATTCATTATTAGACTATAAAATTTATCTAACAAATTAAAAATACCGTATAAAGTTGCCGCACCATAAGTTCCAAATTTATGTAACTGTATATACTTAATTTTTTCACTCATGTTGATTGTACTCCCAGTAATATAGCGGTACATTGATTTAAAAAAGTCATAATCATTATTTACACTTGCTGAACGCACATTTGAAATTATAGCTATAAAAAACACCACTATAATTGAAAAAAAAACTATTTTTTTTAAATTTTTATTACTTCTTATACTTCGTTTATTTAATAGAAAGCATATTAAGATATTCATAGCAAAATAAACAAATGGTAATCTCGCACCATTAGAAAAAAAATAAATTACAGTTGCTATTAAAGTCAATATAAGTAATAATGATTGTCTGTTTACAAAAAATTCATAGCATGCTATTGGCATTAAAATGAAAAGAACAGGTATAGAAAAATATGTATATAATAATGACCAAAAATGTGACTGTGACATAATCGTGTCCAAATCCATGTACCTCAATGAATATAGATTATTACCTTGCAATAAATATCTAATAGAATTTGATGCATACATAATTTCAAATATTATTGCTATTATTATTAAAATTATGAACCTATTATAATACTTTGATATACCCTGAAAAATATTATCAAACCTTATATATTCATTCTTTCTTATCTTGACTTTAAATAACGCTTTATATAAAACTCCACCTAAACAAAAAAATATAATACCAATTATTATAATTGTTATTGCCTCATCACTTGGTGAATATAGATCATATAATCCTAAATTTGTTAATAATAATAAAAGAAAAAAAGAGAATGTGAATATACATTCTGGATTAAAAATACTTTTTTTAAAATAAAAAATAGATAAAAAAAAGCACAAAAGAATTCCTATAATTAACATAATTACCCCCTATATACCAATTATAAACTTTCTTGATATTACCTAATTACTTCTTTAATTAGTTCCGCAAACAGTTGCTTTGATTTATCAAGTTTATAATTATTGATTAATTCTTTTGAGTTCTTTGTTAATTGCCTTCTTAAATTGTCATTTTCAATGGCAATAACAATATTTTTTAACATTGCTTCCTCATCTTTAGGCTCAGACAATAAACAGTTAAATCCATTCTTTGCATATTCTTCTACTCCTAAACAGTTAGTTGAAATTAAGCAACATCCACAAAACAAACTTTCTAATCCTGTTAACCCATATCCTTCAACAGAGCTTGTACACAAAAAAAATGTATTTCTATTATATATTTGAACAACTTCTTTTTCAGATGCTTTTTCAATATAATTTATCCAACTGGGGAGAAATTCTGGTCTTGGAATACTTCCAAATAAATCTGCATTTAATTCTGGATATTTTTCTTTAAGCGTTTTTAATATTTTCAAACCCATTTTACTGTTTTTTCTTTCATTGGTATGATATAACATTGCAACTGATAACTTAGGTCTTTCATCAATAGGTGTCATAATTTTAAACTTTGAATCATCCACTCCATTGGGAATATAAATAGCATCAGTTTTAGAATTTTCTTCTACAATTTTTTTGAGCCATTTTGAAACTACAATGTTAATAAAACCAAATGAATAAGTTTCTTTTACATACCTATCCTCCAATGACCAATTTTCAAAATCTTGTATAAAATATAATTTTTTATAAACATTATTTATTTCTTTAAGTTTTATAGATGTATATACACTTGTTGCAAAAATAATATCATCATTACAAAAATATTTTTTATTGATATTATAAATCGATTTTTTTTGTATAGTTTCATTTAACTTATACCATGTAGGTTCTAAAATGCACAATATTTTTCTTACTAAAACGCATATAAAACCGGGTATATTTTTGCTATTCTTTCCTCTGTTGCAATCATAAAAAATACACACCGCATACCCATTTTCCGACAAATAATTAGCATATGTGTATACCATTTTATATCCTCCAACTATTTTTTTCGTTATAGCCGGCAACACAAAAATAATTCTATTTGTTTTCATATAACTCCTTCTATTCTTTTTTATAAATTTATAAAATCTATTACCTCTTAATCTTCTTTGTCCCTTCGACTTTCAAATCAAAAAACAATAGAATATCTATTATATTCATCGTTTATATTTTGAATTTAGGAACACATAATATATTACATATTACTTTAATAATAAATATAAATTATTAGACATTCACAAAAGAAATACCAAATCTCATAATTTCTTTAATTTATTTCTTTTTCCCTTTTCCAAACTCACCTTTTTTATAATCAATCCACGCATACATCAACATTGATAATTTTTTCTTCTTCTTGTTTTCATATAGTACAATTAAAAATATATGTCTTGCTGTTTGTAAAAAATTTATAATAATTCTTTTGATAAAAGAATGAACATATTTTTTATTAAAATAAAATCTATTTCTAAACAGATAATAGTGTCTTATGGGATTATGATTAGGATGCATGTGTCCACTATCTTCACCTAATCTTTGATGTAATAATGAACCATTATATTGATATATAATATAATTTTTATTAATTAATTGCTGACATAAATCTATTTCAAATTTATCAATAAAATAATTTTCATCATATTTTATATTCTCTTGTTTAAGAATCCTAATGTTTAAAAAACTTCCTGATGTAATTACCCATTTTCTTTTTTGTAACTTTTCTTCTATCTGAACATTTGAACTATGATATATAACTTTTGGAGCCATTATTGCAATATTAGTCATATCTATATGATTGATTTTATAGATAATTCTTTTAATATCTTCTTTACTAAAAATACTATCCTGATCTAATGTACATAAATAATTCACATTAACAGGCATTTTACTTATAATTTTATTAAAAGCATATGGTAATCCCATATTCTCATACTCTGATAAATATATTATGTTACTGATATTTTCAAATTCGTCTTTATTACTATTTGACAATTCAGTATTATCAAAAACATATATATAATCAAATACTTGAGCATATTCCCTTATTCTTTCAAAAGCATTATAATCAGGGTTATATAAAGTTACTCCTGCCACAAATACATTACCACTCATTTTTCAACTCCATAATTTTATTAATCTTTGTATTATCGCCCCATACTGCTTTTGAATCATATGCTCTATCTGGAAATACACCATACTCCAATCTAATTTTAAAATCATTGTCTTTGATAAATCTCTCTACTCTATCTGATAGCTTTTCTGGATAACCTGAACATGCATTAATTATTCCATTGATTTCTGTCTGATTGACAACTGATGAAATCTGTTGACAGAACTCCTCATAGTCAATAAAATCCCATTGATTTATTCCTGTCGTAAAAGGGAATCTATCCTGTCCTTCTCTTTCTGCTTTTGTTATCTTAGAAAATATTGATGATCCATATTGAGTATTTCCGACAATATAAAATCCTCTTATCCATTGACATATGACTTTGTTTTCATTGCATAATAAAAAGACGCTTTTGCGTAAAGCATCTTTTGCTATTCCATATAAACTCTGTGGATTTGTGGGTGTATTTTCATTTATACTTCCTTCATAGAAACCAATCTCATGCATTGTACCTAATACAGCCAAATGTTTCAGCCCACTTTCTATCATCTGTTTTATAAACAGATAGTGTGATGATAAATCTTCTATATGACTGATTGCATTATGTACAAATCCATTTCTCCATGCCAGATGTAAAAGGACATCAGGTTCTTTAAAGTGTTCAAATGGATGAGAAACAGAAAATATATCACTCTCTATCAGTGTAGCCCTTTTGTCTACATTTTCTAGAGATAGATCAGTTGCTATTACCTGATGACCATCTTCAATCAATTGTTTGACAATTCCTTGACCTAAATAGCCATTGGCTCCTGTTACTAATATCTTCATCTTTACTTTCCTCCCAGTTCCCTATCAGATACAAAATCAACTCCCATTAATCTTCCAATTCCCTTTAATGGCTTTTTTAATATTGCTGGTGAATATTCACTAAAATACAGTTTACTTCTATATTTCACTGTTTCCAATAATGACATTTGTTCTCTATCCTTTAAATTGAAATAATATTTTTGTCTCTTAAAAGTTCTTACTGCTTTTCTTAAATATTTACTCTGTACTACAGTATGGGTGATTTCCAGTACATTTCTATCATCAGCAATACAGTTGATATATTTCTCATTTTGTATTTTATTTTCTATTTGATTCAATTCAAATATCCATGCATTATAATTTTCATTTCCTAGCAATGTTAACAAAAAGTCTTTATTCCAAATACTAGGTTGTAGACTTATGCCATAATTTTCATTCTTATCTATAATATGAAGATAACTATAATTTTGAAAACAGATGCCTTTTATTTTTGATTGATTCAATAATTTACAATAATCAATATTATTTTTTTTGATAATATCAAAAAGTTCAACAAAGCAATCATTATTGACAAATGTTGTTGTAAAAAAATCTTCCAATAATAATACTATATATTTTTCTTTTATTTTGTTTGAAGCAACATAAACTTTTTTACTCCACTCTGCATTTTCACCTACCGGAATAACTTCTACATTATCATAGACAGGTGTTAGGGAATTAGTTGCTAAATAAGTTTTTGGTCTTATTTTCCAATATTTGTTTAATAAATCAAAATAGTGATTCCAGACATCAACATAGGGATCATATCCTATAATTAATAAAGCAATATCGTCAAATTTATATTCTTGCTTAGAATCATCCATATTAATCCCTCCTAAATAGATCTCTTGTGTAGATTTTCTCTTCTACATCTCTTATCTCTTCTGTCACTCTGTTGACAACTACTACATCACTTATCTTCTTGAATTCCTCTATTTCTTTGATCACTCTGCTTTTATAGAATTCCTCTTCCTTTAGTGTTGGCTCATAGACAACAACTTCTATTCCCTTTGCCTTGATTCTCTTCATGATGCCCTGTATTGCACTCGCCCTAAAGTTATCCGACCCACTCTTCATTGTCAGTCTATAGATTCCTACTACCTTAGGCCCTCTATCAATGATTTCCTGTGCTATGTGATCTTTTCTTGTTCTGTTGCTTTCCACTATTGCACTGATGAGGTTCTCTGGTACATCCTGATAGTTTGCCTTTAATTGCTTTGTATCCTTTGGCAGACAGTATCCTCCATATCCAAATGATGGATTGTTGTAATGACTTCCTATTCTTGGATCAAGACATACTCCTTCTATGATATCCTTTGTATTCAGTCCCTTCATCTCTGCATAGGTATCAAGCTCATTGAAGTATGAGACTCTTAATGCCAGATATGTATTGGCAAACAGCTTGATTGCTTCTGCTTCTGTACTGTCTGTAAACAGTACTGGTATATCCTTCTTGATGGCTCCTTCAGCTAATAGATTGGCAAACTCTCTTGCACGTTCTGACTTCTCTCCTACAACAATTCTTGAAGGATAGAGATTATCATATAATGCCTTTCCTTCTCTTAAAAATTCAGGTGAGAAGATCAGATTCTCTATTCCATACTTTTCTTTCATCTGCTTCGTGAATCCAACAGGTATCGTTGACTTGATAATCATGATAGCCTGTGGATTAATCTCTAATACAGATTCAATGGTTTCCTCTACACTTGAAGTATCAAAGTAGTTCTTTGACTCATCATAGTTAGTCGGTGTACTGATGACAATAAACTTTGCATTTTTAAAAGCAACATCTTTATCAAGAGTTGCTTTTAAGGTTAAATCCTTATTTTTTAAATAATCTTCAATTTCCTTATCCTGGATAGGTGAGATATGATTATTAATCATATCTACCTTTTCCCTGATAATATCTAAAGCAACAACATCATGATGCTGTGCTAATAATGTAGCGATACTTAGTCCTACATATCCTGTCCCTGCAACTGCGATTTTCATTTGATTATTCCTCCAAATTATTGACGTGTTGTTTTTGATTTCTCCCATGTTGCTTTAGATTTTCCTAATAATGTATTTTTAATTGAAAAAACTTGTGCAACTATTGTTAAACAATAATGATAAGGTAAATAAAATAATACAGATGTTTCTTTATTACGCAAAAAATATCCCACTAAAGCAAAAAAATAAAATAATAATTGCATATAAAACGTTATATCATAAAAAATATTTATACCTAATAAGACATAATTAACTATTAACAAAACAGGATGAAATAAATATAATAAATACTTCAAGTATTTATGTCCTATATAAAAATATGTAAACCATCCATATTTAAAAACATTAAATTTTTTAATGTCATAATATTTTTTAAAAGGTTGTCCTCGTTGCATCCTTATTTTTCTTTGAAATTCGTCATTACTATCTTCACTTGCTTTCTCAAATGCAATAGCCATAGGTTCACTTTTAGCATTATATCCATTTATTACCATTTTGGTTGGCATAAATCCATCATGAGATAAAAGTGGTGGTAAATCGATATAATATTCATTTCTAATAGCATAAATTGATCCATTTCCACCTACAATATTAGAAATAGACGATTCCATTTCTCTTATTTTTAAATCAAAATTCCAATAACTACTTTCTGCATAGGAAGTATTATCTATGCTTGAATTTATATATTGTAAATTACCACTTATGTAACCTATTTTTTTATCTTTAAATCTACTTATTAACCAATATAAAGAATCATCTTTCCAAAGACTATTTGCATCCGAAAATGCTATAATTTCTCCACTGCATATTTTTCTTGCTTGATTCTGTACAATCGTTTTTCCAACTCGTCCTTTAACAATATACAATTTTAAATTTAATTCATTATGATTTTGTATATATTGGCTCTGTGTCAAGAGTGGAGGATAAAGGAATAACTATTGAAAAATAGGGATTCCTTTTTTTCTGTCTTTATAAGTAAAAGTATAACTATATCCAAGATGTAAAAATATGCGTTTTCTTAAATTGTAGAAATATCTGAAACCATATGCATTCCTTTTGACAAGTTTGATTTTATTATTCATTCCTTCAATGAATCCATTATTAAAGCTCGTTCTATATGATCTGTTTCTTCTTTTGTATATGGTTGTATAGGATAATGAACATAAAAGAGGAATAAACCATCTCTTTCTAAAGTTTTTAGCAGTTATCTGATAATAACTATTTTGAGTATCAAAGATATAATCAAGCCATCTGTTTAATTCTTTTTTGTAGTCATTATGTTTTTCATGTATAAGTTTCAATAGATTCTGATAAATTTCATAGTTATCAAGCATTTCTAAAATGACAAGAGAATCGAACATAGTATTATCATCACAGTCTTTATCATTTCTTCTTTCACTAAGATCATAAAGATAATCAATATAGGAAGCACAGGTAAAGTATCTTTTCAGATGAAAATCATACCATGTCTTTTCATTATCCAGATCTTTTCTGAATTTATAGAATAATCGAAGCTGTCTTTTGATAGATTTAGCTAATGGCTGATAGTGAAGAGAAGAACAGGCATCGAGTCTTGACTGGATAAAATTCTGACCAGCAAGTCTGACGTAATGAAACCTGTCACATATAATCTGGGCATGAGGGAAAAGAGAATGCATAATACAGTAAAAAGGACCAGAAAGATCCATAATGATAAACTTAACCTTCTTTCTTTCAGAGAAGGGAAACCTAAGGAAATAGTTTTTCAGGAAGGAAGCTTTTCTATCTTCGATAATATCAAGAGTTTTACCAGTGATAGGATTGACTATATTAAAAGCATAAGTTCCCTTATCGCTGGTAGCCTTAAATTCATCAATAGAGATAACAGAGGAAAGATGATAGAATCTATCAGGAATATGGATATTTTCACTGAAGATGCGATACATAGTATTTTTACCAAGGCCATGCATTCTGGAGATGGAAGCCATAGAATGATTTTCATTCAATTCAAAAAGAGCGGACTGAACATTAGGAATAGTAGCCTTTCTATTGTAAAACTGAAAAGGAATATCTTCAACGAAATAGGAAGAACAGTCATGACAAATATATCTGTGATAGGAAACCACAAGAACGACAGGGAGAGAGCCAAAGGAGAAATGCTTAAGATTGATAGATCTTGTTCCTTTAGATATGTGATGATTATATGAACCGCAGTGAGGACAGACAAGAGGAGAGACTTGAGATTTAAGATGGATGAATAAAGTGAGAACACCGTTAGAATCAGGAACTTTTTTAAGACATGAAGAAGAATCATCAAAGGGAGCAGGAATAAAAAGATGAGAAAAATGATTAATTTGTAGAATTTCAAGAATAAGATTGATATAATCAGAAGTGGACATAATATATAACCTCCAAAGAATTTTAGTTAGCACATAAATTTTACAGTAAGGTTATAGTTATGTCTATTTTTATATAAAAAATAAAACTGAAAGATTTATTTAAATCCTCCAGTTAAATTATAGAGCCTATATATTCATTTACGATTTCGTGTGTTTTATCATTGCTATCATCTGATGCAATGATATACTCAACTTTATCCTTAGGATATTTTAAAGACATAATATTTTCTAATTTTTTTAAAATGACATTTTCCTCATTATAAACTGTAACAATATATGATATTTTAGGTAGTTCATCTAGAGAATATCTATCCTTTTTTTCATTCTTATAAAATATAGATATTATGTATAGTGATAGTGGATATATGCATAATGGATATAAAATTAAAATTATTAAGAGCCAATATACGATTTTCATTATTTTACCTCAGTTAGCCATTTCATATATTTTTTATTTTTGCCTCTAACAATATCCATATATAAATTATAAATTTTCTTTGTTATTTCTCCCATTTTATTATTAATCTCATAACCATCAACCGAATATATTGGAGTAATTTCCATGGCTGACCCACATAAAAATGCTTCATCACAAATATATACTTCAGTTCTATCAATTTCCCTTTCGACCACTATTAAATCTAAATCAGTAGCAATTTGTATTATTGTATCTCGGGTAATCGATTCTAAAATTGACGATGATAAAGAAGGAGTTATCAATTTATTATCACGAACAATAAATAGACAAGAGCCTGGTCCTTCAGCAAGTTTACCATTTTCATTTAAAAGAATAGCACAATCATAATTATTATCCCAAGCCTCTAACTGAGCCATTCTACTATTCATATAATTTGCTCCACATTTTATTCTTGGTGATAAATTTTGATCACTAATTCTACGCCATGTAGAAATGCAACAATTTAATCCTTTTTTATTATATTCCACACTAGATAAACCCTTAGGAATTGGAGCAACAAACATTCCAGCTGGTCCTTTTGAAGACCATGAGCCATTTCCATCAACAAATACAGTCTGTCTCACAGCAATATCCTCATCATATTGTTCTTTATTGACAACATCAAACAATGCTTGTTTCATTTCTTTCAAAGAATACTTTTCTTCAATTTTTAACATTCTAATAGATTTTTGTAATCTTAAATAATGTTCATCTAATCTGAATCCATATAGTTTTTTATTATCAGAATTCCAATAACATCTAATTCCTTCAAAGACATTTGCTCCAAATTGAGAAGTAGGTGACAAAATATTTATTTGAGCATTTTTAAAATTAATTATTTCACCATTAAGCCATATATATCTATTTTCAATTGTATTAATCATCTTAATTCCCCTCTTTATCATATGCACCTTCATTTTTCAGTACTTTAATAATAGTTTTAAAAATAATTTTTAAATCTTGTATAAATCCAACAATACCATGACAAGATTCAACATATTTCTTATCATATATAATTTTTTCATCCCAAGACAATTCATTTCTACCATTAACTTGTGCTAATCCTGTTATTCCAGGCTTAACTGTAAATCTAATTAAAAATTTTTTGTCTATATTAGGATAATTTATGAACGTTTTATATACAGGTGGTCTCGGTCCAACAATACTCATATCACCTTTTAAAATATTAAATAGTTGTGGAATTTCATCTAAACTAGTATTTCTTAAAAAATATCCTATTTTAGTGACACGAAAATCATCTGAATAGCTATCTAATCCTGTTCCTACATTTTCAGCATTCTCTATCATCGTCCTAAATTTATATATTTTAAATTTTTGTCCATTAATTCCCATTCTGTCTTGTAAAAACAGAATTGGTCCTCCATCTTCTTTTTTTATCAATAATGCAATAATCCCCATTGGCAATAGTAGCACTATTAAACCAAATAAAGATAATGTAAAATCTATAATTCTTTTGAAAACTTTATACATTTACATTCTCCTTTGATTTATCTATTATTTTATTTTCAGTGACTTCTATGATAGAATTAATAAAAACATCTCCACAAAAATTCAAACACTCTTCTAGTTTGCGCAATTTGCATAATTCATTATTAAAATCTTTTTCAAAACTTGTATATGAACTATATTTATCAAAATTACAAAAACTTCTTGATAAAATAACTTGTGATGAATGCAGTTTAATATGTTTTGAAAGAATGAATTCTGCTGGAATATCTCCATATCCTATTTTTGCTATACCACCAAAACCATATGGTATTTTACTATTTTTAAATGTTTCACATAATCTATCAACTTTACCATTCACCAATAATTCAAACATGAAATTGAGTTTGTATGATAAATGTAAATCATTAAGTCCTATATGCACATAATCTATCTTTCCACAATTTAAAATTTGTTCTACATTTTCAACAGATTCTTTAGTTTCAAACAAAAGCATAGTTTGACATCTATTATTTACAGTATCAAGAAAGAATTTAACATCTTTTTCGTCTTTAAACATAGGAAGCATGATAATGTCTGCTCCTGCTTCAATAACATCTTTAATTTCTTCTTTTGAATTCAAATTTATTGGATTTATTCTTACTAATAATTTACTATTTTTTAAATACGGTTTTATTTTTCTTATATCTTCAATTGAGTGGTTTGATTTGACAGTATTCATTCCTTTTTGTCGTTCTTCTTTACCTAAATATTCTAAATCTATCCAAGGTATAACACCGTTTATATCACAAATTTTTGCTATGTTTACGTCATTTGTAATATATAAATAATTCATATTTTTCCCCATATTAAATTTCCCCTCCAATCCTTATTAAAAAAAGCTTGGTTCTTCACCAAACTGTCTCTTATAATCCTCTTGCCAATCTTTTGATTCATTAACTTCTTTTAATTCAAAAACTATATAGTCCTTCTTTATATCAATAGATTTAATCACATAATTGCCTTCCATAGATTCATAAGCTTCTATACCATTTCTAAATTCAAATTCTCTTTCTTTAACTATACACAATACTTTTGAAGTCACTTTTTTTTAATACTGATAACATGAATTTACCTCCCTAAAACAAAAAAAGAATATAGTTATCCAGTCTCGTAGCTTATTGACTACGTGACTTGTTATAACTATATTCAAATATGAATAGTAGGTGGATACCCCTGCGCTACGCTTCTATATCTTGCCTTAATAATAAACATGCGAGTATTGGTCTATCTAAAAATGATATATTTAATACTGCACATCTTTCCTTTGTATTGACTTTACTAATTTGATTTTGAAAATGAATTAATGGTCCTGATGTAATTACAGTTTTACCATTTTGTTTATAACCCTTACTCATTCTAAGCACTTTCTTTTCATCTAATAATTGATCTAATAAATGAATTTCATCATCTGTTAGTGCAGATACATCTGGTTTCTTTAATTCTTTGATAATACCATCTCTTCTTTCATTAAGACTCATTAACAAATCATTAAAACTCAACTGATTGAAATCAGTTTCAACAAACAAATAACCAGGAAACAAAATATAATCATCAATGATTATATCCTTAGACCCTATATATTTTTCCATCCTTGGAATATATGCATGAATGTTTTCATTTTGATTAAGTGTTCTACAGATTTTTTCTATCTTTGCTATTTGACAATATAAGACATAACAGTTCATATCATTTTGCTTTTGAGATTCGCTTATTTGACCAGCTTTTTAAACAATTAAAAACCTGTTCATAAGTTAAACATTCACATGAATCATTAATTAAAACAATTTCATTATCTATAGCTATTTCTACCAATTCCCTAATCGCAAAATCAAGCATGTTTACTATGTGCTCTTCATTATCATCAAACAATTTTTGATTTTGTTTTGAAATTGGACCATATATATCATCTAAAGCCATAAGTAAATGCCCCCTCATCCATGAATTTGATATAATTACTTAGTTGAATGCATAAATAAATAGTAATTTCATTTTCATCATTTTTCGCAGAACAATTAATTCTGCGAAAAGAAATCTTACTTTCTTGAATTTTCATTTATCTAACAAGAATTGAACATATAAGTTAAGTATTATATTAGACACAAAATTTTGTTAAAGTTAAATTCACTATATAATGTAAAAAAGATTGTCTATAAGAGAAGATTATAGTAAACAAAAAAGTAATTGAATAAATTTATTTATTGTTAATCATTGTCTGTGTACTTACTTCTCTTATTAATATCAATTAACAAATTATATTTGATTATATCCTTAAATATAGAGATAAGATAAAATGATGTTAAAGCAAGAAATACGAATTCATCCAAAATATACTATTTTTGATTGAAAAATGAACCAAATGTGCTATAATTGCTTTCGTAGAATTAATTGTTCTACGAAATATAGACAAAAATATAACAAAATGAGGTCAAAACTTAAGTATTATACTTATTTTCTGACCTCTTTTATTTAATTATATTTATTAAAAATGTTAATAACAAATCCAAATATATTCTATAATGATTTATCAAAATTATCATAATTAGAAAAAACACACCTTGATTTTATTATGGTTTACAGACATTTGTAACTTATTTGTAACTTTTAAACTAACTTTTATGAAACTTATATATAAAAAAAGCACACAAATGTGTGCAAAAACTACCCCTTATCAAATTGATGTTTTGGGTCAAAAGCTAATATATAAAATATATTTTCATAGTTAACACCAAATATGACAAAACTTCCTTTTCCGTTTTTCTTTGTATGAATATGAATTATTCCAGATTCCAATAACCCTTTTTCATTGGGATAAGCCTTTTCAAATTTTTTTATTATTCTTTTAATATATCTGTTACTATCATCGATTTTACTACCCTTTGGTGATGTATAATCTGTTATCATTTCTTCTAAAGAATTACAATTATCTATCTCATTCAAAAACTTTTGTAAATCATCAAATATACTAGGATCCCTATCCTTACGGGCAATTTTATTTAAACCTTTAAAGCAGCATACATCACATTTATATAAATATTTAAAACTTATTTCAGGATGATTATGTTTATTATCATTTTGAATTAATAGAGAATCATCTGATTTCTGGTTGATTTTTTTATTTGTATTAGTTAATTTCATTATTCTATTACTCTTGAGCGATAATATTCTTTCATAGTACTCTCTGAAATTTCATCATTACAACTTTCAAATTTTCCTATACCCTTTCTTTTCTCTAACCACGGTTTTTCTTCATGTGTCATTTTTTCTAATTCATCAGCACTGAATTCTCCATAAGTTTCCCAAACAGATTCGAGTATTTTATTTTGACTTTCAGAAAATTTTGTGTTCAATATTTCTCTAACACGTTCTGGCTCAGTAAGTTGAAATTCGCTCCACCCAAAACACTTAAACCTATTCCATAGTGTTTTGTTAACAGGACCATGTACCCACGCTTCAAATTTACTATCCGTAGCAATTGGAGAATCATAAAGAGCTAAACTCCATGCCTGTGCATAATAGCATAATTTTTGTACTTTTTTATTTGACATAGCACCTTTTAACATGAACCAATCAGCAACATCATTAATATTTGCATTTACTTCTTCCTTGATTGCTTCTACTTTTTCCATATGATTTCCCTCCGTCTTTTTACCTCTTACCATCTTCATTATAATTGCACCTATTCCCAAAATCAACACCATTCCACCTAAAAAATTGCGTTTTTGCATATTTTTTCTCCTTTTTTAGTATATTTTAATACATATTTGATTATGTTTTCATACATTTTTGAGTATATTTTTGTTATTTTAAATATTCCCCTCTACTATATATACGCAATTATTTCCCATTTTTCTTTTTTTATTTGAAATTTTTTTAATTTTTCTCAAAACGTAAAAAAGCCCACTCCCTAATTAGGGACTAGGCTACAAAAATCTATCTATATACTTTTTATCAAAAATATAAACGCTATCACTATGTTCATACTTCACGAACACAGTTTTTTCTGTTTCTCTTACTATTTCTAAATCTTCATCATACATAAAGTTAGGCATACATCCACCATCCACTTTAATTGCAGACTGTTTTATTCTACATCTTTTTTGTATACCCATGAGACAATTTCCTTTAACAATACTTTTCCCCCATTGATTTTTTTAATAGTATGAGTTTTCTTTTTAACCCAATCAGGAATTATCTGTCCAGTTGCATACTTTTTAGCACTAGATTTAATCTTCACCTTAGAACCGACTTTTAAAGTACTTTGTGATTGAATTACAATGCATGAATCATTAACCCAACCAATGTTACCATTTTCTAATAAATAAGGGTTTCTAGCATTAGCAATAATTTTTGTAATCTTTCCTTTTTTAGTGTAGGGATTCAATTTCTCGTTACTGTCTGATGATGAATAAACACCATTGATAGAAACAACATCCCCTACTTTATACTTTAATGATGTAGATGTGTTTTCTTCTTTCTTGGGTGTTTCTACCTTATCTACAGTTTGTTGCTTAGAAAAGCCATTTAAGCCTTTATCTTTAATTGTTTTCATAACAGAAGCATCATATAAAACATTTGCATCATATTTACCCTTATATTGAGAAGTAAACTGATACATTTTATACTTTCCATTATTGAAATCTTTTTGAACAGTACCATCATTAGTGCCATAAGATGCAATCCACAACCAAAATCTATCAGTTGCATTCTTTAAAAAGTATTCATAAGAATACAAACCTACAAAGTAACCATAACTTTCTAATTTCTTTCCTAGACTTTCAATTACTTCATTACATTTCTTAGTACCTAATGAATTAATGACTTTGCTATATTCATAATCAATAAACAATGGTAATTCAAATTTTTCATTTTTCAGCAATGAGTGAATGAAATCTGCCTCTCTTTTTGCATCACTTTCATTCTTTGCACAAGAATAATAATAGAATCCGTAAGGGATATTTGTTTTCTTAATCTCCCTTAAGTTTCTATCAAATTTTTCATCTTTGTAACACTTGTTGCTTGTCTGGCCAGTATATCCACAGCGAATAATAACAAAATCTTTTAAAGGTGCATTGTTGAAATCAAAGTCACCCTGATATTTAGAAATATCTAAACCATATAATAAACTCATAAATAATCCTCCTTGTTTTATGTAAAATTAAAATAGTGCAAAAAATGCACTATTTGTGATTTTTATCTGTTGTCGGCATTTCATCCGTGAATGTTTCCAAGAAATTCTTGATCCATGCATTAACACTCTTGAACATTGGTAATCCTAATAAAGTCCAGTTCTTTATAATGCTTAAGCATTCAAAGACGATAAACAGTAAACCAAAAATATCACTCGCCCCTACATTTTTAATTCCAATATTAGAAAATAACTCTAAAATCTG
The DNA here is from genome assembly GCF_001244545.1 of Candidatus Stoquefichus sp. SB1. Classification (NCBI taxonomy): domain Bacteria; kingdom Bacillati; phylum Bacillota; class Erysipelotrichia; order Erysipelotrichales; family Erysipelotrichaceae; genus Candidatus Stoquefichus; species Candidatus Stoquefichus sp. SB1. Next base: position 291,295 of record NZ_LN852694.1, on the reverse strand, counting down.
TGCTGGTAGCCATCCGATTAGATTAAGTTTTAATAGCCAGTCAACGACGATTAGAAAGCCTAAGCAACCAATCATTGCTACTTTTCTAATCATGCCATCAATTCCTATTGCACTATTTGTTCTCTTGTCCTTAAATGCAAGCATAACACCTACAAATAAGTCAAATAAGATTGCGATAATAACAAATACAATCATTTTATGATTGCTCATATAAAATAGTAATTTTTCCATATTCTTTCTCCTTTAATTTAAAAGAGAGACTTTTGTCTCTCATTATTGTTGTTCTGCATCTTTAATTGTATAGATAACCTTCATAGTTTGACTAGCTGTCTTTGTGACAGGTGTTGCTAGGTTATCTATTGTGAATTTTATATATGGAGTAACTGCCATAGTATTTCCTTTACCAGATGCATACACACTATCTCCACTAAATGATCTGCCAATCATAAATGGATATTTAAAATATTCTTGATTGATAGGCATGAACTTATTAGTATCATAACTATTATCTATTTCATATATATTCAAATCACTATCAACAAATGTTGTTTTACATATAGATAATTCTCCGCTTGTTCCTGGTAAATAAATATGCCGTATATATAAGTAATCGCCTATATAACTACACATTGTAGCCGTATATATTCCCTTATATTTATGACTTGAATTATATAAATCATATGATATTTTCTTATGAATTGTTAGATTGTTTCTATTTATAAATAATAAACTTACAAAAAGTTCATTTGAATTAAATTGGGAAACCACATAGTAATTCTTATATACAAAAATAGTCCTAGCATAACTGTTAGGTATTCCATTATTTAATCCCCCTTGTTCAAATGACTGTTCCAGATTTTCAACTACATCAAATGTTGATAATGATATCTTTTTAACTTTTATTATTTTATCATATGCATTAGTAAAATAAATATTATTATCATAATAATAAGTTGACCAAACAATTCTTGAAATATCAAAATTATCATTACTAATTATCATATCAGAATAGCTTATTGATTTTTCTAGTAATAGTGTAAAATAGTTATTATTATATTCCAATTTATCATCTACAATAACTTCGTTTAAGTGTATTTCATTTTTTATCTTGTATTTTCTTAATATAAATGATTTTGAAGTAGTATCAATTGTATGAATAACAACAATTTCAAAATTTTTTGTAATTGTAATAATCGCTTGTTTATTATTTATATGATAACCTTTATATGATAATGAAGAATAATTTTGATTGTTATTTATTATTTGTTCAACTGGATTAATTCTATTGAACTTATAATTATTATATAAATTCGGGTCAGAAGATGATCCACCACTAAAAAAGTCAAAGCAAAAGTTATTATTCAATAAATCATTTGCTCCTACATCTGTCGTTAAAGAGACACTCCTAATTGTCCCATTACCTTTATTTGTTGCAAAATCAAAAACAAATTTTATACCAATAATTTTACCATCATCATTATAAATGACATTAGATTCACTAACGTTCCAAATTCCTATATGACTATTATTTATATCTGATGTTGATAAACTACAACTACCAACAATTTTAGCAAAATTTGGTATAATATTATCTACAGATTCTTCTTGTATATCACTAAACAAATATACTCCACCTATTAACCTTTGAAGAATAGGAGTAGATAAATTATAATGTTTTAATTTTGTTGATATATTAAATAATTTCATAATCATATTATCATCTATATTAACTAAATTTGACATTCCATTCGTCACCATATTCTTATCTTTGGTTCTTTGAACAACATTCCCTTGCTCGTCACGTAGTTCTATTTCACACACACCTTGCAAAGCCATAACATCACCTTCCTTAATTTATAAAATTGACTTTCACTTGCTCTATATTGCATACTGCATTGATATTTAAGTAGTCTATAATAATCGCTATTCTAAATTTAAAGACATCTTGTATTAAGAAAATACTTTCTAACTGTTCTTGTGTTAGATTTTCCAACACTTCTTTAGTCATACCACTATTCAAAAACACTTCTTGATCAGCAATATCTATTACAACCCATGTATCATTTACAAATGAACAGTAAGTTGTATTGTCGAATGTTATTGCAAACCGTACATTAGCAAACTCATTTATCTCACCTATTACTTCAAAACTTCCTATTCCTTTTATTGTCTCATCAGAATAGAAAGAATCGTAGTTTTGCACGATTGTTTGTCTCTTTGGAATTGCCTTAACACTTGCATTTAACTTCACATCAATATCCATTCTTGAGTGCCACTCTAACAGTTTAGGATTAACTAATTCTTTCATAAAATTTCCATTAGGTATGTTTGTCATCCCATGCAAACTAAATAAAGAAGAAGATAACTCTGTTTCTTCTAACTTTACAAGACTAGAGTTATCTTCACTTATTTTATATAATCCATTGTTATCCTTGAGCAAATACCTAATTTCTATATCGGTATAAGTATACAGTTCTTCAACAAGATTAAATATCTTTCCATTTCCTTTATCTTCACAGTACATAGAAATATACTTACCAGGTCCTGGAGCGAATGTTCCAGTTCCACCTAACAAATCAAAACTATGTGTACCATTCGTTGGTATATCAATACAGTTCAGGAAAATATCGTTGTTGTCAAATATGAATAACTCCCATGTCAACTTGTTTTCGGTCGTTGTTGAATTATAGACAGAATATCCATCCCATCTATACTTAATACAATTGCATGTTTGCAATGCTATTTCTTGTCTGTAGAGGTTGTGACATTTTGCATCACGTCTACAAATCTTCATCTGCTCGCTTGATGTTCCAAATCCAATCCAACTGTTACCACTTATATAAATGTTATTTGCAATTATGCTATTGTATTTAAACCAATCAGCACCAGCACAAGAAACAGTCTGATCATCTTGTTGTGTAGCAAGCAAAGTCATTCCTTCGCTTGTGTTTAGATACTTTTCTAAATCATTCATCACATTACCTCCAACGATATATTCTCAACACTCTTGAACTGTTCTAAATCTATAGATAATTCTTGCAACTTACCACTATCAACATCTAATGGTGTTGATTGATCAAACGTATAATCTGTTATCAAACTTGCATTTTCATTAAACAATACATACTTGCTATCATATATGAAATTCTGTTTTGATAACGAATTGAATTTGATCTGTTCATCTACAATTATTTTAGAATATCCTATACCTGCCTCAATGCCTTTAATTGTTATGTTAGGACCAGCAAAACTAATAGATATTGGTTGTACTTCGTTTACCATGTTAAATCCTGATGGTTGACTATCTTTAAATTCTAAAGACGTTTCTATACCTTTAATAGTAATGTTAGAATTAGTAATATTTCTAATAGTGATAGGATCTACTTCTGTAATGATTTGAATTGTTCCATCCCAGTCATTTCCAACAACTTCAAGACCTTGTCCATTGACTGTAGCCTGAATTTGGTTTCTGCTAATACTTCCAGCTGCATCTAAAGAATTAACATACACGACAATGTCGTGTGCTTTATTGCCTTCTAGTTGATAAAAAGGTACAAATAGATGTAATGTACACCAGCCTTCTACTACACTATGCTTTGGATGTACATAGTACTCAAGATTATCTAAAATATATGTAAACTCAAGAAGTCCTGGTGTGTCTATTTTCATTATCAGATTAGCGTTAAAAAGTGGTGTTGCCTGAACCTTAGAGGTAAAACGAATTCTAATGATTTCGACATCTTGATTAGTTATCCTCAAAGTATCATCATTTGTGTAATAGTAGACAGCATCTTGTAGATCCTCAGTTGTATCTTTTATTAAGTCCTGTATGTTATTGGTCTTTGTGTAATCAACAATATATTGATTATCAATCTGACAACTTATCGTCTCATTAAGTCCTGTTGTAACCGTTATTGTATCTGACATAATTAAAGACTTATGAGCCACACCGTTTAGGTCTGTTATTGTTACATAATCATATGGCTCAAAGAATGTGTATCCAAAACTATCTAATTCAAATTGATAGAACTCAAGACCTTTAATTTGTTCAAATAACTTTGTTGAAAAATCGCCTCTTGAACTATTAACAATTACATTATTAATCAATTCTGTTTCATACAATCCATTTGTCTTTATAGAGTCTTCATCTTTCTTATAGCTTGTATCATTTTTAGATGCTATTGTTAGACCTAAACTGTTTAACGGTCCAAATTCATTAGAAATACTTAACTTCTTTAGATTGTTTTCATCTATCACATAATTTGTTTCTGTTGGATACTTAATATACAAATCAGATCCATTCAGATAGATAATTCCACCTGCTGCACCTGCTATATTGTTTAAGATATCTCTATAAGTGTATTTTATATTTCCTATAAATTTATCATCATGAAGAGCGGTATCAAAATTAGCGAACTCTTCTGTCTTGAGTGTATAGCCCAGCACATTGCAGATTGCTTCTAAATATCCTTTTAGTGTTGTAGGATATTCTATCTTCATTTCCTCATAATTCTTGCTTGCTTTTTTGAGATAGTCATATGCGGTAAATTTAGTCGTATTTGTATCTATTTTCTTTTCGATAGAGTCATTGTCTACAATATAAGTCCCCCAATTAATATACTCATATTCATCTGTTTCATCTGCCTTTACACCAAATTCTAATGTAAACTCCTTATAGCGTACGTTTATGGAGTTCTTTATCTCTATATCTACAAATTGCATAACAGTTTTAAAAGGCTCACAATCGAAAGCCTTTTGACAGTAAGTAATATCATCTTTTTCATAGATTGTTCCATCATTGAAGGTTATCCTAACAGAAATCATCTTACCAAACTTTAATATGTTGTTTTTGAATTGTTCTGATACCATTAGAGCACCCTCTTTTTGTTTGGAATAAGATTAAAACTAAATGGTTTGTAATTACCATTTCCTTTTAAAGAAATTGTGAAGTCATTTATATAATAGGAGATATTTTCACGTTTCTTCATTCCCTCTGCATCATACCATGTTACACTTAATTCTGCCTTATTTGCTCTTTTAAGAAACTCGGACATTTCGGACTTTGTAAACGATCCTACCTCAATTTGCAATTTAGGATAGATGCCTATAAGAGTAGCCTTGTTGTTTCCAGCCATATCTCTACCACTATCATCAGCCCATAAACGGTTATAGGCTACCTCATATTTGGTTAGCTTAGGCACAAGCCAACCGTCTATATAAAGCAATTGTTTTTGTGCCATATTCTAACCTCCCATTACAAAGTCATATTTCTTTTTCATGTTAATAAACCACTTGTAGAACTCTTTATCACCTATCTTAAGAACAATATTAATAGGCTGACTTGTATCAATTCTCTTAGCGATTTCTTCTGCGAAATCAGCAATGAATTGACTATCTGTGATAGGCATAACAGCCTCTGGCCCTTTTTCTCCTGCAATATAGTTACCCATATTAACTCCTGGACCTGGATTGTTTACAATACCACCTTTAGCAAGTTTAGGTATTTGTGGTACGCTTATTGTTCCTAAGAAACCGAATGGACTAATACCAAGAAAACTTATATTTCTAATTGATTTCAGAGCAGAATTAATCCCATTGAATGGAATCGCTATAACTTTATTAATTCCACTAATCAAAGCGTTAATGACTACCTTTAGTCCGTTCAGGATTCCGTCTTTAATACCGTCGAAAATTTTTCCACCACTAGAGAACACATTTTTAACTGCGGTCCAAGCCTTAGAGAAAGTTGATCTAAACCACTCGCTAATATTTCCGAATGCACTCTTGATATTAGACCAAACACCAGTAAAGAATAGACCAGTATCCTTGAAAGTAGTACAAATAGAATTATAAGCCTCACCGAATCTATCATTGAACCATTGTCCAATACTATCAAACACACCGTGAATACTATCTAGTATGCCACTAAAGAATTCACCTGCCTGATTCCATTTTTCACAAATCCAATCCCAACAGTCAGAGGCTGCTTTTGATACATCATCCCAATAAATAATTAATAAAGAAACAATCGCAATGATTGCTCCTATTGCTGCAACAACAAGCGCAATAGGTGAAGTTAAAAATGTCATAACAGCCGATAATGCTCCGCCTGCAACAGAAGCCGCATTAAAACCTACAACCATTATCCATGAAGCAATTCGAACTAATCCGAACGCTGTTGCAAGACTTCCAGCGACAACCGCCATTATCGTAAATGCTGTTTGATTATCACTTATCCAGTCGCCTATCGTTTCTAAAACAATTGCTAGTCCTTCTAAAACAGTAACAATAATGCCACCTGTCCAATTAGCTATTGGAGATAGAAAATTATCCCATAATGTCTGTGCTGGTCCACTTAATGCATCTAATACACTCGTGAGTATGTTAAGTGCTCCTGAAAGAATATCGATTGTTGCTGGTAATGTATCTTCTATTATCCAACTTCCTAAAGGTTCTAAGACATTTTCAAATGCCCACAATACTGCTCCGCTTATTAACTCTGTTAGCGGTTTAAGTTTATCTGTTAATTTCTCAATACTTTGTAGAATTGGTGTAAAATTAATCGAACCAGACCATTCTGACAATGATTTAGTTAATTTTCTAACACCATCTAATAAAATATTAACAACATCCCAAACGTTTTGAATAATCTTTGTCCCTACACCTGCAGATTCCCAAGCAATTCTAAATTGCCTTGCAATATTACCAATAGTATTAAATATATCAATTAATATCTGTAAAATTAAAGAACAGGTCAATTCTCCTGTTCCATTTAGCCATACTTCTTCAAAACTTTTACCAATACTTTTAATTAAATTCCAAATCTCACCTAATGCAAAATTGAAAGAATTTGTAAAATCTTCCCCATAATTAGCCCAAGCATTTTTTAAAGGTTCAAATAATTTTGACATCTTATCAGCAATACCAGATACATCTAAACTTTCAGGTGTGAATAATTGTAAATCACTGCCACCACTTGATGATTTATCTTTATCAAAATTAAGTTTGTTCATTTCATCAAACGAGGCAAGTTGCCGATTAGCATCTTTCGTAGCCTTAGCAACACCTTTTGTTGCATTTGCTTGGTTCTTTAACGCACTAGCGTTCGCTCTTGCGATTAAATCTACACCAGTCAACGCTTTAACAATCGCATTGATATAACTAATAAATTTGGATATATAGCCGACTATCGTGTTTATGATAGGACCTAGCACATTTCCCATAGTGGTCCATATGCCTTGAACTTGATTAGCCATATTTTCGTTGGTTTGCAGATACTGATTAGCTGCTTTGCTGACTAATGTATATGCTGTACGAATACTAAAGATTGCTAAAGCCATTCTACCAAGTTTTCTTATTCCTTTATCAGTTGTTTGCACAACTGTATTACCTAAATTCTTTGTTTCTTTTGTTGTATCCTTTAAAGAAGAGCGTGTTTTTTCAGACTCTTTTACCATATTTAGATTTTTCTTTAAAGATTGTAATTTATTAGATAAAATCTCAACTTTGTTTCTAGCCTTATCAGTTTCTTCTGATAATTTTTTAATATTACTAGAATAGTCATCTGATAACGTTTCTTTTGTATTTGCTAATGTTTTATTTAAAGTAGATAGATTATTCTCTGCTTTTTTAATACCTAAACTATATTCATCTATTTTAGCAACTAATTCATTCTCTTGAGAAATTAATTTTTGATAGTCTTTATTCATACTTAATGACTGTTCAACTCTACGATCCACATTTTCATCAGTATCATTCATACCGATTCTACTATTTTTAATTACATCATCAGTAATGGTTGACTTTTTGATATCTAATTCATCAAGTTTTCTTTCATACTCTTCAATTTTCTTTTTACCTTTTTCTATTTCTTTATTTGATTGTTCAATTTCCTTTTTGATAGATGACATTCCCTTATCAGCATCTATATTATTAAGCTTGTTTTGGTATGATTGTATCTGCTTCTCACTATCTTTAATGAATTGTTCATTCTCTTTAATAGCCTTGTTTAAATCATTTATCTCTTGTTGTAGGTCATCAGTTGTAACACCTTTAAAAAGCCTAGACATCCCCTTAGCACAATCACTAACCATTTTTTCAAGGTCCTTGATATCACCTTTAACCTCATCATTATCTAATTTGGTATTAATTCTTATACTTCCATCTGCCATAGAGTCACCTCCTATCTAAACAATGACTCAAATTCATCTATTGCCTCTTGCTCTTCCTGTGTTAATTCACTTTTTAATGCAACACTCTGTTGAGCCTTAATGATTTTATTTCTTTGTTTTTGGTCCTTGACTTCACTCAAATCATAATTGCGTAAATCTCTCACACGATTCATGACACTGTTTTCTGTAAAGCCTTGAATAAGATTAATAAACTGATACCAATGCATGTCACTTTCTACAAGATTTATGTGGTAATCACTCATAAAACTAGCGACTAAGTACTTAAAGTCTTGCTCAAAGTCCATATCTTTCTTGCGTTCTTTATGTTGCTCTTGCGACTCTCCACAAGCTAGATATTTCTCTACTTTTTCAACAAAGATAGGCATATCTTCATCTTTAGGAATGAAACCAAACAACTTATAGACAACTGCATAGGTTCTTTCTGTATCACTAATATTCTCATCATTAATGATGTCAAAACACTTTAATGCAACTCTAAAATCTGTATTGATTGGATATTTCACACCGTCAATAGTTACATGTTTTGGATATTTCATTACAATTCTTCTTCATCCTCATCTGTGTATTTATTGACGATTTCTTCCTTAAGTTTTTCTGCATTAAGTTTTAATGCGATAAAGTGTGGCTCCAACTGTTCAAACAGATCTTCAAACATTCCAATATAATTGGTATCACCAAATATTTTTTGACATGCATCTTTGCCTAAGAACTCATTAACAGCCTCACGCATTTTCTTAAACGTCTTAGCCAATAATTCGGCTTTTGCTCTATCATTCTTGCTAAGAAGATAATCAGTCTTTTCATCTTGACGTTTATCAATGATTTGTTCCTCGATTTTCATTTCACTTTCAAACTTCTTGACTTTCTGTAATGCATTGTCGCATTTTAGCATTAATTCAGGATCATCAGGATTCAATGAAATTGTTTCCCCTTTATCATTAACCTCAATCACATACTCATTTTTCCTTGCAACTCTTAATTTTTCCATAATTTCCTCCTATAAAAAAAGAAAAGCTACTATTTTGTAGCCTTTCCTTCATTCAATACATTTGCAGGTGCTGGTGTACTATTTTTAGTAAATGTGACAACTCCATCAACAATTGTTGCAGTTCCTGCCTCGGCTTCACCACAGAAACCAATATCATAAGATAAAGTAACTGCTCCACCTGCTTCTCCACCAAACTCATTTACAGAGATAGTCACTTCTTGCTTTTCTGCCTTATATTTACCCTCTGCTTCCTTGTCATAAATATAAACCATCAACAACTCAGTTTTCGCATCATTACCAACTGCACGAGTTTGACGCAAACTGTCAATATAGTCAAACACTTCATCACCTTTAAATGCTGTTTGTTCGCCTGCCATTGTTGGTGCGTAACTGTCTACTTCTTTATTTCCACTATCTTGATGAATATATTGTTCCTCATTGACTGTTGGGTTATAAGAAACACTAGCACTTGTAATACCCACACCCATTCTACCCCATTTTTGTATATCTCCTGTTGGAGTAACGTTTAAAAATGAGGCAAACTGACTTCTTTTAACTCTTACTGGTTTTACCATTTTAATTCTCCTTTACATATAATAGTTTTAATTGTATCTGATAGATTGCTCTATCTTTTTTTTCAGGTATGTAATATAAATAGCCTGTTGTTGTTACTTCAATAGAAAATGGATCAAGTCCTTCTCCTAAATTAGGATAGACTTCGTTTAATTCGTTGTTTTCTATCCACTTTTGGAAGTTTTCAAAGAATCCACTATTTTCTATGTTTGTTTCTAAATCTTCACTATAATCAAAAATACAAGCGAATACGAAGTTAAATTCTCTTTCAGTTGTTCCATCTAGATAACTTTTAACAATATTTCCATTAGGACTAGGTATTTCCTCAATCGAACAGTTATCAACATTCTTAGGCAAGAAATTGACATTTACTTTTTTCAAGTCCTTTAAATAAGGACATGAGAGAATGTAATTCCTAACACTTTCTATAATTGTCATTTCATTAATTTCCTTTCTAGATTTGATAATATTTCATCACCATGTTGCGCCCATGCTCTTTCAACCCATTTCGGACCTCTTTGTGGTGCTCCTGAATACTTCATAGGTGTTTCTGTCAAGACTTTTTGAGTATTAGGTCTAGACCAAAAGCCATAGGAAGGATTAAAGAAAGCGCCTTTCTTTGTTTGAGGATCAACCATTAGTTTTCCAAACCAATGATATCTTGCATATGGTGCCACATGTTCAAACCATGTGTAGTCATGTGCAAATACCACATGATTCTTAAGAAAACTACTATCAAACGGTACAAAAGGATCGCTTATCCTTTGTATCTCACTTGTTAGCATTTTCTGTATCATGCCACCAGGTGCCAAGCCATGTGATTTGATAATTTCATCAGCGTTCTTTAAATCAATATTGACTGTCGTTCTCATGATGCATAAACCTCAAAATGATTTAGACATGTTACAGAATAATCAATAACATCAACCGATTTAATTGTATAAGAATCGTCTAGATGTTTGAGATATTTTGGACTGTCAATATCATTTTCAATCACTCCAACAACAATGATATCTCCCTCTTGCAATGTCCATTTATCTAGAAAGTTTTCTTGATATTCTTTTGGTTTTACATATCCTTCAAAGGAAAAAGGAATGCTGACAAATAATGTATCATTTGCTCGCATTTCCTTATCTGTAAAATCGCTTGATTGTGTCATTTCTGTATGTACGCCTTTAAGAACTGTTCTTTTATAGACATCTGTTCTTTTTTCCTTATTATACAGTTTATTAAAGATTGTAATATCCTTATTGAACATATCCAATACCTCTATATAGCAAACCTGTCATAGATAGGTTCTTTCTAATAATCTTGCTAATCATTTCATCACGTTCCTTCTCAACAACTTTAATGTCTCTTAATGTTGCTTTTTGATATGAAACAGATTGCTTTCCAACCGTTTCACTAGCAACCACACCTTGAATTGACTTATCTTCGTACTCTTTGATTTTCTTGACTTCCTGATCATAGTTATAAAGCAAGTCAATGAGCTTGCATTCACACATCTTGACTTTATTCATCTTATCTTCATTAACGAAAGGAATTCGCATACGTGTGTAATAGTTGAGCTCATCACGTGCCTTTAATTCATATTTTGGATACTCTGTATCACTTACGAGTTCACCAAAATATTTAGTTGTGTAAAACTCGTAATCGGCATACATTTTTATACCTCCAATAAAGCGATTAATTCATCTTTTGTCATAGATGTTGTGTATTGAATACCTTGTTCATCTAACAACGCCTTTAATTCATCTTTTGTCATTGATTTATAAGGTGATTCTAATGTGTTCCCTTCATCTAAAGATAAATTAGCAGGTGCTGGTGTTGCTTGAGGTACATAAACAGCAAATGGGAAACGAGTTGCTTCATTTGGGCTTAATGCATTGATAGGGTTTGGTAATTCCCAACCTAAACGCATAACAAATCTTAATGCCACCATATCTTGTTGTGCTAAGTTGTAAATGATAGATCCATCAGTATCTTGAATGACCGCTTCTGTTAATAACTTAACTGTCATGTCCTGACGAATAGAGTAAACTGCTTGTGACATATCACCCATAATCATATGGGCTTTTGTTGTATCCCAAGCACCATTAACTAAGAATGACATAGGCATACCATCTAATGCATAAGTTGTATTACCATCTGACATAGATTTCATGAAGATAGGATTCTTGTTATCATCACGCACCCCTCTTAATTTACCTCTCATTTGTACACTTGAAATAGCACCATTAGGGATGAATCCACTATTTTCAACTTTCGCTTCCAAACCATCTTCACCAAATAAATCAATAAAGATATCACCTGTTGAAGTAACAACATTACCAGCTGCAATCGCAGATTTTACTAAACCGTCACGCCAAGTTGATGGCTTTTGTACATCAAACATAATTGCATTATCAATAACTTTACCAAATGATTCCTGTACACGAGGTGTAACTTCACTCCAAATATCATACCCACTATCTCTAGCATCATCTAATACAGCTTCTGGAATAGGTACGATAACTGCGATTTCTTCTGCAATAATATATTTATTTTTCCATGCCATTTTTGTTGTTTTCTTTTGACCTGTATCGCCATTAACAAAATATGCCATTGGTAGCATATCTAATACAGGCATTTTATATTTGTTTGATGCCATGTTAGGTAATCTTCTAAAAATACTTAACACTGCTGATTGTGCGACCGCTCCTTGAATAATCTCATGCGATACTTCTTCTGGAATAATTGCCTCTGTTCCACTTCTTAAAATTACATCTATTTCTGCCATTTTCTTTTCCTCCTATTTTTTTCCTGCTCCAACTAAGATAGCTTCTGTCATTCTCTGACTTGTAGATTTTGTTTTACCACCTTCACCATCTAAGTCTGGACCTGATTTAACTTTAATTTTTTGACCTGCTTTAAATTGTGGGTTGCTTTCAATGTACTCACCTAAAGCAGTATCGAAGTCTTTAGTCTCTGTTACAAGCTGATTGACTTCATGTGTCACATATCCTACAAATGATTGATCAATGCCTGCTTTTGTGACTTTTTCTTTACAGATATAACCATTTAATTGAGTAGACATTTTATTGATGTCTGTTTCATAGGCATTGACCTTTGTTGTTAGAGCACCTACTTGTGTTTCAAAATTTTGCTTTGCTGTTACAAGAGTATCTCTTTCTCCAACCACCTTGTTGTACTCATTAACACTCTTATAGCTTTTTAAGACGTCTTTTCTTAAATTTTCTTGTTGATCTTCTGGAATGGTAATTCCATAATTTCCAATAATATCTAAAATATCCATAATATCCTCCTCACCTTTTTATAGAGGTCGGTCCCTCTCTTGGATTCACACTTATACTCGTGTCGAGTAGCAAATAGTTTACTGACTTATTCAGGTCAAATTAAAAACCTATCTTCGTTTTAGAAAATAGGTTCTTTCAACATGCTCATATCCGCATATGGCACATTTGTAAATAGTTTTATGTACATTAATATTCAATTGTTGATCATAGAATGTTTTATCTTGCTTTACAACATATCTATGCCAGTGGTCTGTTAGACCGTCGTTTCTGTCTCATTTTATCAAGCCTCCTTAATAAACTCTTTCTCTCATATAGTCACGTTTCAATTCATCATGCTCATTAATGAACTGTTGTAAGCTATTTTGCCATTGCTTTATTTTCTTCTTACAACGAACAATGTTTATTTCATCATTCAATCCTTCATAGATTGCAAGTTGCTTTTTCCAATTACGAATACCACGTTCATAATATCGTTGCTTTTGAATCAATTCATACAATTTAGAGTTTTCTTCATCATCAACTAATCTTTTAGGCATTGTGCTAAAACCTGGAAAGAAAGCATAATGATAATGTCTGCAATTCACACCAGCCAATCCATCAACCTTGCCATATCCTGTTGTCAATTCAAAATTTTTGTAATGATCATCACTGCCATTAATAAGATAAACTTGACCTTGCCAACTTTCATGATTCTGCCAAGCAATACCACTGTTTCTAGCACCCATATGCTCACTTACATAAACATGTTTTGCTTGCATATCATAAATAAACTTATCATTCGCTTTGTTAGCCATCTGATTAGCCATTGTTAATGTATCTCTACGAACAACTGATTCAATCGACATCTTAACCTCTTTACCATTTCTTAGATAAGTCGCACATGTTATTCCTTGCTTAGCCATTTTCTTACAAGCATTTTGAATAGATGTATTGTAATCATAGTAGCCACCACTTACCTCTAAATAAGATTGATTTAGAACGTCCATGTAAGCCTTTTTTGTACCCTCTAATGCTTTTGTATGGATTAACTTAAATGTCTCTTGTGCCTCAATATATGAATTTTCTATAACTCTTGCTATATTAATGGCATCAGGATTGATTAATGTTCCACGTGCTTTATAGACTTCTCTAAACTCTGCAATAGGAATTGATTTATAGCCAGCATCATTTAACATCTGCTTAATTTTTGTTTCACTTCGTTTTGAATACTTAGCAATAATCTTAATAGCCTCTTGATTAAGACCACCTAATTCATCCAATTTAGCAACATACCATTCAAGGCTTCCACCAACATTACGATATGTTTCAAATCTTCTTGCTACTTCTAAAAGTAATTCGTACTCCATTTCATTGTACATATCAATAATTGGTCTTATAAGTTCTTCAAAATCCTTATCATTTAACATACTTTATTCCTCAATTGGTGGCTCTTCTTCAATTGGAGAACGATTTCTTATCTTATCAACAAATTCTTGTGCCTGTTCCTCTGTATAATTTCTTGTTATCATAAAATATTCTACACCATCAATAAGTCCAGCGTTTTTCTCTAATAACGCCTGACGCTTTTTCTCTGCTTTATCTTCTATAATGGAATCATCAAAATCAATTGTAATTTCATCATCTTCATTGACATCTAAATTAAGAAAATTCTTACAGATATAAATTATAGACTTAAACATATCTACTAGAGTATCTTCTAAAACAATTTCATGTTTCTTGATTGTTCTATATAAATCAGAGTTTTCACTAATGACTTCTGTTGCTGTTTTCACACCTTTACCATCAAAAGTATAATAACTATCTCCCATGCCACACTTACTTGATAATAAATTTAGATTAAGTTGTATACCTTCTTTATGTTCAGCGATTCTTAATGTCATATTAGACTCCATAATAGGCTGTCTATTCTTTCCTTCTCCCATTTCTCCTGTTGGTAATTGGTGGAATACAACATCATTTGTGTCAAACGTAAATTTCAATTGTCCTGTACTCTCATCAACCTTTGTCAGATCCTCTTCAATGAATATTCTTTTCTTTCCTAAAACAAATTCATTGATGAAACTGTCATATGTAATATCTGTTCCTTCTAATTCATCTATGGCATTAGCAAAAACAGATATACCAAATGGTGAGCCATCTTGAATATTATTGATAATATTAGGCTTTATAATAAAGAACCACGGTAAATGACTTTGTGTGTCAAACTCTCGTAGGCTGTCATCCATTTCATTACTTATATCTGTTAGATTTCCACCTCTATTAATCTTTAATAAATAGTTTTTAATAATATATCTATCTTCTCTTAATAGATGAATAGATACCACTAAAACATTCTTGTTTCCTATTTTCTTTTGAACTGCAAATGCACATTCTGTTATCTTACCATTTGCATAAGACAAAGGGATAATCTTATCAGCTGTTGCAAATTCAATCTTTAATTTAGATTCTTTTGAATCAATATATTTTGTATTAGAATCAACAATTAAATCTGTTAACGAAAGAACAAATGCTCCTGTACCCATTGAGAAAGATTTTTCAATGCTTTCATTTGCCAATACATAAAAACAGTTATCATTAAGTATTTGATCAATGCATTTTCTTGTCTTTTCATCCTTAAAATTGAAAGATACTTTTTCATTCATCAAGTGTCCTGAATAATCTTCACTTATCTTCTTTGCCATTTTAAGTGTCTTTCTGTGCATTGGAACATTTTTATTGCCATTGTAGATATAATAATGATGAAAACTAGCGACATCACCTTTATACCAGCTTTTCCACTTATCAATGTATGGCATCATGATTTCTCTAGGTTCTATATCATATCCTAGTCTTTTAAAGAAAGTATTTAGCTGCACTATTTATTCCTCCTTCTCAATTAAAAACGGAAGTAATCTTCTTAAATACTTCCAAACATACATTACATAATATCTAATTGCATCCATACAGTGGTCATTAGCCTTAATAGGTACTTCCTGACCTTTTTCAACAAGGTCAATATTCCATTCATATAGTTGAAATTCATCAATTGCATGTTTCTGTTTTGAGCTTAATGTCATTATAAAAAAAGACAACAACTTTTGTACCCTGTTGATGCCTTTTATAACTGTATTGTCTGCACTTATAAATTTTATATGTGGACAGACTCTTTTAATTTCTTCTGCTAATCCCTTTGCTGATGGATCAATGACTGCAAATGTAACTTTATTCATTGTTCTTTTTTCAATGTTTTCAACAAACTCTTTAAAGTCATTAGCATATTGACTAGGTGATTTCTGATGTCCGCTCTCACGTCCACTATGATAGTATTCATCAACACCCCTTAATTTTCTATTCTTAAAATCTATTCCAAAGCATTCAAATGTTGTTGCATTCATTTGACCATAGTCAATACCAATACCTAACATCTTTAAATCACTTAGTATCTCTTGTGTTGGTTCTTCAATATGCCTCTTATTAAACATATAATAAATAAGTTCATCTAAACCAGTGCATAAACCCAACCATACCCAGTTATACATCTTCTCGTCAGACTTAAGCATTTGTAAGGCTGAATCAATTAATTTTTGTCCCAGCCATTTTTTAGGAACGTCTCTATAATCTGTGTGAATATGAATTGTATCACTTCTTTGTTCCATCTTTTTAACCCACTGCATAACTGGTGCTTTTGGATTTCGAGGTGGATTGAAATAGTACTCCATACAGAATTCTTGATCATTGCCACGAATGAAAGTAGCCTCTATATTTGCTAATTCATCTTCGCCATCACCTTTATCAAAGAACTCTGTTAATTCGTCAACTTCAACAAGCTTAATAGGTTTGGATTCATCAATCATACCTTTTGTATCGTCAATACTGTCATTACCTGTAAAATAGATTGTATTTCCATTTGGTAAGTATTTAATTTCCATTGGTGATACTGTAATCTTAAAATCTCTTTTGTCTAAGCCTAATCTTCTTATTGCTCTTAATGTTTCTTTATAAACAGTTTTCTTTAATTTGTTATGGAACTTTCTCATAATGACCACAGAACAATCAGGATCACTTACAATCTTATATACTGCTCTTATCCCTCCACGTGATGATTTCGTTCCAGCGCGACCACTTGTGAATATCTTATGTACATATGATATGTCATTAAATGTATCATGATACTTAGGAATAATTAAATCACTCAATTTTACTGTCTTGCAAATCATTGACTATCACAACCCTTTCATCATTATTGCTCGCTTGATCCTTTGGATAGAACTTATCTACAATAATTCCTATTGAAGTTGCTAAAGCCTGAATACCTGAACGTTCTAGTTTTTCTTCTTTCATCATTTCCTTTAATGCTAAATCAATGAATTTCATTGCATCTTGTTTCTTTGAATCCATGTACTCTATCATGTCTTTGGTATTCTCTTCTTTTTTATGTTCGCATTTTCTTGCAAATTCATCATTTGAACAAATTATATTCTTTACTGTATTTGCTGATATCTTATATTTTCTAGCAACTGCTGAATAGTTTTGACACTCAACATAATCAGCTATAATTTTTTTCTTCTGTTTATCTGTTAAGCGTTTAGCCATTCAGTTCACTTCCTTTCATTAAAATAAAAAGCAACCAACTTTAAATTGATTGCTTAAAAGAGGTGGACGGATTCGAACCGTCATTTCAACCATAGTTTCACCTATATTATCTAGTCGAGTGCACACCATAAAGTGATTTTACTTAGACTATTCTCATATAAATGCATTTTTACAAACTATGCATTGCGTTTGCCTCTTAAACTACTACCTCTTACGCTTATTATTCCATAACTGTATTACTTTGTCAATTATGTCATTGTCACTTTTTGATGGCTTAAAAGTACCTTTTTCATCATGAAAATAACCATAATGCGAATGTGGTAAAACCCATTTGCCATCAATCTTATGTGGTTTACCTGATATGTCAATTTGTTTTGTTCTTTTACCACTTTTATCATAATATGTTATTGCTTTTAAATCTCCACTATCATTAACAGTAACATACACTCTACCCTTTGTCATGGTTTCTTGTGGTGTCTTTGCCGATTTAGAATCATTGTATTTTACAAACTTTATGTTTTCACTTTTCAGCAGTGTACTATATTCACTACCATATACTTTTCCTTTATCACTTATACCGCTGCTTGCGCCTCTGCCACCCATTTAATCATCTCCTAATCGATTGAATCTTTTTACAATTTTGTTTTCATAGTATATAACTTCTATATTCTTAAAATCATAGTCGACTTTACCACCATAGCATAATATACATGGTGGATTGAGAATCTTTATCAATTGATCTACTCCATCTTTCCATATTTGCAACGATTTATCATTACGTTTAACTCCTAAAGTCGATATAGCAACTATACTTCCTTTCTCTATACCATCAAAACAAAACTTAAATGTTTCTTTTTCTGCCCAACTAATCGTTGGTATAACATGTACTCCATTTTTTTGAAGATACTGTCCTATTATTCTACTTCTATAGACATTCCATAGTTTCATAGCTATAGGCATATCTAAATATAAAGAGAAATCAGGACTTAATACACATTCATATTCTTTTAATACATCTATATACTTATCAGGATTATTCCATAATCTTTCAAACTGACTATCATCAAGGAACATATGAATACCAACATTCTTATTTTTATAAGACTTTATATAATTAAATCCAACTAAATCTGTAGGTTTGACATATTCTTTCCTTATGATTGGCATATTATAGAATCCATCTACATGATCTTCGTTATAAATATCCAATCTTAGACGTTTGATTGTTAATATCTTTTCCTTGTTCATTGTATAGTCCTTTCTTTGTATAATAAAAAGCAATCCATAAAGATTGCTCATATAACGTTTTTAATGTTTGAATATATATTACTTTTGCTTTATATACATTATTACCAATATTATACTGCTAAGCATAACAGGAAGAATAAATAAAATATTCTCATCAGAAAACATATTTGGAAAAGTTATAACAATTGATATATAAATTCCAAGTATTGTACTAAACATAGCAATTGATCCCGCCAATTTATTTGATAAATCCATTTTTCTATCGAATAATGACTTTCTAGTTTCTGTGAAGTTTAAATATTCAGCTTCCAAAGACTTAGTTTCTTTTTCATTTAAAAAACTAAAACTATCCATTATCTCAATGATAAGTTCTTTTTTTGCAATTTCATCAATATACATAGTGTTTGAAATATCATATATTAATACACACATTAAATCTTTTAATGTCATAAATTTTTTATCGTCAATACTGTATTCCTTAATAATATTACTTCTTAAATAAAATAATACATCTTCTGATAAATTTATTTTTTTTATAAAAAACGGTCTAACAATATCAACTAGTTTCGTCTCCGCTATTTTAATTGTGTCTAATTCTTTTACTACTTTCTTTCTTTTCAAAATAATTCTTAAGATATAACCCAAAAAAACAACTATAGATCCCGTAACAATTGGAGCAACCCATATTTTTACTGTTTCACTATTTAAAACATTATTAATTATATCTATCACATAATTTCCTCCCAAACAATTAATATAAGGTATTATACCATTTTTTGTAATATTATGAAACTATCACAAAAGAAAAAGAAACCACATTTAGTGATTTCTTACTGTTTGGGAAAGATATAAGGACTTTGCCCTAAATCCTTACAATAACATTTTAACATATAATTTAGTGGATAAAATCCGAAATTATATAATTTTTAGTATCAAACTTTCTCTATCATCATATAATTGACTTCTTGATCGTGGAACTAAATCTATTAAGTCATCTATGCACTTATTATTACAATAATGTTCTTCTATAAGCGTTTTTTGCCATGCTTCATCTAATTTATTCAAACAATCCTCCACAAACTTAACACGTGCTTTAAATCCATATATATCTTTTTGCTTTAAATCAACAAGTTCATCACGTCTCTTTATGTGCTTCTCTTGCTCTGCTAATAAAGTTAGAAGTGGTTCCTTAACGCCAGTTGTTGGTGTATATCCATATTCAATACTTTTTGCATTGCCAGCATTTAATTGTATATCAATTTCTTTAATCTTTTTATCATACCATGCAATACGATCATCAAAAACATATTCATCTTTCTCAATCCATTCTTTCATTGAATTATAGCTACGCAATTCATTTTTTAAATATTCTGCTTTTTTATTTATTTTTGCCATAATATCTCCTTAAAACTGAATATCATCTTCCATGATATCAAATGAGTTAAAAGAATTATCAAAATTCTTTTCCAAATCAACTGAATTTATATCATAGAAATTATCCTGATCCACTTGAGATTGTTGTGAATTTTCTTTTTTCTTTGTTTCTAAGAATTGTACGCTACTACATATAACTTCTACAACATATACTTTCTGTCCTTGTGCATTATCATAACTACGAGAACGTAGTCTTCCTTCTACACCAACTAAAGATCCTTTAGAACAATACTTTTCAACATTTTCAGCCACTTTATTCCAAACAACACAGTTAATATAATCTGCTTGTTGTCCATCAGCAGATTGAAAATTACGATTCAATGCTAAAGTAAAACTTGTTACGGCATCACCTGTATTTGTTCTTCTTAATTCTGGGTCTCTTACTAATCTTCCAACACCAATAAATTTATTTATCATGTCTTTTCTTCCTTTCTATATTGTGAAATCTAGTATGCTCACCAAATTTCATTATTTTTAAATTTTCTATTCTATTATCGTTTTTTATACCATTTATATGGTGTACCACTTCATCATCTTTCAAATATCTACCTATACTTTTCTCAACAATAACTCTATGTTCCATAACATATCCGTTAATATCAGCTTTAGGATGTAATTTATCAAGGATCATAATATAACCCTTTTTAATTTGCTTTCTACCCCCATTCCAAAAATTACAATTCTCATTTTGCTTGTTTTTACTTCTAATAAGATACATTGCATCATCATCTTTTTTTAATTTTAAACAAGTTGCTTTATGTTGTATTGATGAAACACTCCTTCTAAAAAGTATTGATAGATCATTATTTTTATAGTAGGGATATAATTTTTTTAATTTTGCTATTTCATCTTTTCCCCATTTTTTTGACAATATAACACCTCCTAATTATTGTAACTTTATCTATTCCTCAAAAATACTTTTAACATCTATTTTTCCTTTTGTCTCAAACATAATATCTAATATTGCTTTTGGATCATGACCTCTATTATAAGCATCTTCTACAATATCAAATTTTGATGACTCCTTAACCATGTTATAAAAATCACTGAACGTTACTTCTACTCTATCTTCTCTTGATAATACATCTAATAATCCCATTATTCCTTTCTCCTTTCATTGTCATAAATTGCATAAATAATAATTGCTGCTAACTCCACTAATAAAGTGGCACCCACTCCTACCCAAAATTCACTTATGTACATATTCTAATCCTCCAAAAGTGTAATGCGATATTCTAAAGCACATTCATGCTCGATTCGACATCCACGTGCTTCTTCCCATCCTTCTGCGAAATATACATAATCTGCATCTGCTAGAACCATTAAAGACTTAGCTAGAAACTTTAGAGGTGTTGCACCTTTAAAATCTTCAAATACTGTGTCCAAAATCACGAATTGCTCATCTTCCATAATAGCTTCTATGTCGTTTATGATCAACTCACGTTCTTTCTTAATTTCTTCATTACTTTTGCCTTTCATAGGCTGACTAATAAATATTTTTTTCATTTTCTAATATCTCCTTTTGTTTTTTTAATTTTTTAACAATACCTGACCATTTGAAAATATTTATCTCATTAGGATAGTTTAAAATATAATCAATTTCTTCAACTGTTAGTTGAACTTCATTCATCATCTTTCACTTCCTCTCAAAAATAGCTCTTTGAATAGAACTATATTCATTACTAAAGAAGTAAGTAACAAAGTTCCTTGTATTGTATTAGTTAATAAATAATTAAATAAAAGCAATATAATAGCATGAATTAATAGTTCTTTTTTTGTCATTCTTTAACTTCCTTTCTCTAAAATTCTGTACTAGCAATTTCATAAGGCTCTGTGTATTCTCCACTTCTTTTCAATGCTTCTCTATAAGATATAAACTCAAATACTTCATTATAATTTCTAGTCATCAATGAACCAAATTTAGTTTCTGTCATTGTCTCTTCGATACATTCATTTAGAAATTCATGTATTCTATTTTCATCTGTTAGCAACCACCACATTCCCTCACTATCCAAATCAACTTCTCTAATATCTTCTATATCATTTACATCATCAAACTCTTTTTCATACCATGCGTTTGTTTCTTCAACAGATAGATCACTAGCAACAAAACTAAAATCATTCATTCGATAAACTTTAACCATACTTTCACCTCTCTTTCCTTGCAACATAACCACTATATTATGTTGCGTTATCTCAATGCCCCAAAGTCCTTATGTTTCAAGGGCTTTGAGACTGTTTCTAATGTTAAATAGTTTTTATGATTTTTTTCTCTAAAATTCACTTATTTCAATACTGTTTATATCTCCTTTACATATTACAGTTACATCATCTGTTTCAGGATAATAAATTTCGATATCATATTTACAAAATGCCACATCTTCTATTTCATCAATTTCTGCTTGTTGATTATTTTTATATTCGATTATTGCTTTCATTGTTTGCTATCCTCCCATTTCATGTCTATCTCCTATCGCCTCTGTTGCTTTACTATTAGAAAATCCAATCTTTTGACACTTGTGATAATTCTTATTGTTATAATGCATACATTCATGATATACACAATCTTTACATCTGTTTGTTTTATCATAACCATACTTCATCCTAAATTTGCCTTTTATTGTTGGTCTTGATATAGTTTTCTTTTTTAATTCTTCATTGAGTTTTGCTACATCTGTTTCTTTTCCAAAGATATCTAACTGTTTCACTGTTCTTTACCTTGATTTGCTTTTGATGGTGGATAGAAACGATTTTCTTTAAATTCTAAAACATTTTCATAATGATAATTAACGCTTATTCCATTAAATGATAGAATATCACATATTTGACAGCATATTTGTTCTTTATCGTCCCATACCCACATATCTTCATGAAGTTCTTCAAATTTGTATGGCTTAGGATTATTAAGTTCATACAACTCACAATCTAGCGAATGAATTGTTGCATGTAGTTCTTCTATTTTATCAAGCAAACTTTCATATTTTTCTTTAAGTTCAAAATAATCCACCACTAAATCATATAAGAAACCTTTTAAATCATTTACGTTGTCATCATCACGCATAAATTTATTATTCAAACAGTTTATACAATAGTATAAAAATTCTTTTTCACTAACACCATGTTTTTTTATATATTCTTCTTTAGTCAACATCTTCATCACTCCAATCTAATCTTTGACCACACTCAGGACAATAATTTAGTTTTCTGTCTGCGTAATAATTCCAACTAACTTTATGATCACAATTTGGACATCTTTTATATATTTTAGTTGGTTTCTTAGGCGTTGCTTTATCAACTAATTCCTGTAAAATATCACACTC
The DNA here is from genome assembly GCF_001244545.1 of Candidatus Stoquefichus sp. SB1. Taxonomy (NCBI): domain Bacteria; kingdom Bacillati; phylum Bacillota; class Erysipelotrichia; order Erysipelotrichales; family Erysipelotrichaceae; genus Candidatus Stoquefichus; species Candidatus Stoquefichus sp. SB1. The sequence continues at coordinate 267,672 of NZ_LN852694.1, read as the reverse complement.
TTTCGAATCGTTGTTTAGATACTCTTTTCTCAACGTATTTAAAGATTTTTGATATTTATTCATCTTTAATCACCATTTTAAGATATGCAAATGCATTATCTTCACCTAATTCATCTTTGTAGTAACAATCATAACAATCATGTATCCATGCTAAAGCGTTTTGAACTTTATCGCCTTGAATATTTGATAACATTTCAAATTCTTCTGCATGAGTGTTTTCATCTTTTTCCCATGAGCATCTATTCATCATATAAAATGCATCGTATTCATTCTTTAAATCATCTACAGCTTTTAATAGTTTTTCTTTATTCATCTTTCATACACCACTCTTTCCAACTTTCTGAATTTTCACATTGCATTCTACAAGTGCTCGTATCAAACTTATCATCAACGTTGCAATAGACATGGTCACACATCACTGCTTTTTTACCCATTTCAGCTAATCTTTTACATGCTTTATCCAATGCCTTATCTAAATTATCTATCTTCTTTAGTAAGTCTATTCTGTCACACATTTTAAAACTTCCTCCAACTCTTTTCCTATTATTTGCTCTGTTCCCAATACTACAAAACCGTCTTTTAACGCTATAAAGTTATCTAATACATACGTAACCTTAACGCAGATAAACACTCCTGTATAATTGCCATTCTCCCATTCATTTAATAGAAGAATATCTCCAACCCGATAATCTCTATCGTTATATCTAACTTCAAAATTTTTGCGTCCATCTACTTGTGCTACAAGATATTTTGTTGATATTTTTAGTCTATGTACTTTCATGTTTTCACTTCTTTCTTCAATTGTTTCAGCAATCTCTTTTTATGCTTCTTTAAATCATTTCTATTCTTGTAAGAAGTAGAGTTTCTAATTCTTTTCTCTACTTCTTTTAGTTTTTCTTGTGTTGTCATATTATTTGCTAAAATAAACTTAATTGTTCACATTCCATTTTTTTCTCAAAATCACCGCAGACATGCGACTTTAATTTTATATCGATTTCGTCTTGCGTTTCATCAAATCTTATTCCAAAACCAACATCACCACATTTTGAGCATCCATAAGAAAAAAAATCATATTCCTTTTTCTTTATCTTTTTATTTAAATGTTTGCATGTAAAGCATGTATCTTCTCTCCAAAAAAATGATTCCATTTCAATCACCTCAATTTTTTTCTCTTATCTAAAAACATTGTATAAATACAAACCATAAATGGCGTTGGATGAATACTTAATTCGATATTGTGTTGTTCACTATACTCAAACAGTTCATCAAGATTAAGTTCGTTTATTTTTTTCATGTACAATGGATTTTTTTCATAGTATTTAAAATAATCCTTTTCAATGTCATCATTGTAAATATAGTTCATACTCAAACGATAACCATACTTTTCGCCATCTTCCCATATACCGAACTCCTTTTCCCATAGTTCCGTAAACGTTCCATCATCAAGATATGGTTGCATTAATTTTTCGACAAGTTCAACAATATGGTTAATATCATCATCAAAACAAAATTTATCTTCGTTAATAAATTCAAATATATCTAATTGATCCACATCATCACTTCCATTCTTCTTTAATTCCATTTTCAAAAACTTTATCTGGAAGCATGGACATGCAATACGCTGGACCTGACTTCCTATCCATAAAGTACCTTACATAATCGTATTCAATGCATATACCACAAGAATTATTTTCATATGTTGTTAAATTTAGATACTTTTTACATAGTTCACAAAACTCATTAAAATATTCAATATATCTCGTTTGCCTGCAAAGTTCATTTTTGATTTTACCTAATGTTAATTGTTTTGGTTTCACCCTATTCACATAAAAATCATCAATTCCAAATTTAGACAAATGCTCTTCAAATATATGTTTTATGCATACAGATTTAGCAAAAGAAATTTCTTCTAATGATGGATTGTACTGATCAAATTCATTAAATAAATCAAATTGAAGTTGTTGCATATTGTCACTTCCTACTCTTTAATTTACGATACATATTTCTGTACATATCTCTTTCTTGCTTTAACTTAATAGCCATGTCACGATAATTTGTTGTATCATCGCCGATTGAACTTTTTAACTCATTGTATTTATTCTTGTAACGTGTTGCCTTGTTATTAAGCTGAATATTCTTTCTTCTTAATTCATCACATTCCATTTCAAGAGGGACAATGTAATTTACATTAATCCCTACAAGAAACTCTGTAAGAATTTTTTCGACTTCTTGTCTAAATTTCATACTTCATCATCTTGTGGCATTTGGAAAACAACAGTTGCAACTCTTTCACATGTATCCCAATCAGATCCATTTGAGTATGGTTTTATTTGCGTTCTTGTTTCTGTGCATGTCTCCATTTGTGCAACTATTTTATCCAAGACTTTTAACGCTTTTTCTTTTGTTGAGTATTCACCTAATGCAATCGTATAATTATTAGTTAATACGGACAATAGACTAAACATATCATTATTGTTATGTACAATACTAGCACCATAACATTTAACTATTTCTTCTTTATTTTGACTTCTAATCCACATCTTCTACCACCTCACAATTATTCAAAATATCTTTAATCTTGTACGGTTCATTATCTTCCCATTTTATGAATTTAAACAAATTGTCAAACGGTATTCGAGAAAAATGACCACCATCAAGAAACATCATTCTATCAACTTTTGATTTCATTGGTTTTCTTTCATGACAAAATAAATAATTATTTTCACCCCTTGCAATCCATTTAAAATTACTATCTATATTCTCTAAGATAATCTTTTCTGCAAGTGTTAATTTAATAAGTTCAACGTATTCGCTGTTAGCCCATATGTTTCTTTTTTCATCACATATACCTTTTCCTGTTCTAAACAAACAATTATCACATTCTAATATCGTACATTTACATAGTTTTCCTATACGTGTATCAAATGCAATGTTTTCTGGAGATTTCATTGTTACAATCTCCACTATCTCTTTTGCATATTTTTCTTTATTTAACATAGTTCTACCTCTTTTCTAAATATTTTTTGCATATATGTATCATAGTCGTGACCAGTTACTTTATTAAAGTCATGCTTACATTCTGCTAAAACATCACCTTGTGCATCTTTCATCTTGTGTAATATAAGACATATCATTTCATCTTCTCTATAATCGTAATTATCATCAAAATCATTATCATACTTTTTCATTAGAGATTGTTTACTCTCTAACAAATTGCTTGTATTGTATTTAGCAATCACCGACTTAACTTGTGCAATGTTAGGAGCAAACTCTCTTGTGTCTGTATAAATAATTTCTTTAACTGCTTTAATAACTAATATGACATCATTATTTTTGAATGCCTCATGCCACAATGACAAATAGTTATAACTTTCTTCGCTAGACATGCTTTTAAATGAATTAGGATAATTTGTTTTTAATACTTTTAGTATCTGTTGTGTTTCCTGTTCAGTCATTAGAATGCCATACCCCTTCCATTTGACTTATTAACATATCTATCCTCTAAAACCTTTGCCATGTTCTGTTGGTTAATAAGCCAATCAAAATCACATTTCCACCCTCTGTCATTAATGCCACATAAGAAATCACTTAAATTTGCTTTGTTAAATAATGTTTCAAAAATCGATAAATCATTGCTACATTCTTTAAACCTTGCACTCATTGATTTTTTTCTCTTATCTGTAAGTTTAATGACACTAGGTAAACGACTACAAATAGAATTGTAAAGACTGATGATTTCCTGATAAGGAACTCTTATCTCTATCTCTTTATCTATATCTTTACTCTTATCTCTATCTCTAAACTCTATCTCTATCTCTTGTGTTACTTCATTGTTATTTTGTAACTCTTCTTGTAACGGTTCTTCTGTTACATTATCGTTACATTGTAACGCCTTTTGACGTTCTCTATACTCTCTTACACGCTTTGCGCTTGATGTTTCTCCACCAACCATTTCATCAAAATTTGATATATATAAAACCCCTTCTTGAGACTCATATATAAGCCCTAATTTCCTATATAATTCCATAGCAATTAAAACTGTATCAACATCAAAATACTTTGTATCTCTCGATATTTTTTCGGCATCAAACGGTACAATCATTTCACCGATTTCTGTTGCTAGAATGCCATTGTTATTTGATGTTTTTAGACATAGCATTTGATATAAAACTATGTACTCACAACCGTTTTTTTGAGACAAAAGAAAATCAATTGTTGGTTCATCAAAGAAGTTATTTTTAAGCTTTATCCAATAATATTTTTTTGACACCTAATCACCTACGTTTCCAACTTTTATAAATAATTTTTGTGATACCTATTTCTAAATTCTTCTAATGTATGATTTTTCATATATGCACGTTGTGCTATTTGTTTATATTTCATGTCTAGTTGTGCATCTGAGTCATGCAATCTTCTATGGCAGTTAATACACAACAACACAAATAATCCATCTTTATCAGCCTTTGGTTTAATACCTATGCCATGTAAACAATGATGCAGATGTAATAAATTATGGCTACCACATTCCATACAACAATATGATGCTTTTTGAATAATTGATTTCTTTTTAACCTTATCAATACTATTCATTTTAATAACCCCTCCCAATATGGAGTATAAATATCTACCTCGCTTGCATAATCAAGCACAATGTCAATAAGATCAGTCATTTCTTTTGTGTTCATATGTGATGAACCTCAAAAGCATTCAACGTTTATATAATCAATACCATTTATTGTTTCTTTGCCTATCTCACGAGTTGCTCTAAATTGACGTTTAAGCATATCTAATCCATCTTCAACACATAGATAGAAATTAGATTTTGCATGAGCACGCTCAAGACATTGAATATAAATCTCTACAGGATTATTAGCCTTTCCACCATTGATTTTTTTATCAATTTCGGTTAGTAATGCCCACATATAAGAATTCTGCTCTAGTGACCTCTTAGAACGATATTCAGCAATATCAATCTTGTACTTCTTGCTTTCATCAATCTGTATAGGAGTAGGGCTTTCAATTGCTAAAACCCTATCTCCTATTTTTTTAATTGCTCCTACTATCTTCATTATCCAGTTCCTTAGAAAAGTCATATCCAATATTGAGGTAGAATTCTACAATTTTATTTTTTTGCTTGATGTCAGAACCTGCTAATCTAAGTGCTTCACGCCCTAGCCTTTCCCAACTTTTTATATATTCAATTTTTTTATCTTTTTGTACAACTTCCTTTATTCTTGAATTTTGATTATACAACTTGTGCCATTTGTGATTAGACATATTAACACAGTTTAGTTCTTCTTCTAGTTTTAACAATTGATATGAATTTAAATGCGATAAATCCGTCCACAACTCTTTAGATATGACATCATTTAACTCTGCTTGAATAATTCCATTTTTTCTAATAAGATCATAGATTGTTAATTTAATAATCTCCCTAGCATAACTTTCATCAACATACATGTCTAATGATATTTCAAATCTTTCATTGTCATTTTTGGGATTGCTTGTTTGTTGATCAGGGTCCTCTCCTGTTGAAATTTTATAAGATTTCATAAGTGCGTACTTATCAGCGTATGTCATTGCTTTTCCACTAGCTTTATCTCCGTTGTCTAAGCCATCTGCAAAAGTTGTTGTCTCTAACACCTCTTGAGGATTGTCTATATTTACAAATTTATAGATAACCTCAATTCTCATAAAGTATGTATTTAATTTATTTCCTGTTGATTTATTCTCTCTTTCAAATACATTACTTTCTACTATCTTTCTTTGCTTAGCATAAGAATAAACTCCATATTTTTGTTCTAATGGTTTAACGGCATTTAAAATAGCTGTTTCGCTTAACGCTCTATAGCTAGATTTATTGCCAGTACTGACAGTCAAATCCTTTTCTATATTTTTTAGTTCATTAGTAATGTGAGACATCTTTTCATAGATATTCATTTTTTGACGCTCTTCTAAGGACAATATTGTTTCTACATTAGCATCTGACATATTTAATACTCCTCCTCTTTCTTTTTTACTTCAATTAGAGCGATCTTTATGTAATCAACTTCATCTTTAAATTCATCAAAAGGTTTTAAGCAATCAATTGCATTTTCTAAACATGTGTGACATTCAATTAAACTTGCTTGTTTTTCATAGAAATCTTCACCTTTGTAGATTTCCATGTGATAATCGCTATTCATTTAACATATCCTCTAACATTTTGATAACCGTTTCTGTATGAAGTGTTTTGCCTATACATCTATAACGATTATCCAAATAGACAAAATACATCTGCGATTCGTTATCTTCGGAGTATCCTTCTTTATGAATAACAACATCAACATTATTTACATGTGGAGCATAATTAACAAATACATCTGCTTTTTTTGCAGTAGATACCTTATAAGCAAGTTCAGTAATTTTCAATAGACTATTCATTTCTTCATTCATTTAACACACCTCTTTCATTTTTAAATATAAAACTAACAAGAACGTTGTAATTGCTATTATCCAATAACATACAATGCGTATTATTAAATATGTATTATCTTCCATTTAGACACCTCTCAAAACTTATAAACGAACTAATCATAACCATTACAATAATTAATTGAACATTCATAGAACATTCAACGAAGTTTGACAAGAACAAAATTACAGTAAAGAATATCATTAACATTAAACTTATTCTTTCTTTCATAACAAAGGATCATATCCTCTCTTTGAAAGTTGCTTCTCTGTCATATTTGCCTTTGAAAGCATGTCATAAGCACGTGCCCTTAAATCGGCTGTACTTGCTCTTATAATGTTTTCATCAAGAGTAGCAATATACCCATACTCATTACTATGTGCGATATATAATTCTCTTTGTCCTTCTGCAAATAAAATATTGTTATAGGCAACAAGACCTCTAAATACTCTTTCATTCATCTTGTTACCACTTTGTTCTAATAACTTTAAAATAGTTTTCTTCTTACACCAGTTACTCATATCTATAACTTCATATAAAACAAAGCCATGATATACACTGTTTTCATTAATTTTCATTTACTTTTCCTTTCCAATCGCTTACAATATAAGCGATTAAATATTTGATATTCATTTAATCTCTTGAGTCATTGTTTGCGGCAATGGCTCTTTTTCTTTACGAACAAAACGTTCAGCAAAGTCATAAAACGCTTTTTTTGGTATAAAGAAATTTGTACGCTCTCGAACTTTTGCGTAAGCACCTGGTAGACTACCATTTATAATTGCCTGTCTTACAAACTGTTCACCTTTATGCAATGCTTTAGCAGCTTCTTGTACACTAATTTCTTCAATTTCGGCAACCAATTGTTATCACCTCCTTTCTGTTTTAAATAACTCTCACCCTCTTTTCGTGATATAATCAGTTTGAAAGGAGGTGATTATATGTCTGTTGAATTAACAACAATGTCTGATAAACTTCTTTGTGAAATATACAAACATTACTTAACACGTTTATCCAACAACATTTCAAAAGAAGTCGCTCAATCATTTTCAAATGATGAACTAGGTTCTGTTGAATCATTTCTACTTGAGTTTAATGGTGGAGATTATGAATATTATTTAGAAGAACTTAATAAACAAAATCTTATTGCTCAAGATATAATAGGTAACTTCATTATTACTGATGAAGCAATCGTTTATATGCAGAAAAGATTTAAGAATGGAATAAAAGATTTGGTTAGCTTTGTTTCAAAACTCAATCATTAGTGTGTTTATCTAAAACACACTTTCTATATTCATCTTTATTCAGTGTTTCAATATCACATTCAATTTCTAATAATAGTTTTGGATATGATCCACCTTTTTTTATTTCTGCTAATAATACATGGTTTAACTCAACACCATCTATACTAATGTGCATACAAGTTCCATTTGAATACATTTTAACTTTATTGTGTTTATTAATAACATTCACTTCCTTTCTAATTTGTATTGAATAGTTTGACAAACATATTTCGCTAAAATTCGACAATTACCAAATATTAACAAATAATAATGTGGTAAAATTTGGTATAATATATGTGGTCAGCAATTCCTATGAGTATCCTATGTGGATGCTCTTTTTATTCATAATCTACTCCTTTCTCTTTTTCTGTTTCATATTGAAACATATTAATTAAAAAAAATTTCTTCAACTGTTAAACCATAAAAACTAGCTAATTTAATTTTAACTTCATCCCTCGGAATTCTTACTCCTAATTCATAGTTCGTAATTGCCGATAACGATACTCCAATTGATTGAGCAACTTTAGATTGAGTTATTCCTTTTTTTAACCTTAAATTTCTCAATCTTTCACCTATCATAACATTGCTTGGCATTTTATCACCTCCTTTTTTGTTTCGATTTGTGTCTACGTATGTATAATACCACTTGTTTCATTATGTGTCAACACATTTTGAAACATTTTTGTGTTGATTATGACACGCAATGTGTTATAATATAGAAAAGAGGTGAGATTATGGGTGTTTTTGGAGAAAGATTAAAGCAACTTCGTACTAGTATGAATTTATCTCAGCAGGAATTATCTGACGAACTAAAAATAGGAAGAAGTACTTTAGCTAATTATGAACAAGGAAAACGCGAACCAAACTTTGAAACTCTTGAAATTATCGCTGACTATTTTAATGTCGATATGAATTATTTAACTGGTTGGAAACAAGATCAATACTTTAAAAACCTAGAAAACAATCCTGATGCATTAAAAGAAGGATATGATGAAAACATTAAATATCTAATGGAACATGAAGGCGGACATCTTGTTGACTTATACAAAGAACTTATTAACAACGAAAGTTTAATATTGCTAATGGATAAAGCAACCAAATTAAAACCAGCAGATGTCGCAAACTTAATAAGAATTGCTGATGCATTTGAAAAAGAAACATTCGGTGACAAAGATGAACCTAAATAAAGAAATTGGTAGGATATTAAAAGAGATTAGAATAAGTAAAGGTATGTCTGTACAGTATCTATCTTGCAAACTTGACATTGATCAAGATACTTTATTAGATTATGAAAACGGTAAAAGAATAGGATCAACTGTTCTTGAAAAGATATGTGATATATTAGAGGTTGATAAGATAAATGTTTTAGAAAAAGCAAAACTAAACGCAAAATATGTTATAGGAGATAAAAAAAACTTGAATAAAGAAGAACTCGTAATTAAATTTTTAGAAGAAAAAAATGAGTATGAATTAATAGAACTCTATAAAGAAATTATCGAAAATAATAGTCTAATGATATTGCTAGATGAGGATAAAGATTTATCTGTCGAGGAGGTGTATCAAATTTTAAAAATAATAAGAGATTTGGACTAAATCTTTAAAGTTGTTGTGTACTTTGACCAAAAGAATTGCTGACACAATAAAAAAGATTGAAGGGATATTAATGTATTTTAGTAATGATAGTATTGAGGAATTTTTAAAGAAACATAAAATAGTATACAGACCTATAAATATGCCTTATAGCAATATGAAAGGTTTTGCATACTATAAAAACAACACATATTTAGTAATTGTTAATAAAAAATATATTCAACATCAGATGGAGTTATATGGAAATATTATTAATATATTAAGAAACAACTTCATATACGAAGATGAGAACAAGGAACTTCACTATAATACAATAACGAAAATTATAAAGAATTTAGAACAACTGTGTAAAGAGACCGAAAATTAGTTTGTGAAGGAATAATTAAATAGTTAGATATAAAGTAATCTCACAAAAAATTTATTTTTACATTGGCAAAGAAAAGAGAGGCGATTTTACTTGAGAGTATATGCTCATCCAAAAAAAGAAAAGCTAAGTTTTATTAAATTAATCTTATGTATATCTTTTGGAATTATATTAATTAGTATATTTTTCTATGCTGGCATTATATATCTAATATTCATGTCTATTAAATATATAATACCTAAAATATACAAATATATAAAAAGTAAAACGCATATAGAAAAAGAGATGAATTTTGATGATGATTTAAGTTATTCTTTAATTAATACAGAATTTAATGATATATCTAATGAAAGCAATGATGCATACACTGCTATCAATTTTTATGAAAAAGATGAATTAAAATTATATGAAGAATGTAAGAAATTTATTATTCAAACTCAAATGGCAAGCACGTCATCATTGCAAAGAAAATTCAATATAGGCTATAATCTATCTGCTAGAATTATCGATAACTTAGAAAAAGAAGGTGTTATCGGTCCACAGATACGAGCACTTCCACGTGAAGTACTATGGAAAGAATATTATATTAGTAACTATCAATATGATTATGATATTAACATTTTTAAAGATAAAGTAATTACGTCTTCAAATCGTTACATAAATATTTTCTATAATACTATTAAAACAAAAGGATATGTAGACAAGGAATATTTTATGGACCTATTATCCCTTAATGAATATCAGTACGATCATACAATAGAAGAACTTCTAACTAATAATGTGATTGTGATGAGTGATGGAAAATATATTTTATCAAATATTTCAGTCAATTATGATTTTGTATATAAACAAGATGATGTATATGACACTTTTAGCAAAATATATGATTCAAATATTTATAAAGAATACGAAAAAATATCCAATGGTTTAGAATTTGAAGTTTTCTTATCAACATTATTAAATAAAATTGGTTACAAATCATATATAACTCAAAAATCTAATGATTTTGGTGCTGATATAATAGCAGAAAAAGATAACATAAAGTATGCAATACAATGTAAATTTTATTCATCGCCTATTGGAGTTTCTGCTATTCAAGAGGTATTAGGTGGAAAAGAATATTATAATTGTAATATCGGTATAGTAGCGACTAACAGTAGTTTCACAAGACAGGCAATAGAATTATCTAGTAAAAGTAATGTTGTTTTATGGGATGGTAATTATATTATTGAAAATTTCATGACCAGTGAATAGGAGATTATTATGAAGGATACTATAATTAAAATTTATGAAAAAAACAATCAAAAAATTGGTATGATGAAGTCCGCAGCAAAATATTTAGATGAATTAATGGAAATAGATGAAAATCCTATTTATGCTACAACATGCAATATAGAAAACAATAGTAATGATGACAAATTAAATATAAACAATCTTTCAATGAAAAATAAAACATCTGGAATTGTTGTGGTTACTAATAAAAGAATTATGTTTTGCCAAAAGGTATTAATGCAAGTGATATTTAAACAAATAAATATTAGCGATATAACCTCCATTGATAGTAAGACAACGCCACTTGCTGGATATGGAAAATTAAGAATAAAAGGTATAACAGAAATGTTGATAATCGATTGTAACAATCACACAGTTATGCAGAATATTACAAATGCTATCAATAAAGCAAAATCAATTAGCTCTAATCAAACTTCGAATAATACTTCTTTTGATAATTACGAAGAACTAAAAAAAGTAAAAGAATTATTAGACATGGGAATCATTACTCAAGAGGAATTTGAGATAAAGAAAAAAGAATTATTAGGAATATAAAAAAAGACACATGCTGGTAACATGTGCCAAAGAGATACTGGTAATATCTCTAATGTAAAAAGAATTTAACGTTATTAAGGATATCCTTTTACATACCCAATTTTAGCATATTTATCGGGCGTGTACAAGGTTTTAAAAAGAAAGGATGTTGTATATGCCTAAGAAAAGAAAACTCAAAAGACGTGCTAATGGTGCGTTATCTATAACACAATTAAAAGGCAATCGTTCTAAACCTTTTGCGATCCGTGAAACTGTAGAAATGTCTTATTCGCAAAAACAAAAATATATTGCGTACTTTGAGACAAGAGAAGAAGCAGAGGATTTTATAAAACTATATACTCTCATGAAGAAAAAGAAAATTAATGCAACTCAAGCAAATTCATTGGATCAGGATTTGACCGAACAAGTCATGCAATCAATCACTCCCGATATGCTTACATTTAAAGAAATATTTTATATTCTTTTTGAAGAAAAATATAAGTTTCAAAATAACAAAGCCTCTGTAAAGAGTTGGTTTAATAAATTAACAGACATACATAATAAAAATATAAACACTATTAATCTTTACGATTTACAAAGCATCTTTGACAACATTAAAGAGGCAGGACTAGGAACAGGTACTTTATCTCATGTGAAAGGTGTTACTATGGATATTTTCAAATATGCTGTTAAACATCAATATATTAGCCGCGATGATGATTATACTGAATTTATAGATATATCATTAAAAGGTTACGATAAAAAAGAAGATAATACGGATAAAAGAAAATCATTTACAGTTGACGAAGTGCGTAACATTATGAAGCATAATACATTAGAATCTAAATATGCATTATTATATATTTTTACTGGTTGCAGACCTAACGAACTTCTAGAAATAGACACAAGTAAAATTTATATAGATGTAGATTGCAATGATGATGGTGTAAAGAGAAAGATATCTTATATGATTACTGGCTCTAAAACAGAGGCAGGGAGAGATAGAATAGTCCCTATTCATGATACAATTAAACCTATTATAATAGATTTGTTGGAAAAACATCCTAATTATCTTATTATCAAACAGTGTGATAATATTGTAAATAAATATCATCGTGATTTATTTGAGCCATTGATGAAAGAACTGAATTATAACAAAGTTCCTTACGCATGTAGACATACATTTGTATCACTTGCAAAACTTTATAATATGGATCCGTTTGCAAGAAAAAGAATTGTTGGCCATAAATCTAATGACCTTACAGATGATGTATATACAGACATTTTTATTAACAAGTTGTATACAGAAATAAATAAAATAAAGCTATAATATTTGTAACTTGTTTGTAACTTTTAAATAAGTTTTTACTAACTTTAACTAACATTAGACCTTATAAAACCGTGGTTTAATGCTAGTTTTCTTTTCATAATTATAAAAATGAATGAACAATTAAAATTCTGATTAACTTTTATAGTTTATGTTATTTTTCTCTTATGTTTTGCGTTTTTTGGAGGTTTTATGTATTTTTGAATTGCGGAAATTGGAGGTACGCCATAAATATTAGTATTTTATTTAGATATAATACGATTATGAAGATGTTAAAAAAGAATATTCATACAGTTCTCATGGTAAAACTATTTTATTAATTGAAGGTGCTAGACGTGTAGGAAAGTCGACAGTTATTTTAATTGATTTTTCTACAGTCTCAAGCAATGTAAAAGAATTATTTGATGATATATCAGATGTTAATTATTTTTTCTACAACTTCAATTACAATAACATACTGAATTGAAAACTAGAAAATCTGTTACTATCTTGATGAAGTTCAACTATGTTCTAAAGCAAAATAAGCAAATGAAAAAAAAGGAATAAAGTCCTTGATAAAAACTTAATTTCCTCTTCTAAATTTATTTATATTGACACCTTTAAACAAGTAAGGACATAAAAAATAAATAATCTCATTATCTTCCATATTTTCTTATTCTACTTACAAATACTCTACTTTTCAACTCAAGCCAACTTATCTTTAATAAATTATTTATTCCTATATTTTTTCAATACTAAATAATTACCCAAAACTAATATGACACAACCAAAACCGACTATACACATAGCTATTTCCTTTTGATTACTAGCATCAATTAGTGAGACACCTGCCATTATTAATCCAAATATAAAGTACAGTATTGCAATACTTTTATTATATTTTTCTATATTTGAAATATCAGAATCTTGAATTGATCTCATTATGTTAAAAAAACTAACTGCATGTTTTGACTTTCTAGCCTGGTTACACAATATGAAAAAAAATATTGCAACAGCTGAGAAAAGTAAATGACTCATCATATTTTCCATATTCATAAACTAAATACCTACCCTTTCATTAACTAAATTATATCATAAAATTTGAAGATCATATAAAAAAACACAAGCAAATTTAATTATGTTATAATCTAAATAAAGACACGTGTATCTTTTATAATGGAGACGTTATTATGAAAAAAAACACGTTTATGATTGGACTCATCATATCAATAGTCGTATTATGTTTTGTTATATATATGATATATCTAGAATGGGGAACTAGATTAGTACCTCTTCTATTCATAATATTAGTAGCAAATATCTTCCATGTTTATTACTATTACAAAAACATGAAAAGATAAACTTATTTAAATGATTATCTAAGGTACGTGTGTTTTTATGATTGCTATTTGATTTAATCAATAATTATGATAAGTTCTACTAAAATAATAATCTATGAATAATTGATTATTATTTTTTCTTAATTTGTTTATATAATAACGTATTCTTTGCCTATTATCCTATAGTCTAGTTAAGAAATTTTTTTGTTAAAGAGATGACCTTACGCTTTAGAAGCTAAATTTTCTTTTTTCATATTAAAGTATCATGTGAACAAAACATATATTTTATATAACATATCTAAACCTTTTTATAAGTTACATAGCCAATTCATTTGAGTAAGCTCATAAAATATGACCTATAGAAAGATTATAGCAATTACTAATGAAAACTCTTTAATATAGAAGTTACACTATGAAGTATTGAGGATAAAGAAACAGTTTTAAAAGATGTGCTTACACCAATTCAAGATAACAGAGTAAATACACTTTTTAAATTTTGTCAGATTACATAAAAGACATATTTTAATATCTAATAATTGTATATAGTTTATTTGCATACTATAATTCAAATATCAGATGTTGATATGGAAGGAGCTTATTTAAATGAGAAAATTCGATATAAAAAAGATCATAAAATCTTTTCTTTATAGCAATCTTATATTAATCGTCATATTTGCAATAAATTCATTTAATTATATTAAGTATGGTGAAATAAATTTATTTATATTTTTTATACAAATTGTTATATGTGAATTTGCATTTGCTGTCATTGCGTTGTTCTACAGTAGAAATAAATAATAAAATGAATTATCAAGCTGAATATCTTAACTGAAATTATTATATTTTAACTCAACGTAGTATATATTCATAGTTAAATATTTTCTTATAATTATTCAATTTCACAATTTTCTATGATAGTTCTTATTGTTTCATTTTCCAGTAATTTCTCATGATTACCACTATTATCATATAAAATGATGAAAATCAGCTGAGTATTTTCAGATTATTAATAGTATCATTTCTGAGTTCAATCAATTTCTCCAGTTTTTTATCTCAATGAACTAAATTTATAAATACTCTAACATCTTCATCTCGTTGTCGATAATGCCATTGGTGAAGTCGTAGAAGCTTATTCGTACGCTAAATAACACAGTTCATCTTTGTGAAGCCCCTATTGATGCATTATCATTAGCCATTCTATTTACTTTAGATAAGATGGATTTTAATCATCATATCTTAGCATTATCTCAATTTCTAGAGAATCACCCACAAGTCAACCAGATTATTTTTCATCTTGATTTAGATAAAGTTGGTAGACAAGCCACAAGGTTAATTATTGAAAGTATGAAGTCAAAAATGCCAATATACAATTGTTATGATCAAACACCAAAATATTATAAGGATATGAATGATAGCTTATGTCTTAGAATTGGTATTACATCAAATAAATCTAGATTGAATGAAAAAGAAATTTGTAGTACCCGTTAAATATATTTCATTATCATTATTTTTCTTGACATGAAGTACACTCCAAGGTTTATAGTTTTCTTATTGAAGGAGGATTTTTTATGGAATATGTAACTTTAAATAATCATTTAAAAATGCCTGTTTTAGGATTTGGGGTCTTTAGAGTTCCTGATAAAAATGAATGTGCTGAAATAGTGTATCAAGCTATTAAAGCTGGGTATCGTTTAATTGATACAGCAGCAGTGTACACAAATGAAGATGCTGTAGGTGATGGTATAAGAAAAGCAATGTCTGAGGGTATTTGTAGTCGAGAAGATTTATTCATTACTTCAAAACTGTGGGTACAGGACATGAAAGATTTTGATAGTGCAAAACAAGCAATTGATACTTCACTTAAAAAAAGCGGTTTAGAATATTTTGACTTATATTTATTGCATCAAGCATTAGGCGATTATTTTGCTGCTTGGAGAGCATTAGAAGTTGCTTACAAAGAGGGAAAACTAAAAAGTATTGGTGTATCTAACTTTTATCCTCATATTTTAACTAACTTTTGTGAAACGGTAGAAATTAAACCAATGGTTAACCAAATTGAACTGCATCCTTATTTCATACAAGAAGATGCTTTGAAAGTGATGAAAGAATATAATGTAATTCCCGAAGCTTGGGCACCTCTTGGGGGTGGAAGATATAACCCCTTTGAAGATCAAATGCTTCAAGAAATTGCAACTAAATACAATAAAACAGTAGGACAAGTTATTCTTCGCTGGAATATTCAAAGAGGTGTTGTTGTTATTCCAAAATCAACACATCAAGAAAGAATTGTTGAGAATATAGATGTATTTGATTTTTGTCTTAATGATGAAGAAATGAAGCTTATTTCTTCACTCGATAAAGGATATGGTGGAAGCAGAACCAAGCACTTTGATCCGGAATTTGTAAAAACTGTTTTAGCAAATAAAATTCATGACTAATTTATTTTATTATTCAAATATCGAAAGCAGCAATTCATAAAACATTGCTGTTTTTTTAAAGTTATAAATACACCTACTATCTAATATGAATGCACTATACCAACAAGCACTGGATATGGATAGCCTCTATATCTTTTTAAGGGGAGTTTCCCCTTTTTTCATTGAACTCAACTCTTTAATCTGAGACAATGTTTTAAAAGATAATCTGATAATAAAAAATAAAGATGAAGCAAAATATCAATACTATATTCCAAAAGTTTATCTCAAAGCATGGTGCTTTTCCAATAATTCAGTATGGTATTATGACAAACACAAAATGAACAAAGAAATATTAACTCATTATCTATTCTTCTCAGTCATGTTTGGAAAACATTTTTTTGTTAGAGAAATGAGTTCAAGGAGTTCAACTCCTTGTTAGGAGAAAAGCCAAAAAAAGACATGTCAATGACATGTCTTTAGGGGCTTATTATTTAGCAATAAAACCCCTTAAAATGCTTAAAAATGGCGGTACATATGCGATTCGAACGCATGACCTTACGCTTAGGAGGCGTATGCTCTATCCTGCTGAGCTAATGCACCATATTAAATTTTTAGTATTTTGATAACAATTTGGGGAGTGTTCAACAAAACCCTAGGAAGCGTGTGCTCTATCTTGCTGAGTGATAAGGACATAATATTTTATAGTTATTTAAAAAAATAAAACAATGAAACATCCTCAATAAATAGCCAATCATCTATTTTCATAAGCATGTTTCATTTTAACATGAACAATTCATATTTTCAATATGAACACAAACAAATAATCATATCATACCCATTAATATATAACCTAATATTTGACGTATACGTTGATTAAATATAACCCCTATTCCTAATAAAAACGATGCTATTATTATATAACCCAATCCTATTTTACCATTAATTTCAATAAAAAAGATAAACCCAAACATACCAATACTCAATATAAAGAATATCATGGATAAAAAGGATTGATATTTTTTAAAGTATTTTTGAACTTGATGAAAAGAAGCTATTGATCCAAAACAAAGCAAAAGACTCATGCCAAATAAAAATTCATTAACCATATTATTGGGCTGACACCAAAAAAATAAACTTCCAAACATACCAAAAAGAAGTAATGTGATAGCTAATCGCCTTCTTGCATAAATTGACAAGAAGAAGTTTCTAACACTCTTTAAACTTAAAATAATAGGAACAAATAAAGAGAAAAAAGCCATAATTATTAAAGAGAATTGCCCAGATAAAAATGAAATGATTAAAGTTAATAACCACATGATTCCTACTGATTCTCGTTGAAATTCAAAATGAATCAATTCATTATATTCATCAGTATCATATAATTCAATTGTATCATTAACTGCCTTATAAGCTTCATCAATTGAATATTGATCATTAAATACATCATTTGCATAATCCAAATAACTTTTCTTCATTTCAATGAAATGAATATCTTTATCATATTCTTTTTTCTTTTCTTGAAATAATTCATAATGATGATTCATTAAAATATCTTCTATTTCATTTAAAGAAAATTCTAATTTTCTTAAAAAACATATTTTCCCTATGATTTCAATTTGCTTTAAGTCATATTCTCGATAACCTGACATATTCCTTGTCGGATGAATTAATCCTTTTTCTTCATATATTAATAATGCTTTTCTTGTCATACCATATTTTTCTATGACTTCTTTTATTGTCACGCTCATCACCTCATACTTATATTAAACCTATCCCTCAGGGATAGGTCAAGATATTATTCCAATATTTCCTCTTTTTGTATTCCATAAATCTAATAATCTTTGAATATAATAAATAGTCATTTTTTCATACCATTCTCCTGTCTTTAAATCAACCAAACAAAAGAGATTATTTTCTCTTTCTACAATCGTTAAATCATAATAATAAAGACTGGATTGTATATCAACATCAATAGACATAAAAATACCCCCTGTTTTATTCTATGAACATGGGAGTATTTTATGATATTTAAGAAATGGAATCACTGTACATAATGAAGTTATAGAAAATAAAAATCCCCCAATAACATCACTTGCAAAATGAACACCCAAATAAATACGTGTCACACCAATCATGAGAGGAAAACACATCATAAAGATTGAAAATACCTTATGTTTCTCCCACAATAAATAAGCAATCATACCAAAGACAGCCATTGATGTCATAGCATGAGCGGAAGGAAAACTATAACTTGTTTCCTTCACTAAATGAACAACTGTTGGTCTTGGTCTTGCAACAAGATATTTAATCACCTGATTCACAATCGCCATCAATGCTACATGAATACTTATTAAACAGCCTTTTTGAAAATGAATTACAAGACAAATCAAGCAAATCAAAACAATTCCAACAGTTGATCCTAAAAAAGTCACAGCAATCATAAAACTTGTCATTGTATCACTTTGCAAAGTATGAATCACCTGATAGATATATTGATCCATGATTGTTAATTTTCCACTGACAAAAAGTCCTAAATAAATAATCAAAAGTATCCATGATAAAATCATATATTGATATTTTATCCTATAAGTCTTTATCAACTCTAATACCATTTTCTTTCACAATTCTTCCTGGTACTCCAACAACTGTACAATTTGGTGGAACATCCTTTAACACAACTGAAGAAGCTCCAACAATACTGTTATCTCCAATTGTCACATCACCTATAATTTTTGCCCCAGCTGAAATCATCACATTATTATTTAATGTTGGATGTCTTTTGACCTTATGTTCACCAGTTCCAACACCACCTAATGTTACACCCTGATATAAGATACAATCATCACCAATAATTGTTGTTTCCCCAATCACAACACCCATTCCATGATCAATAAAAAATCTTCTACCGATGGTTGCTCCTGGATGAATTTCTATCCCTGTTAAAAATCTAGCAAACTGACTTAAAAAACGTGCTAACATTTTCAAATGAGCATTCCATAAAAAATGATTAATACGATAAAAAAACATCGCATGTAGCCCTGGATAATTCAAAATAACATTCACTCTATTTCGAGCAGCTGGATCCATCTCTAATATTCTTGATATCAAACTCTTTTCCATCACTCTCACCCCTTTGTTTTACATATTTAACCACAAATATGCAAAAGAAACAATTTAAGTTATAATTTTTTTATTCTCCAATTATTTCATCTGGCTTCTTTAATTCCTTGCGATAAAAACGAATAAACATAAATGTTGTAATACAAGCTGCTAAAATATCTGACACAGGTTCTGCAAATAAAACTGCAAAAACACGTGATCCATCATGAACCATTGGAGCAATCGAATGGGACATCATTGTTGCAAATCCACTACCACCTAATAAATAAGGGAAAACATAAATTAAAGGAATTAATAAAATAATTTTTCTTGTAATAGCCATCCAAACAGAAACTTTTGCCTGCCCAAAAGCCATAAATGCCTGTTGACATGCAATCTGTGCCCCAAACATTCCTGCCCCTATTAAAAAGATACGTAAAGCCCATGAAGAAAACTGAATTGTTTGTGCATCACTTGCAAAGATTGAAACAAAGAAAGATGAAAAGAACATTGCAATAAAACTTGCAGCAAAAGCAAAACCTAAACATAATTTAAACATTAAATGAAAGGTTTCTCTTACACGTGTATAATTTCGTGCTCCATAATTATAACTTAAGATTGGCTGTGCTCCCTGACAAAGACCCTGAAGAGGCAATGTAATAAACTGCCAGATACTCATTAAAATAGCCATTGTCGCAACTGCCATTGTTCCACCATAAATAAGTAACTGATTATTAAATGAGATCTGTAACAGACTTTCAGTTGCCGTTTGAACAAATGGTGAAATTCCTAACGCTACGATTGAAAAAGCAATATGCAACTTCGGTACGAGATATTTTTTTCTAATCTTAATAATACTTTTTGTTCCAAACAAGAAAATCAATACCCAAACAGCGGAAGCTCCCTGAGCAATAATTGTTGCGAGAGCAGCACCAGCAACTCCCATATCAAAAACAAAGATAAAGAGAGGATCCAAAACAATATTAATAATAGCACCAATAACAACAGTATACATTCCCATCTTAGCAAATCCCTGAGTGTTAATATAAGCATTCATTCCTAATGTAATTTGAACAAAGATTGTTCCTAATGCATATATACTAGTATATGAAATTGCTGGCACAATGGTTTCTTCATTTGCCCCAAAGATATACAATAATGGTTCATGGAAAAAAAGAATAATAAGCGTTAAAATAATCCCAACAATAATCAATAATACAAAACTATTGGTCATAATTTCTTCAGCTTTTTCTTTTCTTTGTTCACCCATTTTAATCGCACATAATGGTGCCCCACCAACACCAACCAATTGCGTAAAAGCACTCACAAAAGTGACAATTGGTAAAGCTACTGATAAAGCAGCCATAGCAACAGTTCCATTATGCATTTGACCAATATAAATACGATCAACAATGTTATATAAAATATTCACTAGCTGTGCAATAATTGATGGAATAGCAAGTGAAAATAATAATTTTGATATTTTTTCATGAGCTAAATTCTGATTTGTAGCCATAAATTTCCTCCTTTTTGAAAACATAAGAAAACAGGTAAAGACTTACCTGCTTACTTTGCTAAAGTTTTTAGATAATCGTGGTCTTTTTTCATCAACCCGCTCTTCAATCTTAAACACATCTAATTTATAAATGAGAATATAGAGAACGATAGCCAGTACCCCAGCTGAAACAGCATCTAAAATAGAATGTTGTTTAATAAACATTGTTGAAAGAGTAATCATTAATGCTGACCCATTCGCAAATATTTTCATAAAATATGAAGAGTGAAAATCCTGACATTTGACAAGTGCAATTGCACAACCAATAGAATTAAAAACATGGATACTTGGAAATACATTTTGACTCTTATCAGCTGTATAAATAAAATTCACAAGGAAAGTAGATAAAGGACTTCCCTGAATATTGAAAGGACGATGATCAAAACTCGTTGGATAGACTGTAAAGACAATTAAACATATTGTCATACCAATAAATAAGAATGCAACACATTTATAAAAGTCCTTTTTATGAGTAAAAAATAAATAAGCAATAGTTCCAGCAACAAAGAGGAACCAATAAACATATGGATAGATAAACCATGATACAAAAGGAATAGCCTGATCTACTGTTGTATAAATATCATGAAAGCCCATGTTTCCTCTTTGTTGAAGACCAAAATACCATGGTAAATAAATAATAAAATAAAGAAAAACCCATGCATGTTTATATTGTTCTAATATTTTTTTCATTAATTAAACCCAAATAACTTTCTAGATATACCATATCCTGTTGTAATCAATTTCTTACCTACAAAACTATCCATTTCCATAAGAGATCCCAATGTTGTATGTTTCACAGCTTTATATAATTCTGGATTTTTCATCTTTAAATACAACCATAAATCATCTCTTTTTTGAAGATGTTCAGGTGTTCCTGACTTCACCAAAAGAACTGTTGAAACAGTTGTAATCATAGTTAAATATTTAACC
Organism: Candidatus Stoquefichus sp. SB1; assembly: GCF_001244545.1. Lineage (NCBI taxonomy): Bacteria > Bacillati > Bacillota > Erysipelotrichia > Erysipelotrichales > Erysipelotrichaceae > Candidatus Stoquefichus > Candidatus Stoquefichus sp. SB1. The sequence goes on along the minus strand of NZ_LN852694.1, from coordinate 245,528 downwards.
ATATAATTACGTAATTTACGACTCTTTAACTGCATAACATCGCAACAATCAATCATCATCTTATTTACTTTAATCTGTTGATCAATACGTGAAATCATGACTTTTTCATTCACTGATTGATCTTCTCTACCAATATAATAACGATATAAATCTACATTTAAATAATATAATGTCACAACATAAGGAAGTGGCTGATAAACAAATAAGTTATCAACATAGAATGTATGTTTAGGTAATTCTAAATTACAATTTCTTAAAAGTTGTGTACGATAAATAACACTATGCATTAATAAATTCTGCTGTGGATAAAAATGCTTGATATCATACCATCTAAAAGTTCTATTTTGTGGTAATGCATTTGTATATTTAATCACACTTGATTTATTTTCACTTGGTTTTTCATAAACATAATTTGCTATTAACATATCAACATCATTATCTTTTTCATGTAATTGTTTAATTGTTTCTAAAACTTTAACAAGTGCTGACTGATCAAACCAATCATCACTATCTAAAACTTTAAAATATAATCCCGTTGAATTTTTAAGTCCAGTATTGACAGCCTGACCATGACCACCATTTTCCTGATGAACACATTTGATAGTTTCTGGATATAATGCTGCATACTCATCACCAATACGTGCCGTTTCATCCTTTGAACCATCATCAACAATAATCACTTCTACATCATCTTTTAAAATAAGACATGATTCAATGGCCTTATTCATATATTCCTGTGAATTATAACAAGGAATGGCAACACTTAAATATTTCATAATGTCCTCCTATAATTGTTTTGTTAAAGCTAAAGCTTCTTCGACAATTCCATCAATATTATAATATTTATATTGAGCTAATCTTCCTAATAAATGAAAACGAGAGAATGGTTTCACCATATCAACATATTTTTGATGCATTGCTATATTTTCTGAATTTAAAATAGCATAATATGGAACTTGGCGATTATCCTTATAAACTTCTGGATATTCTTTAATAATTGTTGTTCCATCGATGACCTGTCCAGTCAAATATTTAAATTCAGTAATACGCGTATAATCCTCACTGACTGTATAATTAACAACCCCTTTAGATTGATAATAATCCTCAGGGTAATGTTCAAAATCAAAACGTAATGAACGATAAGGCAATTGGCCTAACTGATTATCAAAAAATTCATCAATCGCACCAGTAAAAATAATTTGCCCTGTAAATTCCTGATTTTTATAATAAATTTTATGATGATCAAAATCAAATGTAAGATCCAACTTAGCATCCCTATTCAGTTCTATTTCAATATTTTCATGATCAAGCATATTTTCAAATAACTTTGTATAACCTTCTAATGGCAATCCCTGATAAGTATCCTGAAAATAACGATTATCATATGAAATCAATACAGGAACACGTGCTGTGACGCTTTGATCAACTTCTTCAGGTTTTTGGTTCCATTGTTTCATTGTATATTTTAAGAAAATATTTTCATAAACATATTGAGCCACTTCCTGAATACCTACAGAATCACTCTTTTGTAATTCTAAAATAGGAACTCTTGCATTTTCACCATATGTATCAATCAATTCCTGTTTGAGAAGTTGTCCTTTTTCCTCTCCAAAAACAATCATCAAAGTATTCAAATTAAAAGGAATCGGAATAATTTTCCCATAAACATTCCCAACAACTTCATGACTATAATCATACCACTTTGTAAAACGTGATAAAAAATCATAGACTTCTTTATTATTTGTATGAAAAATATGTGGCCCATATTTATGGACTAAAACACCATACTGATCATATTCATCATAACAATTTCCACCAATGTGGTTTCTCTTTTCAATAATTTTAACTTTATGCCCTCTCTCTGCCAAGACACGTGCAACACTACTTCCAGCAAAACCACTACCTATAATTAATGTATCCACTTTCTCACCTCTAGTTTCTATCATACCATATTCTCTATCACTTGAACATACTGTTTTCTTATATCAATTCAAAATATGTTGATGAAAGCAATGAAAATGGAATAACTTCCTGAACATCATTCTTATCACCAATTGATTTTTCCATCCAAATCACATCATGCCATTTTTCAAATTTATAACCTACCTGATGAAAACATCCAATCAATTCAAATCCAAATTTCTGATGAAATTTTTCACTCTTTTCATTTGGATAAGTAATACAAGCATAAACATTTTGAATATGCATAGCTTGTAAAATATTGAATAATTTTTCATATAATGCTTTTGCGATAGATTTCCCGTGATAATCTTCATCTAAATAAATAGACAATTCACTATCCCATAGATAAGCATGTCGTTCACGATATAATGATGCATAAGCATACCCAACAATACGTCCATCCATTTCTGCTACTAAGTAAGGATAATTCTCAAGTGTTTTTTTGATTCGTTTTGCCATCTCTTCAACTGAAGGAATCACATATTCAAAAGTAATATTTGTATTCTTTACATAGGGTGCATAAATTCTTTGAATATCTTTGGCATCACTGACTTTAGCCACTCTTATGTTCATCTTTTCCACCTCTAAAATCTTTTCAATTATACATCAAAATAAACATTGGTGCAATGTTACAATACAAAAGATTTTCTTAAGTCTAATTCAAATATGATAATGTCTTAATATATCAAAGTTGATTTTGTCTCAATAAGTTAAATAATTAATTTGAATTTATGTTACACTATAACCTCAATGTTTTACTCCAGGAGGTTATGATGAGAAAGGTTGATTTAAGAATGAATGAAGATAAGAAATATAGAATTATTAAAAAGCTTGTCGAATCAAATGGCAATAAGAAAAAGGCTGCCATGAAACTGAACTGCTCTACCAGAACTATCAACAGATTGATTTTCAAATACAAAGAAATGGGAAAGGAAGGCTTTGTTCACGGCAATCGCAATAGGCTTCCGGCTTCCACTATTTCTTTTGCTCAAAAAGATTTCGTCAAGAAAATTTATGTTGCCGAGTATTCTGATGCCAATTTCTCACATTTCACTGAAATCCTGAATGAGGACTTTGGTATTTCTGTTAGTGATACAACTATTCATAAATGGCTTAGAGAAGAAAATGTCCTTTCTCCCAAGGCTCACAAAAAAAAAGAAAAATAATGAAGAAAATACTGAAAGCTGAGCAGAAATCCACCTCTTCTCAAAAGGTTCAAAATGAGATAAAGCTGGCAATTGCCACTATTGATGACAACAGTGCTCATCCCCGCAGACCAAGATCCAAGTATTTTGGTGAAATGATTCAAATGGATGCCTCATCCTTTGAATGGATTTCCGGTCAGATCTGGCATCTCCATTTAGCTATTGATGATGCATCCGGAGAAGTTGTTGGTGCCTACTTTGATTTCCAGGAAACTCTTAAGGGCTATTATAACGTTCTTTATCATATCCTTATCAATTATGGCATACCTGCTATGTTCTACACTGATAGACGGACTGTGTTTGAATATAAAAGAAAAAACAATGCCCTTGATGACGAGGATACCTTTACACAGTTCTCCTATGCATGTCATAACCTTGGCATTGAAATAAAAACAACGAGCATCGCTCAAGCCAAAGGCAGAATAGAAAGACTTAATCAGACATTTCAGTCTCGTCTGCCTGTTGAATTAAGACGTGCTCGTATCACCAGCATAGAGGACGCCAATGAATTTTTAAAATCCTACCTAAAAAAATTTAATGGTCAGTTCGCTCTATGCCTTAATACTACCAAATCCGTCTTTGAAAAACAACCAACTTTGGAAGAAATCAACTGCACTCTTGCAGTCCTCTCACCAAGAAAGATTGATTCAGGTCATAGTATTCGCTATAACAACAAGATTTATCTGCCAGAATCCGAGAAGGGGATCCCATTTTACTTCAAAAACAAATCAGATTGTATAGTTATAGAGGCATTTGATAAAAATCTCTATGTCAATGTGCTTGATAATATCTATATCATGAAGGAAGTCCCTCAGCATGAAGTTCACTCAAAAGAGTTTGATGGTGAAATCGAGAAACCAAAACAAAAGAAAAAATATATTCCCCCAATGAATCATCCATGGAGGATAGACAATATTTTACAATATCATGCAAAACAAAAGCACCAGTATTATGGTGCTAATGTTTAACTATTTTTGAGACATTTTCAAAATTGATTGACATGTTACAATACAAAAGATTTTCTTAAGAAAAAAGAAACAAATTTATTTTTTTGTTTCTAATAACTTTAAATATTCACTTTCATGTACAATTCGTAAATCTTGTCCTTGTTTCATCAACTGCAATGCTTTTTTAACCTTTTTATTTTCTTTTCCAAAACGAACTTTATGATACCCCTCTTTACCAATAACCAGATAATTTGTTTGAGTACTCACTTGATGAGATGGTAATCCACTGACTTGCTTTGTTTTCTCTTCAAGAATTTCTTTAGGCATTGATAGTTTTCCTGTAAAACACACCGATTGATGATATAACAGTGCATCTTCTCTTTGAACCATATTTAAAAGCTGGGGTGCAACTTCAGCTGAAATAATATTACGATAGTAATTTTCTTTCATTTCTCCAAAATCTAAATGAAATTTTTGATGTAATTCTAAAATATTTTCACAATTTTCATGTTTCATCATTTCAATTAATAATTGCGCACAAGCCAATGCATCATCTAAAGCCTGATGAGCCTGAAATTCAAAGCCAATCATTTGAGATAATTCTTTTAAATTATATTTATGTAATTGGGGATAGACCAGATGAGCTAAAACATTTGTACACGACATTTTCAGTTGTGGATAAGGAATTTTATTTTGTTTGCAGGCAGCTCGTAAATTCATCATATCTCCTTGAATATCATGAGATACAACAATGGTATGTTCAAAATATTCTTTGATGTCTTGCCACACTTCACAAAATGTTTTTTCTTTATAAAGGGATTTAGGTTTGATTTGATGGACTTTATAACGATAACTATCATAACTTAAATTTTTTGGTTTAATTAATGAATAGTACGTGGAAACAATTTCTGTATCAACAACTTCTACGATTCCAATGGCACAAATACTGGCAGGATCTTGATTTAAAACTTCAATATCAAAAACAGTTATTCTATCACTCATTGAATCCCAACAGCCTTTTTCGCTAAAGTATCTGCCATTTCATTATAGAAATCACCACTATGTGCTAGCACTTTAAAAAACACAATCTTGATTTGTTGACGACTTTCCTGAATAAACTGCTGATAAGCAATTGTTCCTGGCTTATTGGCTTTCCATTCCTGATTCGCCCATTTTTCAATTCCTGCATAATCATAATAGATACATATCAGTGGATAATGGTGTTCAATGGCATATTGAATGGCTCTATGTGCTCCAGCGATTTCTCCCGCCACATTACGCATAGAAACATGATCAGGATGATTGCCTTTACCATAATACTTCGCTAACACTTCCTGCCCATGTAAGATAACACATCCATATCCATATTCTTTGGTCTTTTGATTATAGCTTCCATCTACATAAGCAATTAATCCATCTTGGTCAACATTAATGGCTGAATTCTCTTCTAAATATTGTTGTGCTTCTTTCTGGCTGGCAAATGATTTATACACTGCCCCTTTAAAACCTTTGACTTGTATCTCACATTCACCCCAAGAAGAAAAGATACCCGTCTGTCTCCCTTTTTTAACTGCATAATATTTACCCATCGTTAAAACCTCCATGCTCCATTATAATGATTAATATCACTTTTGGCTAGTATAATTACAATTATATTGTGGTCAAATTCAATAATTGATATAATATGAGAGAAAGGAAGACCAATATGAAAATAGAAAATAGATTTTTAAAATATATAAGTTTTAACACACAATCTGATCCTTACTCTACAACTTCTCCTTCTTCTACAAATCAAAAAGAATTAGCTGAATTTTTAGTAGAAGAAATGCGTATCTTAGGATTAGTCAATGTACAAATGAATGAATATGGTATTGTCTATGGAACAATACCTTCAAATAATCACCATCAAGGTGATGTTATAGGTTTTATTGCTCACATGGATACATCTCCTGATGCCAGTGGTGACAATATTCATCCACAAATTATTAGAAATTATGACGGTCAGAAAATTACACTCAATCCAACAACTTCTTTAGATCCTCAAGAATTCACTGATTTAAAGAAAGTCATTGAACATGATATTATAACAACCGATGGAACAACTTTGCTTGGTGCTGATGATAAAGCTGGGATTGCTATTATTATGAGTATGGCTGAGTATATGTTTAAACATCCTGAATTTAAGCATAATGATATTCAAATTGCTTTTACGCCTGATGAAGAGGTGGGACGTGGAACAGAACATTTTGATTTAGCTATTTTTAATGCAGATTATGCATATACAGTTGATGGTGGCGATATCAATGAATTTTATTTTGAAAACTTTAACGCTTATCAGGTTTTGGTTGATATCACTGGAAAAAGTATTCATCCAGGCTATGCTAAAAATAAAATGGTCAATGCTTTAGAAGTCGGTATTGAATTTGATCAGCTTTTACCACTGAATCGTCGTCCTGAATATACAGAAGGATATGAAGGTTTTCATCATCTTAATCATATGCAGGGAAATTGTGAGAAAGCTCATCTGGAATATATTGTACGAGATCATCATTTTTTAGAACTTAAAAATCAGCTTAATGATTTTAAACGTATTCAAGCTTATTTAAATAGTCGTTATGGTTATGAATTAATTAATATCACAATGCATGAACAATATTTAAATATGAAAGATGTTCTTGTTGATCATTTATATATTGTTGAACAAGTTGAATTAGCAATGCAGGATGTAGGTTTGAATCCAACGATTGTTCCTATTCGAGGAGGAACTGATGGGGCTAGACTCTCATTTGAAGGTTTACCTTGTCCAAATATCGGAACGGGTGGTTTTTATTGTCATGGACCTTATGAATTTGTTTCCATAACAATGATGAAAAAAGGTGTTGAATTATTATTAAGGCTTATTAGAAATAATGTTTATAATAAAGCAGATATGCCTTTTTAATACTATATAATCCAGGGAGGTGTTGATAATGAGATGTTTATTTATTGTGAATCCAAGTTCAGGAACAAAAACAATTCAAAAAAAGCTTGATCAGATGATTGGTCAAATGATCTTACAACAAATTGTCAATCATGTTGATGTCTTTTATACGCAACAAAAAAATGATGCTCTTGATAAATGTTTATCCTTACAAGATGAAGATTATGATTTTATCATTAGTGTTGGTGGTGATGGAACAGTTAATGAAATTATTAGTGGGATTGTTAAAAAGCATCTCAATATTCCTCTTGCTATTTTACCAGGTGGAACTGTTAATGATTTTGCTAATCATTTGAAATTACCACATACAACTGATCAATTTATTGAAATGATGAAACATAGACATATTATGAAAGTTGATGTTGGTCAGGTGAATGATGGTTATTTTGCTAATGTTATTGCTGGTGGAATGTTTAGTGACATTAGTTTTCAAGTGAGTAAAGCTGATAAAGAACGTTTTGGTCCATTGGCTTATTATATCAGTGGAATACGACAGTTACCATCACAGTTAAATACATCCTTGCATTTAAAAGTCAAAACAGAAAAAGAAGAATTTGAAGAAGATGCAAGACTTTTCATGATTACAAATACTTCACAAGTTGGTGGATTTAAAGATATTACGCCACATGCTGATATTCAAGATGGTGTTATGGATTTATTAATTATTAAAAAATGTTCACCTGCTGAAATGATTGCTATATTTAAAGATTATAAATTAAATACACATGAAAAAAATCCTTTTGTTAAATACGTACAAGCAAAAGATATAACAATTGAATGTGATAAGGATATTATCTATGATGTTGATGGAGAAGAAGGAACAACTTTTCCTATTCATGTATGCGTAAAAAAACAATCACTTCACGTGATTGTTCCCTAAAGTTATCGAAAGATAACTTTTTTATTGATATGGATTTTTTGGAATAATAATTGCACCTACTAAATAAGCCAATAAACCTGATCCCCAACCAAAAATCAAGACAACTGCAATCAATCTCACTATTGTTGGATCAATATCAAAATATTCTGCAATTCCACCACATACACCACAAATCATAACATCTCTTTTTGATCTATATAATCTTTTACTATTCATTATAAATCCTCCATTTCTACATTGACATTTCCTAAACCACAATCAATATCTAATTCTATTTTACCATCTGAATCATAAGACTCACGATCAGCAATACCTGAGTATGATGAATCTCCAACACGAACATGTCCTAAACCAACACTTACACGTTTGTGGAAATCAGCTTGACGACCACGTAAATTTAAATTCACATCACCAGCACCAACATCTACATTCACTTTCTTTTGCACTGTTGCATCTTTTATTTTTGTTTGCCCCATAGCAGTGTTCAGTTTTAAATCATTGCATTCTAAGCGATTCACTTGTAAACGACCTGCTGCTGTATCTATTTTCACTTCATTAGCAACCAAATCATGGACTGATAAATCACCAGCACTCATATCAATTTTAACAGTCTCTAAATCCTTTTTTTCAGGAATATAGATATCTATTATAGCACTCTCATAATGGCGATTTAACCAATAATGAGGCTGCTCAATCACTATTTTATCACCTTTTTGAAAAATATCAAACCCACTATATACTTGACGCGCTGTAATTTTTATTCTATCTATATCCTGACTTTGATGAAATTGAACAGTTCCTTTATGAATCTGAATTGAAAGTTCATCAATATCATAAGAAGCAACAAAATCTTTATAACTCATTTCACTTGCACTCCATCTTAAATTCAAACGACTCAAAAATCCAACTTCACCTAATTCACTTAATCCACCTATACTTAATCCAGCAAAAATCAAACAAACTCCTATCAAAAAACTTATTAATACTTTATATATTGTTTTCATATTATGCTCCCCTTGGATGGAATATTTTACTTAATCCATCAGCAATCGCATTCACTATTGTTGGAATACAATCTTTAAAAAACCAAGATGCTATTTTTCCAAAAATCGTTCCCAATCCTGCTAAAAAACATCCAATTCCCATATATATTAATCCTGCACCAGGCATTGAAAACAAATAGAAGATACCCATCATAATAAAGATAAATGCTAAAATATGAAATAAGAAAGTTAAAATCCAAAAACCAAATATAAAACATAGAAAAACAATCAACACCGAAAAACCAATTCCAAACAAACCAAACGCTCCACCAAAAATCCCTTTAAAAAGACCTATAAAAGAAAATGAGAAAGGTACACATGCCAAGACAGCCAAAACAATCAATATTAATCTATCTCTTGAATCCATTTCATTCCATCTATTACGAACATGACTTTCCTTTTGTGAAGATGTTTTCTTTTTCTTCTCTTTTTTATCTACATCAATCACTTCATAATTTTTTGAGTAATCATCATTAGAAAAGCCACTGCTACCAGCATAGATATGTTCATCAAAATGACCTTTTAAACCATCTTTAATAATCGCTGCAACACGTGCAGGATCCCCTAATTCACTGATAACCTTTTGTTCATTCTCTTGACCTGCTTCATCAAAATAATTTTCATAAAATGCCATCGCTTCTAGACGTTCATCTTCATTAATGTCCTGCAGTAAAAACTCTAATTCCCTCATAAATTGTTTTCTATCCATTTTGATATCCCCCATCAAATAAATTATTGATTTTTAAAGTATAATCATGCCATTCTCGTTTGTACATATTCAATTGAACAACTCCTGTAGCTGTAATTTTATAATAGCGACGATTTCTACCTTGAAATTCCTGATCATAACTTTCCAAACATCCATCTTTTAATAGCCGTCTCAAAACTGGATAAAGTGTCGATTCACTGACACTAATCACAGCCTGAACATCTTGGGTAATTTTATATCCATATGTTCCTTCTTTTTCTCTTGATACGACCGAAAGCACAACTGCATCCAATAAGGCTGCACCAGTATTAAATATCATTCAACCACCTTCATTTCATATAATACTATACGACATATAATATTATATGTCAATACTCTAAAGAAAAAAACTTCTTTAGAAGTTTTTTCGATGATCAATATATTGTGCAATGGCATAAAAACACGGAATTGTTAAGAAAATGACCCATGTTGGATGCCACATAAACTTTGTAAAACCAACCCATAAAAAAATCATAACCGCTAAAATAGGATATGCAAAATAACTAAGTTTTCTTTTTTTCACGGCAGTCACAAAACTATAAATCAATGGAATAATGAACAAAATAATCCAAGCAGGATGCCATAACCCTGTTAATAATCCATAGATAAGATACCCTAAAAATAATATGACTCCAAATGGAAAATCATAACGATGTTCATGTTTAAACTCTTTCCAGTCATCATGATCATATTGTTTTCCATTAATATAAACGCCTTGTTCATCAATATCAACTTTATCACCATGTTTTTCATGAACATGAATACCTTTCCATGACACATGCACTTCATCCCCATCTTCCTCTTTAACATGGATACCATCAAATCCAACATGAACATATTTAGAATTATCTGTTTCATTCGTTTGATCATTGTTCTTTTCTTCTTGAGCAGTTGGTTCATGCAATAATAATTCATCTAAAGAGATACCATAAAGTTTTGCTAATTCAATTAAATTATCAGTATCAGGTGATGCCTCTGCTCGTTCCCATTTACTGACTGCCTGTCGACTAATACCTAACTCTTGAGCTAACGCTTCTTGAGATAAACCTTTCTCTTTTCTTAATTGTAATAATTTATTTGCGATTTCTATATTCATAAATAATTCCTCCCTAAGCACCCCTATTATAATGTAATAATCTCAGTTGCGACCACCCATTTCAGGTTGAAACAAGGAAACTATTGGTTGCGAAAGCCATATTTCTTATGTTTTATTGATATTTTTACATTATTTCCCTGGAAATGACGCAGTAAAAGAAAAAGGGATTTTCTCCCTTATCTTTCTTTAGCAAGCTTAGCAAGAGCTAATGCTCCACAAACGCCAGCATTATCCCCTAATCCAGGATAAACGATATAATCTTTAATTTTATCTGTTGTGATTTCATCTTTTTGTACATAACCATTTAATCTTTCTTGAAGATAACGATGAATCATTGGAAATAATTGTTTTTGATGCATAACGCCTCCACCCAAAATAATCTTCTTAGGTGAAATTGTCAAAATATAAATAGCCAATGCCTGAGCAATATACCATGCCTCTAAATCCCATGCAGGATGATCTTCAGCCAATTCACTACCTTTTACACCCCATCTTGCTTCAATAGCAGGACCAGCAGCTAACCCTTCAAAACAAGTTCCATGATAAGGACATTTTCCAGCATAATGATCATCATCTCTCACTGTCATCATCATATGTCCCATTTCAGGATGCAACAAACCATGAACAAGATTTCCTTCCACGATAGCACCGCCACCAATTCCAGTTCCAATTGTTAAATACAAAGCACTATCCAATCCTTTTGCTGCACCAAAATAAGCTTCACCTAAAGCAGCACCATTAACATCTGTATCAAATCCAATTGGTAAGTCAGGATAATGTGCTTGAATAGCACCTACAATATTATAATTTGTCCATCCTGGCTTAGGTGTTGTTGTAATATACCCATATGTTGGACTCTTTAAATCTGGATCAATCGGTCCAAAACACCCTAATCCTAACGCTTCAATATCTTTACCATCAAAAAACTTAAAAATATTTTCTACTGTTTCTTCAGGTGAAGTTGTTGGAAAAGCATCTCTTTCAATAACATGACCATTTTCATCACCAATGGCAACAACAAACTTTGTTCCTCCTGCTTCAATTGCTCCTAATCTCATTTCTTTTTCTCCTCCTTCACTACCTCGCATTTATTTTATCATGTTTATATATAAATAAAAAGCACTATATTATGAAAACTTTAATGTCAAATTCTGTGAAGATTCCTTCTCATTTAACATACTCTCTAAATATTGACGATAAAAACTATCTAATCCCATCTGTTTATCATAGAAATAAGAATAACCTGCCATATTCTTTATTTCATCAATATGTTCATTCATCTCACCGGCAAAGAAATAACGATTTGCTTTCACTAAAACATCTAACATAGCATCACGTCTTTTTTGATCCTTAACAGTTTCAAAAGATTCCATAAAGCGATTTCTTGACACTTCATCAAAATATTGATTTGCATCTTTTGATATTTTTAAAGAATGAGTCTGATAATTCATAGCTGTTGCATTGAGTTCTACAATTCCATATTGTAATGGGGCATCTAATAAAGATGATGAAGCAATATCATAGATTGTATTTGCTTTTTTTATATTTTGACAATGAATATGTCCACTGAAAACAAAAGGAACATGATATTGCTCAAATAATTCTATTATCTTTTGATTATCCCTAATTGTATATCCTCGATTTAACAATTCATTATGATCTACTAAATTATGATGCATCGCAATAAGAGGACGACGATTTTCTTTTTCAATCTGACCTAGTTCTGTTTGTAACCATGAATATGTCTTTTCGCTTAACAGTCCACCTATATCCAATGCTGTTTGTGTTGTCTGTTCATGAGATGTTGTATCCAACATAACCAATGAATAATCGTCATTCAAATCAATACGATAACTCAATGAATTTTCATGTTTATTAACAGCTATATCATATCCTAAATCCTGATAAATATTTTCAAAATCCTTAGCATCTGTTTTTGCAACTTCCATATAGTCATCTTTACCATAACCTTTTGCATTGATATTATCTACATCATGATTACCAGGTAAAACCGCAACATGAATGCCCTCATCTTTTAACTTCATTAAATGCTCTGCCAATCCCTGATGACTACCTTTTTCACCATTAAAAGATAAATCACCAGTCAAAATAATCAAATCTGGTTTTTGAATTTTCATTTCAGCAACAAATGCATCTAAAATCTTATCAGCATATGTTACCATCTTTCCATCACTATACATCATACTTTCTTCAAACCATTCACATTCTTGATAATAATCTTTTAAAAAATAGTGAATATCACTTGCAATAACAAGTTTTAATTCCTGATGAGCAACCAAAGGCTTTTGAACACAAGCACATAAAAGCATCAAAGTCACAATCATACTTATTATCTTTTTCATTTTCTCACCCCATTCATGATGTTATCAATTTTTGAAGTTTAAAGGCTGTCTTTTCATCAGAATCTTATATCTCTATTTTATAGTAATTCCAATAAATCAAGTGGTTGTTCAAAAACAAATGCTGCATCTTTCATTTCCTCTTTATTAACATTTCCCCACTTTGCATATCCAAAATCAATATGTGCATTTAAAGATGCCAATTCATCTGATTTTGCATCACCAATATAAATCGCTTCTTCAGGATTCACTTGTAATCTTTTTAAACATTCTAATAGCGGTTGGGGATCTGGTTTATGTTTATCTGTATCATCTGCCAATATTGTTGCCTGCATATATTTATCTAACCCTTTTTCTACCATATCAATTTGGTATTGTTCTTTTGTTTTGGCTGAAACAACTGCTTGAATAATACCTGCCTTTTCAAACTGCTTAAAGACTTCTTCAAATCCATCATAAAGTGATGCCCCTTCTTCATATTCATTGACATACTTTACCCATCTTTCATAAGTTTTTTCTTTATCCTGAATATGGAGTTCCTCCATGACCTTCATTCCGGGATAAGAGGCAAACTTTAAAACATCCTCAAAAGACCAATCTTCTCCTAGTTCTTCTTTTATAATTTTCATTAATGGATACATATTCATATTTAATGTATTTAAAACTGTTCCATCAATATCATATATAATCGCTTTATACTTTTTCATTATCATTTCCTATCCTTTTCTTTATTTTCATATAATCCTTTACAAACAACACACATATTTTCAAGACGCAAAAACAGTTGAAGATATCAATCAACTGTTCAAAATAACGCATCTATCTTAAACATAGAATACTCTACCTGTCTTGATTTCTGTTTTTTCTTTCTCTTCTTTAGCATATCCAAGAATACAAAAACCGATGCCTTCAACCTCTTCTTCAATACCCCAGTCCTTCAAAAGTTGCTGACCTTCCTCACTAGCAAAAATTTCCTTAGCACGATGTATCCAACGTGAATCAATTCCCATTGCCCATGCTGCATTCATAAGATTTCCCATAGCAAGACTGCCATCATAAAGATAAGTTCCTTCTTTTTTTGCAAGCACAATAATAACATCCCGAGCTCCATAGAATGGATCAAATGGCATATTCGCAATTGCCCCATTCATATCAGATAATTTTTTAACCATATCCTGATGCGTCACTACCACAAATCGTGGCGTTTGCAAATTCATACCAGAAGGTGCATTCAATCCAGCAGCAACAATCTCATCAATCAATTCTTTAGGAACATGTTTTGTCTGATAACTCTTACAACTTTTTCTATTTATTAAATTTTTTACTGTTTCATTCATCCAAAATTCCTCCTTGTTTATCTATAGAATAATTATACTGCTTGATGATTTTGTTCACAAGCAAAAGAGCACATTCATTTTTTTATATAAAATGAATGATTGTGTCAATCAAACGTAACAAAAGTTGTTATTGTGGGTTGGTGGATTCATCTCAAAAGTAGTATATACTTATAGATATAGGGAGGTATGAAAAATATGATTAGTAAGAATTTAATGTTTTTATTAGAAGATGTTGCTGAAAAAATTGGTAGCTCTCGTCAAGCCGTCGCAAAATGGGAAAATGGCGAGACAAACTTTAATTTCAATCACATATTTATTTTATTTATTCAACAAGCAATTTATCTAAAGTGTTACTTAACAAAAAATCATTATTCTCATTTGCTTCAATTAGTTCATGAATCTCATATTCAAGATAATATTAATTAATTGTAAATGGATCTAAATTTGCTATTTTATCTGCCTCTTTAAAACTATTTGCTTTTATGATCTTCATGGCGTCATTATTATCTGCAAATGGACCGCACAAAAATAAAATGCCTAATTTATTTAATTCTCTCAAATGATTAACATGCGATCTTAATAATTCAGCTTGCAATTCCCCCTTTCTTTTATTTCGTAAAATAATAAATTTTTTCACAATAAAATTTCCTCCTATTAAACTTTAATTTACCTTTTTCATATCAGATACTATTCAAATTTGTTCCAATATGTTATTTTGCTGACCTATTCGAGTTAATACACTCTATTAGAATAGCTTTTATGTACTCATATTTTATGTATTTTTCTATTTTGCGAATTAATAATATTAAAATAAAAGCACTTCCCAAGATTTTAGTATCAACTTGAAAAAATCACCTTTAAACATTATCAGTTAAACACCACTGTCTTATAAAATCATAATTCTTTTCCAATCAAAATCGCAATGTATTGAATTACTTCAAATTATCAAGTTTTCTAATGACTTCTAAATAATCCTTTTCAACATCACTTAATGTCTTTGCTTTATATTTCTTGTACTCTGTTTCAGCTTTCTTCATAGCTTTTTGATGTGAAATCAAACCATTACCAGTTAGTAATTGTTCTCCAGTAACCGTTAGAATGTTGTCTAAGTGTTTTATCCAATCTTCCATTGTCATTACTTGTTCTCGCTCAGCCTGTCTTTCAGCAAAATCAAGATATCCTGATACTAGCTGTCCCATTGCCTTTAATTCTTTTTCATTTAAGTAATTCTTTGCGATTTTAGTTTCTTTTAATGTCGGTTGATTACCAGAAAAAGTAGTTAATCCCATGAATTCTTTTTCAGCATCAGCTCTATGATAGATAACTTCTGCAGCGTTTCTCCATGAATTGCATAATGAATTTTATTTTGTACTTTTCTAAAGAATTGAATAGATACATCAGCTGTTGGATCATAATCAATACTTGTGGCATATATTTCAAGTATCTGTCTATAAAATACTTTTTCTGAAGCACGAATATCACGAATTCTTTCAAGTAATTCTTTGAAGTATCCGCCACCACCTAATTCTTTTAAACGATCATCATCAAGAACAAATCCTTTTTTCATATACTCCTTAATAAGATTTGTTGCCCAAATTCTAAATTGAACTCCTCGCTTTGATTTCACACGATATCCCACAGAGATAATAACATCTAGATTGAAATATTCTATATTTCTTTCTACCTGTCTATCACCTTCATTTTGAACTGTTGCAAATTTTGCAACAGTTGCTTCACGAATAAGTTCTCCTTCATCAAAAATATTTTTAATATGTCTTGATATAGTTGATTTATCTCTTTGAAACAAAGTGGACATTTGATCTAATGATAACCAAACTGTTTCGGAATTAAATGTTGTTTCAATTTTTACCAATCCGTCTTCTGTTGTATAAATTACCATTTTTGAATTATCCATCTTCAATCACTCCTACTTTCACTTTATAATAAATGAATATGACTATTTTCTTCTATTCACCCAATTTCACTTACGGTTAATTATTGAATGTTTTTTATCTCACTTTCAAGCATAGCAAAATAATGCAATAAGTAAAATTTATTTTGATAAGTTTCACCTTGTAAAGAAAAAAGGTCATCATAGAAACTTCATACGGTTTCGTACAATTGAACTTAAAACGGTTTGTTTATATAATGCTTCGATGAGATATTGAAATAACTTGATATCTTTTTTTATTTCCTCTTCAAATCATTTTAACTTCCTATTTTATTATACAGCGGGATGATTTTGTTCACAAGCAAAAGAACACATTCGTATTTTATTCACTACAAAGTATACAAAGCAGATATCTTGTAAATCAAAGATAACAAAAGTTGTTATTATGGGTTGGTGGATTCATCTGAAAAGTAGTGTATACTTATAAATATAGGGAGGTATGAAAAATATGATTAGTAAGAATTTAATGTTTTTAAGAAATGCACATCACTTCACATTAGAAGAAGTTGCAGAAAAAATCGGGGTATCTCGTCAAGCTGTTGCAAAATGGGAGAATGGAGAGACTGTTCCTGATTTGATGAATTCCATAGCTTTATCAAAATTATATGGAGTGACTATTGATGATTTAGTCCATCATGATCAAGATCAAAAAGGATATGCTGTTCCACCAATAGGAAAACATATTTTTGGGAATGTTACTGTTGGTGAACGTGGGCAAATTGTGATTCCTAAAAAAGCAAGAGATATTTTTGATTTTCATCCTGGAGAAAGTCTGATTGTCTTAGGCGATGAAGAACAAGGTGGAATTGCCCTTGTTAAAAGTACAGTATTTATGAAAATGGCTGAAGAAATTTTAGCTATGGGAGGTATTTCTAATGATAGCCATCAAAACGACCCATCTTTGTAAAAGTTATCAGCATATCAATGCTGTTACAAATCTTAATATAGAAATTATGGATGGAGAACTTTATTCATTATTAGGAGTTAATGGTGCTGGAAAAACAACAACATTAAAAATGTTATCATGTCTTATCAAACCGACATCTGGCGATGCACAAATTTATAATTATGATTTACTTACACAATCACAAAATATTAAACAAATTATCAATATATCACCACAAGAAACAGCGGTTGCTCCAATGTTGAGTGTTCAAGAAAATTTAATATTTATGGCTGAAATCTATGGCTTTGATAAATTGACTGCAAAGCAAAAAACAAAAGATATTATGGATACTTTGCAGTTATCTTCAGTTGCTCATCAAAAAGCCGGAACACTATCTGGAGGATATCAAAGACGCTTATCTATTGCAATGGCAATTATTAGCGAACCTAAAATTTTATTTTTAGATGAACCAACATTAGGATTGGATGTCCTGGCTAGACGTGAACTTTGGAATTTGATTGTTCAATTAAAAAAACAAATGACAATTATCCTCACAACGCATTATTTAGAAGAAGCGGAATCTTTAAGTGATCATATTGGTATTATGAATCAGGGAAAACTGGTAGCAAGTGGTAGCGTTGAAGAACTGCTTCAACAGACAAATACAATTTGTTTTGAAGATGCATTTGTGAAGTTAAGTCAACAAGGAGGCATTTTATGAAAACACTTATTTTTGCCAAAAGAAATGCCAAAGAAATCTCTCGAGATATTCTTAGTATTATTTTTGGAATTGTCTTTCCAGTTATATTGTTACTCTTATTAACTTTTATCCAATCTCATATTCCAAATAATCAGGGGCCTTTTGCAATTGAAAAACTAGCACCTGGTATGGCTATTTTTGGACTTTCCTTTATTTCATTGTTTAGTGGATTATTGATATCTAAAGACCGTAATAGTTCATTTATGATGCGTTTAATGAGTTCACCTATGACATCTAGTCATTTTATTCTAGGCTATATACTGCCCTTAATTCCAATGGCTTTATTAGAATCAATCGGTTGTTTTATCTGTGCAGTCTTTCTAGGATTACCATTAGATATATCCATTTTCTATGCAATTATTGCATCATTACCTGCTGCTCTTCTTTTTATTGGCATTGGTATCTTGTGTGGTGCCCTTTTCAATGAAAAACAAGTAGGTGGAGCATGTGGTGCCTTGCTTACCAATATCAGTGCCTGGTTATCAGGTATTTGGTTCGATACATCATTAGTGGGTGGCTGGTTTGAAAGTTTTGCCAACATGTTACCATTTGTTCACGCTGTTAATGTCGGTCGATTAATCATTGCCCATGATTATGCACATGTTTTTGGAGAACTTATATGGGTTATTGGTTATGCAATCATTATTATTGCAATATCCATTTATGTTTTCATGAAAAAAACACATAAATCATAAAAATATGATTTGAACCCCTATCATCTAGGTGGATTCAAATCATACTTTTTTATTTCTAAACGATCAAAAAAATCATCAGTTTTTTGTTTCATATATGCGAGTGATTTTAAATGTAAATTTCTTATAAGCTTTGTTATCATATAAATACAAAGAACAATTAAAATTCCAGCAATTAAACAAATCATACGATTTTCAATAGCTGTTTTCGTATCTAAAATAACCAATGAAGCATTTAACGCACTCACAGCATTTATCACTTGTTTGTACTTATATTCAGGTAGAAAAAATCCCATATACCCTAGAAACATGACAACCAATATAGCATACTGTTGAGGAATGAGATATTGAAAAAAGATAAAGAAAAGAACAATTCCTACTAAAGTCCCAACAAAACGATGCTTAATTCTTGTTAGTGTTTCTTTAAATTCTAACTGTGTCAATGACATCACGACAATACTTATCCACAATGGTTTGCTAATATGAAATAATGTTCCAATAAGCATTGCTATAGAAACACCAAAAGCCATTCGCAATAAATAACTACGATTCACCTGACAACGTAATATTTGCTGTTTAAATCCTATCTCTCCACCATATCCATGACGATACCAATTCAATAAGACACATCCACCAACAAATAATCCTCCAATAATTCCTGAAATAGCACGCATGGGGAATTGGTTCCAGGAAACAAGCGTTGATTGACTAAAAACAAAACATAAAAGAAAAGTAATGTTTGTCTGATATTCTATTGGCTCTGTTGTTAATAAAATAATGAAACTTAAGAATAGGAAATCACAAATAAAAGCCAACCATGGATTTATCATACTGATTTGTGCAACAAACGAGCTGCCACCATATAATAAAACAATAATCCAAAACATTGTCATCGGTTTTATATCCAGATGACACATTGGCAACATAGTAAATCCAACACCAATAGCAACACCTAATAGCGTATTTTCAATTCCAAATAATACCTGAAATAAGGTTACAAATCCTACGCTTATCATAAAACGAAAAGCATTATAAAACAATTGTCCAATAAAACTCTCTTTATGAAGAAACATCATCAATCATCATCCTTTCTTTTGACTTGATTTTTAAAATCAAATCCATTATGATTAATATATAGTAAATAAATATTAATAGTAAACTTTTATTTACTATTATAACAATATTCATTTAAATGTCAATATTCATAATAGGAGGATTATCAATGAACAGCACTTTACATAAAAATATTATTCACATTCTACCGCACTGGCACTATAAAATAGAAAGAAGTATTAAACAAAATCAAAAAAATAAAAATGTTAGTTATGAAACATATTTTTGTCTTTTGATACTTGAAAAACAAGGTGATATGAAAATGAGTGAAATTGCTAAACAATTACGCTTAAGTAAACAACAAGCAACACAAATGATTGATAAACTTTATCAATATCAACTCATTGACCGTAAAAATGACCCTCTTGATCGTCGCAGTATTCTTATCTGCATTAATCAAAAAGGTCAACAATTTATAAAAGATAATCCCTTAGATACAACTGCACTTCAAAAACAAATCCAACAGCATCTTACCTTAGATGAACAAGCTGAGTTTAATGAAGCTATTGCTGTTTTATTAAGATTATTAAAAAAATGGGATTAAATTTTTTATAGTGATTCATCATTTTTCATGATCATCACTTTCTTATTAAAAATTGATAAGCAAAATACTCAAATTCAAATAAAAAGTATCTCAATTTTTCAATTGAGATACTTTTATGCTTATTTATTTTTAAACCCTTGATAATCTTGAACATGAAGCAATTGATTTGCATTCGCTATACGTGTAGCATCCGGTGGATTAATTCCTTCTAATGGATAATCAATTCCTAATTCTTTCCACTTAAATGTACCTAATGTATGATAAGGTAAGACTTCTACTCTTTCTACATTATTCAATGATTTAATAAAGCTATCTAAGGCTTTTAAATCTTCATCAAAATCACTTCTTTGAGGAACAAGAACATGTCTAATCCATACAGGTTTTTGAATATCTGAAAGATATTGAGCCATATCTAAGATAGGCGCATTATCTTTTCCAGTTAATAATAAATGTCTATCATTATTAATTTCTTTAATATCAACCAATAACAAATCAGTATATTGCATTAATTCTTCAAATTTTGAGAAGAAAGGTTCTGCTCTTGTAAAACAACCCCCACTCGTATCAATGCATGTATGTATTCCTTCTTTTTTAGCAAGTTTAAATAACTCTAATAAGAAATCAATCTGCATCAAAGGCTCTCCTCCACTGATTGTCAGTCCGCCCTTATCACCCCAATAACTTTGATATTTCATAGCCTGTTTTAAAGCTTCTTCAGCAGTCATTTCCTGGTACTTTTCTGATCCCCATGTATCTGGGTTATGACAAAATTGACATCTTAAAGGACAACCATGTAAGAAATAAATATATCTTACGCCTGGTCCATCTACTGAACCAAAACTTTCAATTGAATGAATTCTTCCTTTTTTCTTTTCCATTTAATCTCCTATAAAAACAGCCTCTATAAAAGAGACTGTTTCATCTTTATCAAATTCTTAATGATTACATATGATCATGACAAGTTCTAGCGATAACATCTAATTGTTGTTCTCTAGTTAAGTCAATGAATTTAACAGCATATCCAGATACACGAATTGTGAAGTTTGCATATTCTTCTTTTTCTGGATGTTCCATAGCATCATATAATTTTTCTTTTCCAAATACATTTACATTTAAGTGATGAGCACCTTGTCTAAAGTATCCATCTAAAACAGTAACTAAGTTGTTAACTCTTTCTTCTTCATCATGTCCTAATGCATCAGGATTAATTGTTTGTGTATTAGAAATACCATCTAATGCCCATTCATAAGGAAGTTTAGCAACAGAGTTTAATGAAGCCAATAAACCATTTTGTTCTGCACCATAAGATGGGTTTCCACCTGGAGCTAAAGGTTCCCCAGCTTTACGACCATCAGGTAATGCACCTGTTGCTTTACCATAAACAACGTTAGAAGTAATTGTTAAGATAGAAGTTGTTGGTTCACTATCACGGTAAGTATGATGTTTCTTAAGTTTAGTTAAGAATGTTCCAAGTAACCATACAGCAATATCATCTGCACGATCATCATCATTACCATAACGAGGGAAATCTCCTTCTACTTCATAATCAATAACAAGACCATCTTCATCACGAATAGTTTTTACTTTTGCATATTTGATAGCACTGATTGAATCTACAACATGAGAGAATCCAGCAATACCAGTAGCAAATGTACGTCTTACTTCAGTATCAATTAAAGCCATTTCAGCTGCTTCATAATAATATTTATCATGCATATATTGAATTAAGTTCAATGTATTAACATAAATATCAGCTAACCATTCCATCATTTGGTCATAAGCATCCATAACTTCATCATAATCTAAATATTCAGATGTAATTGGACGATATTTAGGAGCAACTTGGTCTTTAGATTTTTCATCTACCCCACCATTGATTGCATATAATAAACATTTTGCTAAGTTAGCACGTGCTCCAAAGAATTGCATTTCTTTACCAGTTTGAGTTGCAGAAACACAACAACAAATTGAATAGTCATCTCCCCATACAGGTCTCATAACATCATCATTTTCATATTGAATTGAGCTTGTATCTACAGAAATCTTAGCAGCATATTTCTTAAAGTTTTCTGGTAAAGCTTCAGTATATAATACTGTTAAGTTTGGTTCTGGAGAAGGTCCCATGTTTTCAAGTGTGTGTAAGAAACGGAAATCATTTTTAGTAACCATTGAACGTCCGTCAGTTCCAAGTCCAGCGACTTCAAGTGTTGCCCATACTGGGTCACCAGAGAATAATTGATTGTAAGAAGGAATTCTTGCAAACTTAACCATTCTACATTTCATAACGAAATGGTCAATTAATTCTTGTGCTTGTTCTTCAGTTAATAATCCATTATCTAAATCTCTTTGGATATAGATATCTAAGAAAGTTGACACACGTCCAACTGACATAGCTGCACCATTTTGTGTTTTAATAGCAGCCAAATATCCAAAGTATAACCATTGAACAGCTTCTCTAGCATCTTTAGCAGGTTGAGAGATATCGAAACCATAAGCTTCAGCCATCTTTTTCATACCACCTAATGCTTTATATTGTTCAGCAATTTCTTCACGTTTACGGATAACGTCTTCTTTCATTGATCCGCTACCACAGTTATTGAAATCTTTTAATTTTTCTTCCATTAAGAAATCAATTCCGTATAAAGCAACACGACGATAATCACCTACGATACGTCCACGTCCATAAGTATCTGGAAGTCCAGTAATGACTTTATTACGACGTGCTTTTCTAATTTCTGGTGTATAAACATCAAAAACACCTTGGTTGTGTGTTTTATGGTATTCAGTAAAGATCTTGTGTAATTCAGGATCTGGTGTATAACCATAAGTTTCACAAGCTTGTTCAGCCATTTTAATACCACCATAAGGCATAAATGCTCTTTTTAATGGCTTATCAGTTTGTAAACCAACAACTGTTTCTAAATCTTTCATACTTTCATCAATGTATCCAGCACCATAAGCAGTTAATCCTGATACAATGTGAGTTTCCATATCAAGAACTCCACCTTTAGCACGTTCTTCTTTTTGAAGTTCCTGTAATTTTCCCCATAATTTATTTGTTGCTTCAGTAGGTTCAGCCAAGAATGAAGCATCACCTTCATAAGGTTTATAGTTGTTTTGGATGAAGTCACGTGTATTCACTTCTTCTTTCCAAATTCTACCCTTGAACCCTTTCCATTGTTCTTTCTCTAACATGTTTTTTGTTTCCTCCTTGAAATTAAATTCCTCACCCATTATAGCACTCTTACTACTTATGCACAATGAAAAATGACACTTTTTTTGATGAATAATCAGCCATTTTCTATGAGTTAGAATGCTTGTTTCTGAGTATTATCTTTGCGACAACTTCACTATAACAAATATCCTTTGTTTCGTCCATTCATTTGCTCTATTTCCTTTATAATTTTTTCACAAGATATCAAAAAAAAGAATAAACATTTCCTTAGAGTTATGTTTATTCCTTCATTTTATAAATACTTTCTTAAATCATCTTCAATAAGTACTGATTGTTTTCCAAAAATCATTGAAAGATTATCTTTTCCTTCAACAATTCCACTTGCTCCTAATGCCTGAATCGTTTCTACATCAATTTTCTCATGCGATTTCAACGATACTGTTAATTTTGATGGAGAACTTTTAACAGCAGTAATGTTATCTTTTCCACCTAATGCTTCTAACAGTTTTTGAATATCTACAGTTGAGCTTACCTCTTGTTTTAAATCTTTATTTTTAATAAAACGTGTAAAACCATAATAAAGTAAAATAAGAGCTAAGGCAATTCCAATAAATATCAAAACATATTCAAATTCCATATATTCACATCCTTTTTTGATTGAAGTATTTCTTTTTTATAGTATACTATAAGATGACAAAAAAAGAAAGGAGCAACAAAGTGGAAAAAATAAAAAAGCTATGTCTTAACCAACCATTAATTCCAATTGTTTGTATATTAGCAGCCATTAGTTGCTTTGCAATCTTAAATGCCGCTCCTTTAATATCAAATAAAGTTGGGAATCCTGATACCCTATGGTTAAAACAAGGGGTGTTTTATGTTATATCTGCTGTTCTTGTTTTTATTATCTATAAAGTTGGGAATGAACAGATTTATGATAAAATATGGTTGATTTATGGTGCATTAATGGTTTTCCTTATTATTTTGGCTATAGAACACTTTATTTATACAAGAATATGGACTGGTCATCACATTATTCCATTTGTTAATACTGCAGGTGGTGCAACATCATGGTTTAATTTCCCTGGTTTTAGTTTTCAGCCATCTGAATTTATGAAAATAGCAATTGTCATTGCTCTTGCAAGAATTACAAAAGAATACAATGATTATTATTTGGTAAGAACTTTTGAAACTGAATTCAAATATATTTTAAAATGTATGGCCGTTGTTTTACCACCAGCTCTGCTTGTTTATTTACAAAATGATACTGGAGTTGTATTGATTATATTAATTGGTGTTGCTTTTGTATTATTTTCTAGTGGATTACGTGGGCAATGGTTTACTGTTGGATTTATTTTAGTTGCTATTGTGATTGGTATAGGTGTCTATTTATTTATATATCAGCCTGATATTTTTGCAAAGTTTATGAGCGGACATAAATCAGATAGGTTTTATGGCTGGGTAGATCCGGAAGGAACGGTTGGTAATCAAGGTTTTCAATTATTTTACTCATTATTATCTTATGGAACTGCTGGCTGGTTTGGTCATGGTTTTCAACAGGTCATTAAAGTCTTTCCAGAAGCCCAAACTGATTTTATCTTTGCTGTTATTTTAACAGACTATGGTTATATTGGTGGATTATTCACTATTTTAGCTATTGTAGGACTGGATTTAGTTATTTTAAAGATTGGCTTTGATTCTACAAATGATCATGATAAATTCTTTACTATGGGAATCTTTGGTATGCTCATCTTTCAGCAATTATGGAATATGGGTATGATTTTAGGATTACTTCCTATTACTGGAATCACGCTTCCATTTATATCCTATGGTGGTTCATCATTATTATCATATATGATTGCAATTGGAATGTTTATTGACATGAATAGTCAAAATAACATTGTTAAAAATAGACTAAGACTCTAAAGGGAAACATTTCTGTTTCCCTTTTTAATAACCTTTATTTGTTTTGTCACTGGATGTTGAAATGCAACCATAACACTCTCTAAATCAAATATTCCCTGTCCATCACCATATAGTTCATCCCCTATCAATGGATGACCAATAGCCTTCATATGAACTCGAATTTGATGAGTCCGTCCTGTTTCTAAAACAAACTCTACTAGCGATGTATCTTGCTTATAATCAAGGCACTTATAATGTGTACACGAATCCTTTCCTCTTTCATCAATAATTCTTGTCATCCCCTGACCTTCACAATAAATAGGTAAACGAATTGTCCCCTGCTCAACACGACCATGAACATGGGCTTGATATTGCCGATAGATATGCTGAAAATCTTTCATCATACAATCATGAATATCTCGATATTTAGCAACTATCAACAATCCGGATGTATCTTTATCTAAACGATTCACAAGATGAACTGTTGAAGGAAGATGAATTTGCTGATAATAATATGTCAAGGCATTTGCAAGGGTATAATAAGGATGGGCTTTTGTGGGAATACAAGGAAGTCCTTTGGGTTTATGAACAACCAATAAATAGTCATCTTCATAAATAATTTGTAATGGAATATTGACCGCTTTTATTTGATTGATTTCATCAGGATATAAGAAGGTGACAACCTCTCCAGGCTGCAATAAATATCTCACAGTACGATGAACATTATCTACAAGTATATCCCCGCGTAATTTAATATCCTTTAAAGTTTTTCGACTCATTCCATGCTGATAAGCAAAATCATCAATTCTGATTTGAGCATGTTGAGCTTCTACAATCCATTGTCTTTTCATTCACTTAAATACGCTCTTTTGAGTCTTTCAATATAAGGAACACGTTTGTATTGAACAAATCTTGCTCTTTGCTTTGCTAAAGATATATCAACAGATCCTGCTCCTTTTAAATCAACAACCAATGTATCAATTCCTAAAATAGAACCATCAAAATTCTCAGATTCTAAATGAATAATATGCGTCCAATCTAAAATAAGTGGTGACCCTAAAGAACGATAAGCATTATGATGTATCCCAGCAATTTCACTTAACTGCATTAATCCTGCTCCAGAATTAATAACTGCTCCCCCTAATGATTTATTATAAGCAGTTGACCCTGAAGCTGTTGATACACATAAACCATTTCCCCTAAATGTTTCAAAAAAATCACCATTAATATAAACTCCCAAAACTTGTGAGCGACGATTATTTTCTAATCTTACTTCATTTAAAGCCATATATGTTTCATCATGTGTTTTCACTTCTAATAAACAACGATTATAAGTTTTAAATTCATCTAATCGTATATCATGAACCAGATCCATATATTCGTCCTTTTGATAATCCGTTAAAAACCCTAGCGTTCCACTATGAATACCAATAAAAGAAACCTGATCTAATTGGTGAATATACTTATGTACACTATAAAGAACTGTTCCATCCCCACCAACACTAATCACAAGTTCTGGATTGTCTTCATCATAAGTCATAAAAGTATCAAGTTCCTTTTTTATTTTCTGTTCTAATTTTTTTGAACACTCATCAAGTTTACAAACAGTTGCATACCTTTTCATTTTTTCACCCACTTTTCTTTATTATATAATAATTGAAATATAATTCAATAAAAGATAAAATAAGAATGGTGATAAGAATGGAACATATAGAAATTGAATATAAGATTTTACTTACAAAAGATATTTTTCATCAAATTTTAAACGACTATCATAGTCGCATTAAAGAGGATTATATCCAAATCAATGATTATTTTACTCATCCTCTCTTACAACAAAAAAAATACATGCTACGTGTAAGAAGTAAAAACAATCAATATGAAATGACTTTAAAAAGACCTATCAATGATCATCGTATCGAAACCAATATTCTTTTATCAGTTCAAGACAAAGAACATTTTTATCAAAATCATGAACTTCATAATGAAATTGTAGATATATTAAAAAAAGAAGGAATTGATTTGAAAGATTTAAAACAACAATTTTCTTTAACAACACATCGTTATGATATTGAATTTGAAGAAGGTATTTTATCACTGGATGAAAATACGTATCTTCAGCAAAAAGATTATGAACTAGAATTTGAGGTTTATCATGAAGATACAGGTTATATTAGATTTTTAGAAATTATCAAGCCATATCATCTTCAGTATATCAAAAACTGTGATAGTAAAATCAAAAGAGTCTTAGATGCCATCTAAGACTCTTTATTCTATTGGTGCCTGATAAAAACCACCAAAGAAATTTTCAGTTTTTAATACATTGACAATCACTTTTGGATCGACTTCTCTCATTAAATCAATAATATCCTGAACTTCATAACTTGAGACAACAGTATGCAGTAGATTCATTGGTTTTTGACTATATCCTCCCATTGCATCAACACATGAAATACCATGACGATAGTGTTGAACATAGGCATCAATGACTTTTTGAGCATGTGTTGTTGTGACCTGTAAAGTGACACGTTCATAGCGATGGTAGAACGAATCAATTGTGCGGGTAGAAATAAACTGAAAAAGAATGGAGTATCCAGCATGTTCCCATCCAAACATAAAACCAAAAATAACCAAAATAACTGTATTGAACAAGAAGACATACTCCCAGATAGCTCTTCCTTTTTTATTAGAAACATATAAAGCAATAAAGTCTGTTCCACCTGTTGAAGCATTGCCTCTTAAAGCAATAACAGTTAATAAACCATATGCAAAACCACCAAAAGCGATGTTTAATAAAACATCATCAAAAATAGGTGAAAAATGAATAACTCTTAAAAAGAAACTGGCTAAAAAGACTTCTAATAAAGAAAAGAACGTAAATTTAGGACTAATACTCTTATAACAAATCATGGCTACTGGAACATTTAATAAAATCATTCCAAGTGAAGTTGAAAAAGAGAAACCTAAATATGTAGATGTTATTTTTTCAATCAATAAAGCTACACCTGTAAATCCACTTGACAGAAGATCAGCAGGCTGAATAAAAACCTGAATCACATAAGCCTGTAAAAAAGCTGCAACAATTACACAAACAAGTGTAATCAACAATCTTATCTGCTTATTTTTTCTTAAATTTCTTATCATAGACTATTCACAATCTTCTCCACGAATTCCTGACTCACAACATCATAATCCATTTCATGAGGATGTGTTGCATAACCAAAAGATACAGCATGACATTTCGTTGTTGGATCATTGACCCAATCTTTGCAAGAACTATGAACTTGGCTAATCCCTGTATCATTCATCATTTCCAAAGCATTGTCAGCATTGATGCCACTACCTGCCAAGATTTCAATTTGATCTCCATATTTCATTTGTAAATCTTTAATCAATTCTTTACCATCTACTGCCTTAGGTTGAAGTCCACTTGTTAAAATACGGTGAACACCCATATCAATTAATTTTTCAATGGCTTGATAAGGATCCTTAACACAATCAAAAGCACGATGAAAAACAACTTCTCCATCAAATTCTTTCACAATATTAATGATTTGTTGTGTTTGTTTTACATCAATATTTCCATTCTCATCTAAACATCCAAAGGCAATTCCATCTGCTCCATGTTCCATCATCAAAACCGCATCATTTTTCATCACTTCAAATTCATCATCAGTATAATGAAAACCTGCTCCTCTTGGACGTAACATTGCTATAACTTTTAACTCTGTATTTTGCTTAGTCAGAATTAAAGTTCCTAAACTTGGTGTTAAGCCACCTAAATAAAGTCCACTATTGAGTTCAATACGTGATGCTCCACCACGATATGCATTCAATGCATCTTCATAACTGCCACAACAAATTTCAACTATTCTTTCCATGTCTTGACCTCCTATATGTTTGCAAGATAATAGATACCAGGAGTGTATATTTTTGTATTTGTATGGATATCCTCACTATTCATTGATTGAGTTAATGACTTATATCTTTTCATAAAACAAGTATTCACAAAAGTCAGAAATTCATCCAAATTATTTTTATCAGTAACCATTCATATTGAAGATAATATTTCAATCTCTACATTCAGTTTACTCATCATAACCTCAAATCATACGCACTGGTTTCTTTAACCTCTACCTATAATAATTTTAACGCATAGTGAACATATAAACAACTTAATATTGATTCTTTATTATCCTTAGAACAATAATTTCATTTCCTCTATAACCATTCCTATTCTTTATTTAAAATTCTCATCTTTTGAACAACTTCAAAATTTGTTTATCAATGACTGCAATATCTTTTTTACATTATTTCTCTTCTAAAGGTGCCATTCTTGTTTTCATATAGTTATCTAACCATTCTTGACTTGCGACTTCATGCTGGCATTTTCCATCAATGAGCTTTGTTAAATAAACAATCGGTTTTTGTGACGCAGTTGCAACAGCAAAAGAAAAACCTTCAATATTTGTTGCTACACCCCATTCACCTTTATTATTCATTGCAATTAAAGATAAGTCTCCTGCACTTCCTCTTCTTTGTTTTAATGTTTTATCTAATTCTTGAACAGCTTTTTCACATGCAGCTTGTGGGTGCATTCCCTCTTTCATCAGACGAACAATTTCATAAGAAATACAGCCTTTCATTAAATCTTCACCTAGACCCGTTGCGCTTGCACCACCAACAGTGGAATCTACATAAAAGCCAGACCCAACGATTGGAGAATCACCAACACGCCCCTTCTTCTTCATAAACAATCCACTTGTCGATGTTGCAGCTGTCATTTTTCCACTCATATCCAGAC
Organism: Candidatus Stoquefichus sp. SB1; assembly: GCF_001244545.1. Lineage (NCBI taxonomy): Bacteria > Bacillati > Bacillota > Erysipelotrichia > Erysipelotrichales > Erysipelotrichaceae > Candidatus Stoquefichus > Candidatus Stoquefichus sp. SB1. The sequence continues at coordinate 215,143 of NZ_LN852694.1, read as the reverse complement.
AAACCATCCCTACTGTATCATGTCCAGCATAAGGCTTAATCACTTGATCCTGAACTTCTTTGACACGATTTTTATAATGAATTTTGGCACGATCTGTTAACATGTTTTTTCTTTCAAAACCTTCTTTATGAGCAAATCTTTCTGCACCTTCTCCAACTAACATGCAATTGACTTTTTCTTTTGCTAATCGTCTCGCAATCGAAACTGGATTTGCAAAATCTTTAATAGCTGCAACTGCTCCAATATCAAAAGTATTCCCATCCATAAAAGCAGCATCCAATTCAACTTCCATATCCTCATTAGGAAGCCCTCCATAACCTACTGATTTATAATACTCAAAATCTTCAACTGCTCTAATGGCAGTTTCAATTGCATCACCAGCATCACCATGATTTTCTAAAATTTCACTTGCTTCACTAATTCCTTCTACTGCCATACGCCAAGTAGCAATAATACCCCACATAATTTTAACCTCCTTTAACAAATAAAACTGAGAATATCCCAGTTTTTTCATTTTCTTCATAACTTTTTTTGATAGTCATTTACTCTATCCTCTAATGATTATTTTACTTGAGGTCCAAATAAAATGCAATCAGGATTTAAGGTTTCAAAATTTTTTGAAATTGTTTCAATTAAAAAAACAGGCAGAATATAATCTGCCATGTTATTTTAATCTTGAGGGCAGTCCGCCTGTTTATCTTTATAGTATTCTGTTTTGATATCTGTAAACTGTGGACAGAAATCACTATTATCGCATTCTTGCAACCTTCTTAACTCTCGTGGAATAAACGCTCTTATTTCTTCAGCATTATATCCAACCTGGAAACGTCTTTCATCAATGATGATTGGTCGTTTTAAAATCGATGGATTCTCTTGAATAAAATGAATCAGTTGATTAACTGACATATCGTCTATATCAACTTGATTTTCTTTTATAATTTTAGATCTCTTAGAAATAATATCATCTGTTCCATTTTCACTTCTTTCTAAAAGTTCTCGTAATTCTGTTTCTCTTAAAAGGGTTGAAAAGATGTTTTTTTCTACATAAGGGATTTGGTGTTCTTTTAACCAAGCCTTTACCTTACGACATGATGCACAACTTGGTGCTGTATATATTCTAATCATAATATCATCTCCTCGCATTTCATATTATACATCATTTTGTTTATTTATGAAATTCTTTTTTCGATAATCTCTTGATTTTTAGCAGAAAGACTTCTATAATGACAATAAAGACAAAGAAGGAATGAAGTAATTTATGTTGAATGAATATAGAGAACTTGTGGTTGGTGAAAACAAGTCATAGACATAGATGAATTGGGATTCTGGAGTCATAAATAGCAAGAGTTATTTATCGTTAATCGCGTTAAGATGAAAGTGCATATCAAATGATATGAATAAAGGTGGTACCGCGTTCAAACGTCCTTTTTATAAGGATGTTTTTTTATTTTAAGGAGGAAATAATGATGAAAAGAATGTTAAGTGGAATTAAACCAACTGGTCGTGTAACTTTAGGAAACTATATTGGGGCTATTAAGCCATTTGTTTCTTATCAGGATGAATATGAAATGTTTATTTTTATTGCCAATTTACACTCAATGACAATCTACCAGGAACCAAAAGAATTAAGACAAAATACAAAAGATTTGATTGCTTTATATATTGCTGCTGGATTAGATCCTGAAAAAGTGACACTCTTTTTACAATCCGATGTCTTAGAACATGCTCAACTTGGTTGGTATTTAGGATGTATGGTCTCTATGGGTGAATTATCTCGTATGACACAATATAAAGATAAAGCTTCAAAAAACGAAGTTATTGGGGCTGGTATTTTCAATTATCCATCACTTATGAATGCTGATATTTTAATGTATGATCCTGATTATGTTCCAGTCGGTGAAGATCAAAAACAGCATGTTGAATTATGTCGTGATGTGGCAGAAAGATTTAATTCACGTTATAGTGAAACATTTAAACTTCCTGAACCTTTAATTGCTAAAGTGGGAGGAAGAATTATGGATTTACAAAATCCAACTAAAAAAATGTCTAAATCAGATGAAGCTGGGAAAGGAACAATTTATATTCTTGATGATATTAATGTTTCTAAAAAGAAAATCAAATCAGCTGTTACTGACAGCGATGGGCATATTCACTATGATCCTCAAAACAAACCTGGTATTTCCAATCTATTAGAGATCTATTCTATTTTATCAGGAAAAACAATTGAGGATATTGAAAAAGAATATGATGGAAAAGGTTATGGTGAATTTAAAACTGATTTAGCCGAAATCGTTGGTGCAGAACTAGAAAACATTCAAGCACGCTATAAGGAAATTACAACAGGTAGTTATTTAGATGATGTCTTAGAAGCTGGTGCCAATAAGGCAAGACCTATCGCAAGAAAGAAATTAGCGAAAGTCGAAAGAAAAATTGGAATTACAATCAAGAAAAGATAAAGGAATCATTATTGATTCCTTTTTTCATATCTTCTTTCATTCTTCTAATATTTTTTTGACTTTGTTTTTTAATTTTTGAGATATTTTTAAATTACCTTTATAATTTGTCAAAACAATCTTTCCCAAATAACTCAATCCAGCTGTCTTAAAAAACTCTTTCATAGCCCGAATTGTTCCTCGACTTTGACCACATAAAAATGAAAATGGAAAAGGTGTATTGCAGGCTGTTATAAGAAAATATTTTTGTTGAGAAGACAGACGAGGCTTAGGAAATTGACCTGTCTCCTCCATCACAACACCTAGTAAACGATCAAACATATTTTTAACAATAGCTGGAACATTTGCCCAATAAGTAGGAGCAGCTAAAATAACCAAATCACATTCTTTTAATAATTCAGCAATTTCACCAATATCATCCTTTTGAATACACTCCTTTGTACTCAGACATCTTCTACATCCTCTGCAATATGCAATTTCTTTTTCATAGAGATTGACTTTATTAATGTCCCATCCCTTTTTCTTTGCTTCTTTTAAAATATAATTCAATAGACTTCCTGTTGCTCCATTATGATGTGGGCTACCTAAAATGGCTAATAATCTTTTTTTACTCATTTTTCCCCTCCATAGTTATAGAACGATACAATGTATCAAATCCATATTGTAAAAAACTCTGTTTAGATAAATGAAGTTCTTGTTTAATATATAATTCCTTTTTTACTCCTAATTGAATAAGCCCTGATAACATTCCCCAAAATGCCATAATGGTAGAAATGATCTGAATATCTTTTCTTAACTCTCCATTTTGTATTCCTTCTTGGATAAATTGTCCAAGTTTTTCATTTATGCTTTCTCCTACCCGAAATGTTTCCTGTTCTTCTGCCACACAATGACTCTTTTGCCAATTAATATTAATTTCATCAAGTACCATTTCAAAGTAAAAGGGAAATTGTTCCTGATAATGAACTAATGACTGACAAATCATTTCATAACGTGCTTTAGCCTTCTTCTCTTTTTCAAGTGCTGATGTTATATATTCATCTAACTTTTTCATACTTTCAAGAACCAATAATGCAATAATTTCTTCTTTATTTTGAAAATATACATATAATGTTGCCTTGCTGTAACCTGCTGCTTTGGCAATATCATTCATAGATGTCTGTTCAATTCCTTTACTCATAAACAGCTGATGTGCAGATGTTGCAATATTCTCTCTATGAATATAACAAGGTTGTTTTTTTCGTCTTCCCATTTCTGTCCCTCCATTAATTAAACTCTCGGTTTAATTATATGCAAATCATCCTCATTGTCAACCTTAACATGCAATCAATTTCTTTTCTAAATTCAAAAAGAAATTGGAGAAAAACAGGACTTTAATGACTTTTTTCTCCAATTTCCTTAACATCTTTGATCATTGATATACGTAACATTTTTAATATTTCTTTTTTAGATTTTTGAATCGAAATTAAAACCCATTCATCATCAATATCTTTTATAATTCCCTCAACACTATAAGGGATATCGATAAGCCATGATGGTTCTTTCATAACAATCTCACATTTTTGTTGAACCAATCCAGCTAACATTTGTCTTACCATAATTTCTTCTTTTGTCATACCTTCACTCTTATTAAGTTTCTTAACTTCTTTTAAAATACAACAAGCAACAATAAGTGTCAGAATAATCCCAATCCCACTCATAAATTATCCTCCATAATTTCAAAACCATTGACATCTGATAAATCAATTAATTTTATCACTGATTCTTTTTTAAAGAGTGAATGTGATGCAGTACGTTGATATTCAACTTTTATCCAATCTTCATTGACATCAATAACTTTAACTTTTGAACTATTCGATGCATCAAATAATAACGAACTATCATAACATTCAAGAATACAAGTCTTTCCAATTAAATAAGAAAGCAAATGTAAATCTTTATAACTTTTTTCTTTGGTAACAACTTCTACATCATTTTCAGCAAGATCATCTAAACTCACATTATATAACTGTGCTAACATTTTTGCTTTATCAATTCCTGGGACCCCTTGTTCAGATTCCCAGTTTGATATTGTCTGTCTTGTTACTGAAAGTAAATCTGCGACTTCCTGTTGACTATAACCCTGTTTCTTTCTTAATCGCATTAATTTTTCACCTAACATAATATCCCTCCAATGTACTTTTATTATAAAGAAAAAAGACATGATTGCCTAGCAAATTTCTTTAGCAATATGTCTAATTCTTTTAACATTTAACGTTTTTGAATCAATTCACGATATAATAATTCATGTAATGAAGAATAGCCTTTATCAATCTTATTCTTTAATGCTAAGTATTGTTCACTAGGACCTTCTTCCTTAATATTTAATTGATCACACAACTCTAAAAACAATTCATAATGAACTACAAAAATTTCATCAATAACTTCTTCAATACAAATCTTCTTCATTCTTTCCTCTCTTGTTAAACCAAATTCTTTTTCATAAGCCTCTTCAATAATACGATATTCAAAATAAGTCAATCCTAAAGACATAATAATATGATTAATCATTTCTCTTTGAACATATGAAACGGTTCCCCTACGTGCTATTCTTTGATCTTTTATTTCAATAACAACACTATAATGTCCATCTCCAACTATAAAATGTGTATCTTCACAATTTTCTATACACATTTGGGCATAAATAAAATCATGTAATTGTTCTAAAGTCACACGATAAATAGGAAGATAATAAAATTCTTCAAAACAATCATCATCTTGCCATTCATAGGGTTCCAGTAACTCTTCATCATCATATACAAAATTAACTAAAAACATATTTAACCCCCTGTTTTCTATTTTATGTCTAGTATTCCTTAAAAATGATTAAATATAATTCTTTCTAGGTTTTTTTAGAAATTTCATATATAATGAATATAGTAAAAACAATGAAATGAATTTCATTTTTATCCATATAAAGTGAACAATTTATGATTGATATCAATATGAGAGGGGTTATCTTATGGATTTATTGCAAAATATTTTAGTTTATGGAATTTTAGGAGCCATTCAAGGGTTTAGTGAACCTATTCCTATTTCGAGTAGTGGTCATTTGGTTATTTTTAAAAGTATCTTTCAACATTTTGGTTGGTCATTTCCAACGACCGATATTACTTTTGAAGTTCTTGTGAATACAGGTTCATTATTAGCCATTATGTTTTATTATCGTAAAGATATAGCTAGACTCTTCATGTCTTTCTTTAGTTATATTTTTAAAGCTGACAAAAGAGATGAAGTGCTCCCAGATTTTCGCTATTGTATGTTGTTGATTGTTGCGACAATACCTGCTGCTATTGGTGGAGTTTTACTCAATGATTATATTGAAAATGCTTTTTCCAATGTTAAACTTGTAGGTTGTACTTTATTAGTGACTGCCGTCTTTTTAATGCTCATTCATAAATATGGATATAAAGGAAATAGAACGAAAAGAAAATTAAATCTATGGGATGCTTTACGTATGGGGTGTTTCCAATTAGTTGCCTTATTACCAGGAATATCTCGTAGTGGTTCTACAATTACTGGTGGTATGTTAGGTGGTCTTGAACAAAAAACAGCAAGAGATTTTTCTTTCTTTATGTTTATGCCTGTTAGCTTAGGAGCGATTGTTTTAAAACTAAAAGATTTTATAGCCAGCCCAACACTCACAACATTATGGTTACCTTATCTTATTGCTTTTATAATTAGTGGAGTTGTGACTTATTTAGCATTACAATTATTATTTAGTATTCTTAATAAACGTAAAATGAATTATTTCTCTGCTTATTGCTTAGCTATGGGATTATTTACATTAATCGTACTTTAAAAGATGATTGAGTTTTCAATCATCTTTTTTGAAACTTTTTTCTTTTTGCTTTAGGTATATTGAGATTGCTTTTTGATAAATTCCTTTTTGTCTGAGAAGATGTATATAAAATTCATTATCTTCATCCAACTGTTCTAAATCTATCCAACAACAAAGATAATCTTTTTGATCCACTGTTGGATATAACCATTGTGAATTTACCAAAACAGGATTCTTATATCCTTGTTTTCCTTTGTTTTTCTTAATATAACTACGAATATCCTCATCAGCGATTTCACTATGTCCATCAGCATAATACACCCTTAAATATTCATCATAACGTTCTATCAATATAACACTATTATGACTTAGCGACAATAACTTCGACTTCAATAAGTGCACCTTTTGGAAGTTTTGCAACCTCTACTGCACTTCTCGCAGGATATGGTTCCACAAAATATTCTGCATAAATACCATTGACTGTTGCAAAATCATCCATATTATCTAAAAATACAGTTGTTTTCACAACATCTGAAAAATCAAGTCCCTGACTTTCTAATAAACCTTTGACATTATCTAATGCTTGTTTAGCTTGTGCTTCAATACCTTCTGGCATTTCTCCTGTTTTTGGATCCAATGGGATTTGTCCAGAAAAGAAAATCATATTTCCTAAATCAATTCCTTGGCTATATGGACCAATGGCTCCTGGAGCCTTATCTGTTTTGATAACTTTTTTCATTTCATATTTCCTCCTTGTTTTCTATATAGTGTATTATATCAAAAATATTGATGTTATTCCAATATCTCTATCATAATTATGATAATACAAATTGTTGATGTTCTTTTAATGAACAATATTCTAAATATCTTAAAAACAACATATTAACAATCAGAAAAAAATGACCTGTACAGCAATAACTCTTATCTTGAAAACCAGTATGAAAATAACTGGTTTTAAAGCCAATATATTCACTAACATGCTGTGATAAAAGATTGCCATTATCAATTCCAATACCAATTGTTTTTATTTTCATCTTTTCTAGAACTTTAGAAAGTAAAACAATTGTTTCATTATCACCAGATAATGAAATCAAAATAAATAAATCATCTTTGCTTGCACGATTTAAAACAGTGTCTAACTCAGTTCTCCCTTCAATGACATGCATGATCTTATGACGATAAGCAAACTCACGATTAAATTCTTGAGCTGCATGAAATTGAACTTCTCCAGTAGCATAAACATATATTCTTTTGGCTTCATCAATCAATTTAAGCAAGTGGTCAAAATCCTGATTACCCATCATATCCAATGTTCCTTTTAATTCATCAGTCACTTTACGCATAATTTGACTATCAAAATCAAACTGTCGATTGAGACTCCATTTTAAATAAACCTTTAATTCACTATATCCATCTAAACCAATCTTTTTACAAAAACGAATAATACTTGTATGTGAAACATTACAAGAATGAGCCAATTCTTGTATAGACATTTTTTGACATTCTCTTTTGTGATGATAAATATATTGCCAGATATATAAATCATTTTCATTTAATTGATCATAGTGAGAGTTCACGAGTTCTTCGATTGTCATTATTCATTTTCCTTTCATAATAATCTATATATTTGACAAGGATAAAATCAATGAGAATAAAATAATTGACTAATCCTTCATGACGTGGACCGAGTGGATTTAAAATATTAGGTACATCCACATAAAAAGATTCACTTGCAATATGGGATAAAGTATTATCTTTTGTTGCAGTAATAGCAATAATCGGAACACTTTTGGTTTTTAGTTTTTTAGCAAAATCTAATAATTGCTGATTTTCACCAGAATAAGAAATCATAATGATGACATCATTGCTTGTCATCATACTTTCAAAAGCATATGTCTCATTCATTGACTGAATTGTAAAAAATAATTTTCCAACCTCTAAAAAAGATCTTTTTATCTCAGCCGCCACATTATTTTGAATACTTCCAGTTCCATAGACATAAGCATTTTCCGATTGCGCAATCATTTCAATAACATGGGTTAAATCTTTTTTCTTAATAATATCCATATATTCATGATATGTTCGATAAACTAACTCTAACCCAGTTTGCTGATGTTGATGATTTTGATTATCAATACGTAAATAGACCTTTAATTCTGTATATCCCTTTAACCCTAATCTTTGGGCAAATCGCATAATGGTTGTTCGTGATACATGACATCGTAATGCTAAATCATCAATTGATAACTTTTCACATTCTTTACGATGAGCAGAAATATATTGCCAGATATATAAATCATTTTCATTTAATTGATTATAATTTTTATTAACCAATTCCTCTAAACGCATTGTCATTCCTCCCAATTATTTCTATTATACCATAAAGATATGTACATATATATGTCATTTTTAGCAAAAGAAAAAGCAAGAAACTTCTCTTTAGTCTCTTACTTTTGATTGTTGTTTTTGAAAATGATAGTATGCTCCTATTAAATTTGCATCATTATGATAAAAGCATGGCACAATATCTAAACGCGGCATTGTGACTGGCAATGAATCATAAAAAGCTGTCATAGCCTTTTGAATTCCTTGTATAAAAATAGGGTTTTCACTGACTCCACCACCAATACATATACGAGATGGATCTAACATCATCTGCATATTAAATAACTGTATTGCGATTTGATAACAATACTCATGAAATAACTTCACAGCAATTTCATTTCCATCTTGAATCCATTGAAAAACTGTTTTGCCCTCTTGAAATGGCACCTGCATAGTATCACAGACACGTCTACAAAAATGTCCAATTCCACCAATATGTCCTAAAACTGCATCCATTCCTTTGGCTTTCAAATCATCACATATTAACATTGAAACTTCTCCTGAAAAAAGATGAGTTCCTTTATAAATATCATGATTCATAATAAAACATCCACCAACTCCCGTTCCAAAAGTTAAAACAATTCCATTTTCAATATCTTGCATATGTCCACTCGCCATTTCAGCAAGGGCTGCACAACGTGCATCATTTTCTAACTCTACTGGTACACCAAAAAATTTTTCATATTTCTCCTTTAAAGCAACACCATGATGATATGTTAAAGAACCACCTTGATAAATATACCCTTTTTCAACATCAATGGTTCCTGGCAGTGACATACATATACCAGCCTTTTCATCTCTTTCCTGTTTCCATATTTCATGAATGACTTCCATAAAATCCTCCTGAGAAGTATAAGGTGTTGGTTTTTTCCCTTGTTTTAAAATATGACCCGATGCATCCATCCAAGCATATTTTATGAAAGTTCCTCCTGCATCAATACTTAAATATCTCATCATAAAATTTCTCCATTACTTTCAATCACCTGTTTGTACCATTCAAATGATTTCTTTTTTCTTCTTTTTAAAGAGCCATGACCTTCATCATCTTTATCAACATAAATCATACCATATCTTTTTTTCATTTCTCCAGTACCAGCTGATACAATATCAATTGGTGCCCATACTGTATATCCGATAAGATCAATATTTTCTTTTTCTACAATATCTTTCATGGCCTGAATATGCTTTCTCATATACTCAATACGATAATTATCAATAATCTGTCCCTCTTGATTCATTTGATCATTATAACCTAATCCATTTTCTACAATAAAGAGTGGCTTTTGATAACGTTCATAAAGAATACGCATGAGATAAACGAGACCTTGTGGATCGATTTGCCATCCCCACTCACTTGCCTGCAAATATTCATTCTTTAAACCAGTCACAATATTTCCTTGTACCTTCTCTCCTTCGTTTAAATGAGAAACAACTTGTGATGAGTAATATGAAAAACCTATATAATCAACAATACCTTTTTTTAAATCCTCTTTGTCCTGCTGAGTTATATCTAAATCGATATCATAATGCTGAAAATAACCTGGATAATATCCTCTCACTTGGACATCACAAAAGAAGAGCGTTCCATCTCTTAAATATTCCTGAGCTGCTAATATGTCCAAAGGATGACATGACTTTGGATAACCTACAGTTGTCATGACCATACATCCAACTTGATTTTGTGGATCAATCTGATGTGCCAGTTGAACTGCTTTTGCACTTGCAACAAATTGGTGATGCAATGCCTGATAAGCGATTTGTTTTGCATTTTCACCTGGCTGTATCATAACCCCAGCAATCATTGGAATTTTAACTGTACTATTAATTTCATTAAATGTCATCCAATAACGAACAATGCCTTTATATCTTTCAAAAAGAACTTTTGCATAACGGGTATAGAATTCAATCAGTTGTCGATTTCTCCAGCCCCCATACTTCTTCACAAGATAGAGAGGCATCTCATAATGAGAAATAGTCACAATCGATTCCATTCCTTTCCTTTTTAATTCTGCAAATAAACGGTCATAAAATTGTAAGCCTTCTTCATTCGGTTCACTTTCATCACCATTAGGAAATATTCTGGACCATGCAATAGATGTTCTCAAACATTTCAATCCCATTTCTTGAAATAAGTCTGTATCTTCAACATAACGATGATAAAAATCAATCGCTTCATGATTCGGATAATAACGCTCATCTTGAATATCAATTGTCACTTGACGAGGATGATTCTTGCTGCCAGCAGTTATGATATCCATAATCGATAATCCCTTACCACCATCATCATAAGCACCTTCACATTGATTCGCGGCCATTGCCCCACCCCATAAAAAATCTTTATTTAACATTTTCATCTTCCTCTTTTAAAATATGTTTTAAGAAAATCAGAGTATCTTCATAAACCTGCATTGCTTCTACTGGAAACTGACGATATTCAAACTGAAATTCATGTGACATGTCTTCATAAAATCTTGTTTTCACATAGATTCCTTTCTCTTTTATAGCGTCAGCAAGTTTTTGACCTTGCCATAAAAAAGAGAATTTTTTCCCATCACAAATATAAGTAGGTGGAAAACAATCATGAACATGATATAGTGGTGAAGCCCATCGTTTCTCTTCTCTACGCCACCAGTATTTATGTCCTAAATAAGACCAACCTATATATTTCATAAACAGTCGAAACTGCTTGAACTGATCTTTTTGAAAATCTTCACAAAGATCATAAGGTCCACAAAACAAGAGCAGTCCACTCATTGACAATGAATTATGCAATTGAATATTGACTTTTTGTATTAAATCTTCATTTTGATACATAGAAGCATATGAAGCAACAATATTTGCACCTGCTGAATCTCCACCTAATACAACATCATTAATGATGATATTCTCTAATTTAAGTTTTTGTTGTATATAAGATAAGAATTCATCAAGCTGTATAATCTGTGTAGGAAAACTATATTGAGGTGCATAAGCATAATTAATTGCACAAACACCATAACCTTGATTTGCTAGCATAGGTGCAAAATTTCGGACACCTTGACTTGTTCCTGCAATAAATGATCCGCCATGGACCCAGACAATCAAATGTTTAATAGATTTATTTTTAGGCAAATAGAGATCATAAGTTGCTTGAGGATATTTTGAAGGATAAGGGAGGTTAGGTAAAATATGAACACCTTCTTTGATATCTTCGATATTTTGAGGACCTTTTTCTTTTTGTTCTTCTTTCTTGGAGCGTAATAACCATACAAATGGATATGGTGTCCAAAAAACAAAATAAATACCTACAACTATCAAAATAAGAATGATAATCATTATATATTTAAACATTGACTCATCTCCTTTGCCATTTTATTTCCACCTATTTCACTAGGATGTAAATAATCACCTATATGATTTTCTTGAATGTATTGGTTTTGATCATCTAACAGTAAATCATCAAAATTGATACTATTTATAAATGCATATTCAATCCATTCATTTATTTGTAAACGTATCTTTTCTTTTGGTAATGTCCAATCTGAATTTCCTATAAATGGTGTTATGCCACACCATAATGCTGGAATATCTGAAATCATATTTTTTAATAACAGATATCCCTTTTTCATCTCTTCAATCTCTGGTAATTCACTTATTTGTGCACAGAATGTTCCTGGCTGATAAAGATCATTAATACCAATCGCAATCATGATTTGTTTTATTTGATGACATTCTAAAGCTTCTCTTTGAAAACGTTCAATACCTGCAATTCCAAAACATTGTTTATCAATTGTTATATTTGTATAATTCCTACCATATAAATCAACAGCCTCTAATTGTCTTAATAACCGATTTCCACTTAAACCTAATTGGATAAAACTGTATCCTTTTGTCAATGCTTTTTCTTGTAAGATGCTTGTATAATGACCCTGTTCAACAATTGAATCACCAAAAGCACAAAGACATCCTTTTAACGAAGAGCCAAGTAATTCTAAACTGCATAATCCATAAATCTGATTTGCAGAAGCTACAAATACATCATAATCCTTTGATTCAAAGCCCGATGCACAAGTATATCCTTCGTCACTAAGAATATCATACTCAATGACCAAATGAGACTGATTGATATAGTTAAGATCTAATGCATCACTCCATATAGAACTCTGTGATGTTAATTGATATGTTTGTTGAGTCTTAAAAGTTATGGGATATTTTTTTGATTTTCCTTTTTCATAACAATAAACATTTTGTATTGTTATGGATTGGGTATCATAAAAAGCTGCAAATCTTAATCTTATCTTTTGACTTTTGGGTATTTCTTTTAGATAAATGGTATGGTGCTGCGGACATTTTTGAGAGAGCAGTCTTAAGCCTCGTTGCGCACGACTCCACCATGTCACCCATTGATTATTCTGAAATGACATGTGCTTCTTCATTCGCCTTTTCTAATTCATATTCATGACGATCAGCGACCTTTAAAAACGGATACCACATCAAGAATGTAATCACAAAACAAACAACCATAATAATGGCGTAATTCAGTCCACCTGCTAATGGCATTTTGATAAATATTGGTGTTGTCCAAGGCAAAAGTGACATAAATGGATTCAATGTAATGGGTAAAACAGTTGCGGCTAATCCCCAAGTCACAAATCCACATATAATTTGAGTGAAACACTGTGGAATCATAAACATTGGATTCATAATAATAGGCATACCAAACATAATCGGTTCTGTGATATTAAACAAAGATGGAATGAAAGATAATTTTGCTAATTGTTTAAACTTGGCTGATTTCGCTTTAAACATCGATCCAATGACAATTCCCATAAAGCCTGATGCCATCATTCCACCATAAATAACAGATGGTAATAAATAAGGAAGTTCTTGATTGTTTTGAAACGCTGTAATATTTCCCATGACCATTGTTAAACTAATGACCCCTAGTGGTCCTTGTAAAACAGCATTATGAATACCAAAGAACCAAAGAATAGCTAATAATCCCATAATAATGATAATTGAAATTGGACTAGCTACCATTGAATTCAATGGTGCATTAATCACTTGTACAAAGAAATTAATAATATCTCCGGCTGGTGTATAACTAAATCCAACTCTGATGGCAAAAGCCAAAACAAAGATAATTGTGACGACAAAAACTGGTGATAATGATTGTGATACCATTGGTGGTACACTATCTGGTAATTGAAATGATAAGTTTTTACTTGAAAGATATGCGTATAATTTTGTCACTACCAAAGCAACAATCATTCCAATAAATAAACCTTGTCCACCTAAATAATCAAGTTTCAAAGCATTGACAACACTTTCAACAGCTTGACCATTTTCCATAACTGTTGTTGTGATTGTTTGTGGAATAATCATAATAAAGAAGGCCAATGAAACAATTGCTGCATTTCTTTCATTTGTTTGCAAACGTTTCGCATAAGCCATTGCTAATGAGTAAATAACATAAAGAGTTAAAACCCCTGTTGCCCCATTGGTAATCGCATTCACATGTTCCATCAAACCAATCTTTGTTAAATAATCTGTCCATCCAGGAACTGGGAAATTCCCAATAATTGTGATAAAAGCAATACCTAGTGTAATAGGACTTGTTCTAATAAAACCTTCCATTAATGCCCCTAAGATATTATTCTTAGTTAGCTTTTCAGCCAGTGGCATTAACTTTTCATTAATAATCTGTTCTAATTTGTTCATAAACTCAATCCTTTCTGCATCAATCCTGTTATCAAAGTGAAAAAACATGGCCATATTGTAATCGCTTTACTTTGTTGCAAATCCATTATATAATAGCCAAAGAAGTATATATATCATATTTTTAATGTTTTTATAATAATTTTAAGGAGATAACTTATGAAAATAGAAACTCTCAAAAAAATCATTGATGCCTTTTATCAGCGTACATATATCCCTATTAGCCTCATTGATCAACAACAAAAACTATATTATCCTGCCTATTCACCACTTTATTTACATCTTCATGATTTTCCTTATTTAACAAAAAAAGATCAACATCCTCTCCATATCATCAACACCTATCAGGTTCTATTGGCTTCATTTGATTATGAAGAATATACACTCCTCATTGGTCCATGTATGTTACTTGGTGCTTCTCAAGAAAACAATTATTATTTTAGTCAATTTCAAATATATACAGCGACTGAATCAGCAGATAGTTTTGTCAAAACAATGGGTATGCTCTATTCTTTGTTAACACATGAAGATATTGATATTACACAAATACCGATTCAATATTTAAGAATCAATCCAAAAGCTATGAGTGCTAAGGAAATTTTTGAAAAGAATTTATATAATCGTCGTGTTGAAGATTCGACCCGTGATTCTTATCAGTTTGAATTACGTTTTTTAGATTATGTAAAAAGAGGACGTAAAGATAAAATTGACTGGATATTTTCACAAATGGCAAAAACATATATTGTTTCATTGGCTGATAATTCTTTAGATACTGTTAAGATTAAATTTATTTCTATTGTCACCCTTATGACACGTATGGCTATTGATAATGGTGTTCCTTTAGAAAGTGCTTTTGGACTTTCTGATGCACTGATTCAAAATCTACCACATATTCATACAGTTGAAGAATGTATACAGTATATTAAATATGCCAGTTATGAATTTATTGAACTGATTCGATCAACCGCAAAACAATGTTCAACTCTTATTAATCAATGTTTAAGTTACATTGATACTCATCTCTATGAAAAAATTACACTTCAGGACTTAGAAGATTTAACAAATCATTCTTCAGTTTATATTTCAACACGTTTTAAAAAAGAATTAGATATTTCTTTTTCACAATATCTTTTAGAAAGAAAAATAGAAGAAGCTAAACATCTTCTTCTATTCACTGATCATTCTTTTCAGGAAATCAGTACTTTATTAAACTTTACAAGCCAAAGTCATTTCACGCAACGTTTTAAGCAAGTGACCCAGCAAACCCCAAAACAATTTCGTCAAAAAAATTTCCAATACCTCTAAAAACGCACATTGTGCGTTTTTTATATATCTGTATGTCGTCTTAAAAATGAATAAACTGCTCCTATCATTCCAGCATCATTTTTAAACTGACAAGTTTTTATAACTGGCATATCAACTAAACTTAAAACATGATACTGTTGACAGATATGATGATATTCCTTATCAATCGCTGCCATCACTTCCTGATTCTCACTGATCCCTCCACCGACAATTATTGTATGAGGAGCAATCATCACTGCTATATTGACAAACAATGCAGCCACAGCATGATAAAAATCTTCTAAACAATTCTGTGCTATAGAATCTCCATCTTGCGCGCGTTTGATAATTTCTCTTGCATCTAATACCCGCTGCTTTACACGATAACTGTAATGGCGACATAACCCTGCAACTGTAGCAGCATGAAATGAAAATGACTGTTCATCATATTGATGAGGTTCTAATCCCACCAAAGCAACACCAAACTCACCAGCTAATCCACCTAATCCGCGCTGAAGCTGCCCATTCATATAAGTCGCTCCGCCAACTGCTGTTCCAAGCGTCAAACAGACAAAATCATTTTCATTTTTGGCTGTTCCTAACCATTTTTCTGCCATCGCTGCTGCCTTCGCATCATTTTCAACAATGACAGGTAACCCTAAATAATCTTCAAGTTCCTTTTTCACATGACAATTTAAAAAGCAATGAATAGCACCACTTGTTTGCGCATAACCATCTTCTTTAATAACCCCTGGCATACTCAAACCTACCCCTTTGATGTGATAATCCTGTCCTTTGATAAAATGATTAATCTGTTGAAAGAGTTTTTCTTTTTCTAATTGTGTCTTTTGATTTTCACTTATAAGGATATCTCCATCCTCATTGATAATTCCCATTTTTATTCTTGTTCCACCAATATCAATTCCTACATAATAATTCATGATTTCACTCCTTTTCTAAAAGTTGAAAACATTGAAATGGTTTTAAACATTCTAATAATATCATATCTTCATGTCTTACTCTTCCAACAACATTAATACGTGCATCAGCTTGACGATCAGTTAAGGCAATTTGTACCTCAGATTTGTACTGTCCATAGTTTTCATTCAATATTAATAGATCTCCACGTTGAATGTCTTTTGGAATCTTATGAGCGGGTAATGAACACTGATAATAACGCTGTCTGTTTTTACTAGAACGAATAACATATTCAGAAGCATCACCCCGATATTCATGAATATATTTCAATAACATCTCTTTCTCTAAATCCGTTATATCATCATTTATTTCAATATAAAGTGTATCTATTTGAGAATGATAGACCTCACTTACTGTTTTTAATTCCTCTTCACTTGCATAAGCATTGCCAATAAACCAATCGTCAATCATATCTAGCATCTTCATGTGTCTCGCTTGAACTTCTATAGGTAAATCTCGATGCATTTCTAATGTACACAGCCCTTCCGATATTGGCCATGGTGAGACTTTTGCCTGTTGTGATGTTAAAAATACTGCACTTGAAAGATGAGCATTTTGAAACTTTTGACTACATCTCATAAAAGATTGAAGAGATAAACCTGTATATCTTTGTGGATAAAAGTTATGTGAACCCTTTAAATATTGTTTTTGTGGATGATAAGAAGAAATGAGATCAAGATAATTGGTTTCTTTACTCATATTGACTTCAATATGAATATGATAAGGATTATGTGTCATCATAGCTTCTATTCTCCCATCATAACCACTATCTAACCTTAATGTATGGACACCCATTTTAGCAAAATAAGATAAATCATCTTCTTTTATTTTTAAATATTGAAAGACCATAGGATGGATATCTAATGTCACTTCCATTTGTAATTCATTCGCATATTGAATACTTTCTTTTAATCTTTGAATAGATTTTTTAGGATTTTCAATATCAATTTGTAATAAACTCATAAAGACTCTTTGATACCCATATTTTTTTGCGAGTGAAAGATAGTTCTTATCTTCTTCAATTGTTGTTTTATCTGGATATAATGCAATACCAAGCATAATCATGCCTCCTTCTTTTAAGAACAGTTTAACAGACTCTTTCATCAACTTTTATCATAATTTTCATCTTTATATTATATTTTTAATATTATAAGAAAAACTCTCAAAATGATGAGAGTTATTTTTCTTTTCCTCCAACTGTAGAATACAATTGGTTTGTCCCTTTTTTGAGTGTTTTAATGCCTTCATAAAGACCATTCATTGCATCATTAACCCCAGAATTCCCATCTTTAATGGCTAATGCACCTTTCATAAGATCGGCTTTTATCTCATCTAGTTTCTGAATTCCTACATAGAGTGTATTCATTCCTAGTAAAAGAGGTGAACTCGTTTGATGTAATTGTGCTAAACTTTGCATCAAAGTTAACGATCCCGCTTTCAGTGATCCTCCTACTTGACTTAATTGACTTGAACCTTGATAAAGTTCATGAATTCCTGATGTCAGTTTTTGAACCCCACTATCCAATACATCAGTTCCATTTTTCAATTCATTTGCTCCATGATTTAATACTTTTGTCCCTTCATAAGCAGTCTTTACACCATTCACATAAGTTTCAATACCACCTTTTTCTTTTTCAATCACATTCATCATACCATCAATTCCCTGTCCTAAAGTATTAGCAGCTGTTGGTAATGCTGATAATGATTGGACTCCAGCATCAATATACTGGTAATTTTGATTTAATTGTGACATCCCAGCAGATAACTGCCCTGTATAAGTTTTCATACCTGATAGTGTTGATGATGCACCATCTAATGCTGTGTTGGTTGCTACATATGCACCTGCAAGTGCTTGAAGCATATCTTGAGCTTGAGGTAAAGCTAATGCGGCACTTGGATTGGTCGCTAATAATTGGGCAAATTGATTTAATTCTTGTGAACTATAAGCTGTTTGTTTTAAACCATTCATTGTTGTTTCTAAAGTTAAAACTGTACTATTGACACCATTTGCTATTTGACTCATTCCATTTAATGATGTTTTCACAGTTGAAGAACCTTGCATTAATTTTTGAATATCTGCTTCACTAGGAACAACAGTTAATCCTTTTTTTAATTGTGTCAAACCTTCTATCATCATATTGGGTGCTGATAAAAGTGCTGATGAATTCTCATCCAATACCTTCATACCACCATACAATGTTTTGGTTCCTTCACTTAATTTCTCTGCTCCAGTTGATAACCCACTTGTTCCTTGTTCTAAAACAGTAGCACCCTGATCAAGGACTTGAATTCCCTGATTCATTCCATTCACTGCATTTGTATAACCATATACACCGTTATATAATCCATCTGCTCCTTCTTTCAACAAAGACACTGCACCTGTATATTTTTTCATACCTTCATTGAGTTGTCCAGAGCCCTCACCCAATGCACTCACACCTTGAGTATACTGATCAATTCCAGTATATAATCCTGCACTTCCATCTTTCAGGGTTGTTGCACCATTAACCATTTTTTCTGCAACTTGTTCTAAAGCAACGGCACCATCATTCAATTGACCTGTTCCATTTTGCAATGCATTCAAAGCCATACCTCCACCTGCAATGCCACTCACAATGAGAACAGCTGCAGTTGTCCCTCCAATGATAATCTTCTTTTTTTTATTCAACATGATATGTCTTTCCCCTTTCTTTGATTCATATTGTTTTTGACAATCAATGAAAACTCATTTTTATATGTAAGTGTTTTCATTGTGTTTTTGATGCATTTAGTATACAATAACCATAAAGTCATTTATATTTATATTTTTTTGTCTATATCATTATTTTATTATTAATTAAGGAGTTTAAAATGGATGCACTGATTTCAATTATTGATGAACTATATAATACCCAACATATTCCTTGTGTTATTTTTGATGAACAATTTCAACTTATCCATCCTAAAATTACTATGATAGATTTAAAAGAATTTCTTCATGATGTCTTTTCAATGACACATCATCATGCCCATATTCTTGTCTATGACCATAGTGTTGCTTATGCCCGTCTACAAGTTACCTTTGAGAAAAGAACATATATGATTGTATGTTCTTGTATACTCAATGATTTGCAAAATCCACAACAGCAACTTCCTGATAATTGGACAAAAATTATTCCCGAATCAATTATTCGTTCACATATAGCTTCACTTCATCTCATGACATTTCAAAATTTCATAAAAATGCTTTATGAAATATGTACACACCAATATATTTCCCCACAAGATATTCACATTGACTATATCAATAAAAAACAATCAAAGAAAAAAGACGATATTTTAACACATCGTCGTATAACACAAGGGACTCCTGATTATTATCATTTTGAACAACTTTTATTAAATGCATATCGAGATGGTCATTTTTATAAAGTCAAATCATTATTATCAGAAATAGATGTTTTAGAATCTCAAAGGTTAACCCAAAATATCTTGCAGGATTTAAATTATAAGTTTATTAGTTTTATCACATTAATAACGCGTATTAATATTCAAGAAGGTGTTTCTAGTGAATTGGCATTTTCTTTATCTGATTCCATTCTTAATAAGTTATCATCCATTCATAATACACATGATCTCATTATTCTTTTTCAACAATCCATTTATGATTTTTATCAGCAAATGACTAATGCTAAAAAAGAACATTATTCATTACATATTTATAAATGTATACATTATATTGACACTCATCTTTATGATAAGATCTCTTTACGCCATTTAGCGCTGCATACTGGTTTATCAGAAAGTTATCTTTCTGTTGCATTTAAAAATGAGGTTGGTGAAACTGTGACTAACTATATCCAAAGAAAAAAGGCAGACGAAGCTGCCCGTTTGTTATTATTTACAAATAAAACGCATATTGAAATCAGTTGTTTATTAAATTATAGTTCACAAAGTAATTTTATTCAAATCTTTAAAAAATACAAACTGATGACCCCTAAGCAATATCAAGACTCACATCTCAAAGATCATTAAAATATTATTTTAAAGTTTTCATAATAGCATCTCTAATGGCAAGATAGCCTTGCATATTGGGATGTAAACCATCAAATGTGAACTCATTTTTCAATTCGCCATTTTCATTGACTAAATAAGAATTGACATTTATAAAAGTAATATTTTCTTTTACAGCAAGTTCTTCAAGCATTTGATTTAAGGAATGAATTGTTTCATTATCTCTATCTCTTAATTGAAACTTATCATATAAAGATTCTCTTTCACTCTTATTCACAGGATAAACAGCCTGTAAAATCATATGAGTATGAGGACTTTTTTGCTTTGTCAATGTAATCATCTGATGAATATTATTGATTATCTGTTGATTATCAACTTTTTGAGCAATGTCATTAATCCCCATCAGCATAACAAGATTTTTTGGTTCCATCACAAGTACTGTCTTTTCAATTCTTTTTAGCATTGTTGTGGTTGTCTCAGCACTGATGCCACGATTGATAACAGGGTTGCCAGTTTGCTTCGTATACATGGCATACAAGTCCTCAACTGGACATAGTTCCGTAATAGAATCACCAAAGAAGACTGTTGTTTGTTTCATTGATGTTTTAGATATTTCTTCATAATTGACTGTCTTATGTCTAATTTCATTTTCACCCATTGTTGCGATTCCCTGAAACAAAAAAATAGCAATCCCTACTGTCAATATAATGGGTATCAACATACAAACAATCCCTACTATCCAAGTTTTTTTCTTATTCATCCTTATCCCCTCCATTACTAATCATTTTAGAGAAAAAATAGATTTATTTATATCTTAATTTTAAGATAAATAGCAAAATTTTAAGATAAAACATAAAAAAAAGACAATGCATTCAGTCGTTAAATACTGACACATTGTCTTTTCTTATCAATCTATAATACAACTTTATTTATTAAATACTTTTCTGAAACATCATTTTTTGATTTCATAATGACACTCATTTCATTAACAAAATCAGGTTCATATTTATAAAAATATAAACGTTGTAATGTTTTGGTAACCATATGATACTGCTTCCCCTGATTATCTAATTCCTCGTATCCTTCAAACTCAATGTCATCAATTGACAGTAAATAAATAAACTGATAAAATACACTCTTATTTATAAACTGATCAATAAGTGCATCATCATCAAAATAGGGATAGAGATAACCAAAAAATTCAGGTCCTCCAACTGCAATTTCATAGTAATCATTATCTATAATATTCTCACAAAATGCATAACCACTAAATGCATAATCTTTAAATGTATATCCTAATCTTTGTTTTAAGTTTCTACCAGAATAATCATTATGAATTATCACTTCTTTATCATCAATATACATTTTTATATGATTTTCATAACGAAATGTTAAACCATATTTCTTTAAATATTGAGATAATGATGTTTCATGAGTTAACACATAATCCAAACCATATCCATTATTATCCTGATCTAATCTTCTTGATAAATGGATAAACATAACTTTATCAATCTCTTGATTAATATGATTTCTTACATATTCATTAAAGAAATCATATTGTTCATCTAACATGAAAACATGATGATTATTTTGAAGTAAGTTATAACATTCTTCAAGTAAATCATCTAATTCTTGTTTGTTTATATTTAATGAATCATATACTGATTGTTCTATTAAACTAATAGTTGTTGTATTGATATACATGTATGCACCTCCTCACCAGAAATCTAAAAAAATCGAGTCATATATTCTTTCTCTGCAACGACCGATTGTGATTAAAATTAATATAAAATATTATTTTTAATTGCTTTAACCATTAAAATAATTGAGATAATAAAGTTATTTATCTTTTAAAAACTCTTATTAGAATTGCTTTGTAGTATATGTAGGATAATGATATATATATTACTCCTCCAATGATTACTTTTGTACACAGCATCATTAAAGGGCTATACATATCTGGTATCAATATCAGTACGAAATACATGATAACCGCAAACACAACAAACGGCAGAGACTGTATGAAATATTTTGTTACTTTTATACTCTTTCTTACCATGAATGTCTGATACAGACAGACTGTCATTTCTGCAGCCAATGTTCCTATTCCTGCTCCAAATGCCTGATATCTAGGTATCAGCAGATAATTAATAACTACATTGACAATAGCTCCCAAAAATACTGATATAATATATATCCTATCCTGCTTATTTGGAATCAGGTACTGTGTTCTAATCACATTAGCCCATGCAACAAATATGGATGACATAACCAGCACTGGAATAATTGCTTTGCAGGCTTCATACCCCTGTCCATAGAATACAGGTACAAATTCATTGACAACTGCACTTAATCCCAG